>CAYONP010000063.1:0-35599 GCA_964405335.1 uncultured Fimbriimonadaceae bacterium
CGACCTGACCGAGCTGCTGCAGACGGTGCGCAACGTGCTGGCGGGCAACGCACCATGACCGACGCACCCGTCTCGCGCACCGTCGCTATGCTGATGGCCGGCGGCGTGGGCAACCGGCTCTATCCCCTCACTCGCGACCGGGCCAAGCCGGCCGTGCCGTTCGGCGCGCTGTACCGCATCGTCGACTTCACCTTGAGCAACTGCCTCAACTCGGGCCTGTTTCGGATCAACATCCTGACCCAGTACCGCAGCTTCTCGCTCCACCGCCACGTGCGCGAGGCGTGGGGCTCGATGTTCAACCTCCAGCGCGGCGAGTATGTCGAGCTGATCCCGCCGCAGCAGCGGATCCACGGCGACTGGTACCGCGGCACGGCCGACGCCATCTTCCAGAACGTCTACCTGCTCGAGAACGAGAAGCCCGAGTATGTGCTGATCCTCTCGGGCGACCACATCTACTCGATGGACTACGGCAAGCTCATCCGCGCGCACGTCGAGCGCGGCGCGGCGCTGACGGTCGCCTGTCTCGAGGCGCCGCTGGCCGAAGCCTCGCGATTCGGCGTGATGGTCATCGACGAGACCGAGCGGGTGGTTGGGTTCGAGGAGAAACCTGAGCAGCCGAAGCCGGTGCCGGGCGACCCCGACACGGCGCTGGTCTCGATGGGCATCTATGTCTTCAGCACCGCCGACCTGGTGCGCATGTTGGTTCAGGACGCGCGCGAGGAGACCGCGCACGACTTCGGCAAGAACATCATCCCGACCATGGTCGGCCGCGAGATGCCGGTCTACGCTTATCGCTTCCGCGACGAGCAGACCGGTGGCATGGCCTACTGGCGCGATATCGGCACGCTCGACAGCTACTACGAGGCGAACGTCGACCTGCTCAGCCCGACGCCGCACTGCAACCTGCACGACCCGGCCTGGCCGATCCACACCCTGGTCGGCGCGGCGCCGCCGGCGAAGACCGTCCACGACCTCGCCGAGCAGGGCCGCGTCGGCATGGCCACCGAGTCGCTGCTGGCGCCGGGCTGCATCGTTTCGGGCGGGCGCGTGCGGCGCAGCCTGCTCTCGCCCGATGTGAAGGTCAACAGCTACTCTGAGGTGACCGACTCGATTCTCTTCCGCGGCGTCGATGTCGGCCGGCGGGCGGTGGTCCGCCGGGCCATCGTCGACAAGCACGTGACGATCCCCGAGGGATACCAGATCGGCGTCGACCACGAGCAGGACCGAAAGCGCTTCACGGTGACGCCCGAGGGCGTGGTGGTGGTGCCCAAGGGCATCATCCTCGAATAGCGTGGCACACGGACCCAAGCCGGCGGTGATCGTCGGCGTCTACCTCGTGCTCGCGGCCACCTTCGCCCTCATCCAACCGCTCCGCGCGCTGCCCGACGAGCCGGCGCACCTCGAGTATGTCGAGTTCCTCGCCGCCGCCCGGCGGCTGTCGCGATGGGATCCCGTCGCGCCCGAGGGCGGCTACGAAACCCAGCACCCGCCGCTGGCCTACCTCGTCTACGCGCCGGTGGCGCTGGCGGCCCTCGGGCTCGGCGACGATGCGCGGCTGTGGCTGCTCCGCCTGGCCGCCATCGGGGTCGGGCTGCTCTGGGTGCTGCTGGCGGTGCGGGTGAGCCATCGCGTGCTGGGCGACTCGCCCGACGCGCGCTGGTCGGCCGCCGGGCTGGCCTGGCTGCCGGTGTTCCTGCTCTACGCCTGCCACGTCAACCCCGATCTAATCGTCGGCCTGCTGGCCACGGCGGTGCTGTGGCAGAGCTGGGAGCTGCTGTGCCACGGCCCCGACCGGCGACGCGCGGTCTGGCTCGGCTTGGTGCTCGGCGGGTGCCTGCTAACCAAGCTGAGCGGTATCGCCGCGTGGCCGGTGGCGCTGGTTGCCTTCGCGCTGCGCCGGCGGCGCGCGCCTGACCGAGCGCTGGCGCGCGACGCGGCGATTGCCTTCGGCCTGGCGCTGCTCCTGGCCGGCCCCTGGTTCGTGCGGAACCAGGTTCGTTACGGTCAGCCGGTGCTCAAGGCGCCGGTGCATTACGGCTCCGCACTGGACAACGTCGCCGCCGGACGCGCGACGGTCGGCCAGCTCCTGGCCATGACCGCCGGGCGGACCTGGCTGTCGAGCTGGTGTCAGCCCGACTGGCTGCCCGGCTGGCAGACGCCGGGCGGGCCCGAACGGCCGATGGGGCCGATCGTGCTGCTCTACACGCTGCTCACCTGCCTGGCGCTGGCCAGCCTGGCCGGGCTGCGCGGACTCGAGCCGGCCGAGCGCGACTTCCTCGGTCTCGGCCTGGTGCTGCTGATCGCGGTCGTCGCTGGGCAGCAGCTTGCCTTCTGGACGCAGGACATCGAGTTCAACATGGGCGGCCGGTACGTGCTGGCGGCGATGCTGCCTACACAGGTGGCGATCGTCCGCGGGCTGAGTCGCCAAGACGCGCGCCTGCCGGCGGTCTGGGTGGGCTTGTTGCTGGTAATGAACCTGGTCGCGGCGGCCACCATCGTGCTGATCCTCAATCCGCACTATCAGCCCGGCTGGAGGCTTCCGTTCGTGCCGTGAAGTTGTCGATCATCATCCCGGTGTTCAACGAGCTCGAGACGCTGCCCCGCGTACTCGAACGCGTCCGCGCGCTGCCGGTCGACAAAGAGCTGATCGTGATCGACAACGTCTCCACCGACGGCACGCGCGAGCTGGTCGCCGCGCTGGAGGGCGAACCGGGAATCCGGCCGGTGCTGCAGGAGGTGAATCGCGGCAAGGGCAGCTCGGTCCGCCGGGGCATCGCCCTGGCGCAGGGCGACTGGCTGATCATCCAGGACGCCGACGAGGAGTACGAGCCGAGGGAGATCCTCGACCTGCTGGCTGCGGCCGAGGCGGGGCACGACGCGGTGTTCGGCTCGCGGCTGCTGCGCGACCCGCCGCGCGTACCGTGGCACCATGCCCTCGGCCGCGACCTGCTCAACGGGGTCTTCGCGCTGCTCTACCGCTGCCGCATCAGCGACGTGGCGACGTGCTACAAGCTGGTCCGCCGCGAGCTGGCCCAGTCGCTGGTGCTGCACTCCGACGGGTTCGACCTGGACTACGAGATTGCCTGCAAGCTGCGGAGGGCGGGGGCGACCATCACCGAGCTGCCGGTCAGCTATCGCCCGCGGACGATTGCCGAGGGCAAGAAGCTGCGCTGGACCGACGGCCTGCGCGCGCTGTGGGCTCTGGTGCGTTACCGCTTCACGCGCCCGGATCGCTAGGCCAGGGCTCCGACTCGAACCCGGCCACCGCCGGCTCCGGCTCCGGCTCCGCTTCGGCCTCGGGTTTGGCCGGCACGGTGCCGGGCGCGAAGCCGAACGCCTGGGGCCGGACGCCCTCGATCAGCAGTGTGACGGTCGATTCGAGCAGCCGCTCCGGCTCGGCGAAGTCGTACCGGTCGCCGTGGAGCAGCAGCAGCGAGACCAGACCGTGGCAGGCGGCCCAGCAGGCCTGGGCCGATTCGTCGACGTTGACCCGCCGGAAGGTGCCCGAGCGGACGCCCTCGCCCACCGCCTCACGGAAGTGCTCGACCGCGGCGGCAAAGGCAGGCGTTTCGATCACCGGCACTGTCGGCCCGCGGAGCAGGAAGAGCACCTCGTAGTGCTTGGGGTGCTCGAGCGCGAACTCGACATAGGCGCGGGCCAACATGCGCAGGCGGGTCAGCGGGCCGGGGGTCAGGGCGGCGCGGTCGAGCGCCTCGACCAGCAGTCCACAGGTGCGCTCCATGACCGCGGCCAGGATGGCGCTCTTGTCGGCAAAGTAACCGTAGATGGTACTCGCCGCATACTCGACCGCGTCGGCGAGGCGTCGCATCGAGAGGTGCTCATAGCCGTCGCTGATCAGGATGGCCTCGGCGGCGTCGAGGATGCGGTCGCGCAGGGCCTCGATTTCGCGCATCCGCCGCGCCTGCGGTCCGCGCACCGCCGCCTCGCCGGCGGCCGGTCTGGTCTGGCCGTAAGTCATCGCCTGCCGTCCTGGTCGCGTGCCATGCTCTATGACACGGGCCGCCGGGGCAGGTTGCGCCGCGACCGTGACCGCCGGCGGCGGCGCGTCAGATTCACGGTGCCGGTTCGCCCGGCGCGCGGCTGGGATGGTAGACTCGGCGGAAGCGCGACGCCGGCTGCTGCGTCGCTTGGGCTGTAGGGAGGAATCGATGAGGGATCGACTCGCACTGGTGCTCGCCTGTTCGCTGGCTGCCTCCGTTGCCTCGGCCCAGGCGCCGCCGCAGGCCTGGATGCAGCTCACGCCCGGCTACGTCGACAAGCCGACCTGCGCCGACCTGAACGGCGACCGGCTGCTCGAGGTGATCTGCGCCACCGACGGCGGCAAGGTGCTGGCCCTCGACGGCGCCAGCGGCGGCAAGCTGTGGACCGTCTCGTATGACGAGCGCTTCACCTGCTGCCCGGTGGTCGACGACGTCGACGGCGACGGAGCGGTGGAACTGATCGTCGCCGGTGGGCGCACCGGGCTGGTGCTCTGCCTCAACGGCACCGACGGCTCGGTCAAGTGGCAGATCCCAGGCGGCCGCGACGGCATCGTCGGCAACGGTGCGCTGGCCGATGCCGACGGCAATGGCCGCAAGGAGTTCTACTACCCGCAGGACATGTCGCTCAAGGCCGTCGATGCGGCCAGCGGCAACCCACTTTGGGAGCAGCGCGCCAGTGACCGCCTGCGCGGCTCGGTGACGGTCGCCGACATCGACGGCGGGCAGGCCGAAATCCTGGTCGGCAGTGACGACCAGGAGTTGCTCTGCTTCACCGCCGCCGGCCAGCAGCGCTGGGCGGCCAAGCTGCGCGGCCCGGTGACCAAGGCGCCGGTGGTCTGCGACGCCAACGGCGACGGCCGGGCCGAGATCTATGCCTGCGGCTCGCAGGTGGCGCGGATCAGCCACGCCGGCGCGGTCGAGTGGACCTGGGCGCCGCGCAGCGGCCGCGGCCTGGCCAGCAGCCTGGCCGTTGAGGATGTCACCGGCGACGGGCAGCTCAACCTGCTCTTGACCAGCTACGACGGCAAGCTCTACTGCCTCAACACCGCCGGCCGCGAGGTCTGGAGCTACCAGGTCGTCCCCGCCAGCGGCGGGCAGGCGCAGTTTGTACCCAGCTCGACGCCGTCGCTGATCGACCTCAACGGCGACAACGCCGCCGACGTGATCTTGTGTACGCCGGTGCCCGACGCGCCGAAGGTGATTGCCCTCAACGGCAAAACCGGCAAGGCGCTCTGGTCGGCCACCCTCGGCGCGTTCAGCCAGTGCTGCCCGCTGGTCGCCGATGTCAACGGCGACCGACGAGCCGAGCTGATCGTCTCGTCGGCCAACGGACGGGTCTACAGCTACCGCCTGCCCCGCACCGGCTCGCGCGGGTGGGTCAAATACGGCGGCGACCTGGCCAACACCGGCGTGTTCGCCTCCGGGCGGTCGACCAGCGGGCTGATCCTCGCCGGCGGCATGCCGTTCACCGTCGCGCCGCAGACCGTCGCCTGGCAGTCGATGATCGGCGCCGCGCCGCCAACGGGTACCGGTGGTACCGGCGGCACGACCGGCCCGGCGGGCCGGCCGGCCTCCGATATCGCCGTGCTGCTCGACGGCAACTGGCTGGCGCTCGACCCGCCGCCGGTGATGCAGGGCGGCAGTGTGCTGGTGCCACTGCGCGGCATCTTCGAGGCGATGCAGGCGTCGGTCAAGTTCGACTCGGCCACGCGGACCATCACGGCGGTCAAGGGCGCCACCACGGTGACGCTCACGCTCGGCTCGTCGACCGCGCACGTCAACGGCCGGCCGGTGCAGCTCAGCGCGCCGGCGCAGTCGCTCGGCGGCTCGACCTTCGTGCCACTGCGCTTCATCGGCGAGGCGTTCGGCGCGACGGTCAAGTGGGACGCCGGCGGGCGCAACGTCGAGATCGTCAGTTCGTGACCGTCGACAGCCTCGGCCTGGTCGCGATTGCCGCCGAGCTGCGTGACGCGGTCCTCGGCCGGCGACTGGGCGAGGTGGTGCTGCCGGCCCATGGTCAGGCCGTCATCGGGCTCCCCGATGGCGGCCTGTTCATCTCCATTCGGCCCGACGAAGCCCGCTGCCACCGAGTCTCCGCGGTGCCCGTGCGGCCGGGTGCCGAGACGGGGCTGCAGGCGCACCTCAACGCCCTGCTACGCGGCGGGACGGTCACCCGCGTCGAGGCGATCGACTTCGACCGGGTGCTGCACCTCGAGGTGGACAACGTCGATCGCGTCGGCCGCGAGACGCACCAGCGGCTGGTCATCGAGCTGATGGGCAAGCACTCGGCCTGCTGCGTGCTCGACGCCGCCGGGCTGATCGAGGCGACGCTGAAGACCGTCACCCGCGCGGTCAACCGCCACCGCGAGCTGCTGCCCAAACTGCCCTACACCCCGCCACCGACGGGCGGCCGGCGCGACCCGCGGAGCCTGACCCGCGACGAGCTGGCCGAGCTGTGGCCCGAGCTGACCGAGCCGAGCCTGCGCGACGGCTGGCGGCGCCACTTCCACGGCATGAGCGAGCGGCTCTGGCAGTATCTGCTCGCCGCCGGCGCCGACCAGTCCGCGGAGTCCTGCTGGCGGGTCTGGTCGGAGCTGGTCGAGCGGATGCGCGATGGCCGGTTCGAGCCCTGCCTGGTGCGCGATGCGGCGGGCCTGCCGGCCGACGCCTGGGCCCTGCCGCTGCCCGGTGGCGAGCCCGCGCCCAGCCTGAGCCGAGCGATGGAGCAGGTGGCCGAGGCTCAGTCGGAGCGGCAGTCGCTGGCCCGGCGCCAAGCCGACGCGCGAACCGGACTGAAACGCCGCCGCGAGCGGGCCGAGGCGCTGCTGGCCAACCTGGCCCGGCGCGAACAGCGCGCCGAACAGGCGGCGCAGTGGCGGCTCGAAGCCGATCTGATCCTGGCCAACCTGCACCGCATCGGCGCTCGCGACGAGGAGTTGGTGGTCGACGGCTGGCCGCAGGCGGGTGAGTCGCTGACCATCGCGCTCGACCCGGCGATGCCGCCACAACGCCTGGCCGAGCGGCTCTACGAGCGGGCACGTAAAGCCGCGCGGGCCGCCCAATCGGTGGCCGCCGAGCGCGCGGAGGCAGAGGTCGAGCTGGCCGAGGCGATCAGGGCGCTGGCCGCCCTCGACGCCGGCGAGGCACCCTTGCCGCCGCCCGAATCGGCCGGGCCGCGCGAGCGCAAGCCGCGCACCGAACGCGAGCGCTGGCTGCGCCGGCTCAAGCGCTGGACCACCGCCGACGGCTACACCTGCCTGATCGGCACCAACGCGTCGGAGAGCGAAGGGCTGCTCAGCCGCGTCGCCGCGCCGACCGACCTCTGGTTCCACGTCCGCGGCGCCGGCAGCGGGCACGTCATCCTGCGCACCGAGGGCCGGCCCGAGCAGGTGCCGCCCGGCAGCATCGAAGCGGCGGCCCGCCTGGCCGCGCGGCAATCGAAGATGAAGCACTCCGACATCGTGCCGGTGGTCTACACGCAGCGCAAGTACGTGACCAAGGTGACCGGCGGCGCGGCGGGGAAGGTGGTCTACCGGAACGAGCAGACCATCTTCGTCGATCCGACCGGCGGCTGAACGACGGGCGACGTTACTCGTCCGGCAACGCCGGCGCCGCCTCCCCCGCGCCGACCGCCGCGTGTGCGGCGCGGACCGTCGCCTCGGCGGCGCGGAGGTCGGCCGCCACCTCGTCATAGCGGGCCAGGTTGTCGGCCAATCCGGCCGGCACCGCGCGGGCCAGCCAGAGCGACTCAAAGCGCTTCTTCTGCCGGCCGAGGCCTCCGCGCAGCTCGCGCAGCGCGGCGCCGCGCTCGGCGAACCAGCCCGCGTTACCCGCGGCCCAGCCGGCGCGGGTCTCGGCCGTCCAGGTCGCCTTGTCGAGCGACCAGGCCACCTGCTCGGCGGCGAAGAGCAGCTCGGCGGTGAGGTCCGGCCGCGCGGTGCGCTTGCCCTGCGCACCGCGGAGCAGCTCGCCCGCCTCGCGCGCCGCCTCCTGAGCTGCACGCAGCTTCTCGGGCTCGGCCTGCCGCAGGTGCTTGCCGGTCAGCGTCGCCTCGCGCAGGAAGCGGAGCGTCACCGAGGCGTTGCCGATCGGAATGCCGACGCGATCGTTGGCCTCGCCGAGCAGGCGGATGGCCTGCGCCACCGCTCCGCCCTGCTCGCCGAAGGTGAGCGCGCCGAAGCCGGCGTCGAAGGCATCGTCGTCGAACTCCGGGTTCCAGGCCGCCTGCGCGCCGTAGGCGAAGCCGTGGTAGCTGTAGCCGAGCAGGTTGTAGTGCCCGCCGTCGCCCCAGTCGGTGTTCAACATGCCGGTCGCGCCGTACTGATGGCCGGCGGCGGCGAAGTTGCGGATGTTGCCGCAGGCGTTGGCCACGCGCGGGAAGAGGCCGTTCCAACTGCTCGTGCCAGGACAGACGTAGAACTCGCGCCCGGCGTCGGCGAAGCGCTTCGAGAGATCCCAGTCGCGCGTTGCCTCATACCACCAGTCGAGGCAGATCATGTCCTCGGGCAGCTCGGCAATCAGGTCAGGGTATTTGACGATGATGTCGCCCCACATCATCATCCGCCGGCCGTACTTCTCGGTCACCAGGCGATGCAGCCGTTGGATGTGCTCGAGGTAGAGCCGGCCGACGCCGATCTCGTCGGCGCGCGGCTTGCTCTTCTGCTCGCCGAGGCCGTAAGTCTCATCGCAATTGGCGTTGAACAGCGGCGCGCTGAAGTTCGGCAGCAGTTCGCCGAGCAGGTCGTCGAGCAGCGCGTAGGAGCCTTCGTCGAGCGGATTGAGACACCAGGCGCGCGCCTCATCCTCGGCCAGGTGGCGGTACGGCTTGAGGGTCAGGATCGGGTGCATGTGGCCGAAGGTGGCCAGGTTCGGCACCAGCATGATGTGCCGCGCTCGGCAATACTCGTCCAGGGCGATCATCTGCTCGGGCGTCAGCGGCCCCGCATCGCGGCCAATCAGCGGGTGTTTGCGGAAGCGGAAGGTGTGCTCGGTGTAGAGCTGGAGGTGGTTGACCTTCCAGCCGGCCAGGTCGTCGACCAGGCCGTACAGCGTCTCGAGCGTCGGCACCTTGCCGCGGCTGACGTCGTGCATCACCCCGCGCACGGGCAGCGCCGGCGCGTCGTCGACGGTGCCGCAGGCGACCGCATCGCCGTCGATCGTCTGGCTCAGCGTCACCGCGCCGTAGAACAGGCCCGGCGCGTCGGCGCCGATGATGGTCACCAGCGCTGGCTCGACGACCAGCCGATAGCCCTGCGCCGGCAACGCCGTCAGCTCGATGCCGCAGCGTGCGGCGAAGGCGGCGTCACGATCGGCGCGGAGCAGGACCACGGCGGGCGCCGCCGGCTCGATGTCCCAGCGCTGCTCGAGGATCGCCCGGCCCCGGCGCACGGCGTCGATCCGGGCGCCGAGTTGACGCGCGGCGAATCGGTCGTGGTCATCGGCGCCGGGCGGCAGGATCAGCCGCACCGCGCGGCCAAGCTGAAACGAGGCCTTGCCCGGCGTGTACGAACGCGGGGCCGGCAGAATGTGCGGACCGGTCATCGCCCACCTCCCTCACTCACTCGGCACGACCACCTGGCTGTCGATGGCCGCCCCCGGCGGCACCTCGGCGCCGTCGAGCAGCACGGCATGGCTTACCCTTGCGCCGGCGCCGATCCGGCAACCTGGCTCGACGACCACGTACGGACCGATGCGGCAGCCCGCGCCGACCTGCAGCGGCTCGCCCAGGTGCACCGGCGGCGTGGCGGCGACCCCATTGGCGCTGGTCCCTTCGCCGCGGTCCAGGAACCAGCGGTTGAGCGCCAGCAGGTCGCCGGCGCTGGTTACTTGTCGGCGTGTGTCGGTCAGCGCGCCGACGGCGTTGCCGTCGCGGGCGATCAGCATCGCGATGGCGTCCTGCAGCTCGAGTTCGCCCCGCGGCGAGGGCTGCACCTCGGGCAGGTAATCGAGCAGCCGCGGCTCGAACAGATAGAGCGGCAGGCTGCCGATGTCGCTCGGTGCGTCGGCCGGCTCGGGCTTCTCGACGATGCCGGTGATCTGTTCGGGCGTGCCGGCGATGACCCCGGAGCGGCGGCACTGCTCGGGCGAGGTCAGCCGCCGCAGCGCCAGCGTCGCGTTGGCCCGGCGCGCACGGTGCAGCGCGACCAGCTCGGCGACGAACGCGTCGGCGACGATGCTGTCGCAGGCTGAGAGGAGAAACGGCCCGTCGATCCGCGGGGCGGCGCAGGCCAGCGCGTCGGCCGCGCCGCGCGGCTCGGCTTGGACCACGCACTCTGCGTCGGGCAGCCGGTCGACAATCCGGCTCAGGCGCTCATCGCCCGGTGCGGCGACGATGACGAAGCGATCGACGCCGCCGGCACGGAGCGAGGCGATGACCCGCTCGATCAAGCTCACGCCGCAGACCGGCACGGTGGCCTTGCTGCGGGCCACGCTAACCGGATGCAGCCGCGTGCCGCGTCCGGCGGCGAGGATGACGCCCTGCATCAGAGCACCTCGAGCGGGCCGCCGGGGCGGCAGAAGTGGAGCTCGTAGCGCTCGGCCAGGTGCGGCTGCGCCACGGGATATCGCTCGGCCACATGGGCGGCGATGCTCTCGCGGCAGCCGGACCGGGCCAGGGCCAGACACGAGCCCTTGAACCCAGCGCCGCTGAACCGCGCGCCGAGCACCCCGGGCGCCTCGCACAGGATCCGCCACAGACTGGTCATTTCCGCCCCACCGCACTCATACCGCTCGACCGAGCTGCGGCCCGACTCGGTCATCAGCCGCCCGAACGAGGCCAGGTCGCCCACCCGCCAGCAGTCGATCCCCTCGCGCACGCGCTCCATCTCGCCGAAGTAATGCTCGGCGCGCCGGCGCGGCACCGGCTCGAGGCGCTCGCGCCCCGCCGCCCAGGTCGCCGCATCGACCTCGCACAGCCGGGCCGGCGCGCGGCCGAGCAGCGCGGCCGCCGCCTGGCCGCACTGCTCGACTCGGAGGTTGTAGTCCGAGGTCTCCAGCGCGCGGCTCAGCCCGCAGTAGGCTACCACGAGATCGAACTTCGCGGAGGGCGGGGTCGGCGACCAGTCGAAGTCGAACCGGTCGCAATCGAGCACCGTCAGCGCCTGCGGCCGGCCGGCAACGATCATGCCGGGGTCGAGCAGCCCGCACTGCACGCCGAGGTAGTCGTTCTCGATCCGCCGGCAGGCGTCGATCAGCTCGTCGGGCGCGAGGTGTAGCTGGTTGACCTGCGCCAGGGCGGTGAGGTAGCTCAGGCCGACCGCGGCGGACGAACTGAGCCCGCCGATGGGCAGCGGGCCGCGCAGCACCGCGTCGAGGCCGCGGTCAAGCTGATGTGAGTCGCGTAGCACCGCGGCCGCGCCGCGGGCGAAGTTGCCCCACTCGCCGGGTGCCGCCGGCGGGATGCCGTCCAGGTCGAACGTCGTCTCGCCCGCGAAATCGAGGCTCCGCACGCGCACGCGCGACGAGCCTGACGGAGTGAAGGCGAGCCAGACAGCGCGGTCGAGGCAGAGGCCGGTGACAGTGCCGCCCTGATGGTCGATGTGCGCGCCGAGTGGGCAGACGCGCAGCGGGGCGCGGACGACAGAGAACGGTCCGGTAGCGCCGGTCCACTCGGCCAACGCCGCGGCGACGGCGCGCCGGTTTCTGACTTCACGGACCATGGCGGGCGGAACCCCGCTGATTGCGTTCGGTTCGCGCCGGCTGGTTCCTTCCGCTGACGCTGGCCGCCGCCCGCGCCACAATAGTGCCGCAGCGAGGTTGATGCAATGAAGTTCCGCACCTTTCCCGGCACCGACCTGGCCGTCTCCGAGGTGGGCTTCGGCGTCTGGACCGTGGCCGCCGGCTGGTGGCCCGAGACGCAGACCGAGTCGGGCGCCGACGTGAAGCTGCTGCGCGAGGCGAAGGAGCTGGGCATCACGCTGTTCGACACCGCCGACGCCTATGGCGACGGTCGCGGCGAGACGGTGCTGCGCGAGGCCTTCGCCGACTGCCGCGACGAGATTGTGATTGCCACCAAGGGCGGTTACGACATCTACAACCACCCCGCCTCGGGTCAGCGCGAGCGACCGCAGGACTTCAGCCCGTCGTATCTGCGCTACGCCGTCGAGCAGAGCCTGGCCCGGCTGGGCACCGACCGGATCGACCTCTACCAGCTCCACAACGTGAAGATGGACCACGTGCTCGACGACGACATCTACGCCACGCTCGACGAGCTGGTCGACGAGGGCAAGCTGCGCTACTGGGGCACCGCGCTCGGCCCGGCCATCGGCTGGCTGGTCGAGGGCCTGGCGGCGATTCGCCGGCGGCGCGGCGTGGTCATGCAGATGATCTACAACCTGCTCGAACAGGATCCGGGCCGGCGGATGTTCGCCCCGGCGGCCGAACAGGGCATCGGCTTCCTGGTCCGCGTGCCGCACTCGAGCGGCATGCTCGAAGGCCGGTACACCGAAGAGACTGTCTTCCCGCCGCACGACCATCGCCGCCATCGCCCGCGCTCGTGGCTGATCAACGGGCTGAAGAAGATCGCCACGCTCGACTTCCTCACCGCCGGCGGCACGACGCTGGGCCAGGCGGCGCTGAAGTTCATCCTCGCCGAGCCGACGGTGATGAGCTGCCTGCCGAACATCTACGATCGGGAGCAGCTCGCCGAGTTCGCCGCCGCGCCCGACCGGCCCGACCTGACCCAGCAGCAGCTCGACCGGATCGCGCTGCTCTACGCCACCAACTTCGGCATCGACGAGCCGCCGATGGCGTTCAAAGGGCTCGACCCAGAAAGCGAAGAGGCGGCCGCCGAGCTCGCCGCGGGGTAGCGCGCCCACTGCGTACCGGCGGTCACCCGGAGCGTGCCAACGGCATCCGTTGGGTCCGCACGGCGGACCATGTCGACCAGGTCACGGGCGATGGTCCGCGGTGCGGACCCTACACCCACGGACGGCGCGCGGTGCGCGCCCTACTTGTCGGCCAGCTTCTCGACCTGGCGCTTCAACCGCGTGATCTCGAGCTGGTGCCGCTCCATCACCCGGCGGATGTTCTCGGGCACGCGCATGCAGGGGTCGCAGAAGCGCTTGGTGGCGATCGAGCCCGGCTCGGGATACTCGAACGAGACTCCACATGCCCGGCAGGTCCGCTTCGCCATCCTCGCCTCCAGCGCGAGGATAGCACGCCGGCAGGAGGTGTGACACCCACGCACAATCGCCGGCCATGCCCGCCGTCGAGACCGAGCTGTTCGATGCCGCCTTCCTGCGCACCCTCGAACGCCTGGTGCTGTGTGCCAAGCGGACCTACGCGGGGGCGCAGCAGGGCGAAAAGCGCTCGACCAAGCGCGGCGTCTCGGTCGAGTTCGCCGACTACCGCGACTACGCGCCGGGCGACGACCTGCGCTATCTCGACTGGAACATCTACGGCCGGCTAGACCGCCTACTGATCAAGCTCTTTGTCGAAGAAGAGGACCTGCGCTGCAGCCTGCTGCTCGACCGCAGCCGCTCGATGGCTTTCGGCGAGCCGCTCAAGTTCGACCACGCCCGCCGGCTGGTCGCCGCGCTGGCCTACATCGGCCTGGCCGGGCTCGACCGGGTCGAGGTCAGCGCTTTCGGCGGACAGCTCGACCACGGCCTGCCGCCGCTGCGCGGCACTGGCAACGCGCGGCGGGTGTTCGACTACCTGTCAGGCCTCGAGGCGACCGGCGGCACCGACCTGGGCACGGCGCTGGCGCGCTTCGCCCACCTGCACCGCAAGCCGGGGCTCTGTGTCGTGGTCTCGGACTTCCTCGATCCGGCCGGCTACGAGCGCGGCCTGCGCGCGCTGCTCGCCCGGCGGTTCGAGGTGGTGGCCATCCAAGTGCTCTCGCCGGGCGAGCTGAACCCTGGCGTGGTGGGCGACCTGAAGCTGATCGACTCGGAGACCGCCGAGACGCGCGAGATCACCGTCAGCGACAGCCTGCTGCGGCGGTACCGCCAGCGGGCCGAGGAGTATTGCGCCGCGCTGCGCCAGTTTTGCGTCGGGCGCGGCATGGGCTACTACCGCACCACCACCGACGAGGCGATGGAGCAGATCGTCGGCGCGGCGCTGCGCCGGATCGGGCTGGTGCGGTGAGGGCGATTCAGTGGCCGCCGAGAGCCAGCTCGACACCGTATCGGCCGTCGCTGCCGGGCGAGCTGGTCAGAGCCAGCACTCGCCGGCCGTCCAGCCGGGTCAGGGCCGCCCAGAGCTGCTTGCCGTCGCCGGCGAAGAGCGGCCGGGCGGGGCTCCAGGTGGCGCCCTCGTCGCCACTCTCACGCCAGGCGATGTCCTCGTCGGGCGACCACCGCCGGGTCTGGTAGGTCACGATCAGACGGCCGTCGTCGAGCCTGATGATGAACGGCGCGCCGCTGTAGCCGCCGGGCCCAGGGTCATCCACGAGCGCGCGGCCGCGCCAGCTTGCCCCGCCATCGTCGCTGGTCGCCGCGGCAATCCGGAAGTAGCCCGCGTCGGTGGTCTCGAAGACAGCCATCAGCCGGCCGTCGCCCAGCTCGCACAGGACCGGCATGCCGTCGCGCGAGGAGTCGTGCGCCGCGATGGTGATGGGCGCCGACCAGGTCCACCCGTCGTCGGTCGAG
The DNA here is from genome assembly GCA_964405335.1 of uncultured Fimbriimonadaceae bacterium. Classification (GTDB taxonomy): domain Bacteria; phylum Armatimonadota; class UBA10988; order UBA10988; family UBA10988; genus CAYONP01. Next base: position 14,594 of record CAYONP010000063.1, read on the forward strand.
CGGCGTAGTTCGCAGACCTGGTAAGCCGGGTGGGTGTGCGGGTACTCGCGTGAGTAGGCGACCAGCAGGTCGCCGCCGCGGGTGACCAACGGAAAGGGCTCGTAGCAGCCCCGCTCGCCGGTCTCGATGACGGTGCTGACCCGCTCCCAGCCGGCGCCCTGGTCATTGCCGGCGAACAGCCGCACGCGGTGGTCGCTCGGCTCACCGGCCGCGGGCCGTTCGAGGTTGTCGTTGGCCACCGCCATCAGTCGGCCACGGGGCGACCAGAACGGCACCGCGCGGCCGCCCTGGCGAACCGGGATGCGGCCCAGCGGCACGCCGTTGGTGAGGTCGGTGGCGAGCCGATAGACGCGGTCATCGCCGGCGATCAGCAGCAGTTGGCCGTCGGGCAGGAGAAGTGCGCGCGGGTAGCCCGCCGGCGGTTCGCCCGGCAGCGGCACGGGTCGGCCGGCGGGCCGCCACTCGAGCGGCGCCCCGACCGGCGGTGCGAGCAGCAGCAGGAGCAGTGGTACCCTCATCGGAAAACCAGAAGGGACCGGGCCGGTACAACCGGCTCGGTCCCTCCAAGCAGCGGCGACCCGCGAGCGCCAATCCTGCGGTCAGCGGCGACCTTGCGGTCGGCTGTCGACACTCCTAGGATACACCCCGGACGTGCGTCCGTCCATGACAGAACGGTTACGTTTTAGGCCCGACGCAACAAATCCGCAGCATTTCCGCTGGGCAGGGCATGGCCTGCGGCGCGGGAACCCCTCGCCGTGGATGATGCGTTGCTCGACACGTTGGCCGCGCGCCTGGCCGGGTTGGAGTTTCCCGCCGACACCGACGAGGTGGTTGCGCACCTGCTGGCCGCCGGTTGTGAGCCGGCGCTGATCTGGCTCGTGCAGGCGGTGCCGGGCCGGACCTTCGGGTACGCCAGCGACCTGCTCGCGACGGCGCGGATTGCGCTCGAGATGCGGATTCGCGAGCCCTGGCCGCCCGCCGCGCGGGCGCATGGCGGCCATGTCGGCGAGGCGACACTGGTCGACGAGGTGACCGCCCGGCTGCGGCTCTGTCCGCGGACCAATGCGCGCTTGATCCGGGTCACCGCCGGCGATGGGACGATCTACCTCGACGGCCGGGCCCGGGATGTGCCGGAGGGCGTGATGGCGACCAAGGTCGCCGGCGGAGTGGTGGCCGACTGGCGCGTGGTCAATCGGCTCGATGTTCGCGCGTGAGGGATAGCCATGCCGTTTTTCGAGTACAAGTGCGACGACTGCGACGAACTGTTCACGCTGCTGCAGAAGCGCGACGCGCCGCGCGAGGGCCACGCCTGCCCCGAGTGCGGTGGGACCAAGACCGCCCGGGTCTTCTCGGTCTTCGCGGCGCAGACCGCGCAACCGAGCAAGGTGCCCGCCGGCGCCTGCTGCCAGGGCGGGAGCTGTCCCTACTCGGCGAACTGAAGGAGCCGGCGCCGCACCGGGCAATCGGCGGGGCGAGACCGCCATGCCGAACATGCTCGGGGCCTACGGCCCCTACTTCGCCGACCGGCTGCTCGGCGACGGGCCGGCCGCGCTGTCGCTGCGCACCGGCCGCTGGCGCGACGTCGATAGCTGGCGCTCCGAGGTCCGCGCGGTCGCCCTGGCGCGGCTCGCCCCGCCGCCGCTCGGCGAGCCGGCCGAGTTGCGCGTCGACGCCCGCACGACGTTCGACGGCCTCGATATCGAACAGCTCTCGTGGCAGCTTCCGCACGGGCCGCGCACCGAGGCGGTGCTGCTCAAACCGGCCGGCGCCACCGGCCCGCTGCCCGGCGTGCTGGGGCTGCACTGCCACGGCGGCAAGAAGTACCTCGGTTGGCGCAAGATCGCCCTGACCGACGACGAGCCGTGGGCCGTGCAGCGCGAACACCTCGACCAATACTACGGCGGCGTCGGCTGGGCCAACGAGCTGGCCCGCCGCGGCTACCTGGTGCTGGTCCACGACACCTTCCTGTTCGGCAGCCGCCGCGTGCTGGTAGCCGACGTCAGTGATCCGGTCAAGTATGGCGGCATCGACGCGGAGCCCGACGACGCGATGGGCTTCGCCGCCTACAACAGTTTCGCGGCGCAGCACGAGCACATCGTGGCCAAGAGCCTGCTCTGCGCCGGCACCACTTGGCCCGGCGTGGTGCTGGCCGAAGATCAGGCGGCGCTCGGCATCCTGGCTGCCCGGCCCGAGGTCGACCCGCAGCGGCTCGGCTGCGGCGGCCTCTCGGGCGGCGGGCTGCGGACGGTCTACCTGGCCGGCCTCGATCCGCGCATCCGCTGCGCCGTCTGTATCGGCTTCATGACCACCTGGCGCGACTTTCTGCTCGACAAGTGCCACACGCACACCTGGATGGCCTACTGCCCCATCCTCCCACGCGAGTTGGACTTCCCCGAGGTCCTCGGCCTGCGCGCCCCCGCGGCGACGCTGGTCCAGAGCTGCACCGACGACCCGCTCTACACGGTGCCGCAGATGGAGCGAGCGGACGGCATGTTGCGCGAGACGTTCGAGCGCGCCGGCGCGCCGGAGGCGTACCGGACGAGTTTCTATCCCGGCGGCCACCAGTTCAGCCGCGAGATGCAGGGGGAGGCGTTTGGGTGGTTTGATGAGCACCTCCAAGAAACGACCGCCGGAGGTCAGCGGCCGTAGGTGACCGGCCAGCCGAGGCACGGAACTTCGCAACAGCCGAATACGTCCTCACTTTGATCAGGCGAGGAAGATGGCAGAGCTGCCTTCGGAGGACATCCGATACTACTTTGACGAGGCCGACGCAACCGAGTACGACGCGATGCTCGATGCCGTTTGGTACAGGCTCGTCGAAGCTCACTCGTGCATCGAGGTTTGGAGATCGTTTAGGAGATGCCCTCACGAGATTGTGTTCCCGAGCAGCAACCTGTGGATGGTCCTCGTCGAGTGGGCTCTTATCTCGCACATCATCGTAGTGGTGACAGGTGCCCTTCGCGACACGAAAAAACACCTATCACTCAAGCAATTGAGAAAATGGATGATCGAGCACGTCCGGCCAGAGGCGAAAGCGGCACTCCGGCGCTACTTGGACGAGGAAGCTACGGTGCGGGTGGAGGGCGAGATCTGCAACCGGGCGTACGCGATACGCGACCGGCTCATTGCGCACCAAGAGCTGGCCCGACCAAAGACAATCACGGAAGACGAGATCGAGTCCCTCATTCGCGAAACCGGTCGTCTGGTGAACGTGCTCAGCATCGGAAGCGGGCGCGCCATGTTGCCCCCGGAGTATCTTCGCGACGGCGTGACGTTTCCGGCCGGATCCGACACGTCGCTGGACGTACAGAGCGCTCTGGACACGCTCCTGCGTGAGAGCAACGTGCTCAACGATCCGGAGCGTCGGCCTGAGCTGTGGCGAGGCGGAGCTCGTGGCATGTGGCTTGAGCACGGCGAGCTACTCAACAGCGAACGCGAACGGCTCGGCATGCCACGTGTGGATCTCACGCCACCTGAGGGTCGCCGCCGGCAGGCCGCTCCTTGAATTCTCTGGGCATCTGCTGCAGTACGCCAGGGTAGCACCGGAGCCTGGCGGCGCGTGGCGGCCCTGGCGCTACGATTCCTGCCGCCGATGCCAATCCTCATCCCACAAGTTGAAAAACCGCTCCTCGAACGGATGCTCGGCGATCACCTCCTCGTTCAGCTCCAGACCCAGCCCCGGACCCTCGGGCAGCGGGAAGCAGCCGTCGGTGGGGCCGACCTCCGGTAAGCCGATGGCCGTCTCCTTCACCCAGGCGTCGACGAAGTCGTTGAAGTACTCCTGAATCTTGAAGTTGGACAGCGTTGCGTCAAGGTGCAGCGCGGCGGCGGTCGAGACCGGCCCGCCGACATTGTGCGGCGCGACCAGCATGTAGCAGACCTCGGCCATGGCGGCGATCTTCTTGCCCTCCAGGATGCCGCAGGCGTTGGTGATGTCGGGCTGGATGATGTCGCAAGCCTGCAACTCGAACAGCTCGCGGAAGCACCACTTGTTCTCCAGCCGCTCGCCGGTCGCCACGGGCAGGTTGATGCCGTCGGCCGCCTTCTTGAGCGCCTTCAGGTTGTCCGGCGGCACCGGCTCCTCGACCCAGCCCGGCTCGAACGGTTCGAGTTCGCGGCTGATCCGAACCGCCTCGTGCGGCGAGAAGCGGCCGTGCATTTCGATCAGGATCTCGCAGTCAGGCCCGACCGCATCGCGCACCGCGGCGACGATGTCGATCGAGCGGACCCGCTCGGCGCGCTCCATTTCGTACCAGCCGGCGCCGAAGGGATCGAGTTTCAGCCCGCGGTAGCCGCGCTCGACCACCCGCCGCGCCGCGGCGTGGAAGTCGTCGGGCCGGCGTTCGACGGTGTACCAGCCGTTGGCATAGGCCTTGATGCGCTGCCGCACCGCCCCGCCGAGGAGCTTGTGGACCGGCTGACCGACCGCCTTGCCGATGATGTCCCAGCAGGCGATCTCGACGCTGCCGATGCCGCACGAGGCGACCACGCCGGCGCGGACGAAGTCGTCGCGAAACATGCGGCCGACCAGGGCCTCGATGTCGAACGGATCATAGCCGATGATGTGCCGCTGTTTGGCGCCCTCGAGGTAGGCCAACAGGTCTCGCGTGCGGTTGGGCAGGCGGCACTCACCGTAGCCGACCAGCCCCTCGTCGGTGATGACTTTGACGAAGGTCAAGTCGCGCCAGGGGGTGCTCATGGGCAGGGTCACAACATCGACGATCTTCACATCCGGCTCGCTTTCGCGGCGATGGTCGCCCGCGCCGTCGTCGGCGTCAAGGCGCGTGACAGGCGCCGGGCCGGTGTGGCACACTGACCGTCAGGATGTTGCCGATGAGCGTCGATGCCGCCGCCGTGGAGCCCGAGGTCGCCCCACCGGTCGCGCCGGAGGAGCCGGCGCCGCCGGTTGCCGCCGCGCCCGCCTCGACGGTGATTGACATCACCGCCCTGCCGCCGCTGATCGAGCGGGGTGAGCCGGCGGTGGTGATCGGCCCCGACGGCAAGCCGGCCGCCGCGCTGGTGCCGGTCGAGTGGCTGGTCGAGCACCTCGACCTGCGCGAGGACATCGAAGATGGGCTGGCCATCGACGCGGCGCTGGCGGAGATGGCTGAGACAGGCGAGCAGCCGCGCCCGTGGGAGGAACTGAAAGCCGAGCTCGAGCTGTGACACCCGCGTACCGCGTCGAGACGGCGCCGACGGCGCAGCGGCGACTGCGTCGCCTGCCACGCGAACTACAGGTGCGGCTCGGGGCCACTATCGACTCGTTGGCCACGGATCCCCGTCCCACGGGTACCGGCCGGTCGTCACCCGACCTGGCTCGTTCCGAGTGCGGGTCGGTGACTGGCGGCTGATCTACTCGATCGACGACGAGCAACGGCTGGTCACCATCCTCGAGATCATGCCCCGCGGCGAGGACTACCGCCTGCCTTGACCCCCGGCTGCCAGTGGTGCGTCTCGCCCGCCGCACCGGCGGCGTCAAGCCGCGTGACAGGCGCGGGGCCGGTGTGGCACACTGACCGTCAGGATGTTGCCGATGAGCGTTGATGCCGCCGCCGTGGAGCCCGTGGTCGCCCCACCGGTCGCGCCGGAGGAGCCGGAGCCGGCGCCGCCGGTTGCCGCCGCGCCCGCCTCGACGGTGATTGACATCACCGCCCTGCCGCCGCTGATCGAGCGGGGTGAGCCGGCGGTGGTGATCGGCCCCGACGGCAAGCCGGCCGCCGCGCTGGTGCCGGTCGAGTGGCTGGTCGAGCATCTCGACCTGCGCGAAGACATCGAGGATGGTCTCGCTATCGACGCGGCGCTGGCGGAGGAGGGCAGCGACGTCCCGCTGGACCAGATGCTGGCCAAGTACGACCTGTGAGCGCGTCCGATGAGTCGCCTCCCTATCAGGTCGTAACTAAGCCGGCGGTGGATCGCTCGTTCGGCCGCAAGCCGCGCGAGCTGCAGCGACGACTCGCCGAGGCCATGCGCGGTCTGGCTGCCAATCCTCGCCCGCCCGGTGCCGCGCCGGTGCTCTCGCGACCGGGCGCGCTGCGCATCCGAGTGGGTGACTGGCGGCTGATCTACTCGATCAACGACGAGCAACGGCTGGTCACCATCCTCGAGATCATGCCCCGCGGCGAGGACTACCGCCTTCGTTGACCGCAGCCTGCCCGCTGCTATACTCGTTGCCACGCGCGCCCGTAGCTCAGGTGGTAGAGCAGCGGACTTTTAATCCGAGGGTCGCAGGTTCGAATCCTGCCGGGCGTATCAGGTCGGCTCGGGCGTCGGCGACTCACGCCGCTCCCACGGCCAGCGGAAGCGCCGCGCGTCGCCCGCCTCGACATCGTGGCCGACCGCCAGCAGCAGGCCAATCAGCACCGCGCAGGCGACCAGCGAGCTGCCGCCGTGGCTGACGAACGGCAGGGTGATGCCGGTGATCGGGATCAGGCGCACCACGCCGCCGACGTTGAGCCAGGTTTGCACCGCCAGTACGGTCACGCAGCCGACGGCCAGTCGTTGGCGGAACGGCTCGTCGCACAGCGCGGCGATGCGGTAGCCGCGGCGCAGGATGGCGAGATAGGCGAGCAGCAGCATGACGCAGCCGAGCCAGCCGAACCACTCGCCCAGCGCGGCGTAGACAAAGTCGCTTTCGACCAGCGGCACGCTGCGCGGCAGGCCACGGCCGAGGCCGGCGCCTTCCCAGCTCCCCGCGCGCACGGCGAACAGCGCTTGCAGGCTCTGGTGCCCGCTGCCGAACGGATCGTCCCAGGGGTGGAGCCAGAGCTCGATCCGCCGCTGCCCATGCTGCGCCGCGCCGCTGCCCAGCCGCGCCGCATAGAACAGCGCCACCGCCAGCAGAGCCGCCGCGCCGAGGCCGATGAGCAGGAACCGCGTGCGGCCGGTGGCGACGTAGAAGAGGCTGAGCGAGAGCAGGCCGAGGATGACGATCATGCCCAGGTCGCGCTGTTGAACCAGCAGGGCCGACGGCACGATCCAGAGCACGGCAAAGGCGATCAGCTCGAGCGTGGTCCGCCTGCGCTTGAGGAAGCCGGCGAGGAAGACGACCATCAGCGGCTTGAGCGCCTCGGTCGGCGTGGTCAGGCCGGGCCCGAACATCGCCCCGCGCAGGTGCGTGCCGTGCTGGACCAGGAGATAGAGCAAGACGCTCGAGGCGATGCCGCACAGCCAGGAGGCGCCGTCGAGCCAGTGCAGCCGGTTGCGGCAGACCCAGACCGAGCCGGCGAGGACCGCCAGCGCACCCGGATAGACCAGCCAGCGCGGCGACGGCGGCCAGGTCGGCGGCTCCGGTAGCAGCGCCAGCTTGACCAGCAGGCCGATGCCCATGAGCAGGCCGACCAGCGGCGCGAGCACTTCGTCGCCGCGCAGGCGCATCTGCTCGAGTGCGCGGCTGAGCAGATAGAGCGAAGCGAGGTAACCGGCCAGGATGCCGGCCTCGAGCGGCTGCCAGGCCGCCTCGCCGGCGGTCGCGCGCGAGCCGAGCAGGCCGAGGTAGCAGGCCAGCAGCGCCGCGGTGACGCGGTGCAACATGCGCCATTCATAGAGCCGGTGGCGCGCCTCGCTCATGGCTCGTCCGCGAAGTAGCCCGCGTCGCGCGCGGCCTCGAGCACCGCGTGGACCACCGGCGCAGCCACCTCGCTGCCCCAGCCGCCGTTCTCGACCACCGCGGCGACGGCGATACTGGCGCCCTCGACCGGGGCGAAGGCAACCACCCACGAGTGCGGCCGGCCGTGCGGATTCTCGGCGCTGCCCGTCTTGCCCGCCACAGCCACCCCGCGCAGTCGCAGGCCGTGGCCGGTGCCCTGCCGATCGCTCACCACGTCGCGCATCATCGCTTGCAGCACGGTGGCCAACTCGGGTGAGAGGGCCTGGCGGCCCATCGCCGGCGGGTCGTCGAGCAGCAGCCGCGGCGACACTTGCGTGCCGTAGTTGGCGATGGTCGCGGCCATCACCGCCATGCCCAGCGGCGTGACCAGCAGATCGCCTTGGCCGATGCCGCAGCGCGCCACGTCGCCCGGCTTCAGCGTGCCGGCCGGCAACCGGCCCGGCAGCGAACGCAGGTCGACCGTGCGCCGGCCGGGCACCAGATTCCAGGCGCGGTCGAGGCCGAACGAGCGCGCGGCGTGCAGCAACCCATCCTGGCCGACCTCGACCGCCAGCCAGGCGAAGTAGGCGTTGGCCGAGCGGACCATCGCCTGATGCATGCCGATCCGGCCATGGCCCGACCAGTCGCCGCGGAGCGTGGCTTCGAAGTCCTTCACCGGCTGCGAGTCGCCGGGGGCGAGGAACCCGTTCGGGCCGGATTCGAAGGTCGTCTCGACCGGCATGCCGGCGGCCAGCGCGGCGCCGGCGGTGACTGGCTTGAAGGTCGAGCCGGGGGGATAGAGCCCGGCCAGCGCGCGGTTGAGCAGCGGGCTGTCGGGATGCGCCTCGAGGTAGCCGAAGCTGTCGGCAATCTGGGCCGGGTCGAAACTCGGCGCGCTGACCAGGGCCAGCAGGTCGCCGGCGACGGGGTTCAGCGCCACCACGGCGCCGGCCCGGCCGCGCAGGGCCGCGGCTGCCGCGCGCTGCAGGCGCAGGTCGATGGTCAGCGCCAGCGGCCGGTAGCGGCCGGCCTCGTCCGGCCCTTCGTCCAGCCGCAGGGCTTGGAGCGCCGACGGCCGCCAGGTCGAGAGCCGGTCGTCGCACGCCGCCTCGAGCCCGGTGTGGCCGTAGGTCTTGTCGTAGTAGCCAGTCAGGTGCGCCGCGGCGGGCCCGAGCGGGTAGCTCCTGACCACGCGCCGGCCGACCTGCTCGAGGCCGATCAGCGGTTGGCCGCGGCGGTCGACCACGTTGCGTCGGTCGGAGACGCTGGCCAGGTGCCAGGCGCGCGGATCGTGGCTGCCGACGCTGCGGAAGCCCGCCGACTCGTGCGCCACAAAGGCCCAGAACCCGTGCGCCGCGGCGAGCAGGGCAAAGGCGACGATGAGCAGGTTGGAGTAGCTGACCAACGGCGCGGGCGGCCGCGGCCCGCGCTGCGGGTAGCGCACCACCGTGGCGCGTGCGACGACGACCCCGAGCAGGACGAGGCTGAGGATCCGTTGGACGGCGAGCAGTTTCTCGGCCACACCGGTTAGAGTCCACCGCCGGCGAGCGCGTTCCCGCGGCGGCCGGCTATAATGAGCCTGGGTAGGACTCCAGATGTCGTGGCTCGATCGACTGCAGCAGGCGGCGCGCAAGGCGAAAGAGCAGGCCACCGAGGGCGCCGACCGGTTGGCCCGCGCGGTCGCCCAGCACGGTCCGGGCTTCCTCGGCGAGTCGGCCGCGGAGCTGCTCGCCGAGCGCGACTACAAGCAGGCCCGGGCGCTAGCGCAGGCCGGGCTGGGCGAGGCGGTGGCACGCCAGGTGGTCGGCCTGCTGCTGCCGATTGCCGAGACCGAGAGCCACTATGCCGCGCCGATCAACCTGCTGCTCGGCGACGCCTACGTGGCGCTCGACGCGCCCGACAGCGCGGTCGAGCCGTATCAGCGCGCCCGCCGGCTGCTGAAGGACGTGCGCTACCAACAGACGGCCACCTCAACGCTGGTCGAGGCGCTCGATCAGGTGCCCGACGAGCTGCTCGCCGAGGTGCTGGTGGCGCTGGCCAATGTGTCGTTGCAGAACGACGACCTGAACGGCTGCCTGCGCTATGCCGATGAGGCGATCGAGGCCGATCGGCGAGCGCTGACCGCATACTACCTGAAGGGCTGCGCGCTGCTGAGCAAGGGCGGGCCGGAAGACCAGGTGATCGAGCTCTGGCTGCGGGCGGTCAAATCGGCCGGCGCGGGCTCGCGCGAGACGGTGCTCGGATGGATCGACGAGCAGCTCCCGGCGCACCGCGACTGGTTCGAGAAACTGGCGGTCTGATGCGATCTCGGCTGATGCCCAGGATTCGGTTGTTCCTCCGCGGCCGGCGCCACGCCGCGCGGCGGGTCGGCCGCGTGCGCATCCGCCGCGACGAGCGACTCGGCCCTCGGGCCGGCGACGCAATGGTCGACGCCCTGCTGCGGCTCCGCGAAACCGTCGATCAGGAGCGGCTCGGCGCCCTGCCGCTGGCCTGGTTCCGGGTCGATGAGGCCAAGGCCTGCGCGGTCTGGTACGAGGCCGGCGCCGATCCGGGCATCCCGGCGGTCCTGCCCGAAGAGCAGGCCCTGGCCGAGCGGTTGTTCGAGCAGACGGTCGGCCTGCCGCCGACGCCTGCAAACCTGCTCGATCCGCCGCGCGACCCGTTGCCGATGGTGCGCTACCGGCTGCTGGTCAGCCGCTTGCCGGCCTGGGTCGCCCGCGGCGGCCGCCGCGCCCACGAGGCGGTGCGGGTCGGCTTCGAGTTGATGGCCCGCTCGCCCGATGTGCTCTCGCCCTATGGCCGCTGGCTGCTCGCTCAGGCGGTCTGCCGCGCGGCGCACGACGAGGAGGAGCTGGCCCGGCAGACCGAGCGGTTCCGCGCGGTGACCGCCGACTACCGCTCGGCCGACGGCACCTCGATGGCCTTCTGCAGCGGCGGAGCGTTCGACCTGCCGCTGCCCATCAGCCTCTCCAGCGTGCTCGACCTGCCCGGCATCCCGACCGACCTGGCCGCGCTCAAGCGCGACGCGCCGCCCGAGATCATGCGCCTGATTGTCAACCTCACCCCGCGCGGCGAGCAGGTTTTCAAGCGCGCCTTCCGCAGCCGGCAGGAGGCCTATCGCCACGGCTATCCCTGGCGCAAGCCGCTCGGCTCGGCATCGGAGGGATTCGTCCTTGTCCGCACGCGCGTGCACGTCCAGGCCTTCTTCATCGACCGCCGGCCGGTGACCCACGCCTGCTTCCAGGACTTCGTCCACGCCCACCGCATGTGGCTGCCGTCGCGGGCGAACCGACACGCCGTCGACCGCGACACCTACCTGCCCACCTGGCACGGCGACCTGGCGCCGCTCGGCTCGGCCAGCGAGGCGATCACCGGCGTGACCTACCAGGCCTGCCGCGCTTACGTCGCCGCCTGCGGCAAGCAGTTGCCGACCGAGGCGCAGTGGGTCTTTGCCCTGGTCGGCCCCGAAGTGCCCGAGACCCGCTACACCGGCGGCGAAGGCCGGCCGACGATGAGCGAGGAAGAGCGCGCCAACTATGGCCGTCGCGCAGCCGAACGTGGCCTGCACCTGCTGCTGCCCGAGCGGCTGTTCGACTGCGACGGACCCTACCGGTTTGTCCCCCACGACGGCGGGCGGGTGCTCTGGGACCGGCGCGGTCCGGGCCTCGGCGGGGGCCACCTGTGGCGCACACCGACCGCCCGCGGCCGCCTGCCCGACCGCGCCGGTGATGCCAACCTGACCTTCCGTGGGGTCATTCCAGCCAGCCGGATCTGGGCCCGCACCCTCGGCGACGTGGCCGAATCACTGCCGGTGGTTGACAACCGCGACGCCGGCGACGTCCCGGCTGAGTAGGAGACGGTCGTGTCTCTCGCCGTCCGTCGCTGCCTGACCGCTGCCGGCCTGTTCGCCCTGGCCGCGCTTGCCGGCTGCTCCAGCGCGGTCAGCGTCGGCGTCGGCTCGTCGGGCAGCGGGCGCGCTGTGCCCCTGGCCGGGCGCTATGTCGGCGGCGTCAGCGCATTCGGCGCGATTACCTCGCTCGAGTTCAGGCTCAGCGTGCAGGGCATCGCCGAAGGCTGGCTCCGACCGCGCGGCGCCGCCGCCATCCCGCTCGCCGGCCGGTTCGGCGACGACCGCCGGCTGGTCCTGACCGGCGGCGGGCTGGTGCTCGAGTGCGTCTTCACCGGCGCCACCCACCCGCAGGACCCGCGCTACTTCGACCGCCGCGGCGTGCGCTGCATCGGCGAGTGGCGGCGCGGCACCGTCGCCGCGGGCGACGTCTCGGCCTGGTGGGACCAGTGGCCGCCGACGCTGCCGTTCGACCAGTTCGACCTGATCGGCTTCGGCGGATCGACCGTCGATCCGGGCGACACCGGCGACAGCGGCTTGTCGGGCGGCGATGGCGGCTCGTCAGGCGGCGGGACGATCGACTCCGGCGGTGGTGGGCTGGGTGACGACATCGTCTTTCGCCAAGCCCGCCCAGGCGGTTGACGCCGGTGCGCGACCCGGCGTCCCATCCCGTCAGGATGGGTCGTCTGGGGATCCGCCATGATGGTCCGTTGCCTGGTCGGCCTCGCGCTGCTCGCCCTGCTACCCGGCTGCAGCGGCGGCGGTAACGAGGACCGCCTGGTCCGCGTCGGCGCGGCGCTCAACTCGACCCGCGCCCAGCCCTATGCCGACCGGTACGATGGCTCGCTGCTCGACTTCGGCGCCGGCAACAGCCTCTGGTTCCGGCTCGAGGTCGACGGCAAGGCGGTTGGCGAGTTCGCGCCGGTCGGCCAGCGGGTGGTCTACCTCGACGGCCGGTTCGACGCCCAGCGGCTGCTCCACCTCCGCGGCGAAGGCATCGCTATCGAGGCCGAGTTCCGCGGCGCGCACCACCCGCTCGACGCGCGCATCTTCGAGCGCCACGGCGTGCTCTGCGTCGGCACCTGGCGGCTAGGCGACCGCCAGGGGCCGATGGAGGCCGTCCGCTGGGGCTGGCCGCCGGCGCTCTACAAGCCCAAGCCGTCGAGCAAGCCGTGGTCGAAGCCGTCCAGCATCTACGACCATGGCTCGGGCACCACGGTGATCATCATCGGCGGCGGCGGCGATTCGGACGATGACGACTCGGGCGGCGGCGGTTCCGGTGGTGGCGGCACGGGCGGCGGCGGCACGGGTGGTTCCGGCTCCGGCGGTTCGAGCGGGGGATCCGGCTCGGGCAGCTCGGGTTCGGGCGGCTCGCTCGACTCGGGCGGCGGCGGGCTGGGTGACGACATCGTCTTCCGCGAGCGCCGGTGAGCCACGGCGTGTCGGAGACGTATCGTAGGGGCGGGTCTCAGACCCGCCCGAGTGACCGCGAGCCCACTTCCAGAGCAGATCCAGTCGCCAGCGGGCAGGTCTGAGACCTGCCCCTACCGCGGAGGTTGGCCGGCCCGACTACGCCGGCACGGGCACGTCCTCGCCGGTGGCCAGGCGCATGACCCGCTCGGCCGTGGCTTCGGCGCGCGACAGCTCGCCGGCCAGGCGGCCCTCGTGCATGACCAGGATGCGGTCGCTCATGCCGAGAATCTCGTCCAGCTCGCTGGAGATCATCAGGATCGCCGCGCCGCGCTCGGCGAGCTGGTTCATCAGCTCATAGATCTCGGTCTTCGCGCCGACATCGATGCCGCGCGTCGGCTCGTCGAAGATCAGCACCTTGGCGTCGGTGAACAGCCACTTGGCCAGCACCACCTTCTGCTGGTTGCCGCCCGACAGGTTGCGCGTGGTCTGCTCAATCGACGGGGTGCGGATATCGAGGTCGCGCACGAACCGGTCGGCTGCGGTGGCCTCCTTGGCGCCCTGGATGAACCCGGCCCGGCTGACCGCGCCGAGGTTGGCCAGGGTGGTGTTCTCGCGCACCACCATGCCCAGGACCAGGCCCTGGGCTTTGCGGTCCTCGGTCACCAGACCGATGCCCGCGCGCACCGCGTCGGCCGGGTGGCGCAGGCGCAGCGGCCGGCCGTCGACCCGGACCTCGCCCGCCTCGAAGGCATCGGCGCCGAAGATCGCCCGCGCCACCTCGGTCCGCCCGGCGCCGACCAGGCCGCTCAGGCCGACCACCTCGCCGGCGCGGACGGTGAACGAGACGTCCTCAATCACGCCGGCGCGGTGCAGGTGCTCGACGTCGAGGACGACCGGCCCGAGCTCGGCCGGCCGCTTGGGGAACTGGCTGGTCAGCGGCCGACCGACCATGCGGCGGATGATCTCGTCGCGGGTCAAGGTGCTCATCGGGTCGGTGCTGATCAGCTTGCCGTCGCGCAGCACGGTCACCCGGTCGGCGATGGCCTCGACCTCTTCGAGCCGGTGGCTGATGTAGATGATGCCCACGCGCTGCTCGCGCAGCCGGCCGATGAGCGCGAAGAGGTGCTCAATCTCGTGGTCGGTCAAGGTCGCCGTGGGCTCGTCCATGGCAATCACGCGCGCGTCGACCGAGACCGCCTTGGCGATTTCGACCATCTGCTGCTGCGCCACCGAGAGCCGCTCGACCGGCGAGCCGGGGTTGATGTTCGCCTCGAGCTGCTCGAGCAGCTCGGTCGCCTGTCGGCGCATCTCGCGCCAGTTGACCAGGCCGGGGCCGAAGGTCGGCTCGCGGCCGAGGAAGATGTTCTCCTCGACGGTCATCGAGGGCACCAGGCAGAACTCCTGGTAGATGATGCTGATTCCCGCGGCGATGCCCTCGATCGGCGTGTTGATCCGCAACGGCGCGCCGTCGAGCCGGATCTCACCGCGGTCGGCCCGCTCGGCGCCGGCGAGGATCTTCATCAGGGTCGACTTGCCCGCGCCGTTCTCGCCGACCAGCGCATGGACCTCGCCGGCGGCCAGGTCGAACGACACCTTGTCGAGCGCCAGCACGCCGGGATACTGCTTGGTGATCCCGATCATCTCGAGCAGCGGCTGGACCGGCGTCTCGGACATGGCAGGCTCTCTCGCGGCGCAGTCTAGCAGAGCGGTGCACGTGCCGCAATCCGGCGTCAGACCAACATCCCCGCCGCATCGAACCGCATCGGCGCGGGCTCGCCGACGATCTCGCAGCGCGCATGTGCGCGCACCTCGTCGAGCAGAGCCGTCGAGGCGAGGAAGTCGTCGACGGCGAGGGTGTTGGCGATGTGGACGACCCGCTGCTCATCCGGTGGCGTGGTGCCGGCGGTGCGGAAGGCGGCCTCGAGCATGGCCACATCGTCGGCGAAGCTGAGCGGGCACTTGGCCGCCTCGGGCGAGGCGGCGGTGATGGTGTTGGTCGCCGTCTGGTGCCAGTCGATCGCGTCAATCAGCCGCCGGAGCACGAAATCGGCGTGGCCGACGCCCGTGGCGTTGCCATGCGTCGCCGCCGACAGGCCGCGGACGCAGACGCGCCAGATTTTCGGTGACTCCCGGCGCGAGTGGATCTTGGCGAAATCGACGCCGGTCACGTTCGGGTCGAGCCCGGCGCCCGAGATCTCTTTGCCCATCTCGTCGACCAGCAGGACATGGAGCATCTCGAACGGCAGCTTGCCGAAGACCTCGTTGGCATAGCGCAGCAGCGCCGCCTCGTCGGCCTCGTGCGACTCGGCGCGCACCGGGGCGATGCGCACCGTCTGCTCATGCCCGTTCTCGACCAGGCCGATGCCGCCGAGCAGCGGCAGCCGGCTCCACAGCGCGTCGCCCACCTCGCGGATGACCTCCTCATAGCCCCGCTCGACGAAGTTCTGGTGGCAGGCTCCGGCGCTGTGGTGCTTGCCCAGCCCGATGGCCAGCATTTTGGTCGGACCGCTCTCGATCACGCCGGTGAAGTCGGTGTGGCACTTGACCCGGTTGATCACCAGGATCCAGTCGGCCGCGTGCGCCGCGGCGTCGCAGTAGAGCGCAATGCCCGACGGCGACTCGCCGAGCCGCACCACCTCGCCCTGCGAGACCACCGGCGCGCCAACGGCGTCGGGCGTGACGCCGTAGGTCTCGAGCACCTCGCGCTGCCCCTCGGGCGTGGCCCCGCCGTGGCTGCCCATGCAGGGAAAGACGAACGGTTCGGCGCCGAGCCGGCGCAGCTCGGCCACCACCGCGGCGGTGACGGCGACGATGTTGCGCACCCCGCGGCTGCCCGAGCTCACCGCCACACGCTGGCCCGGCCGCACCTTGCCCTCGGCGCCGAGGGCGCGGACCGCCGCCACGGTGGCCGCGCCGACATCGGCCACCGGCGTGCCGGGGAAGCTCTGCCGCACGCGGACCATGCGCGGCCAGCCGTCGATCACGCGGCCGGGCGAGGGGGCGAGTTGGAGGTCAGTCACCAAGGCGCTCCAGGACCAGCTTGTCCACGAACAGGTTGCGATCATCGGCCGGCGGGCGGTAAAGGTCGTTGCGGTAATCGAGCCGCAGCGTGACGGCGCCGGCCGGCAGCTCCAGCTCGGTGGCGAACTCGCTCCAGTCGGGCCGATCGACCTCGATTGCCCCAACCTCCGCGCCGTTGACCAGCAGCGTGGCGATCGGCCAGCCGCCGGCCGCCGGGTCGCCGCGAGCGACGAGCGACAGGCGGTACCGGCCGGCGGCGCGGACGTCGAGTTCGACCTCGGCCCAGCCGCTCTGCCCGAACCGCATGTGATCGCCGGCCGGCCCGAGATACTGCAAACCCGGCTGCGGGCGCATCGACTCGCCCTCGATCACGGTGCCGGCGCGGCTGGCAAAGTCGGCGCCGAGAGCGGTCAGCAGCGAGGCGAGGTAGCGCCGGGCCTTGGCCTGGTTGCCGCCCGGCGCGGTCCAGCGCACCTGGTCGAGCACCACCAGCCCGGCGCCCACCGGCTTGGCCAGCAGCGCCGCCGGCGAGGTCAACGGCGTCATGCCGAACGGCTCAGCCGTCGGAGCGATGGAGAGCGAGTCGATGAACGCGTTGCGGTCCTCGGTCGGCGAGTTGCGGTCGTTGACGAAGGCCAGCTCGACGGTGTGCCGGCCGACGGTCAGCCGTGCCGCCACGCCATAGCTGTCCGGTCCGCGGCTCGCCAGGTAGACCTCGCCCACCCGCGTGCCGTCAAGGCTGACGGCGATCTGCGGGTAGACGCCTTCGCACGGCGTGCCCCAGCCGGTGACGCCGACGACGTAATCGCCGTCGGCCGCCGCCTCTATCTCCCCGGTCACCGTGCCGTGGCTGGCCAGCAGCACATGGTCGCCGTTGACCTGCACCACCGGCCCGTCGACGCGTAGCGCTTCGGCCTGGTAGACGGTGCCGGCGCCGGTCGTGACCTTCGGCACGGCCACGGCGACGGCCTGGTCGGCGAACCGCGGCCGTGCCGCCCAGCCGACCACCGCCTCGGCCGGGCCGAGCCAGTAGAGGTCCTCGCGGAACAGGTGGCCGAGCAGCGGCGAGTCGGCCGACTCGAGCCGCGACACCGCTGCCGGCGCGGCGGCCAGCCCCAAGCCGGTGATGCCGAGCGCCTCGAGCGCGGCGGCCCGCTCGGGGCGGAGGTGGCTGATCAGCAGCCGGCCGCCACCCTCGACCCAGCCACGCAGCCGCGGCTCGCGCAGGGCCGCCTCGCTCGGCTCGACCAGCACCGTCACCGCGCCGCCGAAGTCGCCCGGCTCGTACCGCAGGCCGATGGCATCCAGCTCGGCTCGGGCCTCGGCCCCGGCGGCGACGACCGTCTCGCCGCGCTCCGGCGTGTAGGTGTCGAGGTAGCGCAGCAGGTTCGCCGCCAGCCGCCGCGCGGACGGCTCGGCGTCGAGTTTGGGCAACAGCTCCAGGCCACAGAAGAGGGCCACGCCGTCACCGCGGCGCAGCTCCAGCAGCGGCGCGTGGCTGACCCCGGCGGCGCTGCCGCTGACGATGATCGGCACCGCGCCGCCGAACGTGGGCCGCTGCGGCTCGTGTCGCCCGACCAGGTGGTCGCCGCGCCAGAACATCAAGTCGTCGTCGGCGAGGCCGGCGAGCACCGGATGGTCGGCCACGCCGGCGAAGGTCATGGTCGAGGCACGGTCGCTGCCGGCCACGCCGAACAGCGCCGAGGGGAGCTGCGCCTGCGGCAGGATGAGCAGCCGCCCGCCGCCGCGGACGTAGCCCACCAGCCGCTCGGAGCCGGCCGCTTCGCCGATGACCACCGGTCCGGCCGGCCGGTCGCTCGGCGCCAGGGCGTCCTCGGCCACCACCAGAATCGGCGGCAGGTCGCCGTCGAGGCCCGGGACAGGCACCGTCGCCAGCCCGGCGGCGGCCAGCCGCTCGACCAGGCCGGTGGCCGCCGGATCATAGACGCCGACCGGCCGCGCCGGCTGTGCCAGCGGCTCGCGCTCGACCACGGCGACCGCGAACTCGTCGTGGAAGACCTCGTCCCGCCCGCCGGTCAAGGTGACCACGAGCCGCTCGGCGCCGGCCGGCGCGACGAGGGTGACGGTCTCGACCCGGTGCGCGCCCGGCTCGAGGCGGCCGAGCTCGAGCTGCTGGCTCGGCCCCGGCTCGAAAGCGACCCGCAGCGTCAGCTCGCGCGGCGAAAGCGTGTCGTTGTGGAGGTCGAGCGTGCGCGACACCTCGTCGCCGGCGAAGAAGCGCGTATCGTACTCGCGGGCAAAGGCGGCGATCGGCCGGTAGGCGTCCTGGTGGGCCAGCCAGCAGGGGTTGGTCTCGTCGAGCGGCCCGTGCTCGTTCACCGTCCACGGGCTCATGCCGCTCAGCTCGGCGCGGCGGTACGAGCGGATCTGCATCGCCCAGCTCAGCGCCTTGGCCTCGGTGCGCGCGCGCTGGTAGCCGCGATATGCCGCGTCGCCGAGCCAGACGGTGGACCAGTCGGGGTTGTTCGACGGCACCCAGAGGAACTCACCGATGTAGAGCGGCTTGTCGCGCCGCCAGACAAACGGATCGTCGTCCCACAGGAAGCCGCCCCCACCGGCGGCGTTGGGCGCCGGGCCGGGGAGCCAGTCGCCCGCCTGCGGCCACTGATAGACCCGCGGCCATTCGTTCGGGTAGTGCATCCCGATCACGTCGGCCCGGCCACCCGGGTCGCCGTCGGATTCGTAGGTTACCGGCCGGGTCGGGTCGAGCCCGCGCACGTCGTCGGCCAGCGCCGCCAGGGCCGCCGCGCGCTCAGGCGTGTTGTCGTTCAGCCGCGCGCCGGTCAACTCGTTCTCCAGGCTCCACATCACCACCGAGGCGTGATTGCCCAGGTGCTCGACCATGTTCAGCAGGTGCGCCCGGTAGTTGTCCCACCAGCGCGGGTCGTCGAGCCGGTAGATGCCGTCGTCGTTCCACACCGCGCCCTCGGGGATCATCAGCACGCCGACCTCGTCGGCGACGGTGTACCAGTTCTCCGGCCAGGGCTGCGTGTGGGTGCGGAAGACGTGCGTGTTGGCCCGCTTGATCGCCAGCAGCGTCTCGCGTACGCGCTCGTCGCTGTAGGGCGGCGTCGGCGGCCACCAGCTCGTCGCCAGCAGGTGGATCTTCGCGCCGTTGAGGTAGAAGTCGCCGCCGTCGCACCAGAGCTCGCGGAAGCCGAACGGGATCCGCTGCTCGTCCTCGCCGACGGCCAAGCGCAGCGTGTAGAGGTAGGGATCTTCGTGGCTCCAGTAGCGCGGCTGCGGCCAGGCGGCGGTGAGCGACACCGCGTCGTCGGCAGTGGTCACCTCGGGCAGCTCGAGGGCGACCGCGCCGTCGGCGTCGAGGACGGTTGCCCGGACCGGCACCGGTCCGTCGCGCGGGCCGTCGATGTCGATGCCAACCTCGATCACGCCACGCCGGACCGAGGTGACGATGCGCACCGAGGCAGCGCGGACCGGACTGACGGCGACCAGCGAACAGCGGTCCCAGATGCCGAACTGGCTGATCAACCCGCCGACCGGCGAGAGCACGCGATCGGTCGGCTGCTCACGCACTTGCGCCTGGTTGGTCCACTCGACCCGCTCGGCTGCGGGATCGAACACGCCGGTCCAGTCGTGCGCGCCGACCAGAATCTCGTTCACCTCGCCGAACCGCACCGCCGCGGTGATGTCGAGCTCGAACGCGTCGTAGCCGTTGTAGCAGCCGCCGACCGGCGTGCCGTTGACCAGCACGCGGCTGTTCCAGCGCACGCCGCCGAAGCGGATCAGCACATGCCGCCCGCGCCAGGCGGCGGGCACGTCGACCGAGCGCCGGAACCAGGCCGCGCCGTAGTCATAGCCGTTGAGCACGCCGGGCACGGTGACTTCGGCCCAGTCGCCGGCGGGCGGCGTTTCCAGGTCGGAGACCCGCGCAGACTGCCAGGTTCCGGACAGATCGATCGCCTCGCGCGGCAGGGCGCCGGCGGCAGTGGCGATGACCAACGGCCAGACGATTCGCATGAGACCCATCCACGCCTCAGAGCGCTTCGCCACGGGCGCGGCTAACCCTCGTCGGCCAATCGGCAGCCGTCGCGCAGCCGCTCGCCGGCGCGGAGCACGGCGCCGGCCTCGAGCGAGGCGCACGGGCCGAGCACGGCGCCCCGCTCGACCACCGCGCCGTCGCCCAGGTAGACCGGTGGCACAAGCGCGCCCTCGACGCGCGCCGAGGCGGCCTGCCAGATTGCCGGCTCGCCGTCGCCCGGCGCGAGGTAGCGCCCGCAACGGTGGTGCAACAGCATGGCCGCGGCGCGGTCGAGCCCGGCACGGTCGCCCAGCGTGGCCCACAGGCCGTCGGCCAGGTGGACGTTGATCGGCACCTCGGCGGCGAGCAGGGCGGGGCAGAGCTCGGTGGTCAGGTGGTATCGCCGGCCTGCCGGGATGAACTCCCGCCAGATCCTCGGCTCGATCACCTGAAAGCCGCTGAAGTCGCCCAGCCTGCGCGCACGCCGGTCGCCGAGCCCGATGTCGCGCACCTGCCGCAGGCGGCCGGCGTCGTCGCAGCCCAGCATCTGGCGAAGCGGGCCGTGATGCGGCACGGCGACGAGCGTCAGCGGTGCGCCGGTGGCGCGGTGCGCCGCCAGCGCCGCGGCCAGGTCGAGGTCGTGGACCACGTCGGCGTTGGCGCAGAGCACCGGCTCATCGCCGAATAGCCAGTCGAACGACTTCACCGTGCCGCAGCCGTCGAGCAGGGTCGGCTCGTGCTGCCAGTGCAGCCGCACACCCCAGCGCGAACCGTCACCGAGCGCGTCGTGGAGCTGCTCGGACAGCCAGTGCGTGTTGATCGCCAGGTCGACGATGCCGAGCCGGGCGAAGGTCTCGAGCAGCGGCACGATGCAGGGCCGGCCGAGCACCGGCACGAGCGGCTTGGGCAGCCGGTCGGTCAACGGCCGCAGCCGAGTGCCCAGCCCGGCGGCGAGCAGCAGGCCCTTCACGCAGCACCGCCCGGGTGCGCGCAAACGGCACCTGTAGCGGCCCGTCGCGATGCGCCGATGGGGCGTGCGCGCCCGCCGGCTGCGCGGCCCTGATGGTCGGAGCCAGCGCCTGTAGCGGCGCATCGCAATGCGCCGATGGGGCGTGCGCGCCCGCCGGCCGGCGCATT
>CAYONP010000064.1:0-35147 GCA_964405335.1 uncultured Fimbriimonadaceae bacterium
ACGCAGCCTGTTCCGCCCGTTGATCGGTCTGCCGGCGGAGCTGCCGACGCAGTGAGCGTCCGTAACCTTTGTGACCCCCCAGTTCATCATTGAAACTTAACATGTTCGTTACACTATCGGTCGGCTGGGCTCGCCGCGGCTGGGATACAATCAGAGACGGAAGGAACGGGGAGGGGGTCGCGTGCCAGAGGACCGCTCAATCCGCCGGTTGGCCGACGTGGCCAGGCTGCTGGTCGCCGCCGTGTTCCTGGTCGCCGCGATCGGTAAGCTCTTGCGGCCCGCTGCAGCGGCCGTCGAACTCGAGCACTTGCTGCACATCCCGCCACCGGTAGCACTCTTCGCCGGGCTCGCGCTGATAGTCCTCGAGCTGGCGGCGGCAATGCTGCTGCTCCGTCGCGAGACCACGGGTCTGGGTGCTTCTCTTGGGGCAGTGCTCGCCTTTGGGTTCCTGGCCAATGCCCTCGGCAAGGACCTGGCGAGCGCGAGCCCGTGCCACTGCTTCGGAGCCTTCGGCGGATTGACGCCGATCGAGGACCTGCGCCTCAGCCTTGGGCTGCTGGTGCCGTGTCTGGGTTTGTGCTGGTATGACGAGGGTGCTGCACGCGGGCGCTCAGCCGCTTGGCCGGAACTGACGCGACGGGCACGTGTGGTCCAGTTGCTTGCGCTCGCCGTCGTCGTTGCGATGGCCGGGGTCGCTTGGGCGGCCGCACGCCCTGGCTCGGCGGCGCGTCGGGTGGTGAATCCCGCGGTTCCCATCATCCGCTGCGGAGAGACTCTGCCGGGATGGCAGTTGTCCGATTTGAGCGGTCGCGCCATTGACCCCACCGACCCGCAGGGGTGCCCGACGTTGCTGCTCTTCGTCTCCGATGGCTGTCAGCCGTGCGAGCGACTGCTGGCAGGGCTGCCGCCCGTGCGACCGCTCCAACGACTGCGGATGGTCTTGGCCGTGGCGACAGCTTCCGGCGACAGCGCCACGCCAGCCGTGGCAGGGTCCGTCGCACAGCGGGCAGGCTTCACCGGCGTCGTTGCCGGTGCCGGCGCGGCGGAACTGCAGGCGTCGGTGTTCGGCAGCCCGCTCGTCTGGCCATCGGCAGTCCTGTTGGACGCCGAAGGGCGGGTGGCCGCGGCACCGGCCGCGGCCAGCCTGCCGCCCGAGGCGGTGCTGCGCAGCATCCGGGCGGCGCTCGCCGACCAGCCGTACGGTGCCGAAGGACCAGACATCCTGGTCGGCCTGGGTCGCCGGCCGCCGGAGGTGACGGTGGCCGACGCCGGTGGGGCGATGGTGCCGCTGGCGTCGTTGGTCAGCGGGCAGCGGACCATTCTGGCTGTGGTCGACCCGGACTGCGGGACATGCCAACTGCTGCTCGATCGGCTGGCGCAGCACGCCGCCGAGCTGGCCGATGTCGCGGTGGTCCTGGTCACGGGCGACCGTGGATGGACCGCCGCTGTGCGCGAACAAGCCGTCGCGCTTCAGCGCTGTCGGGTCGTGGTCTGCGGCCGTCGTGAGCTCCAGCACCACGGCCTGGGGCTGACCGACTCCGTGGCGTTCGTTGATGGACGCACGGTCCAGGTGGCCCGCGGCGGGGAGCCGTTCGCGGTGGACCACCTGTTGTCCACGATGCTGCGAGGCGAAGGGCCTCGTGAGGAGGTGACGGAATGAGAAGGTCGGCCAAGCAATGCGCCCTGCTGGCCGGTTTCGTGGGCCTGGGAGTGGCCCTCGGCGGCTGCAGCCACAGCCAGTTCAATCCAGCGCAGTGCATCATCGCGCAAGGGCCGGAGTCGATCACGGCATGCCCCTGCACGTTTCCCGACCCCGACCCGCCCTACTGGGGCGACGCCGTTGCGCTCGGTCCATTCTGCTTCCAGTGCGCGGATGATCCCTGCGTACCGGCACAGAACGAGGTCAGGGACTACATCGTGAGCGGCCTGAAGGCGACGCTCTATTGCGACTGCGGAGGGGTCGACCCGACGGAGTACGTCGTGTGCTACAACTGGGATTGGTCTCCTTCATCGTGCTGTGACGAAGAACCGCAGTACGGCGAGGGCATCCCGTCCGAGTGCCAGTACACCTACACTGGTCCGTAGCCACGACGCGCCGGTCAGGCCAGACCCTGGGGAGGAGAACATGGCGGCCATGGCCTCTAGTCGTGGGGCGAGGTGCGCGGACCGCTCGCGAAGCCGCGGGTCGGGCTTCACTTTGGTCGAGTTGCTGGTCGTCCTCGGCATCATCGGCTTGCTGGCCTCGCTGGTCTTCCCGGCGTTCAGTCGCGCGAGAGAGAAGGCCCGGCAGGCCGTCTGCCGGGCCAATCTCCGGCAGTTCGGCCTGGCCATGGGCTCCTATCTTCAAGACTACGAACTGCCGCCATGGTGGCTCGACGACCTAACGCCCAACTATGTGCCGTCGACCGCGATCTACTACTGCCCCTCAGACCCGGAGCCGAACGGCTGGTACCGCACATGCTACTTCGACAGCCATCACATGACGCGCGAGAAGCCGTGGGAGTGGAGCCAGTCCTATGGCATGTTCCATCTCCTCACGCACAGGAAGAAGTCCTGGCGCTACGCTCAGCGGCTCCCGAACGCCGGCTGGTTGGCCTGTGTGGTCCACGGCGAGCCCAACTGGCTTCCCGGCAGACACGATCTGTACCGCGGCCTGACCCTGCGCCTGCGGTTCGATGGCAGCGTCAAGGCGGTGACCATCGATGAGCCCTATGGGCACATGAACTACTGGAAGGTGCTGACCGATGAGGAAAAGCCGCCCTGATAGGCGCAGCGCCAAGCCCGGCGAATCGTTCCGCGCGCACCTTCGCCGAGTCCTGCTCGGGGCAATCATCGGCGCCCTGGTAGGCATCCCGATTGCCTGCCTGTCCCGAGCCGTGTTCATGATCGCAATCCAGAAACCTACCTGGACGTTGTGGAACACACTTGTCATGGGCTCGTCGTTCGGCATCCAGGCCGGCGTGCTCGTCGGCGGCCTGGTGGCCTGGCGCCGCTGGCCCTGGCCCGTCGGCGCGCTCTGCGGCGCGCTCATCGCGGGCGCGTGGACAGTCCTGCCAACCAACCTGCTGCATCGCGGTGAGATCTACCTGCCCGGGTTGCTATCGCGTGCTTCGGTCGGCTTTGTCGTCGGGGCCCTGACCATGCCCCTGCTGAACCGAGCACTTCGCGGGATGGACTAGCCATCGGACCACCCAGCCGCCCCTCGCCGGTGCATGCGCCGGCCGGCCAATCCTGTTGCCCCGAGCCCCGCTGACGTCTCCGCGAGCAGGCCGTGCTCGCCTTCGCCCCCTACCCAAGTCGATACCGACCAAACCGCTGAATCGACGCCCGAGTCACATCATCGCAACATCTGTGCACCAACATGCCTGCGGGTGGCAACCTGGGGGCGCGGGTGGGAGCGTCCCATGCGGCCTCGCGCGACGTGCCGCCGTACCCTCATCCTTGCCCTCGGCGCGCTGCTGCCGCTGGTCGGTTGCGGCAGCGGCGACAAGCAGGCAGTGCCCGACGAACGCGGGCAGGTGACCCCCGGCACCGGGCCGGTCGAGACGGTTTCCCAGGCCGCCGACCGCGCGCTGGTGCAGCAGCTGGGCTATCCCGCCGAGCTGGCCGAGCGCGCCGGCGAGCTGGAGGCCGGCTCGCGCGCCTTGGACGGCGAACATGGCGCACTGGTCGAGGGCGGCGACGAGAACGGGCCGTTCGCCGACGTTTACCTCGTGCCGCCGCTGATCCAGCGCCGCGGCACCGTGATCGAATCGGCCGAGGAGCCGGGCATCTCGATCACCCTCGACCGGCCGCACATCGTCTTCTGGCTCGATCACTCGCCACTGGCCGAGCAGGGGCACTTCTGCGAAGTGGTCGCCGTGCGCCTGACCGACGGCCGGATCACCACCCTGCGCATGGCCGCCGACCCGCGCGTCGCCGGCGCGCGGCCGCTCGAGTTCGACTCGGACAAGGCGGCCTGGCGGCTCTACCGTCACCGCTTCATCGCCGAGACGTTCCGCGACTGGGACGAGCACGGGCCCACCCCGCCGGCCGGCCGGAGCCGCGGCCACAGCGGCGACATCGAAGAAGGCCGCACGGTGCGCTGCGTCTTTGTCGGCTGCAACACCGAGAAGTTCATCGCCCCGAACGCCGAGTCGGCGCTCGGCTTCTTCCGCAACGGCATCGGCGTCGCCGAAGCCGACGTGCGGCTGATCCTCGACCAGCAGTTCGCCCGGCTCACCGTCCCCCGGTTCACCAACGAGCTGTTGGCCAACACCGCCGATCTCGACGACTGCGACATGCTCGTCCTGGTGCTCAGCGGCCACGGCCACCGCGGCTATGCCGCCATCGGCGGCGAGGTGCTCGACTACGATGTGCTGGCCAAGATCCTCGAGCTGCAGCCAGCCGGGCGCGTGATTGTCATGTTCGGCCAATGCCACAGCGGCACGGCGCCGGTCTTCTTCACCCTCGAGGTCGAGGACGGCCGCAAGCGCTATGTGCTGAAAACCAGCACCTCGAGCGCCAATCCCTCGTGGAACATGAGCCGCGGCAATGCCAGCCTGGTGCTGCTCTATGACCGCGTCGCCGCGCGGCTGGCCGAGGACCGGTCCGACGGCGTGCTGCGGCTGGCCGAGATCGAGCGCGCGTTCATCGACATCCACCTCGGCTCGGATGAGATCAACCGCTTCTGGCTCGAGGACTACCGCTCGCGCCGGACCCTGGCCGACCGGCTCGGCGACGCCACCTTCGGCCGCATCTTCGGCACCATCGAAGACGACTTCCTGGTCGACGACGGCGAGAACAGCGACGACGACTTCCGGCCGACCGGCCAGCCGGTCACCCGCGTGTTCGACCAGCGACCGCCCCAGGACGACTGCGACCTGCCCGACGACGGCGGCGGGGGCGGCGACGACGGCATCACCGACGAGGTCGAGCCGAACGATGACTGTCCAACGGGCACGCCGATGGGCGACAACCTCAAGGCCGCCGGCGTCTCGGCGCCGCCCGGCGACCAGGACCACTTTCGCAAGGTCCTTGCGCCGGGCGCCTACGCCGTGCTCATCGACCCGGCCTTCGGCATCTTCGTCAGCGTGCCGGGCGGCGGCACCCTGACCGGCTTCGGCAGCCTGACCTTCACGGTCCCGGCCACCGCGGAGGTCTGCATCGGCGTGTTCAGCGCCGCGCCCGAGTTGCCCTACATCTTGGAGATCGTCCCATACCACACGCGTCGGTCACTCGACGCTTTTGCGCGCGTCGTGACGTTTTCCCCGCCGCCGGCCGGCGGGCGTGCCGGCGGCGGCCTGCCAGCCGTCGGCGGTTCGGCGCAGCTCCACCGCGCCGTCGAAACCGAGCGCCGCCAGGTCGCCGCACCAGTCGCCCTGCTCGGCCTGCCAGCGGCGCTGGGCGTAGTAGACCCGGTGCAGCAGCTCCCGCGCTGGCGCCGTATCATCGGGCCGGAACGGAGTCTCGGCCGACTGTTCGAACTGCACGTACCCCCACCGCTCCGGGCGATGCATGTCAATCACGCCCTGCGGCGACCAGACCCAGTTGTGCTCGGGCCGGCCGGCGACCTTCCGGTAGACCCCGTCGATCACCTCGACATCCCACTCGACGCGGGAGAAGTTGATCCGCCACTGGTCACCCGGCCGCGGCGGCGCGGGGCAGGCGGCATACTCGCCCAGCACCGGCCAGGGGAAGGCCAGCTCGAGCGACCAGCCGCGGTCGACGTCGCGCGGGTCGTTGATCGTCCCGTCGACCCAGACGGCCGCGCGCAGCCCTGGGATCTCCCACCCATCGATCGCGCTGCCGCCGTCCTTGTAGGGCTTGGGCAGGCGCAGGTCCCACGTCGTACCGAGGGCGTTGATCTCGAACTCGTAGTATTCGTGGCTGTCGCCGTCGGGATCGATGAAGACCTCGATGTCGTTGTCCTGGAAGATGATCGAGTCGTGTTCGGTCAGGGTCGCCCAGACGTGCGGCTCTTCGAGTTCGGCGGCGAGGTAGAGGAAGTCGTCGTCCCACAGCATCTTGACCCGCGTGCGCCAGGCCGGCCGCGGCCGCGCGTCGTCCTCGATGTCGACGAACGGCGCCGACCACGGCGCGGCCTGCCAGGCCGCCTCGTCGAGCCGCCCGTCGACCACGACGGGCGCCCCCGCCCGCCCGCAGACGTAGCCGAGCGGCGGTGTCACCCGCGGCTCACTCGGCGCGGCGAGGAGGAGGGTGGTCAGGAGGTTGGTCACGTGGCGGGCTCCAACGCCGATTGCAGCACGGTAGAGGGGGTCTGGTCAAGCTGGAACCGGCGGCGGCGGCGGCGAGTCCTCGGCAGAGAGGGGGACGCCATGCGTGGTCTGCTGCTCCCGCTGATGTGCCTACTACCGGCCGGCGCGGCCGAGTGGCGTGATGAGCTGATTGCGCTGGCAGAGTGGCGACCCGAGGACGCTCGTCTCGACCTCGCCACTCTCGCTGCCGATCCCGGAAGCTGGCTCGCCGCGGCGGCCAGCGCCGCCCTGCTCGGGCTCAACGAGCGGCTCACGGGCGGCCGGCACGCCGAGCCGTTCGAGCGCTGCCCGGAGCCGACCGACCCGCGCCTGAACCGGCTTCGCGACGGCCTGCCCTACGCCGAGCTCGCCTGGGCGGTGGCCGCCGAGCAGGCGGGCGACGCGGCCGAGGCTTGGCGCTGGTGGTCCCAACTGGGCCGGCGGTTCGACCCAGCGGCGCGAGGCGAGACGGCCTGGTGGGCGGCGGTGGGCGCGCTGCGGCGCATCGAACTCGCGCCGTCGATCGAGTCGCGCGTGGCGGCGATGACCGACCTCGTTGGCTGGAGCGCCAATCCGGCACCGCGCTGGGCGCGCATCCGCCGGGCGCTCGCCACCGAGGGGTTCTACACCAGTCCGGCCAGCGCGGCCGATCTGCTGGTTCGGGCCCTCGGCCCGGCCGAGTCGTTGGCGCTGATCGAGCAGGAGCGCGCACTGCTGCGGCGCGAGCGGGCCCTCGGTCGGTCCCTGATCGCCGCGGTAGGATCGTCAGTCGACGACGTCGATCGCGCCGAGCAATTGCTGCGCGAGCTCCAATCGGACCTGGCCGCCGAGGGTAGCTTGTCGATGGTCGCACTCGTGCTAAGCAGGCGCACCGTTGCCGAGCGAGTGCGCTCAGCCACCTGGGCCCAGGTCGCGGCCGATGCCGCGCCTTCGGCGGAGCTACGCCGGGCGGCCGTGGTCCAGCTCGGGTACCTGGCCTGGTGGGACGGCGACGATGCCACGGCCGAGTCACACTGGCTGGCCAGCGGCGAAGCGCGCGGGCTGACCCACCTCCATTGCGCCGCCGGCGACTGGGAGCGTGCGCTGGAGCAGGTCCGGCGGTGGGGCCGGCTGGGCAGCTTCTGCGCCAACTGCGACGACGCCGACTGGACCCTCGGCGCCGC
Organism: uncultured Fimbriimonadaceae bacterium; assembly: GCA_964405335.1. GTDB lineage: Bacteria > Armatimonadota > UBA10988 > UBA10988 > UBA10988 > CAYONP01. The sequence continues at coordinate 7,400 of CAYONP010000064.1, forward strand.
GCTGGAGGCACTGCTGCTGCTCAAGCTCGGCCGCGTCGACGAGCTCTCCCGGCCTGTCTCACGCGTGCCCGTCGCCTGGTCTGAGCCCGGCGGCAGCCTGCTGCTGCCGCTAGCCGATGCGCTTCATGCCGTTGGTCGCCTCGACCTGCTGATCGACGCCCTCGAGCGGCCGGTGCCACGATGGACGAAGCCCCCGAGTCGGCCTGCCCACCGGGTCGACCGCACCCGCCGGCCCGGCGTGACCGACTGGCCGCCCCCACCACCGCCGGCCGAGGGCGAGACCGACCTGGGGCAAGGGGTGTTCGAGCTGCCCGAGGGGATCGAGGAACTGGTCGGCCTGGATATGATCGCGGCGCTGGTCGTTCGTGGCTCGCCTGAAGCCATCAACGACGGCGGCGCGTTCGACACGCGGCTCTTGCGGGCGGTCGACGACGGGAGCATCGCCGACCTGCTGGCTTACCTCGACGCCGAACAGCGCCGGGGTTCCGGCAGCGGCAGCCTGCTCGGCTGGGCCATCGCTCGGCTCGACGCGGCACCGGCGGTCACCTCGCACTTGGCCGATCGGCCGCTAGAGCCTGACCTGGCCTTCGCCTTGTTGCTGCAGCCGGCTCAGGGTGTTCGAGCCTGGGCAGAAGCACGGGCGCCGGAGGGCGTGCTGCACGACGAGGCCGTCATCCTCGCCGCCAACGGACGACCCGAACCTCGCCGGATCGCCGAACGGCTCGCCGCCTCGGACGACCGGCGCGCACAGGCGGCGGCCGAGCGGTTCTTCACCCGCCTCGCCGCGCACCGCCACGCCTCACGACCAACCTACGCGGAGATCTTCGCCGTCTATCCGAGCCCGTTGCGGCCCGATTCGTGAGGCCGCGCAGCCGGTCACCACGGGGACCGCGCGGCTTGGCCGGGGTCCCCGTGGCGCGGATCTCGCCTTGCGACCGCCCGCGGCGGGTGATGGGCGGGCACGACCTGCGCCCGACCTCCGGTAGGGGCAGCCCTTGTGGCTGCCCGATGCTCCGCCAACCCGCTCCCGGAGCGGGCGACCACAAGGGCCGAAACCGGCGGTAGGGGCAGCCCTTGTGGCTGCCCGATGCCTCGCGAGCGCGCTCCCGGAGCGGGCGACCACAAGGGTCGCCCCTACCTCGCCGGCGTTCAGCTCGGCACGGCGACGCGCGCCAGATCGCGGTTACCCAGCGCACAGGCATCAACGCCGAGGTACGCCATCGCACGTCCGATGACGGCTAACCGCCGAGGGTCGTTGCCGGGCGCCTCGAGGTCGAGCAGCTCGCCGATGTCGATCAGGATGAGGTCGGGATGTTCGCGCCGGAGTTCGGCGACCATAGCGGCCCGCCGCGCCAATCACCCTGCCCGCTGTCCGCCGCAGTTGCAGGGTTCGAGGTAGCCGTGGGTTTGGCCGGTGAGGGTGAGGGTGATGGTCACAGCCTTACCCCTGGCACCCCATCCGGCCGCAGCCACCAGAAGGCCGAGAGACGAGACCGCCGCGTAGCGCTGCACAGGCAGGCGCGGCCGGCGTGGCCAACGTCGGAGCCAGGCCACATCAACCTCCCGCACCGCCCGGACGGGTCCAGTAGACGTTGCTGAACGTGGCCTGGTAGAGGCGCCGGCCGTCGGCATCCGCGATCTCTGCGAGCTGGCTGAAGCGCCAGACCAGACGCGCCGAGAGCCGCACGACGCACTGTTCGGCCTGCCGCGTGGAGATGGGTCGGCTGCCGGGCGGGGTAGACGTGCCGTGCTCGTCAGGCAGGCGCTGTGCGTGCTGCAGCAGCCACGCCTGCAGCTCGGGATCGACTTCTTGCCACTCGATGGCGACATCGCCCTGCTCGGCGACGTTGGCGGCCAAGTCGACGAACGGAGCTTCGGCTGCATCAGGCCGGCTGAGGAGCTCGGCGATGAGCCCCAGCCCCGCAGTTTCCGGCGTCGTTGGGCTGGCCAGCACGGCGGGTGACAGGCCGAGGACGAGCCGGCCGTCGTCTGCCTCAAGGTCGGTGAGCCACGCCAGTCCGCTGGCGCGCTGAACTGCCTCGGCCAGTATGCCGGCCGGGTAGCGGCCGCCGACCAGATGCAGCCGTTCACCACCGAACTCAGGCAGAACCCGCCGCGGGTGCCACTGGGCAATCTCGGCCACGAGCTGGGCTAGCGAGTACGTGCCCGTGGCCAACTCGACGACTGGCACCGGCCGCGGCTCGTGCCCGGCCAACCAATCCAGAATCGGCCGGCTCCCAGGCCGCTCACCACCCTCTCCCAGCGAGACGATCGACCGCTCGTCCCAGTCGACGTACTGCTCGGCCTCCTTGTCGGCCAAGCTGGTGAACGCCGTAATGCGGTCCGAGACAGGCTTGCCGTCGCGATCCAGCAACTCCACCATCAGGTCGAGCGACAGCGCCAGCGTCTGGCGGTATGCCAGCTCAGGGTATCGCCGGAAGAGCTCCAAGTCACCCGCCTCGCGCGCGGCAATCTCCTGCCACTCTTCGTCGGTCATGCCGCGGCCGTGGCTCGCCTGATACGCAGCTTCCCACTGCTCGCGCCGATCTGGCCGCCCAAGCTCCAGTGTACCGCGGAAGTCCGACGGGCCGCGCAGCAGGCCGGGCGCCACCGAGCGGAGCAGGTCAGTTGCCTCGGGAGGAGCGCGGTCAATGAGCAAGGACCGGCCGGCGACCAGCGCTGCGATGTCCTCCGGCGCCAGCCGGTCGAAGCACAGCGCCAAGGTGCGCACCAGCGACGGCCGGGGAAGGAGCAGGCCGCCCTCCAGCCGGCGCGGGCCGCTGGCCACCAGCACATCCTCGACCGGGATGAGCATCAGCTCATGTTCGGCCGCCCAAGCGCGCAGCGCCTGAGGATCGGACCGCGGCGGCGGCACGCCCACGCCTGCCGGCGCGACCAACCGCGGGTCGACCGCTTCCTGCGCCGGCGCGGCGGCACACGGCCAGCCGACGGCGCAGCAGATGAGCGCGCCAACCACGGCGGCAGGGCCAGCGGCAAGCCAGCGCCGCGCGTCGTGGACTAAGGGCAGTCGCATGGGTCGCCCCACACCAGCGACTTGAACTGGAGCCCGGTCAGCGGCACCAGCGCGCTGCAGCACTCGCAGACCTGGTCGCCATCGCAGTCCTGGTAACTTGCGCTGCCGGTGTACTGCGCCTCGTAGGTGACGCGCGGTGCGTAGCAGTTCTCATAGTCCGGCGGCTCGCCATAGTCGACCGACCGGCTCACGCTCGTCGGCGGTCCTTCGGCCGCGATGCAGGTGCCACCGTAGCATGCGTAGCCCGCTGTTACCGGCGGCTTCAGGACCACCGGGTACTCCCATTGGTATGTGGGGGCACAGGCGACGACCTTGGTCACGTCACGGGTGGTTTCGATCTCGCACGGGTAGTAGCACTGCCCCGCCACCGCCACCCCCTGCCCCACGAACCCGACCACCAGCGCGATCAGAACGTTCCTCATTTCCCTCACCCCGCGCGGCTCTCACCGCGCGATGCGCGCGATGCGTACGACATGCTGGAGTCTACGCACAGAGTGGGGCGAGGTGTCAAGGGGGTCTGGCGCGACCAGATGTAACCGGTACCTTGAAACCGGCCGAGGCGAGCGGGACACGGCAGCCGGTCACCACGGGGACCGCGCGGCCGGGCCTGGGTCCCCGTGGCGCCGACGGGTCGAGAGGGTCCGACGGTCGCCCCGGCCGCCGGGAGGCCGCCGCAGCCCACGTGAGCCGGCCTCGGCCTCCGGTTCTGCAAATGACGGGCCAGAGTGCGCGCTACTCGAGGTTGACGGTGATCGACTGGCTCCGCCCGGCGAAGAGCAGCTCCAGCGTGTGCGCGCCGGCGGGTAGGTTGCCCGTTTCCCAGGCGTGGAGCAGCAGGGTCAGGTTGGCCGGCACCCGCGTCTCGTCCAGGCGGAAGGTGCGTAGGGTCAGCTCGTCGGGGTTGCTGTCGCCGAGCTTGATGGTCTGGTCGGCGGGAAACTCGGTCGAGCCGGTGAACGCCGTGCCGTCGTAGACCAGCAGTTGCCGCAGCCAGTAGTCGTCGTTGTTCTCGGGCAGGTTCTGGCCCGTGCCGTCGGTGGTGGTGCCGGCGCTGAGCGTCACCTCGCCCGGCGTGCGGCGCTGCCACAGGTCACGGCCGAACGGCACGATCATCGTCTCCCAGGTGATGATGTTCCGCTCAGGCGAGAGCCGCGCCACCTCCTCGCCGTTGACCCGCAGCATGTCGATGTTGTCGAGCGAGTGCAGGTCGCTGACGTCGAACACCGCGGCGACGAACGGCCCGGCGTCGGGCGTCACCTCGGCGCCGTCGATGCGCAGGACGGGCGGTCGGCCGGCATTCGCCCGCGCTGCGGCAACGATGGGGATGGTGCCACGCGGCACGGCCGCGCCGTCGGCCGGCGACTGGAAGCGCATGCTGTTCAGCGCCGCCTCGCCGAGGAACGGCTCCTCATCGGGGGCGAACAGCGGCTTGTTGTCCTGCCAGCTCTGGACGTCGAAGGTCCGTCCCTGCCCGCCGCCGCCCTGGATCTCGTGGACGGTCAGCTCGACGCTGCTGCCCTTGACCCGCGCCCAGACGTGGTGGAAGAACTTGCCCGCGGCGAAGTTGTAGCGCACCGAGCCGTCCTCGTTCAGCCCGATGCCGCCGCCCGACGAGCCGACCTGAAGGTACTCGACGCCGTCGAACCGGTTGTGTACCAGCGTGTGGCCGTGACCGGTGAAGACCCAGTCAACGCCGCGCGCCTTGCAGATCTGGTGCAGCCGGTGCTCGGTGTTGTTGGCCGCCACGAAGCCCATCCAGAACGGCTTGTGAAAGAAGACGAAGGTCGGCGATGCATCGGCGTTGGCGGCCAGCTCGGCGTCGAGAAACTCGTACTGCGTGTCGCTCAACTCGTTCACGCGGGAGTTGTCCAGCACGACGAACAGGGCCGACTGGTAGCGGAACGAGTAGTTCGTCTCGGCCCCGGTGCGCTGCTGGTAGACACGTTCGGAGATCGGGTCCCAGATGTCATGGTTGCCGGGTGTCCAGAAGTTCTGAATGCCGGCGTACGGCTTGAGGTTGCCGTCAATCTCGTCCCACTGCCGGTTCGCCACGGCTTCGATCTGCGCCTCGTCGCGGATGTAGCCCTCGATCGTGTCGCCGACGTTGACCGCGAAATCGGGCCGGAGCAGGCCGACCTCACGCCAGACCCGCTCATAGATGCCTGGGTGGTGGCCGCCCGTGCGGTCGCCGATGATGCTGAAATGGAAGTCGTTGGCCGGCTCGCGCGCGGCGGCCAGGAGCAGCGTCCCGGCGGCCAGGCCAATCGCGAGCAGGGCAAGAACACGCGGCGCGGCGGCTTTCTGGCGGGCCATGGCTACCTCCGGCGCGCCTATGCTACCCGCTGGCGCGCGCGGCTGCAAGCTAGCGTGACGCACGTGGGTCAGGGTTGCGTCAGACCTCGACCAACCCGCAGGCCGAAGGTAGGTCGCGCCCCGCGCGACATGACCACCGCCAACGCACCGGCCGGCGGTGGAAGCGCCGTGGCGCCGCGCGCAGACGGTAGGTCGCGCCCTGCGCGACACGACCACGAATCAGTCGTCGCCCCGCACCACACTCAACCCCCGCTCGGCCGCCTCGGCGCCGGTCAGGCGCGGGCGCGAGAGCGAGGCCGGGGTGACCGCGCTGCCGGCCGGCAGCCGCTGCCCCGCCTCGCGCGCGGCCAGCAGTTCGTGCAGGCAGTCGCGCAGCGGCGCGGCGCGGCGGTCACTGAGATGGAAGCGGAAGTCGCCCGTGGTCGTCGTTACGGTCACGCACAGGTCGTCGTCCTGGTCTTTCCGGCGCAGGTAAAACCGCCACGCCGAGCCCGCGCTGACCGCCTTGCCGAGCACTTGGTCCCAGCCGAAGTGTCTCGCAGGCCCGAATCCGCGGCGGACTGAGTACCCCAGCCCATTGGCGCGGATGGTGGTGCCGAGTGCCGTGCACGCTGCCCAGACCGCAATCGCGGCGAGCGCGCCGACGAGCAGTGGTAAAGCAGACCAGACCTCTATTACAATCATGGCGCTCCAACTGAGGATGCTTAGCGCGCAGCCGTAGCGTGCGAACTCGCGACCGGTACTGCAGACGAGCGTTTCCCCCGGCGCGATCCCCAGCCAGGCTTCGATCTGCTGCGGCGAAACGTCCTCCGGCTCGCTTGGACCATCGTCGCGCAGGTGCTCCTGGACTAGCGCGAAGAGCGTCCGCCACCTGGGCACATTGGAGTCGACCCGGATGTCACCATGCGCGCTGTTGATCCGCAGTCCGTGGCCGGTAAGCACGACGCCGCGGATTACGCTCCAAGAGTGGTGTACGTCGGGCCGGAGGTGCCCAATCTCGGTCAGTCCGTCCGGGTCGACGCGCAGCGCCGTGCGGTGTGGGAGCAGGAGTGGCAGCGTGCCGCCAGCAACCGACAACCAGAGATACGAAGCCAAGTAGCCTGTCCCGAACTGGGCATCGATCATCTGAACCAGCCGGAAGAGGGCGAGCCAACCAAGGCACAGCACCAGCAGCAGGCGTGCCGCCGGCCGTTCGCGGAAGTAGTCCTGGTCGCCTATCGTGCGAATGGGCAAACTCGTTGCCAATCAGCGTAACCAAGCAGGCCTCAGTCGGTCAAGCGGCGCGAGCCGAGGTGCGGAGCGGCGACATCCAGCTTGGGGCTCGCAATCGCGGCCGGCCGTCGCGTCGTTCAGTCGTCGTCTCTCAGCACACTCAACCCCCGCTCGGCCGCCTCGGCGCCGGTCAGGCGCGGGCGCGAGAGCGAGGCCGGGGTGACCGCGCTGCCGGCCGGCAGCCGCTGCCCCGCCTCGCGCGCGGCCAGCAGTTCGTGCAGGCAGTCGCGCAGCGGCGCGGCGCGGCGGTCACTGAGATGGAAGCGGAAGTCGCCCGTGGTCGTCGCCACGGTCAGGCAACGGTCCGACTCTTGGTGCGCCTTGTCCCAGTAGCAGCGCGATTCGAGCCCCTTCGTCTCGGTCACCTCGAGCACGTCGCCCCAGGCATAGTAGGTGGCGGGTCGGAAGCCGTGGCGCACCGAGAAGCCGGTGCCATCGGCGCGGATGACCGTATGATGGGCGTAGCTGATAGCCCACACCGCGGACGCGACGGGCAGGGCGAAGAGCAGGCCGATCGCCGTGCCGGTGAGGATGCAGAGCCACACGGCCACGGCGATCACGCTCAGGGGACAGCCGTAGAGCGCGAAAATTCGGCCCGGCGTGCAGACCAGCACGCCATCGTCATCGATGCCTAGCCAACGGCAGATCTGCTGTGGCGAGACGGCCGCGGCGTCGTCCTCCAGCGGCTCGACCAGGCCGTCGCGGATGCGGGCGCCGAGCCGCCGCCAGCCGCGGCAGGTGCGGCCGACCCAGAGCGAACCGTCGCGGACACCGATATGGATGCCGGTGTCACGGAAGGTGACGCCGCGGATCTCGCTCCACGGGTGGAGCACATCGGGCCGGCGATGACCGAGCTCGGTCAGGCCGTCGGGACCGACGCGAAGCCCCTTGCGGCGCGGCGCCAGCAGGCCGACGAGGCCGAGGGCGACGGGCCAGAGCAGGACGACCAGCCACGGCGCGCCGTGGACATGGTGGTGCCACAACAGCCAGCCGATGCCGGCGCTCCAGGCCAGCGGTACGGCCAGCCACCCGGCCACGGGCCGTTCGCTGAACTGCTCCTCGCTCGCCAGCCGGTCCACGGTCCAATCCGCTGCCTGTGGTCAGTATGGCCAGCGGAGCGGCGGCGCGTCAACCGGCGGCGGCAGGATGCCGACGCCGCAGGTGTGCGGCGCGCGCGGCGCGCGCGGCGCGCCCTACCGCCGCCGGCTCTTGCCTCGCCCGCCGTGGCCGCGCATAATCGCCGCGGGAGTGGGTCCATGCGTCGTGACCAGTTGGCCGTCAACACCGTCTCGCTGCGCGGGGAGTCGCCCGAGGCCGAGCTCCGCGCCTGCGCCGCGGCGGGCTTTCGCAACGTCGAGCTCTGCCTGGGCGAGGTCAAACCGTGGCTTGGGCAGATCGGCACCCCGGCCTTCCAGCGCTTCCTGGGCGACCTCGGCCTGCGCTGCATCGGCGGGTTCGAGGCGCCGCTGCTCTGCTGGGCCGACGAGCCGGCGCGGCGGGCCAACCACGACCTGCTGGCGGCCAACGGCGAGCTGCTGGCCGAGCTCGGCGGGGGGGCGATGGTCGTCGGCAGCGACGGCCCGGCGCAGCCGTCGCTCGGCGCGCTCGAACAGCTCGGCGAGGCGATGGCCGCCGTCGCTGAGCGGGTGCCCGAGAGCGTCTGCCTCGCGCTCGAGTTCAACTGGTCGCCCCTGGTACGCAGCCTGCGCAGCGCCGAGGTGGTCGCCCGGGCGGCGGCGCATCCGCGGGTCGGCATCCTGTTCGACCCGGCGCACTTCCACTGCACGCCGTCCAAACTGCAGGACCTGACGCCCGCCTGCGCGGCGCTCGTCCGCCACGTCCACATCGACGACATGCTGCCCAAGCCGGGCGAGTACACCCACTGCAACGACGACCGCAAGCTGCCCGGCGAGGGCTATCTCGACCTGCCGGGCATCGTCCACGCGGTCGAGGCAGGCGGCTACGACAGCTTCTTTTCGATCGAGATGTTCGGCGACGAGATGTGGCAACTCCCCGCCGATGAGGCGGCGCGGCGGATGTACGACGCGATGGTGCGGCTGTGCGACTCCTGCTGATGCTCCTGGCCGCCGGCGGCGCGCCGTGGCAGTTCGAGGCCATGCCGGACGAGGCCGACCTCTCGCGCCTGCCGCGGTTCGAGACCGGCAACGCCGACTACGACGCCTTCGTCAACGAATACTACCTGCGCCACCTGAGCGTCGATGAGCGCGGCGTCTACTTCCCTACCAGCGTTGCGCCGGGCCTGCCCGACCAGCTCTGGGTGACCGAGTGGGACGCCTGGTTCCTCGCCTGGGTCGACCGCGCGGCGATGGGACTGCGGCGCAACCAGGGCAACCGGCTCGACATGCCGCGGTTCACGCTGGCCAACATCCCGGTCGACCGCCACGGCTATGCCTATGGCGCGCGCCTCTTCCCCGAGCCGAACGAGCATCTCGGCGGCTGGCGCGCGATGTACGTCTGGCCCTGGCCGAAGTACAACCGCAACAGCCTGGCCACGCGGCCCAGCGGCTGGGAGTTCAACGGCGAGACCGACCCCTGGCGCGACGAGTGGCGCGCCGAGGCGATCGAGCTGGCGCCCGGCTATGTCGATCACCGGCTGGTCGGCAGCATCACCGGCGCCGGCGCGACGCTGACCAGCCCGGCGTTCGACTGTGACGCGTTCCAGGTGCCGCTGATTGAGCTCGACCTCGAGTTCGGCAACCTGGCCGGGCGCGACCCGCTGGCGCTGCTCGACGGGCTGCGGATTGAGTGGATCACCGACGACGAGCCCGAGTTCGCGCCGGAGCGGTCGGTCGGCATCGCCTTCGCCTCGCTGCCGCCGCGCGACTACCCGGAGCCGTTCGCGCCGTGGGTCGGCCCCGAGCGGGCGCGGTACCCGCTCTACTTCCCGGTCTGCGACCACCCCGGCTGGGGCCGCGGCGGCCGGCGCATCACCGGCCTGCGGCTGCGCCTGCCCGATGCTCCGGGCGTCTCGTTGGCGCTGAACTACCTCCGTGCGAGTTACGATGTTCGACTATCGACCAGCAACAGCAGCCTCATCCGTGCCGCAGCCGAGTTCTACGGCTGGTCGGGCGACCAGGCCTTTCTGCGGCACATGATGCCCCGCCTGCGGCGCGCGATGCTCTTCCTGCTGGTCCACCTCAAGGGCGAGGACGGGCTGCTCAGTCTCGATTGGTTCGTCGGTCACGACGGCCTGGGCGGGCCTGATCCGGGGCACGGGCTGATCGGCAGTTACTGGGACCTGCTGCCGGCGGGGCGCATCGACCTCGAATCGACCGCCGAGTTCGTTGATGCCTGCGCCGCGATGGCCCGCCTCGAGGACGAGGCCACCGCCGGCCGCGGCGCGCCGGCCACCGTCGACGGGCCCGACGGACGGCCGATCACGCGCACCGTCACCGCGGCGCAGCTCCGCGAGATCGCGTCCCGGGCGCGCCGCGCCGCCGAGCAGCTCTTGTGGGACGAGGCCAAGGGCCGCTTCGCGCGCAACCACGACATTAAAGGAATCCGGCACGACTACGGCTTCGTCCACGCCAACTTGATGGCGCTCGTTTTCGGCATCGGCACGCCGGCGCAGCGCGACCGCGTCCTGACTTGGCTCGACGGGCGCGTGATCGACGGCGACACGTCGACCGGCGCCGATATCTACCGCTGGCGCTTCGCCCCGCGCACCTCGACGGTGGCCAACGAGAGCTACTACTTCTGGCCCTGGGTCGAGGGCCGGCGCGAGCGGCTGCCGCTGCACGAGTTCGGCAACCAGATGCAGGACGGCGGGGCGATCCCGCTGACCTCGCTGCTCGAGCTGATGGTCCGCTGCTCGACCCGCCGCCAGGCGCAGATCGACCGGGCCTACGAGCGGACGCTGGCGATCCGCGACTGGTACCGTGAGGTTCAGGCCGCCGGCGGCGAGGGGACCGAGTTCTACCGCGCCTACTACAACAACCACCCCGAGCGCGGGCTGCAACAGGGCGGCGGGCCGCCGGGCGGGCTCGGGCTCGACCGCGAGTTCCTCAGCGACGCGGCGCTGGGCACCACCTTCCTCTTTCACGCCTTCCTCGGCGCCCGGGCCGAGGGCCGCACGCTGGTGCTCTCGCCCGTGCTGCCGACGGCGCTGGATCACATCGCGGTCGAAAACGTGATCTTCCGCGGCGCTCGGCTGCGGATCGAGGCGGGCCGCGGCTTTGTCACCTTCCGGGGCAGCGAGATTCCGCCCGGCAGCGACCTTCGCGCCCGGCTGACTCTCCCGCTGACCGGCCGCCGCCTGCTGATCGACGGCCGCGAGACGCCGTACGAGCGGGTGACCGACCCGCTGGTGATCGACCTGCCACTGCGGGCGGTGCGGGTGGAGTTGCGGTAAGGTCGGGTGCGTGCCGCCAGGGCTCGGCCTGGCGGCACGCGACAGATCAAGCGCGGCGACGCCGCCTCAGCAGCGACACGCCGCCGGCGGCGAGCAACGCCAGGGTGCCCGGTTCGGGCACGGCCTGCTGCACCGGTCCGAGCACACCGACCGCGATCGGGTCGGTGGACGAGTTGGTTGCCCGCAGGCGCACGGCGCTGACTTCGACGCCGGCCCCGATGCCCAGGTCGGACAGATCGACGCCGACGCCCCAGATGTCCGCCGGGTTGAGGATGTCGTTGTTTTCGTAGTAGTAGTCGCGGTTGACACCGGTGTCGCTGAACAGGCCGCTGGTGAGCGCCAGCTCGGCGGTGAAGCCGTCGAGGTTGGTCGACAGCGCATAGCTGCCGGCGTCGTAACGGGCGTCGAGGACGACCAGGTCGTCGCCGGCGTTGTTCAGCAGCACACCGGCGCCAAAGGTGAGTTCGAAGACCGTGTCGGTGAGCAGATTGGCCCAGCCGTCATCGAGGACGCTGAAGCCGGTCAGGGCATCATCGAAGCTCACCGGCGCGTCGACCACGTTGAGCCAGCCCGTCTGCGGGACGCCGACGAACGCCGCGCTGTCCGGCGTCGCGACGATGTTCCACGGGCCGACGACCTCGGCGCGGCAAAGCACTGGCAGTGCCGCCAAGCCGAGGACCAGGATCCTCGTCCATCGCATCATGCTTCTCCTCCGCTTGGTTGCCTCGCCACGACTGGCCGGCTTCGCGGTGTAGCGGTTGCCCAAGTGGTGCAAATCGCGTGCCAGGCCAGCGCGGTTCGGCGCCCGCGTCACACTACCGCCACGCGGAGGCGGCCGACGACGACCGGCCGCCGGTCACTGGCCGACGGCCGCGAGACGCCTCCCGAGCGGGTCATCGAACCGTTTGTGATCGACTAGCCGCTGCGGGCGGTGCGGGGCGGGCTGCCGTAGGGACCGATGCGTGCCGCTGAGGCGGAGTGGGTGGGTTATGGAACCCGTATGGGCAGGTTATGGAGACGATATGGCAGGCAATGGCCCGTCTCGCCGGAATGCTCAGCGTCGGTGCCCTCTCGCTGCAATGAACCCGTCTATCGCATCGCTCAGCCGCACAGCGTGATCTTCCACGCAGTATTGGACTCGCTTCAGAGCTGCCAGCGTTTTTCTTCTACCAAACGAAACTGGATCTGTCCGTCCATGGGCGATTTCATTCCTGCCATCATGCAAATCCGTGAGGGCCAGTCGATTCTGAGGATCAGAACAAACCGGTCCGCTAAACCCGAACACCTCCCAGATGAGATCAAAGTGCTCCGGCGACAGCGTGCGCCCATCCAGCGGCAGGTGACAGCGCTGAATGGCCGCCGAAGCGCTCCCGTCGACGCCCAGGGCCACGTCGAGGCGCGCTTGCCGCCGTTTGAGCCGGCGGCTGTCAGCTGCGCTATCGAATTCCGCGCCCATCGCCATGCTAAGCACGGACAGCGACGTATCGCGCCTGGGTGTTCCGGTTCCGTTGATCCAGTCCGCGAGAAGAAACAGGCTATCAGTCACGTACGCCTCGAGGGCGGCGGCTAGCCAGACATAGAGCAGCGCTCTGCGAGCCGCGTCCAGCTCCGCGGGCAGGCTGATGCCGGCGGTCGATGCCCGTGCGCCCTTCGCGGCCGGATTGTCCGGCAACAGTTGTCGGATCTCCTTGTCAACGGCAGTCAACTGCCTGGAAAGACGCACCAGCGGCCCATCCACATGACCCACGGCAGCATCTCACCCAGTCACGAACGCGGCGACGGCGACGCGCCTTGCAGCAACGCCTTTGCCCTTGCAATGCGACCACGCAGTGCAGACCGAGTGTTAGTCCCTTTCGTGCTGTGTTTGGCCAACTCGGCGTCGTCAAGCCAGCCCTCCCTCGGCGTTAGGTCACTAGATTCAGTCTGCTGGATCTCCGCGACCGCCACGAGTATGCCCTCGAACTGCACCAGCGGCGTGTTGGAATACCTTGGTCGCTTGATCGGCGCACCAACTACAGCCGCCAGCGCGCTGATCGCGTTGGTGAAGGCCCTCCGGCCAGAATCCACGTTGAAGCTGTTCTGGTGCTGTTCCATGTATCTGTTAAGAAACGCGGTCACCCTTCCATCGTAGTTGTCGCGGTCCTTCCAATATGCGAAGAATTTCAGTACCTGTTCCTCCCTGGTGCCGTCATCTAGTTTGCCCTGCTGCAACTTCAGGAGGGACTGGAACTCTGAGTTGGCGGCCAGTTCACGCAGGAGATCGGCGAAGCTGCCCCGGTAGATGCAAGCCCGCACTTCCTGCGGTGAGAGACTGATACCACCGCGGTTAAGGCGCTCAAACATGTCGAACCTGGTTTGCCGTTCGCTTTTGTCGGACAATGCCGTCACGCGAAGCGGGCGCCGCTGAAAGTGGAGTTGCACCGCCGCAGGTAGTCCGTCATACGCCAGACCATTAAACCCTTCCAGTTTCTCGAGGCCGGCAAGAACTAGCGGTCTATCACGATGAACAAGCGAAAGGGAGTCTATGGGTTCTGCTATGAAGTGGACCAATGATCCGACGCGTTGCAGGCCATCTACCATCTCCCACGTTCCGTCTTTGTTGGTGGCAACGAACAAGCTTGGCACGGGGAGGCCTAACAACACCGACTCGATAAGGCGCGATTCGTCTTCAACGGTCCAACGGAACTTGCGCTGATAGGCAGGAGCAACCTCTAGCTCATGGTCGACGGCCAAGCGAACGAGTTCGCGCACGGTGATGTCATACGCATCGACATCGACCTGCCGCCGGTGTCGATCCAGCTCTGCTTGGAGATCAGGTGTGGTAGCCACGTGCAGCTCAGCATCGCCCCAGTATAGCACGCTACGTCGTGTCGAGGTTCAAGAGGGCGAAAGGGGCCGTACCCGCGCCTGAGCACGCGATTGCGCGCGCCCGCGTCACACTACCGCCACGCGGAGCCCGCCGATGCACCCTTGGCACGATGTCTATGTCGACGACACGCTCGTCGGCGACGCCTTTCCGGGCGTCATCGAGGTGCCGCAGGGGAGCAAGAACAAGTACGAGCTGGACAAGGAAACCGGCCTGCTCCGGCTCGATCGCGTGCTCTACAGCGCCGTCCATTACCCGGCCAACTACGGCTTCATCCCGCGCACCTTCTGCGACGACGGCGACCCGCTCGACGTGCTCGTGCTCGGCCAGGAGCCGGTGCACCCCCTGTGTATCGTCCAGGCCCGGGCCATCGGCGCCATGCGGATGCAGGACGAGAAGGGCATCGACGACAAGATCATCGCGGTCAATATCCTCGATCCTTCGTGCAACGAGTATACTGACCATCAGCAATTGCCGCCGCACACCATGCGGCAAATCATGCGCTTCTTTCAGGACTACAAGATCCTCGAGAACAAGCAGGTCGCGGTCGAGGATATGATGGGCCCCAGCGAGGCCATCCGCCTGGTCCGCGAGGCGCTCGACCTCTACCGCCAACTCCGCCGCGGCGAGCTTCGGCGGTAGCGGCACCGCCGTTCCGCCTCGGCGCCCACCATCGTACAATACCGCTAACGGAGCCCGCCATGCCCGTCAGCGATGACGACCGATTCGCCTTCGACTGTCTCGGCTACCTGCACCTGCGCGGCGCGATGGGCGCCGAGGAGCTGGCCGAGTACGACGCTTGGGTCGAGGCGACCGCTGGCGTCGACCCGGTCGCCGTCAACCAGGGCGATGCCGAGGCGCTGCGGCACCAGCTCAACCGGCCGGTCTCGCGGGTATTCGACGCCGACCCGCGCTTCGGGCGGTTCCTCGACCATCCCGCCGTCGAGCCCTACCTGGTCGAGTTCCTCGGCGACGACTACAAGCATATCGACAACGACCTTTACTTCACCTATCCGGGCTACGCCGGCGGCGGCTGGCACCGCGGCGTGCGGGCGCATCCCACGGGCCACGTCGTCGACGGGCGGTTCATCTGCCCGATGGTCAAGGTCTTCTACTGCCTCAGCGACGTCGGCCCGGGCCAGGGCGAGTTCGTCGTCGTCCCCGGCTCGCACCGATCGATGCTCCCGCTGGTGTTGGAGCGGGTCGACCTGCCCGCGCAGCACATCTTCGACGATATCACCGCCGGCGACATCATCCTGTTCAACGAGGCGCTGCTGCACAACGGCCGACCGAACCCAAGCGATCACCTGCGCCGGACAATGATCGTCAACTTCGGCCGCGCCGATGCGGGGGTCTGGCCAGGCTATCGCCCGACCCCGCGCACGCTGGCGGCGGTCACGCCGCGGCAGCGGGAGATTCTGAGCAACCGCGCGCCGGTTTGGACGGAGCCGGTGTTGGCATGAAAGCCCAACGGCCCCCTCACCCGAGGGGGCCGTTGGCGAGTTGAGACGGCCGTCAGCGCCGGCGGCGACGCCGTGCGACGGCGAGTAGGCCGAAGCCGAGCAGGGCCAGCGTGCCCGGCTCGGGGATCGCCGTCTCGCGGATGATCACCACCGTCTGCCAGCCCGTGCCGTAGCTGAACGGTCCGAACACGCCACCGCCGCCGCCGTTCGCCGGCTCGGTCGGCAGCAGGTCGTCGTTGTAGAAGAAGCTGAACAGCACCTCTTCGTCGACGACCGCCTCGAACACGTCGTTGCGCTTGTCGACATTGTCCTGCTTGGTCAGTGCGTACCAGTTGAACGAGAGCGTGTCGCCGACCACCGTGACGTTGTCGATCAGCATCGCCGAGTGGTTGTTGCTGATCACCGGCGGCGGATCGTCGCCGATGTCGGTGAGCCGGAACTTCAGGTCGCCGAAACCGCCGACGAGCTGGCTGATCTGCGACCAGATGTCGGTCCCGACGGCGTTGCCGTCGTCGGTGGTGGTGTCGAGCACCGCGTAATGATCACCCGGCCCGCCCGGGCCCTCGATGCCGGTGCCGGCATCCGAGGCCACGATCGGATCCGGCGGTTTGTCCGCGCCGGCGGCCGGAAAGACGGTGCTCACCCAGCCCGACAGGCTGCCGCCCGCGGTTTCGAAGTCGCCGTTGGTCACCGCCGCACCGGCCGCCGAACAACCGACGCCGAGCGCGATGCCAAGGGCCAGGAGCCTTGACTGCATCATATCCTCCCCCGGGTCCCCCCGGTCCGTCTGCTCGGCACCCAACCGAGCACACCCAAGCGCATTATGGCACAACTTGCCCCGCGATGCACCGCCCGGCCATGACATGAAGGTTACAGCGCAGAAAAGGGGACGGACCCTAGGGTCGGGCTTGACCCCGAGCCGCGCCCGGCCGATAATATGCGCGGCGGCCGCCCGGCCGCCGGAGAGGAGACGGACATGGCTCAAGTCGTTGTCACCGCCGCGCGGTCCGCCTCCGCTCGAGTCGCCTGCTAGCGTTCCTCGTCGCGGATTCCCTCGTCGCTTCACGCGCCAGGTCGGCGGATCGCCCGCGTTGATCCACCCCTGTCGGTCCACGGACCATTGGAGCGTGTCGCGATGTGTTGTCTTGTGCGCACCGAACGGCCGGGCGACGAGGAGTCGCTCGACCGGTTGATCACCCGCGCCTTCGGCGGCTCGGCCGTCGCCGGCCTGGTCCGCCTGCTGCGCGACGACTGGCCCGGCTATGACCGCCGCCTGTCGCTCGTCGCCGAGCTCGACGGACGCCTGGTCGGCCACGTGCTCGGCCTGACTGTCGCCAGCCGGCTGTGCGGCGAGGCCGTGCCGGCGATGACCGTCGGCCCGGTCTGCGTCGATCCCGAACATCAGCGCCGCGGCGTCGGCAGGCGGCTGCTCGCCGCGCTGCACGATGCCGGGCGGGATGCCGGCGCGCGATACGCCGTGCTGGCGGGCGTGCCGAGCTACTACCCGCGGCTCGGCTACCAGGCCTGCTGGGCCTTCTGCGACTGCCGGATCGACCGCGAGGCGCTGCCGCCGAGCGAGCTCGAACTGGTCGCCGAGCCGATCGGACCGGCCGACCTGCCCTGGCTGGTCGAGCGGCTGGCCGCCGAGGTGGAGCAGGTCGACTTCGGCCTGCAGTGGCCGGCGACGGTCCTGTCGTTCAGCCGGCCTGGGCTCGACACGGCGATCTGGTACCACGCCGGCCGCCGCGCCGCCTACACCGTCTGCCGGCCGAGCGGGCCGTTCAAGCCGCCCCAAGAGCTGTTCCTCCTGGCCGACGAGCCGGCCCCGGCCCGCGCCGTCCTGGCCCGGCTGCGGCCGGCCAGCCTGGCGCACCACCCGGCCGGCTGGCTGGCGCGCGAGGTGCTCGACCCGGCCTGGGCGACTCCCGGCGCGCTTACCGTCACGCCGCCCTGCATGGCCATCGAGCTGGTCGACGGCGCGCTGGGCGACTACCTCGCCGGGCTCGCCGCCGGCCGGACGCCGGGCACGGTCAACTGGCCGCTGCCCTTCTGGGTCTGTTGAGGATGCCATGACCACCAATCCATCGACCGCCCGTTGCCGGCTCGGCACCGTGGTGGCCAAGCAGGTCGGGCTGTACACCGTCGAGGTCGACGGCCGGCGCGTGGCCTGCGCCATCTCGAACAAGCTGCGCAAGGAGCTGGTCTTCCCCATCGCCGATCCGGCCTCGTTCCGCCGGCGGGTGATGAAGGTCGAGTCGATCCGCCAGGTCGATCCGGTCGCCGTCGGTGATCAGGTCGAGTTCGACGACCAAGGCGACGGCAGCGGGCTGATCCGCGCGGTTCACCCCCGCCGCTCGAAGCTGAGCCGCCGCGCGCCGGGCGCCAAGCCGCTCGAGCAGGTGATTGTGGCCAACCCCGACCAGGTGCTGGCCGTGGTCGCGGCGGCCGAGCCGGAGCTGAAATGGAACCTGGTCGACCGCTACCTGGTCGACTGCGAGGCGGCCGGGCTGCCGGCGCTCGTCTGCATCACCAAGCTCGATCGGGTCGACCCGGCCACGCTGGCCGGCGAGTCGGAGGCGCTCGAGCAGGCCGGTTACGCGGTGCTGCGGACCAGCGCGCTCGACGGCCGCGGCATCGAGGCGCTGCGGCAGCGGCTGGCCGGCCGGCTGACCGTCCTGATCGGCAAGAGCGGCGTGGGCAAGACCAGCCTGCTCAACGCCCTCGAGCCGGGCCTCGGCCTGCGCGTGCAGGCGATCGGCGAGAAGACCGGCAAGGGCAAGCACACGACCACCTCGGTCGAACTGCACACCCTGACCGGCGGTGGCTGGGTGGTCGACACGCCGGGCATGCGCGAGTTCGCCCTGTGGCAGGTGGCCGACGACGAGCTGGACGGGCTCTTCCCCGAGTTCCGGCCGCACCTCGGCGGCTGCCGCTTCGCCGGCTGCGCGCACCGCGGCGAGCCGGGCTGCGCGGTCCGCGCGGCCGTCGAGCGCGGCGAGGTGACGCGGCGGCGCTATGACAGCTACCTGGCGCTCCGCGGATAGCGGCGGCAGCAGGGAGACGACGGCTGCGGGTCGAACCATGCCATGGGAGAGGGAGATGGCCGCCATGTCGCGCCGGTCGTTCGTCCAGCTCGCCGCCGTGGCGGTGGCCGCGCCGGCGGTCGCGGCGCGGCGGCGGCCGAACGTGCTGTTCATCGCCGTCGACGATCTCCGCCCGCAGCTCGGCTGCTACGGCCACCGGCAAATGGTCTCGCCGCATCTCGACGGCCTGGCCGCGAGCGGCACGCGCTTCGCCCGCGCCTATTGCCAGCAGGCGGTCTGCGCGCCGACGCGGGCCAGCCTGCTCTCGGGCTGCCGGCCCGACACGACGCAGGTCTATGATCTGAACACGCCGCTGCGGACCAAGCTACCCGACGTGGTGACGCTGCCGCAGCACTTCCGGCAGAACGGCTATGTGACGCTGTCACGTGGGAAGATCTACCACCATGTCCGGCGCGACGATCCGCCCGGCTGGAGCGAGGAGCCGTGGCTGCCCGAGGGCGACTGGCTCGGCCGCGGCTACCTCGACCCGGCGTCGCACGAGTCGGTCAGTCGCCTGCGCCGGACGCTGGCCGACCAGAACACCCGCGGGCTGGGCCCGGCGTTCGAGTCGCCCGACGTGCCCGACGGCGCCTATGCCGACGGCAAGATCGCCGAGCAGGGCATCGCCGACCTGCACCGCCTGCGCGACCAGCCGTTCTTCCTCGCCCTCGGCTTCCACAAACCGCATCTGCCGTTCAACGCGCCGCGGCGGTACTGGGAGCTGTACGACCGCGACGCGCTCGACCCGGCCGACAACCCGTTCGCCCCGCGCGACTGCCCGCCGATTGCGCTCCACTCGTGGGGCGAGCTGCGGCAGTATGACGGCATCCCCACCAACGGCCCGCTCGACGAGGCCACCGCGCGGGCGCTGATCCACGGTTACTACGCCTGCACCAGCTACTGCGACGCGCAGATCGGGCGCGTGCTGACCACCCTCGATGAACTCGGCCTGCGCCAGAACACGATCGTCGTCGTCTGGGGCGATCATGGCTGGAACTTGGGCGAGCACGGGCTTTGGTGCAAGCACTGCAACTTCGAGACCAGCGTCCACTCGCCGCTGATCCTCCGCGCGCCGGGACAGGCTCACCCCGGCGTGGCCACCGCCGCGCTGAGCGAGTTCGTCGACGTTTACCCCACCCTCTGCGAGCTGGCCGGGCTGCCGCTGCCCGAGCACCTCGAGGGCATCAGCGCCGTGCCGCTGCTCGAGCAGCCCGACCGGCCGTGGAAGCGCGCGGCGTTCAGCCAGTATCCGCGCGGGCGGGTGATGGGCCACTCGCTACGCACCGACCGCTGGCGCTTCACCCGCTGGGCCGAGCCCGGCGCCGAGCCGGTCGGCCTGGAGCTGTACGACCACGAAGACGACCCGGGCGAGAACGTCAACCTGGCCGGCGACGAAGCGCACCAGGCTACGGTGCGCGAACTGTCGGCGATGCTCGAGGCGGGTTGGCGCGGGGCGCGGCCGTGACGCGGCGGCGGTTGCTGGCGGTGGCCGGCGCGGCCGCCTTCGGCCTGCGCGCGGGGGAGACTGCGGTGATCGACCGAGCCTCGTCGCGACTGCCCGCTGGGCTGCCGCCCGATCTGGGCTGCTGGTTCTGGGGCGAGCGTGAGTTCGCCGGCGACGGCTGGCGTGCCTACCTCGACGAGATGGCCGCGCACTCGCCGTTCGGCCTGTTGACCACCAGTCTGCGTTACCCCGAGGTCGAGGTCACCGACCCGGCGGTGCGCGACCGGATCGCCGCCGCGGCCGAGTATGCCCGGGGCCTCGGCATCGGGCTGGTCATGGACCTCGATGTGCGCCTCGCTCGCCGGGAGTTCCAGCGCCGCTGGCCCGACGAACTGCAGCAGATGCTGCGCTGCCGCGAGCTGCGCCTCGACGGCGACCAGCCGGTCGTCTGCCGCATCGAGGCGGCGCAACTGAGCGATCACTACACGCACCGCACCACGCCGTATGTGAGCCTTGACGGCGGGCTGGCCCGGGTCTGGCGCTACCGGCCCGGGTACTCCGAGGTCGAGGAGATCACCGACTCGGTCGAGCTGCGCGCGGCCGGCGCCGAAGCGGTCGAGCTGGCCATCGCTCCGGCCGCGGGATGGCTCGCCTGCGTGGCGGTCTGGTTCACGCATCTCACGCCCGATGTCTTCGCGCCGCATCTGATTGCGTTCGAGCGGTCGATCCTCGACGGCTACCGCGACGTTCCGCTGGCCGGCGTGTGCAAGGACGAGTGGGGCTTTCCGCCCGACTTCGGCGGCGTGGCGGTGCGGCGCGACCTGTGGTCTTCGGCGGCCTACGACGCGGCCTATCAGGCGGTGGTCGGCCGATCGCTGCTCGACGACGCGCTGCTGCTCACCCACGGCCCCGACGGCGAGCGCCGGCGCGAGGCCGTCGATGCCTACCAGCGCCTCGGGCGCGAGCGCTGCGTCGCGGTTGAGAACGCCTACTACGACAACGTCAAGGAGGTCTTCGGTCCGAGCGCCTTCGTCGGCACGCACGCCACCTGGTTCCCCTGGCCGGGCCGGCTCGAGGCGAAGAAGAACGGCCTCGACTGGTGGCAGGTCCGCCGCGACTGGGCGCAGACCGACGAGGTCACGCCGCTCGGCTGCCGCACCGCGCTGGCCAAGAAGTGGCGCAGCCCGGTCTGGTACAACATGTACTATGACCGCAGCCCGGAGAGCTACGCGCGAGAACTGTGGAGCGCCGCGCTGAGCGGCGGGCGGGTTAACATCCACCCCTGCTGGCCGGTCGACGACCCGGTCGAAGGCACCCGCGCGCTGCTCCGCGGCGGCCTGATGCGCGGCCTCTGCCGCGTCCGCCTGCTCAACTACATCAGTCAGTCGCCGCTGGACTGCCCGGTGGCCGTCGTGTTCGGCCACGATCGACTGATCAACTGGGCCGGCGAGGGCTATGGCGACAGCGGCTGGGAAACCGTGGCCGGCCCACTCTGGCGGATGGGCTTCCCTTGCGACCTGATTCCGAGCAGCGAGCTGGGCGAGTTCCGGACTGCACAGGGCGCGCTCTGGTACGGCCCGCAGCACTACGCCGCCATCGGCCTGTACCACTGCGACGGCCTCCAGAGCACCGAGCAGACCGTCGTCGCCGCGACGGATGACCCGCACGATCTAGTCGGCCCGGTTCTCGGCCATGGTATCCCGCCCGTCACGCCGGCGGTGGTCACGCCGGGCTTGTTCGGCGTCGAACACATCGCCCCGCCCCGTGCGGGCGAGGCGCGGCTGATCGACGGCACCTCGATCTTCGTCCGGGCCGAGCACGACGCCGCGGGCGATCGGTTCGCCGAGCGACTCTCGCCGGCCGGGCAAGCAGTCGAGGTCGAGGCGGCCGGCCTGCTCGCGGTACGGTTCGACGACAGACGTCTGGTGGCGCTGGCCGCCGGCGGGCTGCGGCGTTTCCGCTGCCGTGACCTCGAGCTGAGCCTGGCCGAGCCGCTAGACCTGGCGCTCTGGCGCGACGACGATGGCTGGGCCGGCGTGCTGCAAGGCTGGGACGGCCCCGTACCGCCCGACCTCCTACGCCTGACCGACCGCTGGCAGCGGCTGGGCGTGCCGCGGGAACTCGGGGCGTGACCGATCGGCGTTGGCCTAGGGCAGACCGGGTAGC
This sequence comes from uncultured Fimbriimonadaceae bacterium, assembly GCA_964405335.1. Classification (GTDB taxonomy): domain Bacteria; phylum Armatimonadota; class UBA10988; order UBA10988; family UBA10988; genus CAYONP01. Next base: position 29,413 of record CAYONP010000064.1, read on the forward strand.
TCCCGGGTTTCCCTGGTAATGACGGACCTGCGATTGACGATCCGCGGTACCAATGAGGGAGCAGGCCATGAAGGCTGCAACGAGACTCGCGGCAACTGCCATGGGCACGGGTTGCCTTCTCGTCGCCGGCGCGCTCGTGCTGCGCCCTCGCCCAGCCGCCAGCAGCAGTGGCCCCCTGCCAAACCGGCTGGCGGCCGCGGTGTTGGGCGTGCCGATCGAGGCCGTGTCGATGACCGAGGCCCGCCGGCCAGCGGCGCGTGCCAACCGTCGCGAACCGGTCACTGAGTACAAGTGCCAGTGGACCGAGGCAGACGGCACACAACGGTCAGGCCGCATCGCCTGCAACCTGGAGCGGCAGTACGTTACCAAGGCCACCTTCGGGTCGGCGCTCGCGCCGGTCAGGACAGCCAGTTCCAGCGACCTGTTGGCGGCGGCAATGGCGGTCGCTGAACGGGCTTACCCCGGCTGGCCGGCCGGGCGGACGCTGCGCCAGATCGCCGGTGACGAAGCCGGGCAGATGGTTCATTTCGAATGGCGGGACGGTGATGAGTCGCATCGCAGCGGCGCGTCCGCCCTGGTAACCGTGGATGCTAGGTCCGGCCGACCGGTCGGCTACATGGCCTACTACCCGCCCGAACGCCGCGTCTCGGCCAAGGTGACCCGCGAGGAGGCGCTGGCGGCGTGGTCGCGAACTGTGGCCGCGTCGCACAAAGGCGAGCTATTGGGCGAACCCGTCGCTTGCTTGGTCGACGCCTCGCGCCAAGCCCCGCGTGAAGGGCCGATCTGGAGGGTCTATGATTCGGGCCCAATTATGTGTGACGGGGAGACGCACGTCGAGCCGGTCTCGTTGGTGCTCGATGCGGTAACGGGAGCAGTGTTGCTGCCACCGGAGCGCGGCGTGGTCGGCACGGAGCCATGAAGCGCCGTCGGCGCCAAGTCGCCATCCTGCTGCTCGTCGGCCTGACCGGCATGGCCATCGTCGTGGCAGTGCGCTACGGTCGCGTCCGGCGAATCGAGGCCCAGGCCGGCGAGCTGCGACAGCACCTGTGCCGCTCGTGGGGCTTTCCGGCGCCGGCGTCGCACCCCACCGACTGGGAAGCGGCGCACCACGGTGGCTATCATCACTGGTTCACGCCCGCGCTCGGCCCCGATGACGACCCCTACCGCGTCGGCGTCGAGGTGTCATGCACCTGGCTCACACGCGACTGGCAAGGACCGCGGGTCAGGTCGCTTCTGATCGGACCTGAGACCAGGATTGCCGAAGCCGCCGCGACCGAGGCCGGCGACGACCACGCTCTGCACGCCCGCCTCTTGGTGGCCAAGGGTTTTGGGGTGCCGCTCGAGCGCGTGGGCGCCGCCGAGCCCAGGGACCCGCCGACGCGGTGGCCGGAGTACCTCGTTCGCTTGCCCAACGGCCCGGATTACGTCGGCGACCAGTGCATGGTCTTGGTGGTGCCGTTCGGGCATCACTCACTGACGACCCCGGGACAGCCGGCGGCCCACCAGCCAAAGGCGCCGGCCGCACCGTGAGCCCAGTCGCAGGGTCCGCCCGGCGGACCGCGCCCGCGTGCTCGCCGGCCGTGGTCCGCGGTGCGGACCCTACGCGCGCCTCGACCGGTTCCCATCCTTGCCGTTACGCTGTACCGTTGGTCACCCGGCCGGCGGCGCGCGGCGGCGCCTTAAGCCTGCCCGGCCGCTTGGCGATGAGGCTTTTGTGACTCCTGACGAGGCGATGGCTCAGGCCGCACCGACCAACCGCGCGCCGTGGTGGCAGCGCGCGGTCGTCATCCTGGCCGTGGCGCTGGCCGTGCGGCTGGTGCTGGTCTTGCCGGCGCTCGAAACGCACTACTACTCGGACGAGTGGTGCTTCATGGAGCTGGCCGACTCGCTCGCCGCCGGTCGCGGCTTTGCCTGGCCGAACGGCAATCCGACCTGTTACCGCGGTCCGGCCTGGCCGTTCGTGCTGTCGCTGGTCTACCGCGTCACCGGGCCGTCGCTGGCCGCCGGGCGATTGACCCAGTGCCTGCTCGGCACGCTGCTGGTCGGCGTGGTGCTGCTCCTGGCCGGGGCCGTCAGCAACGGCGATCGACGCGTCGCCGCGCTGGCCGGCTGGCTGGCCGCCGGCTCGCCGACGCTGATCGTGTTCAGCCACAACCTGTTCAGCGAGACGCTTTTCGGTGTGCTCTTCGGCCTCGGCCTGCTGGCCCTGCTCCGCGCGGCCGAGCGGCCGAGCCTCGGCTGGGCGGCCGCCGCCGGCGTGGCGCTCGGCCTGGCCGCGCTGGCCCGCGCCTCGACGCTGATCTTCGTGCCGCTGGCGGCGGCCTGGCTGCTGCGCGCCGCGCCAGGCCCGTGGCCGACGCGCTGGCGGCAGGCGCTGCTCTGCGGCGGGCTGGCGGCGGTGGTCATCGCCCCGTGGACCGCGCGCAACTGGGTGCGCTTCGGCGCCTTCATCCCGATCGACAACAACGGCGCGGTGAACCTGCTTTACGGCAACAACCCCTACGGCTGGATCCTCGCCCCGTTCGATCTCGTCGCCTCGGATGAGCGCGAGAAGGTGATGGCCTGGCGGGTCGGCGACCCGGCCGAGGAGCAACGCCGCGCTTCGGCCATGGCGAAGGAGTACATCCGCGCGCAGCCGGGCCGCTTCGTCCTCGGGCTGTTCACCAAGACCTCGAACCAGTGGGGACTGGCCCGTGACCTGCCCGCCGCGGTGCGGCAGCGAATCTACGGCCCGCCGCCGCTACCGCTGCTCGTGGCGGTCGCCGCGGTGGCCAATGTCGAAGCGCTGTTCTGCCTCGCCGTCGGCGTCCTGGGCCTGGCCCTGGCCGCCGACCGCCGCGCCGCCGGGCTGCAGATCCTGGTCGCGCTCTACCTGACCGCCATCCACGCCGTCTCGGTCGGCCACAGTCGCTATCGGTTCGCCGCGCTGCCGCTCTTCTACGCCTTCGCCGCGCTGGCCCTGGTGTCCCTCCGCGAGACCCCGCGCGGTGAGCGCTGGGCGCGGCTGCGGGCGCACCCACTGGCCGTCTGGCTGGCCGCGCTGCTCGTGGCCAACTTCGCCTACGACCTGATCGTGATCGAGCTGATCCCGTTCCTCAGCGGAGCGAAAGGGATCTAGCCGCCGGCGGTGACCTCACACTCGAGCCCATCGCGCGCGAACCGCATGGTCGCCGCGCCGACGGTGACCACGATCGCCTCGTCCGACTCCGCGACCGCCGCGACGGGCACCGCGTCGGTCGTCGCCTCGGCCGCGGTGAGCACGACCACGAACCAGTCGACCGTCGCCGGCCCGGCCGGCCGGAGCTCGACTCGGCCTTCGGGCGCCGGGCCGACCGTGCGCGCCGGCGCGAATGACTGGCCGTCGTAGTCATAGAGCGCATCGCCGCTGACCGTGTTGACCCGCGCATCGGCCGGCAGCAGCGGCTGGACGAAGAGCCGGCCGGCGCCGTTGGTGACCACCTGCCAGGGCGCCCGCTCGACCGGTGGGGTCATGGTCTGGAGCTGCCAGGTCTTCGCGAAGACAGCGTCGGTCGACTCGACCCGATCGACGACGATGAAGGTGTCGGGCCGGAGGTAGACGATGCGCCGGGTGAAGCCGGCAAGCTTGGCCGCGCGATAGGCTCGCGTCGCGTCGGCGGCGAGGTAGAGGTAGGCGCCCTCGTCGCGGAACTCAAGGATGTCCCCGAGGTCGTACCGCTCGCGGCCGGCCTGCCAAGCCGCCGGATCGACCACGGCGCCGTTGTGGTGCGGCCAATCATGGTGCTGGCCGCCGTCGTTGCCCGGCGTGGCCGCTCCGCGGATGTTCGGCCAGGTCTCGGCCGGATCGAAGACCAGCGGCACGCTGTGAGCGATGCTGCGGACATAGTAGTTGACCGCGTGGCGGTCGGCGAAGTCGCCGTAGTGCCCGCCGTCGCCGGTCAGTGGTTCATGCTTGGCGATCATGAACTGGCCGACGTCGAGGTGCTGGTGGGCGGTGAACCGATCGCCGCACTTGAAGAAAAAGTGCGTTGCGTCGTCGGCCCACGAGCTACGGGCGTAGACATAGCCGGGGCCGGGGCTGTGGTGGGACAGGCGGAAGCCGGCCAGGTCGCCCGCGGCGACGGTCTCGTCGCGCCAGAGAAAGTCCTTGTAGGCGTAGTTGCCGACGCTCGAGCGCGGAGTCTGCTGGTTGAAGGCGTGCACCGCCTGGTGCGCCGGATCGTCGCGGTAGCGGTTGACCAAGATGCAGCGCGCGAACAGCGCCTTGTCGCGGTCGCCGCCGAACAACTGCCCTCCGCCGTCGCCCATCGGGATAGGCCGGCGCGAACCGTACTCGCGGATGCCCGGGTACATCTCGAACATGCTGGCCACGCCCCGCTGCGTGAAGAAGCTCGGCGCGTCGGCATAGAGATCGCGGCCCTCGCAATGCCGTGCCACCTCACAGAAGAAGAGCCACTCGTAAAGCCAGTAGTGGATGTAGTAACCTTCGGCCCAGCCGCCGCCGGCGCCGGCCAGCTCGAGCGCCGGCGCGGCGCGCGCCGTCCAGTCGTCGTAGAGCCGGGCCAGGTGCTCGGCCGCGCGCGGGCTGTCGTGATAGACCGCGTAGCTGGCCACGCCGATGCCCCACTGCTTGTAGCCGAACCAGCCGTTGTGAAAGACGTGCGTCTCTGAGTCGACGTTGGCGTCGCAGGTGCGGTTGATGTAATCGATCGCTTCGGTGCGTTCCGCGGCGGTCCAGTCGTCGTAGCACAGATCGTAGGCGACGCCGACCAGCGCCAGGTCGTGGCCGAACGTCTCGTGGCCGACGCGGATGGGGCCGCGGACGTACCGCAGCGCCCGTTCGACCGCCTGCCGGCCGAGTTCGCGGTCGCCCTCGATGGCGCGGACCAAGGCCTGGGAGATGGTCAGCTCCCAGTCGCCCGCCTCGCCGCGCGCGACGTTGCGACAGCGCTCCCAGGCCCGCGGCCGGGCGGCGGCAAGGGCCTGCAGTTCGGCACGGGTGCCGAGCAGGCGCGGGTGCTCGCGCGGCACCGGCGCGGCGCAGGCGGGCAAGGCCAGGAGGAAGAGCGGGGCGGCCAGGCGCATGATCGTCTCGCGGTCACGATGGTGTAGCATCGCGCCGCGCGCAGGGCAAGTGGGAACCGCTCGCCGGCGGTCGATCGATAGAGGACTGCGAGACCGCGATGAGCCACACGCTGACGCTGGAACTGCCGGACGAGATCTGGGAGCCGCTGCTGCGCCTGGCCGAGGAGCGGGGGAGCCGGCCGGAGGAGCTGGCCAGGCAGTCGGTCGCGCGATTGGTCGCCGCCGACGAAGACCCACTCGACCGCTTCATTGGCGCCATCCGCTCGGGCCAGCCCGGGTGGGGCCAGCGACACGACGAGATCCTGGGCGACATGCTCATCGAGGAGCTACGAGGTGTCGAGTCGCCGGATGATCGGCCACGCTGACCTCTTCGTCGACACGGCCGGCTGGGCGGCGTTGCTCGATTCCGATGAGCCACCGCACGCCGCGGCAGTCGCTGTCGACGCCGAGTGCAAACGCACAGGGCGGCGGTTGGTCACGACCAGTCTGGTCATCGCCGAGTTCGTCTCGCTCAGCGTCAGGTTGAGACTCGACCGCGCAATGCTGATTGGGTATGTTGACGGGATTCGAGCCTCCTCGCGCACCGAGATCATCCACGTCGACGCCGAACTCCACGCCGAAGCCTGGAACCTGCTCAAGTCACGCCCCGACAAGACCTGGACGCTGGTCGA
>CAYONP010000065.1:0-34812 GCA_964405335.1 uncultured Fimbriimonadaceae bacterium
TGAGGCGAGCCAGGTAGCGCTCCTGGGCCGTGATCTGCCCCGGCGTGGCGCGGCTCGGATCGAGAAACTCACCCGACGGACTCGGGTTCATCGCCGCCACCAGCATGAACCGGCTGGGGAAGGTCAGCGTCGCCTGCGCCCGACTGATGGTCACCTTGCCGTCCTCGAGCGGCTGGCGCAGCACGTCGAGCACCTCGCGCTTGAACTCAAGTAACTCATCAAGGAACAGCACACCATAGTGCGCCAGGCTCACCTCGCCCGGTCGCGGCACGCCGCCGCCGCCGACCAGGCCGGCGTTGCTGATGGTGTGATGCGGGCTGCGGAACGGCCGCGTGGTGAGCAACGAACAGCCGGCGGGGATCAGCCCGGCCACGCTGTAGATGCGGCTCGTCTCGAGCGCCTCATCGGGGGTCAGCGCGGGCAGGATGCCGGGCAGCCGGCGGGCCAACATGGTCTTGCCGGCGCCTGGCGGGCCGATCAGCAGCACATTGTGCCCGCCCGCGGCGGCAACCTCGAGCGCCCGCTTGACGTGTTCCTGACCTTTCACATCGGCAAAATCGACATCGTATTCCGGGTCGTGCAGGTCCTGGCCGTCGACCCCGGCGGGCGTTGGGCTGAGGTCACGCATGCCGGAGAGAAACTCGGCCGCCTCGGCCAGCGACTCGATGGCGAAGACCGACAGGCCCTCGACCACCGCCGCCTCGGCCGCGTTGTCGCGCGGGACGAGCAGCGCACGTTTGCCCTCGTCGCGGGCGCCGATGGCCGCCGCCAGCACGCCGGCCACCGGCCGCACCGCGCCGTCGAGGCTCAGCTCGCCCAGCACGCAGACGTCGCTCAGGTCTTGGCGGTCGATCTGCCCCGTGGCGGCGAGGATGCCGAGGGCCATCGGCAAGTCGAAGTGCGAGCCGTGCTTTTTCAGGTCGCTGGGCGCCAGGGAGATGGTCAGCCGGCGGCGGGGGAACTCGAACTCGGAGTTGCGGATGGCGACCTCGACCCGCTCGCGCGCCTCGCTGACGGCGGTGTCGGGCAGGCCGACGATGAGCGTCTTGGGCATCCCCCGCGCGGCGTCCACTTCGACCCGCACGGGCAGCGCGTCGATGCCGACCAGGGCAACCGATTCGATGCAGGCGAGCATGACGGCACCTCACGGCGAGTATCGGGCGGAGGGTAGCACGCCGGGCGGGGCCGGGCAAGACGCGGCGACGAGCGCTATGGGGTGGCCGCGAGGTACAATAGGCAGACTGATGGGCCGGGCGAACGGCCCGGGAGTCGCGGATGTCGAGCGTCACGCTGGACCTTCCGGCAGGGGCGATGTCGGCCCTACGCCTGGATCCCGACAGCTTTGTGCAGGAGCTGCGACTGGCCGCCGCGGTGAAATGGTATGAGCTCGGTCGGCTCTCGCAATCGAGGGCCGCCGAGATGGCTGGGCTGGCGCGGAGCGAGTTCCTCGACGCACTCGGCCGATATCAGGTCTCGCCGTTCCAATACACAGCTGAGGAGGTCGTGGGCGAGGTCGAGGATGGCTGAGCGGTGGGTGGTCAACGCCTCGCCCTTGATTGCGCTCGCGCGAGTCGGCCGATGCGACTGGTTGCGACACCTCTCTGATGAGCTGGTGGTTCCTGCCGCCGTGATCGCTGAGATCCTCGCCGGGCCTGAGGACGAAGCACACGCGGTGCTGGCCACGGGCGGCATCCGTCGAGTTGACACGCCGCCGGCAACGGCCGAGCTGGCTGGCTGGAGTCTCGGCGCTGGCGAGACGGCGGTCATTGCCTGGGCCACGGCCGAAACCGGGTGGACCGCTGTGATCGACGACTTGGCCGCCCGTCGCTGTGCACGCTCCTTGGGCGTGCGGCACATCGGTACGCTCGCCGTTGTCATCCGAGCCCGTCTCGCACACCTCACGCCGTCGGCCGCGCAGGTGATCCAGGACCTGCGTCGTGTGGGGCTGTACCTCGACGACGCCCTCGTCGCGGCAGTGCTGCGTCGTACTGTGGGCGAGGACTGGCCGTAAGCCGCCGAGCCTGCCGCGACGCCGGGGCGAGGCTAACTCACCGGCGGGCGAATCTCCGGCTCCGGCGCGCGCAGGTAGCGCGCGATGCTCTGGTTCGTCAGGCTGAGCGAGCAGCCGGGCGGGAACCGCTCGCCGTCGACCGGCAGCAGGAACGGGCCGATGCGGTAGACCGGGTAGCTGCGCCCGTCGGCGAGCTGCCGCTGCACCGCCGTCGCCTCGCGCGGGCCGAGCCGCCGCTCCATCGCCGCCGGGGTGACCTCGGGCACGAAGGTGACGCCCGGTAGCTCGATCCGATCGACCTCCAGCAGCCGGGGCGCCAGCCCGGCGAAGGCTGGGGCGATGCGGCCAGCCTGTCCCGCCGCCGCGGCCACCGTCGAGGTGATCAACGCCGGCCAGCCGGCCTGCTTGGTTGCCGACTCCAGTGGCTCCAGCCGGGCGAACTCGCCGTCGAGCACGGCGACGACCAGCGGCTCGGCGGTCTCGAAGGCCTGGATCTCGGTCAGCAGCCGCTCGATCTCGGCGCACCGCGCGGCCGCCTCGCCGTCGGGCAGGGCGGGGAGCTGCGGCAGGCCGCCGGCTCGGGGCGGGTACTGCGCGGTCAGCTCGCGGGCCAGCGGGCGGTACCAGCAGATCACGCCGTCGTCGTAGAGAATCGCCACCGCGCCCCAGGGCCGCAGCACCTGCACCGCCAGCGGCCGGACGGCGCCCTCGCGAACCGTGCCGGTGAGGTGCACCAGCCCGGTGCTCAGCCGCACCGCGTGGAGCTTCGGTCCGTCGGCCAGATAGACGAATTGCCCGTCGCCGCCGACGTCGAACGCTGCCGACGGCGTCGCGCCGATCAGCGGCAACATGCGCACCGGGCCGTCGCGCGTGGGCACCACAAAGAGCCCCGCGTCGCCGCCGACGACCAGGTTCTGCCCGGTCGGGTCAAAGCTGAGCGCCGGCCCCTGCGCGGTGCCCGCGGCAACCGGCACCGCTTCGAGGCTCTCCGCATCGCTCTTGCCCATCTGCACCGCCGTGCGTGAGGCGAAGGCGAGGAACCAGTCGCGCGGCGAGGCGACCAGGTGTAGCCCGGCCGGGTCATCGGCCACGGCGGCGGTCGGCACGGCCCGCCGCGGGCGCAGGTCGTCGAGCCCGAGCACCTGCACGGCGCTCTTGCCGTCGAGCACAAAGAGCACATGCCCGCCATCGGCGAAGGCGACCGCCAACGCGTCGGCGACGACATCCTCCGGCGCGGCGCGCAGCTCGTCGGCGGCGTAATCCCACAGGCTCAGCGCCGTCGCCGCGGGGGTGCGGGTCAGCACGGCGACCAGCGGCGCGTTCGGCGCGGCCGAGACGGCGAGGATGCCCTCACCGAAGTCGCGCCGGCGCAACAGGGTGCCCGGCTCGGCAAAGACGAGCACCTCGCCGCCGGCGACGACGGCGAGATCGCGGCCCCCCTGCCCGGCGGCCAGGTATCGCCCGGCCGACCCCGGCCCGGCGGCAAGCAGCAGTAGCAGAGCGCACAGGCGCATGGTGGACCTCGTCGCCAGAGTATAGCGCGGCCGGGGCCGAGTTGTCGCGGGGTTGGCGCCACGACGGTCAGGCCCGCAGCCGTTCCCAGGTCTCCACCGCCCCGGCGGCGAGGGCGCTGATCCGGTTCTCACCGTGGCCGAACAGGGCGCTCATCATCGTGTCGTCCAGCGGCTCGACCAGATGCGGCGGCAGCGCCCGCGCCCCGAGCACCGCGCCCAGCACCGAGCCGGCGGTGGCGCCGTTGCAGTCGGTGTCCCAGCCGCCCTGCACGGCGATGCCGACAGTGGCGGCGAAGTCGCCCTCGCCGTAGAGCAGGCCGAGCAGCACCAGCGCCGCGTTGTTGATGGTGTGCACGCCGTGGTAGTGGCCGTAGTCGAGGTCGATCCGCTCCCAGCAGTCGCGCCAGGTCGGCTCGGTCTGGTGCCAGGCCAGCACGTTGCGCACGCACTCGGCCAGGCGGCAGCGCGCCGGGATCTGGGTCAAGCCGAGTTCGATCGCCTGGCGGTAATCGCCGACGGCGAACGCGGCGGCAATCACGGCGGCGAAGTAGACCTCGCCATAGATGCCGTTCTTGACGTGGCTCACCGCCGCGTCGCGGAAGGCCAGCTCGGCCGCCAGCGACAGGTCACCGGCGGCCACGTAAGCCCAGCCGTCGCACCGGATCTGCGCGCCGATCCACTCGCGGTAGGGATTGCGATAGGTCGCCGAGGCCGGCGGGCGGCGGCCGTCGATCAGGTTGCGGTAGGCCACTCGCTCGGCGGTGTAGGTCTGGTGGTAGGGCAGTAGCGACAACCAGGCGTCGGCGACCTGGTCGCTGGTCACCTCGCGCCCGTGCCGGCCGGCGAGGAGCAGGCCGAGCAGCGTGTAGTCCTGGTCGTCGTCGCGCTCGGCCCGGGCGATCCGGCCACGGCAGCAGTGCGGCCAGCGAATAGTCCGCGGCAGGCCCGTCGGCGCCGGGTCGAGGTAGGGGAAGTAGTCGCGCAGCTCGCTCTCGCCACAGGCGGCCAAGTAGGCTTCGATGTCGGCCTTTGACCAGCCCTCGACCGGCTTGCCGAGCTGGCAGCCGGCGATTCGGCCGAGCAGCGCGCCGAGCGTTCGGTCGGGCAGCGTGTCGCGATCGACCGCGAGCCGGTCCGGGCCCTCGGGGCACAGGGCACGGATGCCCTCAAGGGTCGACGGCTCGTCGGCCTCACGCCCTGCCGGCAGCGCCTCGAGCAGCGTCCAGAGCGCTTCGAGCTGCTCGGCAACCTGCTCGGGCGGCTGCTCGCGCAGGTCGGCCCAGGCCGCCTCCAGCGCCGCGGTCTCGCAGTCCTCCTCGCGGCGCTGGGCCAGCTCGTCGCGCAGCAGGTGGTGCAGCTCGTGCGGGGTCATGGTCCATCCTCGTCGCCGGCGGCGTCACTGGCCGCCAGGCGCGCTTCGAGCTTCAGGCCGGCAGCGGTGATCTCCTCCCGCTCGGCGGCCAGGTCGGGTCGCGTGTCGAGCCAGCGGCCCAGCGCCTCGGTCACGGTCTGGTGCTCGGTCACCTCGACCCGCGGCCGGCGAGGCGGCTCGACCCGCACGCGAATCAGACCAGCCAGCAGCCAGGCCGGCTCCAGCGCCGTCCGTACGCGCTTCAAATCGAGCTGCTCGAACTGCTCGTCGGAGCAGGTGTAGCGGACCCGGACAATCGCCTGGTCAATCGCCGCCGCGGCGACGGCGGCGCAGAGCTCGTCCGTCGGCGCGTCGCCGAGCGTCGCCTCGATGGTCACCATCGGCCGCGTCGGCACGGCGAGCTGGCGAAAGACCACGGTCCGCTCGGCCGCCGTCGCGCCGGCGCCGAGGTCGACCAGGACCGCGCCCTTGGTCTCATGCTCCTCGCCGAAGTCGATCCGCTCCAGGCTGCCGGCATAGACCACCGGCGGCCGCTCGGCGCGGAGTACCTGATGGCGGTGCAGGTGTCCCAGGGCGACGAAGTCGAGCCGCGAGTCGGCCAGCTCGCTGGTCGCCAGGGTCGGGTCACGCCCGCCCAGCGCGGTCCGCTCCGAGCCGCTGTAGACCGCCTCGGCCACGGTCAGGTGGGCGAGCAGCACGGCCGGTTGGGCCGGGTCGAGCTCGCCCAGCATCCGTGCTACGGCGCCCCGGCAGAGTGACTCGAGGGCCTCGCGGACCTGGTCGTCGGACCAGTCGACCGCCTCCTCGCGGCGGAGCAGCATGGCCCGGCTGGGCCACGGCAGGCAGGCGACCTGCAGCGGGCCGGCGGCGGTCTCGAGCCGCACCAGCTCGGGTTTCGACACCACGCGGACGCCGTCGCCCGCGAGGGTGTTGAAGATCTCGAGCGCGTTGGCCCGCCCATACGAGACGGGCAGGTCGTGGTTGCCGGTGATCATGATCACCGGCACGCCGGCGGCGACCAGGCGTCCGATCGCCTGGGCAAAGACCTGCTGGTGAGTCGGGTTCGGGTCGCAGCCGCGGTAAGCGTCGCCGGCGAACAGCACCGCGTCGACAGGCGGGTCGAGCGCGGTGTCGATGGCCGCCTCGAGCGCACGGGCGAAGTCGAGCAGCCGCGAGTGGCGGCCGGTGGCCGGGTCGATCCGGCCATAGCTTTCGACTCCGATATGCGTGTCGGCAAGGTGGAGCAGGCGCACGGTCACGGCCCCCGGCCAAGCTAGCACGGGCGGAGGCGGGCGTCAAACGGCGAGCGCGGGCCGAGTTCTGCTTTGGTGGCGGGCACGCGAATCCCGGGCACTGGTAGGGGCAGCTCCCCGTGGCTGCCCGTCGGCTGCGCGCTCGCCGCCCACGCCAGGGACAGCCGGGCAGGCACAGGGGCCTTCCCCTACGCGCGTCGTCCACGCATCGAGCCCGACCTCCAAACCAGACTGGCACCCCCCTGGGGCATCGATCTGAGGGCGTGGTACAATCGTCGCGGAGAGCGGTATGCGCGTCGAAGAGATCATCGCGCGGCTCGGCGACCTGGGACGTGACGAGCGGGATCGACTCCGTGCAGCGCTGGCCGAGCTCGAGCTCACGGGGGTAACCGGGCCGGAGGCGGATGCGACACGTCGGCGTGGACTGGCCGCGATGGAACGCCTGCTCGGTGGGGTGTGCCGTGGCGGCGGGCGACACGTGTCCGCCAACATCGATGGGGCCGTCTACCGGGCCGACCGGTGATCCGACCATCGGTGTTCGTCGACTCCTGGGCCTGGATCGCCATGGGCGTGCTTGATGATCCCGATCATTCACGAGCCAGCGACGCCTTCCGGCAGTGTCTGGCCTGTGGCGCTCGGCCCATCACCACGAGGTTCGTTGTCGCAGAGACCATCACGCGCCTGCGATATGACGTATCGCATGGTGGCGCGGTCGCCGTTGCCGAGGCGATCAACGAAATGGAGGCCACCGGCCTGCTCGAGGTCATCGCGGTGGACGATACCACCTGGCGGGCGGCACTCGGGTGGTTCAAGCAGTACAGCGACCAGCGCTTCTCCTTCGTCGATTGCGTTTCGTTCGCTGTGATGCGCGCCCGCGGCATTGACGAGGTGTTGACCTGTGACCGGCACTTCGCCGCCGCCGGATTCGTCCCGATCAGCGGCTGACCAGCTCACCCTCCCCGCTTGATCACCGCCAACCGCTTCCGCTCCGGGCTCCGCTTGTAATACTCGTCGAGCGGGAAGCAGCCCGAGATCATGCCGTTCCGCGGCGCCGTGGTGCAGTCGCTGAACGTCCGGCAGAGCAGCTTCTTGTGCAGCTCGCCGCGCTCCAGGCAGTCGGCCGGCAGCTCGGGATAGGCCAGCACCATGCGGCCCAGACCGACCAGATCGACCCAACCCGCGCGGACCACCGCCTGCGCCACCTGCGGCACGAACTCCTGCAGATAGGTGTAACCGGTGCCGACGACCGCGTGCTGCGCAAAGCCCGCCTTCAGGTCGCGCACGGCGTGGATCTGCCGCACCACGCCGACCAACGGGTCCTCGGGCGGCTGGTACCCGTCCGACGGCGGGTAGATCGCCGGCCGCTGAATGTGGGGGTTGTAGTAAGGACTGCCGGCGGTCAGGTTGACCAGGTGGATGCCGAGCTCATCGAGCAGGGACAGGAACCGCCGCGGCTCAGTCAGATCGAGCTCGAGCGGGTTCATCCGGTCGCAGCCGAAGCCGGGATAGGGCAGGGCGCCGGCGAACGTGTCGGGCACGCCCGGCCCGAGTTTGCCGCCCTCGCCCGGCCGCGTGGGGTCGGGCCGGAACGGCGGCAGGTCGAACACGCTCAGCCGCACACCGATGCCCAGGCCGGGGCAGTCGCGGCGGATGCCGGCGACCAGCTCGCGCAGGAACCGGGTCCGGTTCTCGAAGCCGCCGCCGTACGGACCGGGCCGGTCAAAGGCGCTGAGGAACTCGTGGCCGAGGTAGCCGTGGCAGTGCTTCAGGTCGACGAAGTCGAAGCCCAGCTCGCGCGCCCGGCCGGCGGCGACCACGAAGTCGCCGATCAGCTCGCCGATCTCGGCATCGCTGAGGATCGCCTCGTCCGAGGTGATGCCGAACTTCGCGTCGAGCAACGGATGGCGGTAGAGCGTGCGCGGCTCCATCCGCTGCTTGTCATTCGGCCGGCAGAAGCGGCCCGAGTGGGTCAGTTGCAGGCCGATGACTAGTCCGTCGGTGCCGCCATGCCGGTCGCGGTGAGCGGCGACGAGTGTCTCGCGCAGGTCGCCGATGCTGGCGGCGGTGTCGGCGCCGAGGCGAAGCTGGTTCGGGTTGGCTCGTCCGTCATGCCGCACGGCGACCGCCTCGCCGCCCCAGATGAGCTTCGCGCCGCTGAGCCCGAAGCGTTGCCAGCGCCGGACGGTGTGCTCGCTTGGCCGGCCGTCGGCGGTGCCGTCCCAGCCCTCCATCGGGTGGATGCACCAACGGTTGCCGAGGCGGAAGCCGTCGACCTCGAGCGGCGCGGCCAGCGGCGATTCGGGCGCGGGCAGGATGCGCTCATCGCAGGGCAGGTCGAGCCCGAGCTCGGCCAGCCGGGCGCGGAACGCGCCGACGCCGTCGAGCCGGCCTAGCAGCGGGAAGCTGTCGGTCATGGAGACTCCGCTGCGCCGGAGGTTACACCGCCCGCCGGTGACGGTCAACGCGGCAGGAGGCCCGCCGGCCGGCGGCGAAGCGACCGGTGCGGAGCCGCCCATGGCCGACTACGAGCCGCTCGACCTCACCCCGCACCTGAACGCCGATGTCGACGTCGTCGGGCAGGCCAACCTGCTGCGCGGAGAGCTGACCCTGCGCGGGCTGCCATTTCGGGTCGGTGCGGGCGAGGGGCCGTGCCTGATCGCCTGCGGTCGCGAGCTGCGCGCCGAGCCGGTGCGCATCGCCGTCGGCCGCACCGCGCGGCGGGTCATCGTCGCGCATCGACTGCTCGAGACGCGGCTGTTCGAGGGCGCGCCGGTGGGCGAGAAGGTGGCCGACTATCTGTTCCACCTCGCTGGCGGGCAGGTCATCACCGTGCCGGTGCGCGAGCGGTTTGAGATCGCCGTCGTCCCCACCGGCTGGGGCATGTCGCCGTTCCTGGCCGATCCCGATCACGCCGACGGCAAGCCGCCGCGGTTCGAGGGCCGCTGGGACGGCGCCGGCCACCGGCTGACCGAGGCCAACCAGGCCTGGCCGAACAGCTACTACCTCTGGATCTGGCAGAACCCCGAGCCCGAGGCCTCGATTGAGCAGATCGAAGTGATGCCCGCCGGGCCGCGGTTCGTCATCGCGGCCGTCACGCTCGGCCAGCTCGACGAGGATCCGATCCCGCGCGACGCCGGTCGGCCCATCCTGCTCGAGACGACCGACGGCGCCGAGCGGCGCGGCGTGCTCGAACTCGAGGTCGACCGCGGCACGGCGACCTATCCTTACAGCCTGCCCGGCACACCGAACGACGCCTACCTGGCCCACGCCCAGGCCGGCTGGGGGCAGGAGCAGAACCCGCACGCCGGCCCGGCCCACGCCGAGGTGGCCGCGACACCGTCGGCCACGCTGACCGTCAAGCACGGTGGCCAGGTGCTCGGCCGGGCCAACTGGGGCGAGCTGACGCGCAGCGGGCAGGTCGATGACCAGGCGGTGCGCATCCGGCTGGTCGACACCGGACGCAACTGGGTCCACACCCGGGTGGTCGACGCCGACACCGGAACCACGCTGCCCTGCCGGATCCACTTCCGCACGCCGGCCGGCATCCCGTACCAGCCGCACGGGCATCACAACTACGCCTGCTGGAACCTCGGCTCGTGGCACCAGGACCTCGGCGGCGACGTGCGTCTGGGGCAGGCCACCTATGCCTACATCGACGGCACCTGCCAGGGCTGGCTGCCGCGTGGCGAGGTGGTCGTCGACGTGGCCCGCGGCTACGAGTACGAGCCGCTCCGCGCGGTGGTCACCATCGAGCGTGGGCAGCGCGAGCTGACGCTGCGCCTGCGCCGGGTGGCCGACCAGAACGCCGCCGGATACTACTCGGGCGACACGCACGTCCACTTCCTCTCGACCCAGGGCTGCCACACCGAGGCGGCGGGCGAGGGCTTGAACGTGGTCAACCTGCTGCAGTCGCAGTGGGGCCACCTGTTCACCAACAGCGAGGAGTTCACCGGCACCCCGTCGGTGCAGGCGGGCACGCGGACGATTGTCTACGCGGCGCAGGAGAACCGGCAGCACATCCTCGGCCACCTGACGCTGCTCGGCCAGAAGCGGCCGATCATGCCCTGGTGCAGCGACGGCCCGAGCGAGGCCGAGCTGGGCGGCAACCTCGAAACCACGCTCTGCCGCTGGGCCGACGAATGCCACGCCCAGGGCGGCACGGTGGTGTTACCGCACATCCCCAACCCGAACGGCGAGCCGGCGGCGCTGATCGCCACCGGCCGCGTCGACGCGGTCGAGTTCCTGGTCCACAGCGCCTACTTCCACACCGAATACTATCGTTACCTGAACAACGGCTACCGGCTGCCCATCGTCGGCGGGACCGACAAGATGACCCAGGACGTGCCGGTCGGCATCTACCGCACCTATGCCTACCTGCCGCCCGACGAGGAGTTCACCTACGAGAACTGGTGCCGGGCTGTGCGGAGCGGCAACACCTACCACAGCGGCGGGCCGCTGCTCAGCTTCACCGTCGACGGCCAGCCGCCGGGGGCCGAGCTTCGCCTGCCCGGCAACGGCGGCACGGTGACCGTCGAAGCGCGGGTCGACTCCATCTTCCCGGTCCACACGCTGCAGATTGTGCGCCAGGGGAAGGTCGTCGCCGAGGTGGCCGAGCCCGCCGGAGCGCGGCACCTGACTTTGCGTGAGGAGCTGGCCATCGACGCCCACACCTGGCTGGCGGCGCGGGTGGCCGGGCCGAACTACACCGCCGTGCCGCACTTCGACGGCTGGCGGCGGGGCATCATGGCCCACAGCTCGCCGGTCTACGTCGCCGTCGGCGGCGAGCTCGACCTGTTCGACGCCGGTTGCTGCCACTACATGCTGACCCTGATTGACGGCAGTCTCGACTACCTTCGGACCAAGGCGCGGCAGCATCCGCACGATGGCGAGATGGTCACCCACGCGCACACCCACGCCGACCATGCCGCCTGGCTCGAAGAGCCGTTCCACGAGGCGCGCGAGGCGGTCCACGCGCTGATGCACCGGCACGGGATCCCGCATTGAGGAGCAGATGAGGGGAGCAGTTCGTTAGGGAGTTGGGATGAGTCGGCGCGAGAAGCGGCTACGCGATGCGCTGCAGAATCCGCGACAGGTGCGGTTCGAGACGCTGGTGTCGATCCTGGAAGACCACGGCTACGTCGGTCGGGGCGGCACAGGTTCGCACGTCGTGCTGCGCAACCCGCAGACGGGCGCGACCGTGACCCTATCGCGACCGCACGGCGGCCGGAAGCACATGCCGATCGTGGCCGTTCGGGATGCGCTGAGGCAGATCGGAGCGATCGATGACCCTCTCTGAGGAGTCCCTGACCGAGGCGAGGGCCTACTACGTGGTCGTGCATCCCGACGGCGACGGTGGTTACAAGGCCGACGTGCCCGAGTTCCCCGGCGTGATCGCGGTCGAGGACACGCCCGTCGCAGCGCTCGAAAGCGCCTACATCGGAATCGCCCTGATCATCGCCGTGCTGCGCGAGGATGGCGATCCAGTGCCGCCGCCGAAAGTCCCGGTCCCGGCTTGACGGCGCGTTCTCCGGCCAGGTTGACACTCGGACCTGTGCACGGCGGAGACCGTACCTCGGAGCGACCCCATCTACCAACTCGATCGCCGTGAGCCAACCGACGCCGAGCGCGAACGGCTCCTGGCGACAATCCGGTCGGAGCCGCGGGCCAACCTCGTCGCCGTCGTCGGCGCCGGTGTCGGCTGCGCGGCCGTCGGCGGACTGATCGGCTTTCTGGGCGGCGCGCTGCTCGGACTGGTCATCGCCCTCTTGTCCGGCCACGGCAACGAGCTGGGTGAGTTCGCGCTCAAAGCCGGAGCCATCTTCGGCTGCCTGGTTGGCGGCGGCGCGCTCGCGGCCAATCTGACGGGCGTCGCCGCTTGGCGCCGCGACCTGGCCGACATCGGCGAGGGCACCGTGAACGTCGGCCAGGTGACGGTGCTCCGGTGCGATGTGCAAGCCGCGCGGCGCTACGAGCGGGGCGACGCGGGGCCGGTCTGGTTCCTCGATCTCGGCGAGGGTTGGCTTGCCGCACTCGCCGGACCGCCCATTGCGGAACTCGAATCGACCAACGGCTTCCCGCACGCCCATGACGAGCTGGCCCTCTCCGAGCTTCACCAGGTGGTGTTGGCGTATCGCGGGGACGGCGAGGGGGTGCCGGCGGAGCGCCTGGCGGCCGGCGACCTGGCCGAGGAGTTTCAGCACGCACTGGACGCGGCCGTCCTGTTCACGCTCCTCCCCGGCGATCTGCGCACCTGCCTCGAAGCCTTCGCGGCCCTGTTCGACGAGGACTGAGGTATCATCGGGCAGGAGCAACCGGATGCAGGTGGTCAGCGTCAACCTCGGCAGCGCCCGCCCGCACCCGGCCGGTGACGGACGGCTGACCGGCATCTACAAGGAGCCGGTCGACGCCATCGAAGCCACCGCCGGCGGCGTGGTCGGCGATGCGGTGCTGAACACCCGCCACCACGGCGGTCCGTCGAAGGCCATCTGCGTCTACTGCGGCGACCACTACCCGGCCTGGCGCGAGCGCTATCCCGAGGCGGGCTTCGCACCCGGGACCTTCGGCGAGAACCTGACCGTCAGCGGCTGGGACGAGTCGGCCTGCCTCGGCGACCTGCTGCGCATCGGCGCCGCCACGGTGCAGATCAGCCAGCCGCGCGGGCCCTGCGCGACGCTGGCCGGGCGGCTCGGCATCGCCGACTTCGTCGCTGTCTGCCTGGCGGCGAACTGGACTGGCTGGTACCTGCGGGTGATCGAGCCGGGCATCATCCGCGCCGGCGACCCGATTGAGTTGGTCAGCCCCGATGAGCATCGGCTGAGCATCGCGCGGGCCAACCGCATCGCGCACGCTCGGCCGCGCGACGCCGCGCAGGTGGCCGAGCTGCTGGCGGTCGAGGCGCTGGCGCCCGAGTGGCGGCGGGACTTGGGCGGATGATTGCCCTGCTCGCCGTCCTGGCGGTGCGGCCTCTCGCCGTCCCGGCTCCAGCCGACGCCGCGCCCTATCGCGTGGTGGTCGGCGGCGTCGAACTGCCGGTCGAGCGGATGACCCGCCTCGAGACGGTCTACTGCGCTCGCGCGGAGCTGTCGCCCGACGGCGTGGTGCCCGTCGAGGTGACCGTGCCCGGCGCGCGGCGGCTGGCCGCGACGGCCTCGCCACGGCGCAACCACGCCGCGCCGCGGATCGACGGCGAACGGCTCCTGCTCGCCAAGCCGGGCCTCGGCGCGACGCTGCTCGAACTCAGTGACGGCGGCCGGCCGCTGCCGCGGTTGGTCATCTTGCTCGAGCCGCCGTGGGCGCCGGCCGCCGATGCTCGGCAGGTGTTCGAGGTCACACCGGACCCCGCGCTGGACGAGCAGGTTGAGACCGCGCGGTTGCAGGTGACTCTCGACGACGCGGCGCTGGCCGGCCCCGCCCGTGTCCGCTTCGCGCCGGGGTTCTACCGCACCGGCACGCTGACCGTCCGCGGCGACACGCTGATTGAGCTGAGCGAGGGAACGCTGATCGAGGGCAGCATCGACCGGGCCGACTATCCAGCCCACCCCGCCGGCGCGGCGCTGCTGCTCTTCTCGCGCTGCCGCGGCGGCGGGCTGGTCGGCCGGGGCGTGATCGACGGCCGCGGCGACCGCGTCCGCGAGGGCGACGCGGGTCGGGTGCACCTGGTCAAGGCCATCGAGAGCCATGATCTGCGCTTCGAGCGCGCCGTGCTGCGCAACGCCGGCTCGTGGTGCTTCCACCTCCTCGGCTGCTGGAACGTGAACATCGACCGCCTGGCGGTCTTCGGTGACTGGGGCATCGCGAACACCGATGGCATCGATCCGGACCACTGCCGCGAGGTGAGCATCACCGACTGCTTCATCCACAGCGGCGACGATGCGATCGTGGTCAAGACCACGGCCCGTGCCGGAGCCAACACGCCGAGCGTGCGTGTGCGGGCCGCCGACTGCGTGGTGTCGACCAAGAAGACCGGCCTCAAGATCGGCACCGAGAGCCGGTCGGACATCCTCGACACCACCTTCGAGCGCTGTGACATCGTCGCCTCGAGCCGCGGAATCGGCCTGTGGATGCGCGACGGCCATCGCTTCGAGCGGAGTACCTTCCGTCAAATCACCATGGACCTGCGCGAGTTTGCCGATGAGCCGATGAGCGGCGAGCCGTTCCGGCTCACCATCGAGAACCGCGCCGGGCTGGGGCGGATTCTGTTCACCCGGTTCGAGGACATCGTTATCCGCGCGCCGGAGCGTGCTCTCATCGCCGGCCTGCCCGGCGGTGAGATCCGTGAGATCAGCTTCGAGCGGGTCGACTGGCAGCTCCTGCCCCGCGCACTGAAACCCGGTCCCCGCGCGGCGTTCAGCATCCGCCAGGCCAGCGCGGTGCGGTTCATCGACTGCCGCCTACGTGGGCTGTTCGACCTGACCGGCGACTGGAGCAACGCGATCGACACCGACCGCGCCGAGGTGGATGAGACGGGCCTGACGATCGTGCCGTAGGGCCATTCAGCCCAGGAAGTGGTAGGGCTTGAACTCGCCGCAGACGCCGATGATGTTGGCGACAGCGCCGGCGACGAAGTCGCCGAAGATGACCCCGAGGAAGAACGGCAGCGCGGCGCGGTAGCCGCGCAGGCCGCTGCGCTTGACCACCGCATACTTGATGCCCCAGGCGATCATCAGCGGCAGCCAGACGGTGCCCATCGACCAGGTCGACGAGATGCCGTAGCCGACGGGGTGGAGCGGGAAACCGACGTAGCGGATGCGCAGCATGAACAGCCCGACGGCGACCACGAAGCCGGCGCCGATGGCCGTGCCGGCGGCCGGATCGGGGTCGGTCGGCACGCGCAGCCAGGTGGCCAGTTGGGCCCACGGCTGGCTGCCGAAACCGCGGATCATGCCGGCCGATTTCGCGCTCTCGGCGCCGATCACGCAGGTCGGCTGGAGCAACGCCCAGTAGGCGGCGGGGATGCCGACCAGCACGGCGAGGGTCATGGCGACCATCATCCGCCGCTGCGACGCCTGGGTGCGCTGCGCGCCGACCAGGCTCTCGATGAAGATCGGTCCCGGGTGCGAGCGGTGCGCACGGTTGAACCAGAAGAACATCGAGAAGCCGATCAGGGTGGACGGCCTGAAGGTCAGCGGCCCGGCGATGTGGACCATGACCAGGCCGGGGTCGCTGAAATGCAGGTCGTGCACCGGCGCGCCGAACTCGCCCCGCAGGCGCAGCACCGCCAGCGTGATGCCGAAGTATGCGGCGAGGAAGATCAGCGCCGGCACCGGCTCCATGCCGAAGTGGATAGCGAACCAGACAAGGAACGCCACGGCCGCCACCAGGCCGGCGACGGCGGTGCGGTAGCGCATCGCCTCGCGCTCCTCGCCGGCCAGCCGCGGCCCACGGAGTGTCGAGGCGGCGACGGCGCGGAGGTGGGCGCGGGCCGACCAGAGGACGATGACGGCGATGCCCAGGTAGGCACCTAGCGCCTGTTCGGGGATATACGGCGCGAGCGGCTTCATCCGCCCGAGCCCGAGCGCCGCGGCGATGATCGACTGCGCTTTCCAGTACCAGAAGAAGAACCACGAGCTGAACAGCACGTCGAGCGGCAGCAGATAACCGACTCCGACGGCCCACGGGTCGAGCCACAGCGGGCTCCAGCCGATGGCGTTCCAGGGCGGGCTGGTCAGGTAGTTGCTGAGGTACAGGTTGCGGCTTGAAATCAGCGGGACGCCCGGCCAGAGCTGGTGTAGATTGTTGACCACCTGCAGCAGCACCGGGATGACGAAGCCGACCCACATCAGTCGGTTGCGGAAGAAGCCGAACTCCGGCGCGGTCATCTCGAGCGGCAGCGCGACCAGGGGGAAGGTCAGCTTCTCGGCGTCGGCCCACTGACGCCGCAGGATGACGCACAGCGAGGCGAAGGCGAGCAGCAGCGCGCCGCTGAACAGGCTCCACCAGAAGAGCGGCTTGACCAGCCCGCGGATCACCTCGGGGTCGTGGATGCTGGCGTGGCCCTCGAACACGGCCAGCAGCGTGGTCTCGTTCTCGACGATCAGGCTGCGCGGCAGGTGGCTGAAGAAGAGCGCCTCCCAGCCGTTCTCGGGTGTCGCGTAGCGGTGCGGATGGAGGATGACGCTGAGCAGCACCTGCGCCTGGTCGTGCCCGACCAGGGCCGAGCCGATGCCGACCATGAAGTAAATGCAGAGCAGCTCGGCCCGCGACAGGCCGAGCCCCGGCCGCAGCCGCTCGGCCACGGCCGAGAGGCAGGTGAGCACGAGCAGGATGAAGACCGTGTTGAAGTAGAGGCTGTAGACCGTCGGGTGGCCGGTGTACTTGATCGCCTCCATGACGGCCACCCAGTAGGCGTTGATCGGGATGATCAGCACGCCGAGCAGGATGGCGCGCGCGCGGATGGCCGGCCGGTCGGGCACGTACGGGTCTCCGCGGCACGGTTCGCGCGTGCTGACCGGCTCCCTGCCGTTACACCGCCACCAGGTGGCGCTCGTCGACCAACTGCCGCGCGACCAGCGCCAGGGTGCTCAGGTCGGTCGGCTTCAGCAGCTCGGTGCGCAGGCCGCCGAGCTCGCCCGGCCGGTGGCGTGCCGGCCCGGCGTGCAACAGGCCGAAGGTGAGGTGGGGGAACAGCTCGCGAAGCTGGTCGACCAGCCGGGCGCCGTCGTCGGTGCCGACCTCTTCTTCGACCAGCGCGCCGCGCACCGCGCCGCTGGCGCAGAGCGCCAGCGCGTCGGCGGCGCGGTGGCAGGGAATGCCGTCAAACCCGACCGCGCGCAACATGTCGCACAGCACCCCGGCGACCAGGCGGTCGGAGTCGACGACGAGCAGGGTCCTGGCCTGGTTCGCGGGCGCAGCGGTGTCGAGCGTGGCGGTGCCGGGCATCTCCCTCTCCAAGCGCGACCGAAGACCAGGGTCGCTACTCGGCAGGAGATGCAAGCGGCGTGCCACACCGGCGCCAGCTCGGGCGCCCGGCCCGGAATGACGAGCTTTGGCTACGCGGGCGGCGACGGCCCGGCCTGGCCACCGAGCGAGCGCGCCGGGCGCGGGGCCCGGGCGGTCGGCTCGGTGCTCGGCGTCGGTTCGTCCAGCGGTCGTTCTTCGGGCTCGGCCGGCGTGTCGCCCGGCGGCTCGGGCAGGATCTCGCGCAGGCCTTCCTGCTCGCGCAGGTAGTCGTTGATCGCCGGCAGTGTCTCGCCGACCTGCTCCTGGCGCATGCGCCGGATGCGGTCGAGCTGCTCGTCGGTGGTGACCACGAAGGGGGTCAGGAAGACCATCAGCTCGGTCCGCTCGTTGGACTGCTCGGAGCGGCGGAAGAGCGGCCCGATGAGCGGCAGATCGCCCAGGATGGGCACGCGCACCGAGCGCTCGGACTCACGGTCGCGGATGATCCCGCCGATGACAATCGTCTGGCCCGACTCGACCATCACCTCGGTGTTGGCCGTGCGGGTGGCAATCAGTGGCTGCTCGAACCCGCCCGATTCGAGGATGTCGACCAGCTCGTCGATGGTCTGGTTGACATCGAGCACGACCATGCGCGAGCCGAGGCTGACCCGCGGCGTGACCTGCAGCCGGATGACGATGTCCTTGAACTCGGTGGTGGTGCGGAAGTTGCCGCCGGTCTGCTCGGTCGCCGACGAGACGTAGGGGAACTGCTGGCCGATCGAGATCTCGGCCTCGACATTGTCGAGCGTGGTGATGTGCGGCGTCGACAACACCTTGACCTTATTCCGGTCACTGAGCGCGCGGAGCAGCGCTTGGAACTCGCTGCCGACCAAGGCATAGCGAATGCCCTGCGAGATCGCGGTGTCCAGGTTGAAGACCGACTCGGCCCGGTCGTCCTCGCCGGGCGCCTTGAGCCAGGCCATCTCGACGCCGAGCGACTCGGAGTCGCTGAGCGTGATGTCGGCGATGATCACGCTGATGTAGACCTGCGCCTGCGGCTGGTCGAGCGCCTGGATGATCCGCCGCACCTGCGGCAGCGAGGCCGCCGGACCGGAGATGATCAGCGTGTTCGACTGCGCCTCGGCGACGACGGTCACGTCGCGCAACTGCTGCAGCGGCGACTCACGCTGCTGCGCCCCGCCACCGAACAAGAAGAAGAAGAACCCACCGCCGCCACCACCGCCGCGCAGGAGCTGGTTCAGCGTCTGCTGCACCGTCTGCGCCGCGGCGAACTCGAGCGAGACCACCTCGAGCACGTCCTGCAGGTCGCCCGGCTTGTCCATGGCGCGGATCAGATCCTCGTAGACCAGCATGTTCTCGGGCGTGGCGGTGATCAGCAGCGAGTTGGTCCGCACATCGGCGACGACCAGGTTCTCGCGCAGCGAGGTGAAGCCGGGCGTGGCCTGCTGGCGACCGAAGCCGCCGAAGCGGCCGAAGAAGCTGGGCAGGCCGCTGCGGCCGCTGATCCCCTCGGGCTGCGGAAAGACGTCGGCCAGGCGATCGGCCATCGACTGCGCCTCGGCGAACTGCAACTGGAAGGTGCGGAAGCTGACCTGCGTGGTGACGTCCTTGTCCAGCTCGGCGATCACCGTGCGCAATTGCTCGACCACCTCTGGCGTGGCGAACAGGACAATCGAGTTGGTCCGCGCGTCGGCGGTGATCTTGACCTGGTCGCTTGGGTCGATCAGCCCCGCCTGCAGCATCTGGATGACCTGCATCGCCTGGTTCGGGTCGCGGCCCTGCAGCCGCCGCTGCAGCGAGCCGACCGGGTCGGCGTAGAGGCTGGTCAGGATCGACTGCACCTCGGTCGCGTTGCCGTTGCGCAGGGCGACCACGGCCACCTCGCGGCGGTCCTCGGGCACCGCGTCGAGGGTGCTGATGATCTGCAGCAGCCGCCGCACGTTGGCCGAGGTGTCGGTGATGATCAGCGTGTTGGTCTCGTCGATGCCGACCAGGCTGGCGCTCTCCTGGACAATCAGCGGCTTGAGCGACTCGGCCATGGTCTTGGCCCGCACATAGCGCAGCGGCACGACCTGCGTGATCACGTCGGGCCCGATCTCGACCTCCTCGGGATCGGCGCCCACCTGCACGTCGCCGCCCCGGCCGACGGCCCGTGTGCGCGGCCAGATTTCGATCATCTTCAGGTCGTCGCTCAGCGTGCCGACCATGGTGAACCCGCGCACGTTCAGCGCCGAGCGCATGATCTCGAAGCTCTCTTCGACGGTCACGTCCTTGGCGCTGACCACCGTGATGGCCCCGGTCAGCTCAGGGTGCGGACTGATCGACTCACCCCAGATTTCGGACAACGCCTGCAGCACCGCCCCGATATCGGCGTTGACGAAGCTCATCGAGACCAGCATGTCGCGCCGGCGCGGGAGATTGTCCGGATCGACCACCGGCCCGCCCGCCCCCGGCTGGCCCGGCTGACCACCCGGCTGGCCCGGCTGACCACCCGGCTGACCCGGCTGACCTCCCGGTTGGCCTGGCTGGCCGCCCGGTTGGCCCGGCGGCGCTCCGGGCGGCGTGCCCTCGGAGACCGCGCGCGGCGAGTTGACCGGTGCAATCTCGGTCGGCTCACCCTCCTGGGCGAGCGCCGTGAGCGCAACCAGCAGCGTTAACATGCAGACCCGGATGATCGCCTGGTTTCGCACCACATCGCTCCCGCCCGGCGGCTCCGCCCGGCGTCGTTCGCTCAGTCGCGCCCGCCGCGCCCACGGCCGAAGTTGTCGCGCCCGCCGCCGCGCCGGCGCATGTACTCCTCGTAGCGCTGCCGCTGCTCGGGGCTCAACCGACTCGGGTCAAACCCCCCGGGCATCCCGCCACCCATGCCACCATATTGCATGCCGCCCGCGCCACCGCCGCTGCTCCGGCCGCCGCTCTGCTCGCCGCCCTGCTCGCCCGGCTGCGGCTGCTGCGGCTGGCCCGGCTGGGCGCTGGCCACCGGCTTGTTCTCACCCAGCGCCACGGTCACCGGCGCGGTGGCGAAGCCGGCCGAGTTCTCGAGCGTCACCCGCCGATCGTCCTCGGCGACCTGCCGCACGCGGTAGCCAAAGGCCTCTTCGCCGACACTGACGATGCGCACCCGGCGGGTGTTCGTCTCCTCGACCACCACGCGGTAGCCGTCGTCGGTGCGGACGAAACCGGTCACCGCCACGGGCGGCTTGGCTGCCACGCCCGAGGCCTCGACCGTCGGGCCGGGCGCCTCGTCGCCAGCGCTCGACGGCTGGCCGACGGTGTCGAACACGCCGCCACTCTGCGCCGGCGCCTGCACCTGCAACGAGCTGTCGACCGCGGGCACCTCGGGCACTCCCGTATCGGCGCCGCCGCGCGACTGAACGTTGACCAGCGGGGTGAACAACCGCCGCTCGGCGATCTGCTCGTAGCCGGCCAGCACCGCGCCGGCCGGCAGGTTCGAGGCGAACGGGTCGTCGCCGCGCGAGGCGCTGCGCACCGCCGCGCTGTCGGGCGCGTCCACCACGCCGGCCGGCGGCTCGGCCTCGGCGGTGCGCGGCGCGGCCGGCCGATTGGCCTCGGCGGCGTCGCGGCCGGGCCCCTGCGCCTTGCGGACCACGACCACGCCGCCGGCGGTCAGCAGCAAGGCGAACAGCGACAGGATCACGATATCGCGTTGCGTTACCTGCATCAGGAACTCCGCTCGGCCGCGGCCTTGGCGCGTTCGGCGGCGAGCTGCTCGCGCCGCTCGAGATCGATCACGCCATAGTTGGTGACCGTCGCCTGGATGGTCAGCGGCTGCCCGCCGCGGCTCTGGCGCCGGACGACCAACCGCTCGACCGCCACCACCCCGTTGAGCGACTGCAACTGCGACAGCAACCGGACCAGCCCGCCCGTGTCACCGGCGAGGGTCAGCGTGATGGGGAAGGCGATCAGGCCCTGCTCGTCGATCACCTCGCGCTTCGGCTGCACGGTGACCACCTCGAGCCCGGCGCCGAGGGTCAGGGCTTCGAGCCGGCGCGTCCAGTCGCTGGCTCGCGCCGCCTGCGCCGCCGGATCGAGCGGCTCGCCATAGCCCGACCAGCTCACCTCGCGGCTGCGCGCGGCGTCTTTCGTTTCGGCCAGCCGCTCGCGCAGTTGGTTGACCTCCTCGCGCAGCGTCTCGAGCTCTTCTTTGCGCTCGAAGTAGGGCGAAAAGACGGGCTCGCGCAGCAGAAACACGCCGACCAACAGCGAGAGCAGCAAGAGGGCCAGCATCAGCCAGGTGCGGGTGGTCATCGCGACCTCCCCGACCGCCCGTCGGCCGCCGGCCAGTAGCAGCGGAGCTGGTAGTTGTAGACCAGCTCGTCGCCGATGGTCTCGGCGTTGGACGAGTCGAGATCGACCCGCTCGAACAGCCCCAGCCCGTGCAGCGCATCGACCGCCTGCGCCACCGCCGCGTTGGTGAACGCCTCGCCGCGGATGACCACCGGCCGCGACCGCTCGAGCGCAATCTCCTCGATCGCCACGCCGCCGGGCAGGCCCTCCGACATGTCGCGCAATAGACCGAGCCAGCTACCCTCCTGGCGCAACCGCGCCTTGGTCTCGCCCAGGTGGATCAGGAACGTCGGCGTCTCGCTGCCGAGCGCCTTGAGCTGCGCCTGCAGCTCGTCGCGCTGGTCGACCAACTGCTGGTGCACGCGAGCCTGCTCGCGCCACTTGAGCGAGAAGATGCCGCCGGCCAGGCAGATCAACAGGAACACCGCCGCCACCGCGGTGCCGGCCAGCGACGACTGCCGCCGCTCGGCCCGGCGCGCGGTCTGGACCCGCTCGCGCAGGTTGAGCCGCAACGGAGTCGGCGCGCCGCGCAGGGCCAGGCCCGTCGCCACGGCAAACTCGGCCGCCGACTGGTCGGCCGGTCCGGCCGCGGCCCACGGATCGGCCTTGCTGACCTCGAGCCCGAGCGCGCGGCGCAGCGCGCCGGCCAGGTCGTCGGCCTCTGGCCCGGCGACCATCAGGCGCCGGACCGTCTCGCCGGTGGCCCCGGCATGGACCTGCAACGTCCGCCTGACCTCATCGATCAGCGCCGTCTCGTCGCCGCTCACGCCCCGCACACCGGCCAGCCGCCCGTGGCTGTCGAGCATCGTCAGCTCGGCGCCGGTGCCGCCGGCGTGGAGCAGGATAACCGGCTCGCCCGACGGTAGATCGGGCGCCACCGCGTTGGCCAGCGCGAACGGCGTGACGTCGACGATGGCCACCTTGAGGTCGAGTTCGCCCAGCGCCGCGAGCACCGGCGCCAGCGCCTCCTTGCGGCAGGCGGCGATGGCGACCAGCGCCTCGCCGCCAGGCTTGCCCGCATCGACCACCGCGTGCGAGTAGTCGATCTCGTCGACCGGCAGGGGCAACGTGCTGGCCGCCTCGGCCTGGGCCAGGCGGGCGAGGTTCTCCTCGCTGGTGGCGGGGAAGCGGGCCAGCTTGACGGCGCAGTCACGCAACGGCAGGCCGAGCACGAGGTGCCGCACACCGCGCCCGCGGGTGGCCATGAAGTCGGCGATGCCGGCGGCGACGGTGGTCGGTTGGTCGTCGGCGAGGGGGATGGCGGCGGCTTCGATGGAAACCAGCCGCCCGCGCCGGCTGTGGCCGACGACGGCACGGAGGACCCGGCCGCCCAGCTCGAAGCCGACGCTCTTCATCACTACTCCATGCGACGGTAGACCAGACGCAGCAGGCGCTGCGCGGGTTCGCCCTCCGTCGGAGTAGTCCCGGCGGCCGCCTCATCCTCGCTCGCCGGCTGGTACTCGACCAGCACCAGCGCCTCGATGGTGTTGGTCATCGCCTGCGTGCCCTCGCCGATGGTCCCCTCGGCGCGCAGCCGGAAGACCAGGCCGCGGGTAGTCAGAAGCGGCGCCAGGTCTTGGAACATCTGGTCGTCGATCTCGGCCAGGCGCAACAGATCGGCGACGGTCTCGAACGGCTCGTTCTGCCGCTCGCGGACAATCAGCTCGGCGATGCTCGGGTCCATGCCGGTCAAGGCCGAGAGCACCTCGGCGGTGGCCGTGTTGAGGTTGATCCGGCCGAACGTGTGCTCGGCGTCGGTGCCGGTCAGCAGGTCATAGACCTCGCGCAGCGCATCGCGGTCGAGCACGGTCACCAGGCCGGCGACGCTCAGCTCGGGCTGCGGCTCGCCGCCCGGCTGACCGGCGCCCGGCTGGCCTTCACCCGGCACCGCCCCGCCGCCCAGTTCGCCGGCCAGCCCAGCGAGCTGGCTCTGGGCATCGGCCAGGGCGGCCTCCTCCTCGGGCGTCAGCGCGCCCGGCAGCGCCGCGCCCGCACCGGCGCCCGGCATACCCGGCTGCTGCTCGGCACCGGTGCCCGGCTGCTCGCCCTGCTGGCCGAGCTGCTGGTCGCGGTACTGGATGATCGACTGGATCTGCTCCGGCTCGAGAATGTCGCCGAACTGCTCGGTCAGCTCCTCCTCGGTCGCGGTCCGCAGGTCGAGCCGCTGGTTGCCCTCCAGGTCGACGTTCTGGTCATACGAGGTGGTCGTGAACAGATTCGCCAGCGGGGTCAGGTCCTGGTCCACCTGACCGACCTCGGCCGGGTCGGCCAGCGGCGAGAGGCCGTCGGCGCCGAACAGCCGCGCCGGCGTCACGTCGCGCAGCAGGAGCAGCTCCTCGATGGTCTCGAACCAGTCGTCGCGGCTGCGGTAGCGCTCATCGAGCGAGGCGTAGAAGTCGCTCTCGGCGCCGGCCTCGCGCACCAGGTCATCGCTGTCGCGCCAATCGAGGATGGCGTCGACCAACTCCGGCTCGTCGAGCAGCAGGTTGCGCAGCGTGTCTTCGTCGGCGATGTTGAGGTTGATCAGCGCCGACTCGTCGAACCCGTTGACGACGAAGAAACCGTCCTGCATCTGCAGCGCCTCGTCGTCGTCCGAGTCGAGCCGCAGGACCAGCGCGTCGGTGCCGTCGGAGTACTCGTTGAGCATGGTGTACGGCACGCTCGACTGCTGCAGCTCGACGAACGCGCGCTGCAACCCCGCCTCGGCCATCCAGGCCGCCTGCGCGCGGCGCACGTAGCTGCCGGCCAGCACCACCTCGGTGCGCACGCTCAGCGCGAAGCTGCCGGCGATGACCAAGAGGATCGCCAGCACCCAGAGCGTCGCCAGGAGCGCCATGCCTCGTCTAGCGTGAGCCACCAAGACCTCCGCCAAGCATCGTACCACCGCCCGGCAGTTCGGGCAATCCGCCCGCCTCGCCGCCAGGCTCCATCCCGCCCGCCGCGCCCTCCGGAGCGGGCTCGCCGCCCGTTTCCTCGGCCGGCCGCAGCTCGGGCTTCGGCACCCGGATAGGCAGACGCGCAATCATCGTATAGGTTCGCTGCTGCGCGCCTTCGCGTGGCGGCGTCAGGCCAATGGTGACCTTGATTGCCAACGGCAGCGTGGCGGGGTCCGACCAGCCGTCGATCCAGCCGTCGCCGTCGGGATCGAGGCTGACCACCTCTTCGTCGCCCGACCAGTACTGCAGGTCGAGCGCGGTCGCCAGCGGCGTCACCTCACGGGTCTCGATTTCCTGCTCCAGATCCTCGTCAACGCCCAGCCCGGGACGGTAGTTGCATTGGCGCACCAGCCCGCGCTCCTCGGTCTCCTCGTCCTCGTCGATGAAGTACATCAACTCGCACAGGTCGAACCGCCGCCCGCCCTCGTCGGCGCCGCTCACCGCGGCGGTGAAACGCACGTTATCGCCCGGCTCGCCGTCGCGCAGCTCGGCGTCCTCGCCGGCAAAGCTGACTACGCCCTCTTCGGGCGCCTCGCTCCCGAGCTCCGCCCGCTGCTCCTCGTCGAGCGGCACCCACATCGGATAGACGCTGCCCAGCTCGCGGCGCAGATCGCCCAGCACCACGCGGGCGGTCTGAGTCAGATCGGCCTGCGCCTCGACCGTCTGCAGGTTGCGGGTCGTCGTCGCGAACACCCCGTAGATGCTGCTGAGCACGATCATCAGCACCGCCAGGGTGACCAGCAACTCGACCAGGGTGAACGCTCGGCGCCTCAATTAACCGCTCCCACCGCCGGCCCGCCGGCCTGCTCCGCGGCCGCGGCGGTGTCGTCGACCAGCGCTTGCGGGGCGTAGCAGGTCTCGAGGTCGACCGAGTGCTCCTGCGCGCCGCTGGTCCAGGTCACGGTCACGCGCACGCGGAACAGGCCGCTCAGCTCGGTCTCTTCGACGGTCGACTCCCAGCCGAAACGCGGCTGCAGCTCGCCAAAGTCTCCCGCTTCGACGCCGGGCTCCAGTTCGGGGTTCACGACCAGCTCGGTCAGCTTCTGCTCGGCCAGCTCGACACCGAGCGTCCGGTCGGCCGCCGCGCGCGAGGCGTTGATGCCCTGGCTGACCGCCCGCAGCACGCCCAACATGCCGACCGTCAGCACGGCGATGGCGACCACCAGCTCGAGCAGGCTGAAGCCTCGGCGTCTCACCCGCCAAACTCCCGTTCGAGGTGCTCCATCGCCTCGTCGTCCTCGGGTGCGATGATGCGCACCGTCCCGGTGGTCGCGCTGACGTGCACCGCCAGCGTCTGGTCGCGGCTGTCACGCAGGGTGAGGAAGAAGTCGACGCCGCGGCCGTCGGGGGCGAAGGTGATCTCGGTCGCGCCCTCGGCATCGCGGCTGGCCATGCGGTCGAACTCAATCCCGTCGGGCAGGCGACGCGGCGCGCCCAACGCCGCGCCCGGCGCAACCCACTGCTCGTCGCCGGTCAAACCGACGCCGCCGCGCGAGCCGCCGACCGGCGTCACCGCGCCGCGGCTGCCCGGCTCGGCCGCCTCGGCCTTCTCCAGCAGCTCGACCTGCGAGACACCACCCTCGGGGTCGAACATCACTCGGGCATAGGTCCGCTCGCGGGTGGCCAGGTCACGGGCATAGCGGCACTGTGCCAGCACACCGCGCGCTCCGGCGCGCAGCCGGCTGGTCGAGAGCAGGTTGATGAACGACGGCGCCGCGACGGCGCTCATGATGACGATGATCGACATCACCACGAGCAACTCGGCGAGGGTGAAGCCGCGGCGGCTACCCGCTCGCCGGCACGCCGGCCAGATCCCAGTTGGTGATGTCGGCATCCTTACCTTCGCCGCCTTCGGCCCCATCGGCGCCGAAGCACACGATCTCATAGTCGCGGTCCCCCGAGCCCGGCGAGAGGTAAAGGTACTCGTTGTTCCACGGGTCGGTGAAGTTCGGCTTCTTGACGAACGGCCCGCCGCGTTGCCAGACCTCCTGGTCGACTCCGCTCGGCGGCGTCCACAGCGCCTCCAAGCCCTGCTCCGAGGTGGGATACTCCCCGACGGTGACGGCGTAGCTGTCGAGCGCCAACTCGAACGTGGCAATGTCCTGCTTGGCCGCCGCCACGCGGGCCTGGTCGACCTTGTTGACCACATACAGGGTCACGCTGCTGGCCAGGATGACCAGGATCATCATCACCACCAGCAGCTCGATCAGGGTCAGGGCCGCCTGGCGCCGCCGCCTCCATACTCGCATGGTCGCTCCCGTCGGAATCATCTGCCCAGCCCGGCCGCGCGCGGCCTGTCAGGCTATCACCGCCCGGAGGGATGGTCAACGAGCCAACCCCCTCTCCTGCTCAGGACGACTCAACGCCGGCCTCAGTTCATTTGCTCCCACTCCAAACCCACGGGGTCAGGCACCCGATCCATGCGGTCTGTTACGGACTGGGGCGAAGTCGTTACAAGGCGTGGGAAATCGGGACCTGACCCCGGCATTGACCGATGCGCGGGTCGGCGGTACCATCGCGGTGGAGCCCGGCCGCCCATGTCCAACCAGCGGTACAGCGCCTGCCTCGTGCTCGAAGACGGCTCCATCCATTTCGGCCAGGCTTTCGGCGCCGTCGGCGAGACGACCGGCGAGGTTTGCTTCAACACCTCGATGACCGGTTACCAGGAGATCCTCACCGACCCCTCCTACCACGGCCAGATTGTGGCCATGACCTATCCGCTGATTGGCAACTACGGCGTCAATCGCGACGATGTCGAGAGCGCACGGCCGCAGGTGCGCGGGTTTGTCATCCGCGAGCTGAGCCGCATCGCGAGCAACTTCCGCAGCGACCAGGCGCTGGGCGATTACCTGGCCGAGCACGGCATCGTCGGCATCGAGGGCATCGACACGCGTGCGCTGACCCGCCGGCTGCGCACCGCCGGGTCGATGATGGGCATTCTCTCGAGCGCCGACCTGGAGCCCGACAGCTTGCGGCGCAAGCTGGCCGCCGCACCTGCCTATGTGGGCTGCGACCTGGTCGCCGCGGTGACCACCGCCCAGCCCTACCACTGGACCGGCGACGACAGCCGCGCGCCCGGCCCGGCCGGCGACGAGGCGCGGCAGATGTCGTTGTTCGACCGCCCGCCCGAGAGTACCGCCGGCGACGGGCACCGCTTCCGCGTCGTCTGCCTCGACTGCGGCGTGAAGTACAACAGCCTACGCGAGCTGACCAGCCGCGGTTGCGCGACGACGGTGCTGCGCGCCGACGCAACGCTCGACGAGATCCTGCGCGGCGAGCCGAGTGGGGTCTACCTCTCGAACGGGCCCGGCGACCCGGCCGCGGTCGAATACGTGCATGAGACGGTGCGCGGCCTGATGGCCCGTGCCATCCCGCTGTTCGGCATCTGCCTGGGTCACCAGATGCTCGCCTGGGCGGCGGGTGGGCGGACCTTCAAGATGAAGTTCGGCCACCGCGGCGGCAACCAGCCGGTGATGGACCTCGAGACGGGCCACGTCGAGATCACCAGCCAGAACCACGGTTTCGCGGTTGATCCCGACAGCCTTGAGGGCACCGGCCTGCGGGTGACGCACATCAACCTGAACGACCAGACGGTGGAGGGCATGCGGCACGAGAGCTTGCCGGTGTTCAGCGTGCAGTATCACCCCGAAGCGAGCCCCGGCCCGCACGATGCGAACTACCTGTTCGACCGCTTCCTCGAGGCGATGGCCGGCCGCCAGGGCGGTTGAGGTGCGCCTGCTGCTCGTGCTCTGCCTGGCCGGCTGCGCGCGCCAGCCGGCGCGCGAGGTCACCCCGCCACTGCCGACCAGCCCGCTGCCCACGGCAGCCGAGCCGGTGCCGGCCACGCCGCCCGAGCCGGACGCCGATCGCCGGGTGGTGCTCGAGCGCCGGCTGGTCATTGCGCCGGACCAGGGCCGCGAGCAGGTCTGCCAGACGGTGGTCGAGGGCGCGGCGGCGAAGGGGCTCGGCCGTGCGCGGCTGCAGTTCGCCGCCAGCCTGACTCGCCGTCCGGGCGATGTCGAGCACCGTCTCTACATCGGCGGCCGGGTGCTCGATACTGAGCATCGGACGGTGGCCCGGTTCGGCCCGCGCGCGGTGCGCTTGACCGAGCTGACCGGCCGGCGCACGATGGAGCTGCCGTCGAGCGACGGTCGCTATCTGGCCACGGTGTCGCTCGAGCCGCGCGGCGAGGGAGCCGGCGGCGTGGTGTTGTACGTTCAGATCCGATGATGCTGGGCATCCAAGTCACACAGCCCTGGTCGTTGCTCTGGCTGGCCGGCGCGGCGCCGCTGGTGCTGCTCTCGCGCCGCAGCCTGGCCGGCCTCGAGCCGCGCCGCGCGGCGCTGGCCCTGGCGCTGCGGCTGGCGGTCTATGCGCTGCTGGTCGGCGCGCTGGCCGGCACGCAACTGGTCCGGCCGGTCAAGGGCACCGGGGTGATCTTCCTGCTCGACCGCAGCGAGAGCGTGGCCGAGGCCGACCGTGACCGCGCCGTGCGGTTCGTCAACCAGGCCACCGCGACGATGGGCCCCGACGACCTGGCCGGCGTGGTCGTCTTCGGCCGCGGCGCGCTGGTCGAACAGGCGCCGCGAGCAAAGCTCGAGCTCGCCGCGGTCGAATCGGGCCTCGACGGCTCGTTCACCGACATCTCCGCTGCGCTGCGCCTGGCTATCGCCACGCTGCCGACCGACCGCCGGCCGCGGCTGGTGCTGCTCTCCGACGGCAACGAGAATCTCGGCGACGCGCTGGGCGAAGCCCGCACCGCCCGCGGCGGCGGCGTGCCGATCGATGTCGTCGCGTTGCGCCGCGCGCCGGCCCGTGAGGTGGTCGCCGAACGGCTGCTGGTGCCCGGCGAGGCGCGCGCCGGCGACACCGTCGAACCGCGACTGGTGGTCCGCAGCGACGCCGCCGGCGAGGCGACCGTCGGCCTGCTGCGCGACAACCAGCCGGTCGGCCGGCGCACGGTGACCCTGACGCCCGGCAAGAACGTGGTTGCGTTCGAGCCGCTGGCGATCGACGAGGGCGGCTTTCACGCCTTCACCGCGACGGTCGAGAGCGAGCTCGACGGCGACGAGCGGAACAACCGCGCGCTCGGCTTCACTTACGTCGCCGGCCGGCACAAGGTGCTCTATGTCGAGCGCGACGCCGATCAGGCGCACTACCTGGCCAACGCCCTGCGCCGGGCCGGGCTTGACGTGGTCGCCACCGGGCCCGAGGGCCTGCCGACCAACTTGCCGGCGCTGGGCGGCTACGACTGCCTGCTGCTGAGCAATA
Organism: uncultured Fimbriimonadaceae bacterium; assembly: GCA_964405335.1. Lineage (GTDB taxonomy): Bacteria > Armatimonadota > UBA10988 > UBA10988 > UBA10988 > CAYONP01. The sequence continues at coordinate 29,565 of CAYONP010000065.1, forward strand.
TCTCGGCGCTCGACGTGGCCGACGCCCAGATGACCATGATCCACAGCGCGGTGCGCGACCTGGGCATGGGCTTCGTGATGATCGGCGGCGACGAGAGCTTCGGTGTCGGCGGCTACTACCAGACCGAGATCGAGGAGATCCTGCCGGTCGACATGGACATCCGCAAGCAGCGGTTTCTGCCCAATGTCGGCGTCGCCATCGTGATTGACCAGTCCGGCTCGATGACCATGACCGAGGGCGGGCACCAGAAGATCCAGCTCGCCAACGAGGCGGCCATCGCGGCCGTCTCGGTGCTCAGCGAGCGCGACCAGGTCACGGTCATCGCCACCGACAGCCGGGCGAAGCCGGTGACCGGACCGGCGATGGTGCCGATCACTTCGAAGCAGCTCCTGATCGACAGGATCGCCGGCATCCGCGCCGGCGGCGGCGGGATCTACTGCCGCGAAGGGCTCGAGAAGGCCGCCGAGCTGATCCGGCCGGCCGACTGCAAGCTCAAGCACATCATCCTCTTCGCCGACGCCGCCGACTCGGAGCAGCAGGAGGGCTGCCGCGAGCTGGTGAGCCAGTTGGCGGGCGAGAAGATCACCACCACGGTGGTCGGCCTGGGGCGTGAGAGCGACCCCGATGTGGCCTTCCTCAAGGACATCGCCCGGCTCGGCCAGGGCCGGTTCTACCTCACCCACCGGGCCGGCGACCTGCCGCGGATCTTCACCCGCGAGGCGATCCTGGCCAGCCGCTCGCAGGTGATTGAAGAGCCCTTCACGCCGCTGCTGCAGACCGACCTGCCGATGCTCCGCGGGATCGAGGCGGTGCCCCAGCTCCGCGGCTATGTCGCCACCACCGCCAAGCCGGCGGCGGAGGTCGGGCTGATCTCCGTCAGCAAGCACAAGGACCCGATTCTGGCCGCCTGGCAATACGGGCTCGGCCGGACGGTGGCCTTCACCAGCGACTGCAAGGCGCGCTGGTCGGCCGACTGGGTCGGCTGGTCGGGCTACCCGAAGTTCTGGTCGCAGCTCGTGCGCTGGACCATCCGGCGGGTGCAGCGCGGCAACTTCGAGACCCGCGTGATCACCCGCTTCCAGGCCGACGCCGACGAGATCGCCAGGTACCGGCTCAAGCGCGGCGAGGCAAAGGTGCTGGTCGACGCGGTCGATCGCCAGGGGCGGTTCATCAACGGTCTCGCTCTGACCGGCACGGCCATCGCGCCCGACGGCACGGGCGTCGAGCTGCGGCTGGAGCAGACCGGTCCGGGCCGCTACGAGGCGAGCTTCCGCACCGAGCAGGTGGGCATCTACGTGGTCAACGTCGGCGGCGGCGAGGGCGCCGACGCGGGCTCGCAGACCGTCGGCGTGGCCGTCAGCTACCCGCCCGAGTATGGCGACACGGCGAGCCGCGACAGCCTGCTGGCGCGCATGGCGCAAGTCTCGGGCGGCGCCGAACTGGAGCGGCCCGACGAGGTCTTCACGCCGCGCGGCGCCGAGGCCCGCGCGGCACAGGACATCTGGGCGATCCTGCTCGGCCTGGCGCTCTTCCTGTTCCCCATCGACGTGGCCGTGCGGCGTCTGCTCCTCGACCGCCGGCGCGTCGCCGAGATTGTCGCCCGGCTGCGCGGACGGCTCCGCCCGCGCGCCGAGGAGCCGCGCGCGACCGAGGGCCTGCTGGCCAGCAAAGAGCGTGCGCGTGAGCGGCTGACCCGGCTGCCCTCGGCGCCGGCGGTGAGACCAGCCCGCCCTGCGGCCGCCCCGCCGCCCGAGCCCACCGAGGCCGGCGAACCCGAGCCCGAGCCCGCCCCGCACGACACCCTGAGCCGCCTGCGCGCCGCGCGCGAGGCACGGCAGCGCGGCGAGGCGCCGGCCGAGCCGACCGGCCCGCGGCCGAGCGCGCCGGCCGAGCCGCGGCCGAGCGGCGAGACGTCGGCCTCGCTCGAACGGCTCAAGCGCGCTCGGGAGCGGAGCCGGCGGTTGAGCCAGCCGCGCGACGACGAGCCCGATGTTTGACCAACGCCGGCTGCGCCGGCTCGACTGGCCGCTGCTGCTGTTCGTCTGCGGCGTGCTCGCCCTCGCCCTGCCGACGCTCTATTCGGCCAGCCTGGCCAGCGAGTCGGCCCCGAACTGGTATTACCTCAAACGACAGATGGTCGGTCTGCTCGTCGGCCTGCTGGCGCTGCTCGCCGCCAACTCGCTCGACCACCGCCATTTCGCCGAGGTGACCCGGCCGGTCTACTGGGCCTGCATCGGCCTGCTGATCGTGGTGCTGGCAGTCGGCCGCGAGGTCAACGGCGCCACCTCGTGGCTGGTCTTTGGCGGGTTTCGGCTGCAGCCGTCCGAGGTGGCCAAGCTCGCGCTGATCCTCGCCCTCGCGCAGTACTTCGCCGATGACGAGGTCGACGGCAGCGAGTGGCCCTGCCTGTTCCGCAGCCTGCTCATCCTCGCCGTGCCGGTCGGCCTGATTCTGCTCCAGCCCGACCTCGGCACCGCGCTCACCTTCTTCGCCTGCTGGCTGGTCATGCTCTGGTGGTCGGGCGCGCGCTGGTGGCATGTGCTGCTCATCCTCGCCGCCGGGCTGCTCGCCGCCGCGGCGCTGTGGCAACTGGACGTGCTCCAGCCCTACCAGAAGGCGCGGGTGACGGTGCTGTTCAACCCCGATGTCGATCCCCGCGGCCAGGGCTACAACCTGCGCCAGGCGCTAGTCGCCGTCGGCTCGGGGGGAGTCTGGGGACAGGGCTGGCTGCAGGGCACCCAGACGCACCTCGGCTTCCTGCCCGAAAAGCGGACCGACTTCATCTTCGGCGTGCTGGCCGAGGAGGGCGGCCTGGTTGCCGCGGCGCTGCTGCTGCTCTTCTATGGCGGCATCCTGTGGCGCTGCACCAGCATCATCCTCGCCGCCGACAGCCGCTATGGCCGGCTACTCGCCGTCGGCTGCCTCGCCTTCCTGCTTGTCCACCTGCTGCTCAACTTGGGCATGGTGGTTGGCCTGATGCCCATCACCGGCCTGCCGCTGCCGTTCTGCAGCTACGGTTCGAGCAACCTGGTGACCAACTTCGCCCTGCTCGGCATCCTGCTGAACGTCGGCATGAGGCGCGGCGGGATGGATCTCTGAGTCTCAGAGCGCCGCCCCCGCCTCGCGCGCGGCGGCCGCGGCGCGGTCGACCAACGCCAACTCCACCTCGTCGAGCTGCGCGAACAGGCTCTGCTCGGTCAGGTCGAAGCTCCGCCGCGGCCGGCCGTCGTGGTCGCCGCCGGCGTTGCGCACCGAGCCGTTGTGGAAGCACCAGCCGGCCGCACCGCCGCGAATCGCGCCGCGCAGATCGGTCAGGAAGTCCTCGACCGACGGCTCCCAGCCGCCCGAGTAGCCGCGGCGGAACGGCTCCTGATAGTGCACCGGCACCACCTGGCCGAGCGCGGTCATCCAGCCGAGCAGCTCGCCCGTCCACGACTCGGTCCGCGCCGGCGAGTCGGCCGAACGACCCAAGTGCGGACAGACGAAGTCGAGCGTGGCCACGCGCAGGTAGCGTTCGATGTTGTCCTCTTCAGGCACGCCCGAGCCGGTGATCAGGCGCTCCGGATCGATAGCCCGCACCGCCGCCGCCAACTCGCCCAACTCCTCGTAGCTGACATACCGCGCGTCGCGCACGTCGCGCTCGTTGGCCAGGTCGATGTAGGCGTTGCGGTACGGCCGGATCGCCTCGGCGATCACCCGCACCGCGCGCAGGTGCGACGCCTGGTCGGGCAGATCCTGTCCCCGGCTGAAGGTCACATCGACGATCATCCCGCGCTGCCGGCAGGCTTCGAGCAGGTTGGTCAACCGTCCGAGGTAGGGCTCGCGCGCCGCGCCGGTGCGGTCGACCGCCGAGACGTCGACGAAGCCCGACCAGGTGACCCACAGGCGGATCCAGTTGAAGCCCCGCTCGCGCAGCGCGTCGAGGTCGGCGGCGAGATGCTCGTCGCTCGCCCCCAGCCCGGCGTAGTAACTCGCGCCGAGCAGGAACCGCGGCTCGCCGTCAATGGTGAAGCGACCGCCGTCGATGCCGAGGGCAACCGGCGGCGGCGCTTGAATGGAGAGCACGAGCAGGCTGAGGGTCAACATGGTTCACACCTGTTCGACCGGCTCGGGCCGGCCGCTGCGAATCGACCGGAGGCAGGCGACCACCGCGGCCACCGTCCGCGCGCCGTCGATCGGCGGCAGCGGGAGCGGCTCGCCATCGCGGATCGCGCGGCAGAACACCTCGACCTCGTTTTGGTAGATCTCACCACCATCTTCGACGACCAGCTCCTCGTCGTTGAGCCGCATCACCTGCCGCGTCGGGTCGGGGAACCAGGGGTTGTCGATCTCGAGCCTGCCGGCCGAGCCGAGCACGAACGCGCCGCGGTCGCCGGCGCTCTTGACGCTGACCGCGAACTGGCTCACCGCACCCGAGGCGAAGCTCAGCGTGCCGGCCAGCGTCTCATCGACGCCGCTCTGCTCGCCGACGCGGCCGGCGGCGTAGGCGGTGTGCGGCTCCTCGCCGGTGACATGCCGGGCGAAGCTGATGCAGTAGCAGCCGACATCCATCGTCGCACCGCCGGCAACGTCGGCGCGGACGCGGATGTTGGCCGGATCGGTGATGCTGAAGCAGAAGCTCGAGGCGACATAGCGCAGCTCGCCCAGCGTGCCGTCGGCGACCAGATCGCGGATCCTCCGCGTCGCCGGGTGGTGGCGATACATGAACGCCTCCATCAGCACCACCCCGGCCTGTTCGGCGGCGGCGATCATCTCGCGGCACTCGGCCACGGTGACCGCGAACGGCTTCTCGCACAGGATGTGCTTGCCCGCCTCGGCCGCGCGGATGGTCCACTCGTGGTGCAGGCTGTTCGGCAGCGGGTTGTAGATCGCCTCGACATCCGGGTCGTCGAGCAGGTCCTGATAGCCCTCGACCATCTTCACCTCGCCGGTCAGGCCGAACTTGTGCCAATAGGCCTCCAGCGCCTCTCGCGTGCGACTGCCGACGGCCACCAGCTCGGCGGCGGGTGAACGGCCCAGAGCGGGGATCAGCCGGCCGCCGATGTTGGCCGTCGAGAGAATGCCGAAGCGAACGGGGTGAGACAAGGCGCGGCTCCCATCGCCCAAGCGTCCCTCGGCCCCGCCCTGCCTGTCAACCCCGGCGCGCAGCGGCGCGTGACTCCTGGGCGATAGTTGGTCGTCGGCATTGGCGGCTGGTGCCACTGGCGGCTTGCCCGCCAGTGCTGTCCAGCAGCTCGTCGGCGGCACT
>CAYONP010000066.1:0-34446 GCA_964405335.1 uncultured Fimbriimonadaceae bacterium
AGGTCGCTCGACTTGACCACATAGGCCACCGCCGACCAGCTCATGAAGTTGTCCTGATAGGCCGAGTAGGCGGTGTTGAGCACCACCGGCAGTTTGGGATCGATGTCCATCAGCTCGCGCAGGAAGTCGAGCCCGTCCTTGCCCGGCATGTTGATGTCGAGGACCACCAGATCGGGCCGCTCGGCGCGGATCTGGGCCAGCGCCGAATCGGCTTCCATGGCCAGGCGTACTTGATAGCCCTGCTCGCTGAACTCCTCCTGATAAAGCAGCGCCTCGCTCTCGTCGTCCTCGACAATCAGGATGCTGTGTGCCACCGGATCCCTCCGCGCTGGGCGGTTCGCGCCGCCCGGCTCAATCCCTCTGCTCGCGCACCGGCAAGAGGATGACGAACCGCGCCCCGCGGTCGCGGTTGTTCGAGGCGCTCAACGTGCCACCGTGGTCGACGATGATCTTGCGGCTGACCGCCAGACCCAGACCGGTGCCATCAGACCGACAGGTGAAGAACGGGTTGAAGATCTCCTCCAGCCGGTCGGGCGGCACGCCGGGACCGTTGTCGATCACCTCGACGTGGACGCCGCGTCCGCTGTCGATGGTGCCGCTGTTGATGGTCAGCAGCCCGCCCCGCCCCATCGCCTGGCAGGCGTTCTTGACCAGGTTCAAAAAGACCTGCTTCAGCTTGTCCGCGTCGCCCAGAATCTCGGGCAGATCGGGCTCGAGGTTGGTCTTGACGGTCACCGCCAGGCCGTCGAGGAACGGCTCCTGGTGCTCAATCACCTCGGCGATCAGCCGGTTGAGCTGCGTCGGCTGCAGTTCCGGCTGGCCCGGCGCGGTGAAGTCGGCCACGTTCTTCAGGATCTGCTCGAGCCGGGTTACCTCCTTGACGATGATCTCGGACCGGCTGGCGACGTAGTCGGCGTCGCCCGCCTTGCGCTGCAGCCGCCGCGCGAACCCGCCGATGCTGACCAGCGGATTGCGGATCTCATGCGCCACGTGGGCCGCAACGCTGCCGATGCCGGCCAGCTTCTCGGCCCGTGACAGGTGCTCCTGCATCTCGCGCAGCTCGGCCAGGCTCTGCTCCAGCTCGCTGTAGGCCTGCACATTGGCCAGCGCCAGACTGGCCTGGTTGGCGAAGGTGGTCAGCATCCGAATGTCGCTGCGCTGGATCGTCTCACCGGTGAACAGGTTGTCGGCGACAATCAGCCCGAGCATGGTCGACTGCCGGACCAACGGCACGACCAGCACCTCGGGCGCGCCGGAGAGCTCGAGCAGTCGGCGCGCCAGCGGCGCCTGGGCGTCGGGCTCGTTGGCGCGCAGCAGCAGCGGCGTGCGCCAGCCCCGCAGCGGGCCCTCCTCGGCCGGCAGGGGCAGCGTCGGCTCGCCGCCCGACGACTCCTTGACCGCCCCGTCGCCCTGCTGCAGGTCGTATTCGCGCAGGAACTCGCGCAGCGACTTGCGGCTGCCCACCTCGCGCCAGATCTCGCCGGCCTCCTCGGGGGTCTGCGGGCCGACTCTCATGCGGTGGACCAGCGCCTCGCGCTCGCGGTCGACCAGGTAGAGCGAGGCGCGGTTGAAGCCGAACCCCGGCCCGGCGGTGACACAGGTGAGTATCGCGCGCAGCAGGCGATCGATGTTCCGCGTGCGCTGCATCTCCTCGCCGATTTCGCGCAGCAACTGGAGCTGGAAGATGCGCTGCATCCGCGTCGTGGCGTCGTGCAGCATGACCACGATGTTGACCTCGTACTCGGTCACGATGCGCAGTCGCACGTCGCAGTAACGCTCCTGGCCGTCGAAATCGAAGTAGCGCACCTCGCGCTGGTCGATCGGCTCGCGCGTCCGCTTCAGCTCCTCGACCAGGGTGACGAAGTTGCTGTGGGTCAAGAGGTCCGGCGGCAGCACCTCATCGACCGGCCGGTGCATGATGTCGGCCACCGACTGGCCGTAGAACTCGCAGTAGCGCCGGTTGACGAAGCGCACCCGCTGCGCCTCGTCCAAACAGAGCAGCGCCGACGGCACGGCCTCCATAATGTTGTGCCGCATGGCCTGCAACATGCGTGTGTGGCGCAGGTTCTCGTCGGCCTCCATCCAGCGCGCCAGCAGGCCCGAGAGCGCTTCCATCGCCGAGGCGTCGACGGCGTCGAAGCCGGCCGGCTGGTCGCTCTCCAGGTCCAGCACGCCGAACACCCTCGGGCCCAGGCGCACCGGCACGCAGAGCTCGCTGCGCACCGTGCCGACCGCCGGCTCGGGGTCGTAGTACAGGGAATCCGCGGCGACGTCGGTGGTCAGGTAGCTCTGCTGCGTGCGCAACACCTCGCCCATGATCCCGACCTCGGCCGCCTGGGTGTAACCGCGGCCGAAGCTCGCCCGCCGCGCGCCGGCCTGGGCGGTCAGCCGGAAAGACCGGATCTCCTCGTCGTACTCGTAGTAGGCGACGTCGTGGTAGTCCAGGTCGCGCTGGATCGTCTCGACCAGGTTCTGCAGCAGCCGCCGCACGTCGCCGATGTTGGCAATCGCCGACGCGCCGACGCGCGAGATCAGCTCGAACTGCAGCGCCCGCTTGCGCTCCTCTTCGTACCGCCGGGCATTCTCGAGGATCACCGCGAAGTGGCCGCCGAGGTGCTGGAATTGCGCCTGATCCTCGGCCGAGTAGGCTTCGACTCCGCGGTGCAGCAGCTCGACCGTGCCGACCACCTCGTCGTTGTAGATCAGCGGCGTGATCAGCATCGAGGCGAAGCCCAGCTCGACCAGCCGTCGGTCGTCCTCGCCCGGCTCGGACAGCGTCGCCAGGTCGCTGATGCGCACCGGCTCGCGGCTGGCCAGCACCCGCGCGCGCACGCTGGCGGCACGGGCGATGCTCTCCTCGCGGCCGGTGCGCAGCGACCCGTCGCCGGCCAACACGCGGACCCGCAGCGCCTGCCGCGCGCGGTCGGGAAAGCTGATGGTCATCGCGTCGAACTGCTGCAGGCCCTCCATCTGCTCGGCAATCGCGCGGAAGGTCTGCTCGCGGTCGAGGCTCCGGCTGGTCGACTCGAGGATGCGATTCATCACCTCGAGCTGGCGCGATTTGCGTTCGGTTTCGCGCTCGAGCCGGCGCCGCTCGGTGACGTCGCGCACCACCGCGGTGCAGCCGATCCACTCGCCGGTCTGGTGGTCGAAGATGGCCGTGCGGGTGAGGTTGCAGTCGATCACCGTGCCGTCGCGCCGCAGTCGCTGGGTCTCGTGGTCACGCACGATGCCGTCGCGGGCGACCCGCTCGGCCAGCTCTTCCAGCTCGCCGCCGGCAAGCTGCATCGGCGGCAGCAACATGCCGACGTGTCGGTTGAGCACCTCGTCGGCGGCGTAGCCGAAGGCGACCTCGGCGCCGGTGTTCCACGAGCGGATACGGTCCTCGGTATCGAGCACCATCACCGCGTCGACGGTGTCGGCGACGAAGGCGCGCAGATAGGCCGCCTCCTTCGCCTGCGCCGCCATCGCCGCGGTCTCGTGGCTGGTGTCGCGGACCGACACTTGGGCAATCCGCTTGGCGCCGTCGTAGCGGACCATGACGAACTGCATCACGGTCGGCATCGGCGGGCCTTCGGCGGCCTTCAGCGGCACTTGGTCGAGCCGGTAGGTGTGCGAGACGATCACCCGCCGGAGCGCATCGGCCACGGCGTCGACCCGCTCGTCGCCGGCCAGGTCGAGAAAGTTGCTGCCGACCAGCGACTCGCTGGGATAGCCGGTCATGCGCACCGCGATGGCGTTGACCATGTCGATCCGCGCCGTCTCGACATCGACCAGGAAGATGGCGTCGAGAGTGTTGTTGAGCAGGAAGCGGGTGAGCTGCTCACTGTCGCGCACGCGCCGCTCGGCAATCAGGTGGTAGAACCGGTTGACCCGCAGGCGGTGCTCGTCGATGTCGTCTTCGACCAGGTCGCACAGCACGGCCAGCTCGGGGTCGTCGGCCAGCTCGGCGGCGAACAGCCTCATGCAGACGCGCTTGAGGATGCGCAGCCCGCGGCTGATCGAGCTGTCCGGTACGCTGAACTCGTCGGCGTCGCGGGCGAGATGCCGCAGTTCGTCGATGCTGCGCGTGTCGGCCGGGTCGGCGATGCCGGCCAGCAGCAGGGGGTAGAAGCCGAGCAGCCGCTCGACCACCTTGGTCCGGCCGGGCTCGGCGACGGCGCGGAACGGCTCGCTCAGGCCGTCGTGCCAGCGCTTGAGCACCGCCGGCGCGTGCTGGCGCAGCAGCGCGCCGGCCCGGCGCCGCTGTGACGGCGTGTAGCGGTCGGGTGAGAGCCACTCGGGCGTCTCGACCGCCACGGTGTCGACCTGCTCTGCCATTGCTCCACCGCTTCGTGCCGGGCCCGCCCAGACCTCCTATGCGCCGTCGCGCAGGAAGGCCGCCGCCTCTTCGGGCGCGACTGGATTGACCGCCAGCCCGGCCAGATACTCGGCCGCCGGCTGCGGCGCCAGGCGCGGCACCAGCTCGAGCTGCCAGCGAAAGTCTTCGACCAACGACTCCCAACGATTCTGTAGCCCCGGCCGCGGCACGGTACTCGGTGCGTTGATCAACGCCATCTGATAGGCCGGATTGTCCAACGCCGCGCGGAGGCGGCGCAGCAGGTCGATCAGCAGGCGGGCCAGGTCGAGCCGTTCGGCCTCGCTCATCAAGGTCGAGTCATGGCATTGCCGCAGCGGCAGCACCATGACCTCGAACGGCGCCCGCGAGGCGTAGGGGCAGAAGGCCAGGTGATGCGCCGTCTCGGCCACCAGCCGCTCGCCCGCCCGCTGCTCGAACGCGATCACATCGGCAAAGAGGCAGCGTTCGTGCCGCGTGTAGTAGTCGCGCGCCGCGACCAGACGGGCGCGCACCGGCTCCGGAATGTGCGGCGTGGCGATCAGTTGGCTGTGCGCGTGCGCGACCAGCATCCCCGCCGCCGCGCCGTACTGGCGGAGGATGAGCTGGTAGCGCAAGCGCCAGTCGCGGCGCAGGTCGCGGATCCGGTCGTGCCAGGCGCGGATGACCAACTCGACCTGCTCGGGCGGCAGGTCGGCCAGGTCGGCCTCGTGGTCGGGCGTCTCGATGATCACCTCGTGCGCGCCGATGCCGTTGAGGCGATCGTACGGCCCGACCGCCGCCGGTGCCGGCACGCCGTCGACCGACAGGGCGGGGATGCGGTTGGGCACCACGCGAACGGTCCAACCGGGCGTGTTCGCCGCACCGCCGGCGGGCCGATAGGCCAAGATCTCGCCCGGCGTGCTGGCCTCCATCCCGCCGGCAAACGGATTCTCGGGCAGGCGCGGCGGCTCGTCGATCCAGGCGGCGCCGGGCGGGCGGCGGCCGCGCTCGGGCGCAATCACCACCCAGAGGTCACGAATCGGGTCTCGGCGCAGTTCGGACATCGACCAGCCTCAGCAGAGCGCGTTGGCCGCGTGGCGGCCGAGAGGTTAGACCATCCAATCGCACCGCCGTGCCGCGTCGTCGGTGAGCGGCAGGTGGAACACCCCGTCGGCCGGCCAGCGCTCGACGGTGCGGCCCGACTCGCACAAGGTCAGGACCAGCGCGATCGACTCACCGACCCCGGCCGGCAGCGCCCGGAGCGGCGCGCGGAGCTCAATCAACTGCTCGATCACCGCCTCGGCGACGAGGGCCCGGCGGCGGCCGCTGCGGACCTTCATCTCGTGCCGGCCGGGCCGCTGCGGGGCGGGGATCTCGATCGTCGCCCGCCGCCCGGCGGCGGCCGCCTCGACGCCCAAGGTCCAGGCCTCAGGGTCGCCGTTGTCGCGCGGCAGGTCGAGCTCGATGGCGAGGAAGGCGTCGGTCTCGTCGAAGCCGTAGCGCACGCGTCGGATCAGCGGCTTGCGCGCGCCGCGGCTCATCGCCCCGGCGGTGGCGGCGAGGCGACCGGCCGGTCGCCACTCGAAGAAGCTCGTCTCGCGACCGTCGAGCACCGGCGTGAAGCGGCAGGCCGGCGGGGTCAACGGCGGCGCCGCGGCGCGGGCCGAGGCGGCCTCGAACAGCTCCGCCGGCGGCTCGGCGGCGCACAGCTCATAGATGCGGCGCAGATGCCCGCGGAACAGCTCGTCGAAGGCGTCGTCGTCGGCGCTCGAGTGATCGTCGCCGTACCACCAGAACCAGTCACTCCCCTCGGCGATGTAGAGATGCTGCCAAGCGGCGCTGCGGGTCTCCTCGTCGAGGCCCGCCTCGGCCTCGACCAGCGTGGCGCGGGCGAGGAAGAGCTGCTCCCAGGCGCGCTGGTCTTCCTGGTGGCCGGCCCAGATGTAGAAGTCGTGGCCGATCCACGAACCGGGGTAGAGCCACTCGAGCGCGACCGGCGGCGGGCTGTGGTCGAGGTGCTCGCTGAAGGTCACCGGCCGCAGGTAGCGGTGCTCGGCCAGCCGCTGATAGAGCCGCGCCAGGAACGGCTCGCCGTTGTCCGGGTAGTGCTCCCAGCAGTTCTCGCCATCGAGAATAACCGCCACCACCGGTCGCTCGGCACCGGCCGCGGCGCCGCGCTGCTCAAGGCCGCGGATCAGGTCGTCGGCCGCGGCGACCGGGTCCCAGCCGGCATACTGAAAGCCGATGTTGTCGCTCAGCGCATGGTCGCGGAAGAACAGCTCGAGGCCGGCATGGCGGTAGGGCCGCAGCATCGCCGCCGGGGTCACCGCGCCGGCCCGGCCATGGTGCAGCGAGAGGCCGAGGATCTGCTCGTCACTGGCCGCCCAGCGAAAGCCGGCCGCGGCGGCGACTTCGAGCGCGCGGGTCGAGACCGAGCCCTCCGACGGCCAGAGCCCGACCGGCCGGAAGCCGAGCAGCCGCTCGCAGACCGCCAGACCCTGTTCGAGCTGCGCCGCGGCGTCCTCGGGCAGGTCGCGCGCACCGGGCGGGATGCTCGCCCCGGGCATCGCCACCTTCACGTCGGGGTAGTGGCAGAGCAGCGGCAGAATCGGGTGATAGAGCGGCGTGGTGCTTAGCTCGACGTGACCATCTCGCGCCGCCGCGACATACGCCGGGATGACCCGCCGCACGGCCTCGTCCATCGCCTCGAGCAGCGCCTGCTTGTCGTCCTCGCTGTAGTCGCGTCCCTGGCGCAGCAGGCCGGCCACCGGCTCTTCGGCGCGGAGCACCTGGCCGCACCAGGCGAGGTGGAACCAGACCTGCAGGTCGCGCAGCTCGGCGACGCCGAAGCGGCGCAGCAGGTCGGCGTCGGTCAGGCGGCCGGGCTCGCGGCCGCGCCGCTCGAGCAGCTCGCGGTAGCGCCGGTGCGGCTCGACCTGGCGTTGCCACTGGACGTGGAAGCCGTAGCGCAGCCAGGCGAGCCGCTGCGCCTCGGTCAGCTCGGCGGTGTCGAGCCGCGCCGTGTCGCGGGCGTCGTCGCTGGTCTGACCCGTGGCGTAGGCCTCGAGCTGGAGCAGCAGCGAGGGGACCAGGTTGAAGGTCAGGTGGCAGTTCGGCTGGCGACGGGCAATCTCGATCATGTCGAGATAGTCTTTGGTCGCGTGAAGGCGCGTCCAGGGGAGGACCATGCGACCGGAGTCGGGCTCGCCATACCAGGGCTGGTGCATGTGCCACAGAATGGCCACCGAGACCGGCCGGGCGCTCGTCATGCTGCCTCCCTCGCGGTCAGTGTAGTTGCCGGCGTGGGTAGGGTCAACGCGAGGGTAGCGCCCAGCGCCCGGGTGCGCGGTTGGGTTGGTGGCCGAGTCGTGGACCCGCACTGATGTGCGGGTCTGTCAAACCCAAACCCGCCCGAAGGGCGGGTTTCGCACCTCCAGCCACGGGCCCGGCTAGACCCGTAACGCACCGCCGGTGGTTGCGCACCAGGCTGAGGATTGGGTAGACTCGGAGCGGGGCGGCGAGCGGCGATGGACCCAGCGTTCGGCGAGCAACTGTGGCGACTGGAGCGGCGGGTGGCCGCCGATCCCGACAACGTGCCGCTGCGTTGCGAGCTGCTGCAGTGGCAGTCGCGGGCCGTCCGCGAGGATCCCGAGGGCGCCGTCGAGCGGGCTCGGCTGGCCAACCTCGAGGTGCTCTACGCGCTACGGCCCCGCGAGCCCGACCTGCTGGCCGTGCTCGCGCCGCGGATCGATCCACACTTCCTCCCCGCCGAGCCGAGCGACCCGGAAGCGCGAGCGGCGTTGCGGCTGGCCGACGACAGGTTCGCCGAGGACCGGCCCGAAGAGGCCGCCGGCAACCTACGCGAAGCGCTGCTCGCGGCGCCCGACTCGCCCGCGGTGCACCTTCGCCTGGGCGAGCTGCGCTGCGGCGAGGGCCGGTGGGACGAGGCCCTCGAGCACCTCCGCTTCGCGCTCGCTCAGGCGCCCGGCTCGGCCGCGGTCTGGGCCACCTGCGGCCGGGCGTTGCGCGGTCTGCGCCGCTGGCCCGAGGCGTTCGACCATGGCGTCGAGGCGCTGGTCCGCAACCCACTCTGCGCGGCGGCCGAAGAGGGTCTGGCGCAGCTCGCGGTCCGGCTCGGCTACCGCTGGCAGCGGGTCCCGCTCTGCCCGCTGGTCTGGCCGCTGATCCCCACCGGCCGGACCGCCATCCTGATGTCTCGACCGGGCACGCCGCATGGCGCCCGCCGCGCCTGGTACGCCTGGTCCGGCGCGGCCATCGCCGCCTGTGCCGAGCTGACCGAGGCCGAGCTGCCGGTCGCCGGCCTGCCGCGCGACCTGCCGCGGCTGGAGGCTATCCACCGCGCCCTGCTCAGCTCGTGGCATCGGTGGCGCTGGTGGCGGTGGCGGCGCCGCCGGCGACGGCCCGAACGTGAACTCGACTGGCTGACCCACGTCGCCGAGGACGGGCTGCTCGAGGCCTATCTGCTGTTCGCCTACCTGCACCCCGACCTGACCGTTGCCTGGCAGGCCCACCGCGCGGCGCGGCCGCGCGACATGGAACGGCTGATCCGCTCGCATCTGGTGGAGCACGAGCTGTGACCGAGCCGATGGCGCCGCTGTTCACCGACGAGGCCATCCGCCGGGCCGAGCGGCGGGCCGTCTCGCTCAGCCTGCTCACGCCGCCGGTGGCCATGCTGCTCGGCTTCTTCGTCGCCTGGCTGCTCGGCGGCCGAAACGCCGGCTGGGTGGCCTGGAGCGCCGGCGCCGCCTGCGGGTTCGGCGCCCTGCTGGCGGTGCACGACTGGCTCTTCCTCGGTAGCTTCAACCGCCGCCTGCGGCAGCAGCTCGAGGACAAGCTGCGCGGCCTGGGAGAACTCGAGTTCCGCACCGACGACGCAACGGTCTACTTCGTCGGCCTCGCGCACCCCAGCCGCGACACCCGGCTGCGCGCCGAGACCGACGACGACATTGGCTTCCTCCGCCTCGATTACGACCGGCTGGTCTATCGCGGCGACCGGCTGACCTTCGAGGTCGACCTGGCCGACCTGGAAAGCGTCGAGTTGGTCCCGATCGGCGCGGGCCTGCCGGCGGCGGCCAAGCGACTGCGGCTCTGCTTCCGCCACGGCGAGCCGTTCGACGAGCTGCTCATCGCCTCGCGCGAGGGCGACCGGCTGAGCCGCGCCAGCCGGGTCACCCAGGTGCTGCACGAGGCGCTGCTGAACCGCCTCGACCGCGCCGCCGTGCGGACCACCGGCGGGCGGCTGGCCGAACCGCTCAGCGAGGCCGACGAGCTGAGCCTGCGAGGGTGAAACGTGCCCTTCATGAAGAAGCAACCAGATCGCCACGGTTGTCAGCTAACGTGTCGGTGGTACTATCGGGGCGAATCACCAGGAACCAGGAGCGGTGCTGATGGGCAACCAACCAGACCTGACCGAGCTGACCGTCGCTGAGCTGCGCGAGCTGGCGCGCGAGCGGGAGTTGGCCGGCTACTCGAAGCTGAAGAAGGCCGAGCTGGTCGAGCTGCTCGGCCCGGCCGCGGTGGCCGCCGAACAGCAGGCGGCGATGACCGCCGCGCTGGCCGGCGCGGGCACCTCGCCGGCGGCCGAGCCGGTGCCAACGCCCGAACCGGTGGCCGAGGACCAGTACGAGTTCCCGCCGAGCTACGACCGCGACACGGTCGTCTTGCTCGCCCGCGACCCGCACTGGCTCTACTCCTACTGGGACATCGGCGGGCCGACCTGGGTCGAGCTGGAGCGCCGGGGGATCACCGCGCCACAGAGCGGCTGGCGCCCGATCCTGCGCTTCCACGACGTGACCGATCGCGGCGCGCCGTCAGCCGAGACCAGGCTGGCCGACCTGCCGGTCTTCACCGAGGCCCGCGACTGGTACCTCGAAGCGCCGCGGCCGAGCCGCACCTACCTGGTCGAGTTCGGCTACCTCTCGGCCTCTGGCGAGTTCTACCGCATCGCCGTCTCGAACGCCGCGCCGGTGCCGCGCTCGGCGCCGTCGCCGCGGGTCGACGCGAGCTGGGGCAGCCTGACCGACGAGGCCTATCGGCTGTCGCTGGCCGGCGGCGATCCGCGCGTCGCGCTCGGCTCGGCCGAGCTGCTGCGCAAGCTCGAGGGCCTGCTCGAAGAGGCGATCTCGTCCGGCCGGTTCTCGGCCGGAATCGGCTCGCAGACCGTCGCGGGCGGGTGGCGCTAGTTCACTCTGCCGGTTATCATGGGAGCCGGCCGCGCCACGCGGCCGGCTTTCGTGCGGAAAGAGGTCACCCGTGAGTGAACCGGTCGGCTCCCTCTGCCTCGTCCTCCACGCTCACCTGCCCTACGTGCGGCACCCCGAATACGAGAGCTTCTTGGAGGAAGATTGGCTGTTCGAGGCGGTCTGCGAGACCTACATCCCGCTGATCCGCATGATGGACGGCCTGCTCGACGACGGGGTCGAGTTCCGGCTGACCCTCTCGTTGACCCCCACCCTACTCAGCATGTTCGGCGACGAGCTGCTGCAACAGCGCTGCCGGGCCCATGTGGTGATGCTCCTTGAGCTGGCCGGGCGCGAGCTTGAGCGGCTCGCCGGCGACGACGACTTCGAGCCGCTGGCGCGGATGTATGAGCAGCACTACACCGACTGCCTCAACCTGCTCGACCGCTGCGGCGGCGACCTGACCCGCGAGTTCCGGCGGCTGCTCGACACCGGTCGGCTTGAGGTGATCACCTGCGGCGCCACCCACGGCTTTCTGCCGCTGATGGCCACCGTGCCCGAGGCGGTGCGGGCGCAGATCCGGATCGCCGCCGACCACTACGAGGAAGTACTCGGGCGTCGGCCGCAGGGCATCTGGCTGCCCGAGTGCGGCTACTTCCCGGGCCACGAGCGCTACCTGGCCGAGGCGGGGATCCAGTACTTCTTCACCGAGGCTCACGGCGTGCTGTTCGGCGATCCTCGGCCGCGCTACGGCACGTTCGCGCCGGTGCTCTGCCCCGACTGGCCGGTGGCCGCGTTCGGCCGCGACCTCGAGTCGTCGAAGCAGGTGTGGAGCGCGCACGAGGGCTATCCCGGCGACTTCGACTACCGCGAGTTCTACCGCGACGTCGGCTGGGACCTCGACTACAACTACGTCAAGCCCTACCTGGGCGGCGCCGGGCACCGCAAGAACCTGGGGCTCAAGTACTACCGAATCACCGGCTCGTCACCGCCAATCGGCCTGGGCGACAAGGAGCCGTACCGGCCCGAGTGGGCGCGCCACAAGGCCGGCGAGCATGCAGGCAACTTCATGTGGTGCCGCGAGCAGCAGATGTCGCACGTCGGCGGGCAGTTGGGCATCCAGCCGCTCGTCGTCGCGCCGTACGACGCGGAGTTGTTCGGCCACTGGTGGTGGGAAGGCCCGATGTTCCTCGACGCCCTGTTCCGCCGGCTGCACTTCGACCAGGACCGGGTACGGCCGATCACGGCGCCGGAGTACCTGCGCGAGCATCCGGTGCTGCAGAAGGTGCAGCCGGAGCAGTCGAGCTGGGGGTATAAAGGCTATGCCGAGTTCTGGCTGAACCCAAATAACGATTGGATCTACCGTCACCTGCACCAGGCGGCCGAGCAGATGGTCTCGCTGGCCGGCCAGTATGCGACGCCGTCGGACAGCGAGCGTCGGGCGCTGAACCAATGCGCGCGCGAGCTGGTGCTGGCGCAGGCGAGCGACTGGGCGTTCATCCTGCAGACGAGGACGGTGGTCGAGTACGCGCGGAAGCGGACGTCGGAGCACCTGCAGCGGTTCGCCAGGCTTGCGGAGATGCTCGTGCGGGGGACGATAGACGAGGGCTTCCTCGGCTACTGCGAATGGAAGGACAACATCTTCCCCCACCTCGATTACCGCGTCTACACCTCCCTTGGTTGAAGCCGGAAGAAAATCAGGTAAGATGGGGATGTCGTCAGCCTCGTGCCTTGACCTCACACTGAGTCGGGCCCGGGATTCTGCGTCAGTGGAGGGGTGGGTGCATCCTCGTTAGGAATGGTTGGCTGTGGGGTGGATTCAGGGTTGATGTGATGTAACAGGTGTGTTATGCTGCGGGGGTTCGGCGGGGGCCGACGATGGTCGTGGCCGAACTCGGGAGTTCCATGCCATGGACGTGCAACGTGTACTCGTTGTGGACACCGACTTCGAAGCTCGTTTGCTCGTGTCGCGGATCCTTGAGAGCGGTGGGTACCTGACCACCGCCGCGGCCAATTCCGAAGAGGCGTTGGCCGCCCTCCGCGCCGAGCGCCATGTGTCCGTGCTGCTCGAAGCGCAGCTCGGCGACGGCGACGGCTTCGACTGCTGCCGGCGGATCCGGGAGTTCAGCAACGTGCCCGTCGTGATGGTCAGCTCGCTGACCGACACGGCCAACATCGTCCGCGGGCTCGACACCGGCGCCGATGACTATGTCACCAAGCCGTTCGACCGCGACGAACTGCTCGCCCGCGTGCGCGCGGCCGCCCGGCGTGGCGGCGAGCGGCACCGCGTCGAGCCGCCGCTGGCCCTGCCGACCATCGACGTCGGGCCGATGCACCTCGACTTCTCGGCCCAGATCGCGACCATCGGCGGCGCCGACCTGAACCTCTCGGGGAAGGAACTGCTGCTGCTCTACCTGCTGGCTCAGAATGTCGGCATGTTGCTCAGCCGCGGGCACATCTTCCAGGCCGTCTGGGGTGACGACGTCTACGATGACTCGAAGACCCTCGACGTCCACATCTCGCGGCTGCGCAAGAAGCTCGACATGGTCGGCGAATACGGCAACATGCTCAAGACCATCCGCAACCGCGGCTACATGCTCTCGAGCGAAATGGAACGGGCCGAGCCGCCCAAGGCGAAGACCCGGCGGACCAGCCGCTAGCGCGCCGGATGCGCTCGTTTGGCCCCTGCTAACCTGGCAGGCCGAGCGCCTCCGACAACCGATCGTTCTGGGGGTAGGCGTGCCCGCGGTGCTGCCGAAAGGCCTCCGCGTAAGCCACACCGGCTTCGCGGCCGCGGGCCGCCGCCCAGTTCCGCATCGCCGTCAGGTACTCGTCCAGCCCGTGCTGCGCCCGCAGCCACTCGCGCTGGCTGGCGTGGCAAGCCAGCAGCGCCGCCTTCTCCTCAATCTGCTCGCTGATGTCGACGTACAAATGCGGCCGGATCGGCTCGCCCAGTGCGTCGACCCCCTCGATCGCGTCGGCGTAGTAGAGATGCGGCACGTGCTCGAGCCGCGGCGCCGGGCTGTCGGCCAGGGTCAGGAAGTTGCCCGCCGGCGCGCCGAACGCCGCCGTGCGCACAATCGCGCTGGTCTGCTCGTGGTCGAGCATGTAATCGGCCGGCGAGTGAGTGATGACCAGCTCCGGCCGCCGCCGCCGGAGCAGCTCGACCGCCGCGCGGATGGTCGTCTCGTTGAGCAGCACCAGCAGGTCGAGGCAGCCGAGGCAGTCGTAGCTGGCGCCGAGCCGGGCGGCAGACGCCTCGGCTTCGGCGCGGCGGAGAGCGGCGATCTCGGCCGGCGGCAGCGTCGGCGAGCCGCAGTCGCCCTGCGCCAGGGTGGCCAGGGCGATCCGCCAGCCGGCGGCCTTCAGGCGCAGCAGCGTGCCGGCGCAGAGGAACTCGATGTCGTCGGGATGGGCCATCACGGCCAGCACGCAGGGCTGCGACACGGGCGGCTCCGGCCCGCGAGTATAGGTTCGGCCGGCGGGCGGCGTCAACGCCGCTGTCGCCGCACGGGCGGCGCGGCAGAATGGAGTCGGAGACGACCATGGCCGTCGAGGACAAGACCCTCCTCAGTGACGACGCGCTGGCCGCCGCACTCGCCGGCCTGACCGGCTGGGAGAAGCAGGGCAAGGCAATCGTGCGGCGCTACCTGCTGCCTAACTTCACCGAGATCACTCGATTCATGAAGCACCTGGCGGCAACCATCGAGGCGACCAACCATCACCCCGACGCGATCCTCGACACAACCACCCGGAGCGTGACGGTCACCGTGGTCACTCACTCGGCCGGCGCGGTGACCCAGGCCGATGTCGATTTCGCCACCGCGCTCAACGACTTCTGACCGCCGGCGCGGCGAGCCGGTATACTCTATCTCAGCCGAGGCTGCCGTGTGACCGGCCCTGCCGGACCGCTGGGCGGCCGCGGCAGCCCGCGCCGGCAGACCGCCGTGACGCACAGCGCGCACGAGATTCAGCAATCCTACATCGACCGCCTGGCGCGGCGGCTGGCCGACGAGACCACCGTGCCGGCGCACATTCTGCGCTGGTTTGCCGAAGTTCCACGGCATCGCTTCGTCGGCGCGATCCGCGACCCGGGCGGGCTGGACCTCGCCGTGCCGCTCGAGACCACCAATGAACGCCTGCTGGGCCACCTCTACAGCGACCACGCGATAGCGGTCAAGGTCGCCGGCGGCCGCTGCGTGGCGAGCACATCACAGCCCTCGCTGATGGCCATGATGATGGCCGACGTCGACCTGCAGCCCGGCATGAAGGTGCTCGAGATCGGCTCGGGCACCGGCTGGAACGCCGCGCTGATGAGCCATGTCGTGGCGCCCGGCGGCTCGGTCGTCAGCCTCGAATATGAGCCCGACCTGGCCGCCGCCGCGGCGGACAACCTCTTGCGCGACGGCCACCGCGGGGTGACCGTCCGGCACGGCGACGGCGCCGCGGGGGCACCCGACCTGGCGCCCTTCGACGCCATCGTCGTCACGGTTGCCTGCCCCACCGTGCCGGCCGCCTGGATCGACCAGTTGGCGCCGGGCGGGCGGCTGGTCACCCCGCTCGAACTGCCCGACCGCTCGTCGCCGATGCTGGTCGCCCGCCGCGACGGCGAGCGGCTGCGCGGCCGCTTTGTGCGCTGGTCGTGGTTCGTTCAGATGCAGGGCGGCGTGCCGGCCTGGCCGCCGCCGCTCGATGCCACGGCGCCCGGCGTCGCCACCGTGCTGGGCAGTTGGCCGGCGCTCCGCGCGCCGCTCCCGTCGCTCTGTCGCCATGAGCGGCTCGAAGCAGGTTTCCAGCTCCTGGTCCACGAGCCGGAGCGGTTCGGCATCCTCGGCACGTCGCGGGTCGACGAGCGTGAGATCGGGCGCTACGTCTACTGGGACGGCGAGGGGCTCGGCGTGCTGGCCGAGGCCGAGCTTCACGGGCACGGCGCGCCGGCGATGTTCGAGTTGCTGCGCAGGCGGACTGAGGAGTGGCTCGGCGCCGGGCGCCAGGGCGCCGAACAGTTCGAGGTGACGGTTCAGCCAGCCGCCGGCCGGCCGCCGCGGGTCGGCCTGCGCCGCGGCGAGGTCGACCTCATCCTTGACCGCGGTCAGCAGGCCAGGTCGACCAGCCCGTAGCTCTCCGGCCAGAGCCGGTGGCCGTCGGAGCCGTAGTCGCGGAACAGCCTGGCCGCGAAGCCGTCGCGGTCGGTGGGCATGGCCTCGATCTGGTCGAGCATCCGCCGCAGGGCATCGCACTCGCCGTTGTGCAGTGCCAGCGCCTGGCTCTCGCGCTGCATGGCCAGCAGCGCCGCGGTCACGGCCGCGCGCGAGCGGAGGTAGTAATCGTCGCCGGCGGCAACCAGCGCGCTGGCGATGCGGTAGGCGACGTCGGGCGCCAGCACGAACGACTGCGGGTCGAGGTACTTGTCGGTGGCGATGATCCGGTCGCGGAGTTGTCGCGCCACACCCATCTCGATGGCCACGTTGTACTGCGCCACATCCTGCTCGAGGATGCCGGTGAAGACCCGCGTGCCGCCCCCGCCGACGCCGACATACTCGACCACGTCGTTCGACCAGAGGTCGCAGACCACGCCGGGCAGCCGGCCGAGGAGATCGATCTCGTGGCCGGTGTGGGTCTGCGACTGCATGCTGGTCGGGCAGCCGGCAATCGCCTTGACCACCGCCGCCTCGTAGCCGGAGTCCTTGTCGGGTCCGCTGGCGCCGGCCTCGAAGGCGACCAGCGAGCGGACGGCGCTGGCCGCCCGCACGGCGGCGGCGAAGCAGTGGCTGAGCCCGCTGTCGCGGTCGCCCGAGGCGAGGAAGAGGGCGGTGTTGGCGGTGCTGCTGGCCGGGTCGCCGCCGGCCGCCACGCCGTGCTCGCCGCAGATCTCAACCACCCGGGGCCAGAGCCAGGCCATGTCGAGACTGCCCAGCACGCCGACGCCGAAGATGGCGCCGGCCAGGTCCTGTCGCGCCACGGCGTGGGCGAAGACCTCCTCGCCGCCGCGACTCTCGAGGCTGATCACATCGGCCCCGGCGCCGGCGACTGCCTCGACGGCGTAGAGCAGCTCGGCGGCCTCGGAACCGCGCCGCAACCCCTCGGCCGGCCGCGCGTCGGCGAGAGTGATGCGCAGCGCGCTGCGCAGGCCGCGGGTCTCGTAGTAGTCGGCCAGGATGGCTTTGCAGTCGGCGGTGATGCGGGCGATCAGCGCCGGTTCGGCGGTCGCCTCGGGAAGCTGCTCGAGCTCGAGCATCAGCTCGCGGGTGCCCAGCGCCAGGGCCTGCTCGAGCACGACGACGGTGATCCGGCGATAGGCCCGCTCGAGCGACTCGGCATCGTATCCGACCCCAAGCCGCGGGCTGTACTTGAGTTCGGGCACGACCAGTCCGTGCCCGAGGCGCAGGCCGAAGCCGACGGTCACCGGCCGCACGGCCTGGCCGAAGATCATGGCCTCCGGGGCCCCATACGCCAAGTCACGATAGAAACGCATCGACCCGCGCTCGTCTCCGAACGCTCCGCGGTGCGGCGAGCCCTCCCGCTGCGACAGCCGACGCGGAACCCTCTGGTCAGTTCGCGCGGGATGGTGCCGAACCTCGCGGCAGATGCACGCCGGTGAGGTGAATGTCTTGTGAACAACCGGCGCCCCGCGCGGTTGCCAGCCTCCTGGGCAGCGCCGATAATGGGAGCGCCAGGGAGCCGACGCCATGGGCCGCACCGTTCACGTCACCATCTTCAACGAGTTCCACCACGAGCGGAACGAACAACATCCCGCAAGCAAGCTATACCCCAACGGGATGCACTCCGCACTCGCCGATCTGCTGCGGGTCGATGAGGAGCTGCAGGTCACCACCGCCACGCAGGACCAGCCCGAGCACGGCCTGACCGCCGAGCTGCTCGAGGCGACCGACGTGCTGCTCTGGTGGGGCCACGTGCACCAGCACGAGGTAAGCGATGCGGTGGTCGATCGCGTCTGCCGCCGGGTGCTCGACGGCATGGGCTTCGTCCCGCTCCATTCAAGCTGCCTGAGCAAGCCGTTCTGCCGCCTGCTCGGCACCAGCGGACAGATCAAGTGGCGCGAGAGCGGCGACAAGGAGCGGCTGTGGGTGATCGACCACACCCACCCGATCGTCGCCGGGCTGGGTGAGTACGTCGAGCTGGCCGAGGTCGAGATGTATGGCGAGCCGTTCGACGTGCCGACGCCCGACGACCTGATCTTCATCAGTTGGTTCACCGGCGGCGAGGTGTTCCGCTCGGGCTGCTGCTGGCGTCGCGGCCGCGGGCGCATCTTCTACTTCCGCCCCGGCCACGAGACCTTCCCCATCTACTTCGACCCGACGGTCGGCCGCATCCTGCGCAACGCCTGCCACTGGGCCGCGCCCGACCCCGAGATGCCGGTGCCGGTGTTCGGGCATTCGCAGGCGTTGGAGTAGCTCGCCGGGCCTGCCGTGGCTACAAACCGCCCGCCACCCGCGTTCGGCCGGGTGTGGCGACGGGGCGCTTGGCCGCGCCGGGCTGCTCCTCCTCGTCGTCCTCCTCGGTCTCCTCTTGCCGTTTGAACTGCATGTTGTAGAGCTTGGCATAGAGCCCGCCGCGCTCGAGCAGCTCCTCGTGCGAGCCGATGTCGACGATGATCCCGTTCTCGAGCACGCAGATCTTGTCGGCGCGCATGATGGTCGACAGCCGGTGCGCGATGACGAAACTGGTCCGGCCCTCCATCAGGCGGTCGAGCGCCGCCTGGATCAGCGCCTCGGAGGTGCTGTCGAGCGCCGAGGTGGCCTCGTCGAGGATCAGGATGCGCGGGTCGCGCAGGATGGCCCGGGCGATGCAGACGCGCTGCCGCTGACCGCCCGACAGCTTGACCCCGCGCTCGCCGATCTCGGTGTCGTAGTCTTCGGGCAGCTCCATGATGAAGTCATGGGCGTTGGCCGCCATGGCGGCCCGGATCATCTCGTCGCGGCTGGCCCGCCGCGCGCCGTAGCAGATGTTCTCGCGGATGGTGCCGGTGAACAGGTAGCTCTCCTGCAGCACCATGCCGATGTGCCGGCGCAGCGAGGCGATCTTGTACTCTTTCAGATTGCGGTCATCGAGGTGGATATCGCCCGTCGTCGGGTCGTAGAAGCGAGCGATCAGGTTGGCCATGGTGGTCTTGCCCGAGCCGCTCGGGCCAACAAACGCGCACATCTCGCCCGGCCGCACGTCGAGGTTGATGTTCTGCAGCACCAGATCCTCCGGCTCATAGCCGAAGTTGACGTTGTAGAACACGATGTGGCCATCGATCCGGTCGAGCTCGAGGGCGTTCGGCGCATCCTCGACCTCGGGCTTGGTGTCGATGATCTCGAAGATGCGCTCGACGGCGACCAGGGCGCGAGTGATGAAGTCGTTCGCCTGCACCAGCCGCTGCGCCGGGCCGTAGAGCATGCCCAGGTAGGCCGAGAACTGCACCAGCTTGCCGATGGTGAAGCCGTGGGTGCCGTTGATCACGAAGTACCCGCCGACCAGGTACATGATCACCGTGCCCAGCCCACCGAGGATGCCGGCGGTGGTGTCGAGCCAGATGGAGAGCCGCGACGAGGCGAGGGTCAGTTCGAGGTTCTCGCGCAGCATGTGCATGAAGCGGAACGTCTCGCTGCGCTCGCGGGTGAACGACTTGACCACCTTGGTCGCCGCCAGCTTCTCATACAGGTTGCCCGAGACGCGGGCAATCTGCTCGCGCACGCGGCGCCAGGCGCGGGCGATGTGCGGGCGCATCCAGACGAAGTTGCCGACATAGAGCGGGACGACGACGATGGCCAGGAGGGCCATCTCCCAGCTCATTCGGAACATGATGAAGAGCAGCAGAACCAGGTTGACCGTGTCGCGGATGAGCCCGACCAGCGTGCCGCTGGTCAGGTGGCCGATCGACTCGACGTCGTTCATGATCCGCGACATGATGCGGCCGGTCTGCTGGCTCTCGAAGTAGCTCATCGAGAGCGATTGCAGGTGCTTGTGCAGGTGGCGGCGGATGTCGAAGATGACCCGCTGGCTGATGATGGTCAGCCCCCACCCCTGCCAGTACCCGAGCGCGGCGCCGATCATCGTGTTGACCAGCAACAGCAGCGCGCCGAGGCGGAGCAGGCCGACCGACAGCTCGGCCGGCTGGTCTGTGCCCAGCGCGCTGGCGCCGAGGGCGTCGTCGATGATCATCCGGATGATGCCCGGCCGCCAGAGGGTGATCAGCGAACCGATCAGCATCAGCACCAGCATCCAGGCCAGGCGCCAGCGGTAGGGGCGGACATAGCGCAGGAAGCGCTTGAACAACTGCATCGCCGCCCCCTACCAGCGCGCGGCCCGGCCCACCCGGCCGGTCGTGCTCGGTGCTGATCCGCGACGCCTCATCGTCCCGCCATGCCCCTCGCCCTCGAGTCTATCACAGCTCAGTTCGAGCGGTACGAACTCCCGAACAGATGCGTTCGCGGTACCAGCAGCGTGCCGTCCTTCGCTCGCACGGTATGCCACAGATCGCCACCCGGCCCGCGCGCGCCGTACCAGCCGGCCGACTCGAGCTCGACATCGACATCGTCCGACTCGCTGCCCCACACCGTGATGGTCAGGTCGAGCTCGTCATCGAGCTCGCCCCAGAGCATGACCGGATGACTCAAGTTGTTGACGAAGCGCAGGTCGACCACACCGAAGTAGACCGTCGCGTCGCGGCCGAGCCGGGCGTAGTGGACCGGCTTCGAGTGGTTCTGTCGCTCGGTCACCCGCAGATTGGCGTAGAGCACCGCGTTGAACAGCGTGGTGGCGAGCTGGCAGATCCCGCCGCCGGTCTCCCACCGCTCCTCGACGGTCCCGTCGGGCTTGCGGCGGAAGACGTAGCTGGAGCGGAAGCCGTCCTCGCTGCGCCGCTCACCGAGCCGATCGTTGAAGCTGAACGAGTCGCCCGGCGCGAGCACCGTGCCGTTCATCCGCGCCAAGCAGAGCCTCACGTTGTGCGAGCGGTTGCGCCGCTGCGCGCCGTAGTAACCGTGGGCCATGCTGGTGGTGTGCTCGCCGAGCCGGGTGGTCAACCCATCGCGCAGCTCGGCCACCTTGACTTTCGGCTCGACCCGCTCGACGAGCAGCTCGACGGTCGCCGGCGGCGGAAACGAAGTCACCGCGGCGGCGGCCAGCGAGCCGGCGACATCGAGCTTCAGGCCGTCCTGCTCGGCGGCGAAGTAGAGCTGCTCGCCGTAGATGCCGACCACCCGCGCGTTGCTCGGCTCGCGGTCGATTTCGGCCGCCAGGGCCGCGATCGACTGCTCGAGCGCGGCGCGGTCGAGGTCAACCGGAAGGCGCAGGTTCAAGCCGCGGTGGGCCAGGTCGAGCCGCGCCTCGGCGCGCGCCAGCCAGTTGCCTTCGCGACCCATGGCGTAGGCCTTGGCCGCGGCCAGGTCGTAGCGCGCACGACGGCCGATCGCACCGTTCTCGAGCGGCCAGACGCGCTCGCGGAGGCGAAGCGCCAGGTGGCTCGGCATTTGCCGGTCGAACGCCTCGGCCAGGGCCTGTTCGGCCTCGGCGGCGGTCAGGCCGACCAGCGGCAGGCCCTCGACGAAGACGCCCTCGGCGATGGTGCCGTCGTCATGGAGCAGACCGGCGAAGAGGCCGACCGACATGCAGACGGTGCTGACCAGTGCCAGCGCGATGTACCGCGACCTCACCGCCGCTCCTCCATCGCCGCGCCCGCCAAACAACATGGTGCACGGCGCTGCCTACCGCATGGTAATCGAGCCGGCCCGCCGGCGGGTTCCCCGGTTCAGCGGCTTTGACACTCTACCCCATCATCGGTACGATCCGCGCCACGGACTGCGCCGTGAATGATGGCGGTCAATGGCACTCGATCGACTATCGCGGCGTCGACACCGACATCCGCGGCGACGTCTATGTCCGTCGCATCGGCCGGCCCACCGCCCCGCTGAAGCTGCTGCTGCTCCACGGCGTCGGCCTGACTCACGCCACCTGGGGCGGCGTGCTGCCGGCGCTGGCCGAACTGGCCGATTGCGCCGCGGTCGACCTGCTCGGCCACGGCCGCAGCCACGCCGCGCGCGGCTTCCCGGTCACCATGGCCGCGCAGACCACCTTGGTGCCGGCCGTGCTCGATGCCCTCGGCTGGCCCAGCGCCGTGCTCGTCGGCCACTCGATGGGCGGCGGCGCGGCGCTCGGCGCGGCGTTGTGCTGGCCGCGACGGGTGCGCGGTCTGGTCCTGGTCGCCTCGGTCGCCTATCCGCAACCCATCCCGCCCGGCTTCTTCCCGCTCTATCTGCCCGGCGCGCCGCTGGTCATCGCCCTCGCCTGCCGGCTCGCCGGCCGGCTCGGCGGCGACTGGCTGGCCGGGATGTGTGGTTACGACCGACTGGCCGCGCGCGACTACTTCGCCTGCCTGGCCGATCCCTACCAGGCCCGGTCGGTGGTCAGGGCGGTGACCGACCTGCGCCCGTCGGAGTACCGGCGCTACAGCGGCTTCTACCCGCAGATCGGCGTGCCGGCGCTGATTGTCCACGGCCGGCACGACTTCATCGTCCCGCCGTTTGTCGCCGAACGGCTGCACCTCGCCCTGGCCGATTCCGAGCTGGTCTGGATCGAGCATGGCCAGCACATGCCTCAGGAGTCGCAGGCCGGCCCGCTGACCGCGGCGGTGGCGGGGTTTCTGACCCGGCGGTTCGGCGCTGCGCGTTAGCCGCCGTTGCGGTACAATGGGGCCATGATCGGCACACTGCTCCTGCTCGCGCTGGTCGGCGATCCGCTCGTCATCGACGGCCGCGATCTCTCCGCGCTGACCGTGCCACAGCTCTACTCGCTGTCGGACGAGTACTGGCACGTCGGTGATTATGTCACCTGCGTCAAGCTGATGCAGCGCGTGATCGAGCTCGACCAGGCCAACGTCGAAGCCTACGGGCTGATCGCCTGGCTGATCTGGAGTGGCCGCGAGGATCCCGACGATCCGAACTACATGGGCACCGAGGCCGATGCGCGCCGCTACCTCGAAGACTGCGTGCGGCTCAACCCCGACTCGGCCGAGGCCTGCTGGGAACTCGGCTCACACCTGCTCGACCGCAACGGCGATGCCGCCGGAGCGCTGCCCTGGCTGCAACGCTCGCTCGACCTGCCCGAGCCCGAGCCGTTGGCCATCCGCACCGTCGGCCATGCGCTCTTCTTCGCCGAGCGATATGCCGAGGCGGTGGCCCACTGGGAGCGCGCCGAGCGCGAGTGGGGGCTCGACCTCACGGTCGTCAACATCAACCGCTCGAAGGCGCTCGAACGCGCTCTGCAGCCCGACTCGCTGGCCCGCAGCGGCGGCGTGATCGACGGCCCGCCCAACCCGGTCGAGGCGGCCGTGGTGCTCCGCGACCTGCGCGAGCGCGGGCCGGTAGTGAACCAGTGGTTCCGCACCCTCCTGCTCGAAGACCCGCACGACCGCGACGGCGAGCCCGACTACCGGGTCCGCTACGAGGGCCGCGAGGTGACCTATCGGCTCTACTGGCGCTGGACCGAGATTGCCGTCGATCGCGACGATGACGGCGAGTTCGGCGACGACGAGTTCACCATGACCGACGCCGACGGCGACGGCTCGCCCGACGGCGGGGTCACCCTCGACGCGATGCGCGAGCGCCTGGCCGGCGAGCTCTCGCCGACGCGCCGGCGGTTCGAGGCGGCCGAGCTGTGGCGGGTCGGCGTCGGCGCCGACGGTCAGGTGGCCTCGGCGGTGGTCAGCGAGGCCGACGGCGCCGTGGTGGTGGCGCCGGTGGCTTCGATCCTGAGCGAGCTGCAGCCGATCGAGCTGGCGCTCTATGCCCGCCTGCCGCGCGACCTCGAGCGCCGGCGGATTGACGGGGTGCCGCTGCCCGCCGGCGCCTACGCGACCAACCAGACGCCAGGCCACGAGCTGTCGCTGCGGTTTGCCGCCGGCGGCCTGCCCGACGGCCGGTACCTAATGTTCGTCGAGCTGAAGGTGCTCGGCGTCAAGATCGCCGAGGAGCCGATCGCCACCCACGTGGCGGTGGTGCGCGGCGGCGCGGTAACGCTCGACAGCGCGACCGAGGAGGATCTGCACCCGCCGGCGCCCAACCTCGAGGGCCTGCCGGGCGATCCCGGTGGTCCCGGCGGCCCACCGCCCGAGGTGCGGCCGACGGTGCCGTTGCAGCCGGCCTGGTTCCCGGCCGTGCCGCGGCAGGGGTTGGTCCACGATGCCTGAGACGACGTCAGAAGTGCTCGATCCGGTCTGCGAGCTCGCCGGCGGATGGGCCATCCGCGCGCCGTACACCTTCACCCATGGCGAGGTGTCGCTCGACATCGAGCACCGCGGCGACGGCATCGACGTCACCGCGCCGGTCGGCTGGCGGGTCCACGTGCCGAGCCACAGCGGCGTGCGTTATGTTCACGTGCCCGAGGGCTGGAGCAGCATCGTCCCGCTGGCCACCGAGGCGATTGTGCTCGAGAACGGGCGCAGCTTCGTTAACCTGACCTGCCGCGAACCCGAGTTCGTGCCGGCCGGGCTGGAACTGACCAGCCGCCGCGGGCGGGTCCAACTGCGCTGGCATCTGTCCGTGCCGGGCAGCCGGTCGTTCCGCGTGCGGACGTTCGACTCGTGGACCGAGCTGATCGACGAGCACCGCGCCTGGATGATCCAAACGACCGACCTCAAGCCGGTCGCCGAGCGGGCTCCGGCCTGGGCGGCGAGCTGCCCGCTAATGATCTACCTCGATATCGAGACGGTCGCCGGCGACGGCCTGCACCACGATTTCGACGACGTTGCCGCGGTTGCCGCCCGGCTGGCCGAGATCGGCGCGCCGCGCGACACGACGGTCTACCTGACCACCTGGAACGACGGCGGCGAGCGGCGCTGGCCGACGTATGAACCGAGCACAGCGGCAGGCGGCCACGACCGGCTGAAGGCCGCCGCCGACGCGCTGCACGAGCGCGGCTATCGGCTGATGCTCCACGCCAACGTGTGGGGCTGCTCGCGCACCCATCCCGAGTACACCGGCCTGTCCACGCACGCGGTCCATACCCGCGCCGGCCACCCGCTGCGCTGGTGTGAGTTCCATGGCCAGCATGTCTCCGAATACCACTACATCGATCCGGGCAGCCGCATCTACCGCGAGATCTTCTGGGGCGGCCTGGGTCCGCTGGTGCAAGAGCTGTCGGTCGACGCCCTCTATCTCGACCAGGCCGGGATGCTGGTCGACGATCCAACGCTCGATATCCTCGCCTCGACCCGGGCGCTGATCGGCGACATCCGCGAGACCGCGCCCGAGCTGGTGCTCGGCGGGCAAGTGCTGACCTCGCGGCTGTGCGACGAGATCGTCTTCTGGCAGCTCTGGGGCACGCCCTGGTCGGGTCACGGCTGGGGCCAGCCGTTCCGCCGCCGGTCGCCGCTGGTCGCCGACCTGTTCGGCGGCCTGACCCGCTTCTGCGCGCACATCCACCTGCCGGCGGCGGTGCCGGGCCGGTTCCTCTGGTCGAACGAGGCCTTTGCCGACGACCTGGGCACCGTCGGCGCCTTCCTCTCGGCGCAGGAGGACAACACCTACCACGGCGCCGTGCCCTGCGTCCGGCTCGACTACCGCGGACACGGCATCGACCCGCTCAGCGCCGAGGTGATTGAGCAGGCCGCACGGCTGGCCGGCGGCTGATGAGCGGGCGCTGCGCCCTTGGCCTGAAGGAATGGGCCGTGCTGGTCGACGCCCTCGCCGCCGGCGAGCAACTCATCCTGCTCCGCAAGGGTGGCATCGAGGATGTCGGCGGTGAGTTCCGGCTCCAAGCCGACTCGTTCATCCTCTGGCCGACTTATCTGCACCAGGGCGCGGACTGGCTGCGGCCGGGCCATGCCGGCCGACTCGAGCGTGTGCTGGCCGAGCGCCGTGACCCGGACGAGGTGACCCTCGCCCACCACGCGGCGGTCGCCGGCATCCACGCTGTGCCCTCGCGCGGCGTGCTCGACGAGCTGGCCGACGAGCATGTCTGGTCGGCCGACTACCTCGACCTGCGCTGGCGCTACCGGCCCGAGCTGCCGCTCTATCTGCTGCTCCTGCGCGTCTCCGCCCTGCCCGCGCCGACGGTTGTCCGCGAGACCACCGCGCAGCGCGGCTGCCGGTCGTGGGTCGAACTGGTCGAGCCGGTCGACCTGACGGGCATGTCGCCGGCGCTGGATGACGAGCCGTTCGGCCGGCGCGTCGAGCGAATCCGAGCCGTCCTGGCCGCACGCTGACGGCCGATCGCCGTTGGCGCCGGGCACAGCCCGCGCTACTCGCCCTCTGCTGCCAGGTAGGCCTTGACCCGCTCGGCCGCCGGGCGGTTCATGCCGGGCAGGGCGGCAAGCTCGTCGATGCTTGCCGCGGCAATCGCCTCGGTGCTGCGGAAGTGGGCCAGCAGCCGGGTGCGCCGCGTGGCGCCGATGCCGGGAATGTCGTCCAGGATGCTGCGCAGGCTGGCACCGCGGCGCAGGCGCTGGTGATAGGTGTTGGCGAAGCGGTGCGCCTCGTCGCGAATCGCGCGCAGCAGTCGGATCGCCGGCATGCGGGCATCGAGCACAATCGGCTCGGACCGGCCGGGGCGGAAGATCTGCTCGTGCCGCTTGGCCAGCGCGGCCAGTGGGATCTGCTGCAAGTCGAGTGCGCGGCAGACGTCGACGGCCACATTGAGCTGCCCCTTGCCGCCGTCGACCACCAGCAGGTCGGGCAGCGGGACGAACTTCGGGTCGCCGGCGATGCCGTTGCGCAGCCGGCGATCGAGCACCTCGCGCATCATTGCATAGTCGTCCGGCGCGTCGGCGGCCTGGCGGATCTTGAACCGGCGATAGGCCTTCTTCAGCGGCCGGCCGTCCTCGAACACGACCATCGACCCGACGTTCTGCTCGCCCTGCAGGGTGGCGATATCGAAGCACTCGATGCGGAACGGTGTGCGCGGCAGGTCGAGCCGCTCGCGCAGATCGGCGGTCGCCGCCTCGGCGCGCTGGCGTTGCTGATCGCGGTCGACCAGAAACAGCCGCATCGACTCGGCCGCGTTCTGCTCGACCAGCTCGATCAGCTCGCGTCGCGGCCCGCGCTCGGGCACCTCGAGCACCACCCGGCGGCCGGCCTTCTGGCTCAGCCAGGCGGCAATCGTCTCGGCGTCGGGCACCGGCCCGGCCAGGAGCACCGCCGGCGGCACCTCGACCGACTGGTCGTAGTAGCTGGTCAGGAAGGTCTTCAGCGCCACGCCGGCGGTGTCGTCCTGGGTGCCCTCGACCATCACCCGGTGGTCGCCGACGACCTTGCCGCGGCGGACAAAGAAGGCCTGCACGCAGCTCAGGTCCTCGTGCTGCGCCACCGCCACCACGTCGGCGTCGGTCGAGCGGGTCGAGACGATCCGCTGGCCGGCCAGCACGTGCCGCGCATCGGCAATCAGGTCGCGCAGCTTGGCCGCGCGCTCGAACTCGAGGTTCTCGGCCGCCTCTTGCATCTCGGACTCGAGCTGCTCGATCACGTCGCCCGGCCGCCCGCGCAGGAACTCCGCCGCGCGGGCGATGCCGGCGTGGTAGTGCTCGCGATCGACATAGGCCGCGCAGGGCGCCTCGCAGAGGCCGAGGTGATAGTCGAGGCAGGGCCGCATCTGCGCCTGACCGGTCAGCGCAAAGGTGCACGAGCGGATCTTGAACAGCCGGCGCAGCAGCTTGTCGATCTGCCGCATGGCGCCGGCGTCGGTGAATGGGCCGAAGTACTGCGCGCCGTCGTTCTCGACGCGGCGGCAGTCGACCAGTTGCGGGAACGGCTCGGCGGTGAGCTTGAGAAACGGGAACGCCTTGTCGTCGCGGAGACGGACGTTGTAACGCGGCTGATGCTGCTCGACCAGGTTGGCTTCGAGGATGAGCGCCTCGATCTCGCTGCCGGTGACGATGGTCTCGACCGAGGCGACCCGCTGGACCATCGCCTGCGTGCGGAACGTGTGCTCGCTGCCGGCCTGGAAATACGAGCGGACCCGCGTGCGCAGCACGGCCGCCTTGCCGACGTAGAGCACCGTTCCGTCGGCGTCCTTCATCAGGTAGACCCCCGGCGCCGCGGGCAGCGCCGCCAGGTCGGCTTCGTCGATCACCGCTCGCTCCGTGGCCGGGCCGGGCCGGAATGGTTCCACGCGACGGCGCGTTGTGACTCTTGGCCACGCGGCGGTTGACGGCCGCGCGGCGTGGTTTGTCCGAATCGACATCGTATGCTACCATCGCGCGCGGCTCGCGAGCATGTTGCGCAGATGCTGCGACCGCATGATCGAAGCGAGTCATCCGCCGCGCGCTGAGACGAGGAGGCAGCGGGCATGGCTATCCGAATGCTGGACGTCGCCGCCCAGCACGCCGCCATTCAGGACAAGCTCGAAGCCGCCGCCGCCCGCGTGCTGCGCAAGGGCGTGTTCATCCTCGGCGAAGAGGTCGAGGCGGTCGAGCGCGAGCTGGCCGCCTACTGCGGCACCCGCCACGCAATCGCCGTCGCCTCGGGCACCGACGCGCTGATGCTCGCCCTCGCCGCCTACGGCATCGGACCGGGCCACGAGGTGATCACCAGCCCGTTCACCTATGTCGCGACGGCCCAGGCGGTCACCCACCTCGGCGCGGTGCCGGTCTTCGTCGACATCGATCCGCGGACGTTCAACCTCGACCCAGGACAACTTCGCCGGGCGCTGAGCCGCCGCACGCGGGCGATCCTGCCGGTCCACCTGTTTGGTCAATGCGCCGAGATGGACCCGATCTGCGATCTCGCCAGCCGGCGGCGGTTGACCGTGATCGAAGACGCGGCGCAGGCGATCGGCGCCAGCTATCACGGCCGCCGCGCCTGCTCGCTGGGCCACGCCGGCTGCCTCAGCTTCTACCCGACCAAGAACCTCGGCGCCTGCGGCGACGGCGGCATGGTGCTGACCAACGACGAGGAGGCCTACGAACGCCTGCGGCTGCTCCGCGTCCACGGCCGTGCCTCGGGTTACTTCTACCAGATGGACGGGTTCAACAGCCGGCTCGACGAGCTGCAGGCGGCGTTCCTGCGGGTCAAGCTGCACCGGCTCGATGAGACCACCGCGCAGCGGCAGGCCAACGCGGCGCTCTACAACGAGTTGCTCGCCGGCCTCGAGCAGGTCCGCGCACCGTATGTGCCGGCGCACAACCAGCACGTCTATCACCAGTACTGCATCGTCGCCGAGGAGCGTGACCGGCTGCGCGAGCATCTCACCGCCTGCGGCATCGACTCGGCCGTCTACTACCCATTGCCGCTGCACCAGCAGCCGATCTACCGCCACCTGCGCAGCGGCCGGCTGCCCGTCGCCGAGCGGATCAGCCAGTCGATCCTGGCCTTGCCGGTCTCACCCGAGGTGGTCGGCCCCGACGGCGTGCGCACCATCTGCGACGCCGTCGCCGCTTTCTACGGCCAGTGAGCCATCGCACCGGCGGCCCGCCGCCTGCCCGACCCGATGCCCGTCAGGAGGTCCACGTTGCCATCCGATGTCCGTGACCCGAATCTCGCCGCCGCCGGCCGCAAGCGCATCGCCTGGGCGGCCAACGAAATGCCCGTGCTGGCGCTCATCCGCGAGCGGTTCGAGCGCGAGCGGCCACTCGCGGGCCAGGTGCTCGGCGCCTGCCTGCACGTGACCACCGAGACGGCCAACCTGGTCCACACCCTGGTGGCCGGCGGCGCCGCGGTGCACGTCTGCGCCAGCAACCCGCTGAGCACCCAGGACGACGTCGCCGCGGCGCTGGCCGACGACGGCGTGCCGACCTATGCCATCAAGGGCGAGGACCGCGACACCTACTTCCGGCACCTCAACGCTGTCGCCGACGCCGGCCTGACCATGACCATGGACGACGGCTGCGACCTGGTCAGTCTGCTCCACAGCGAGAAGCAGTCGGCGCTCGAGCAGGTCGTCGGTGGCACCGAGGAGACCACCACCGGCGTCATCCGGCTCAAGGCGATGGCCGCCGACGGGGCGCTGCGCTACCCCGTCATCGCGGTCAACGACGCGATGACCAAGCACTTCTTCGACAACCGCTACGGCACCGGCCAGAGCACGCTGGACGGCATCATCCGGGCGACCAACCTGCTGATTGCCGGCAAGGTCTTCGTCGTCGCCGGTTACGGCTGGTGCGCCCGCGGGGTGTCCAACCGGGCGCGTGGGCTGGGCGCCAACGTGATTGTCACCGAGGTCGATCCGCTGCGCGCGCTGGAAGCGGTGATGGACGGCTTCAGGGTCATGCCGATGATCGAGGCGGCGCCGATCGCCGACATCGTCTGCACCGTCACCGGCGACAAGCATGTCGTCGCGCGCGAGCACTGGGCCGCCCTGAAGGACGGTTGCGTGGTCTGCAACAGCGGCCACTTCGACATCGAACTCGACCTGGTGGCGCTGCGCGAGATGTCGCACGACGTGGTCGAGGCGCGGACCTTCTGCCAGGAGTATCGGCTCAAGGACGGCCGCAAGATCTACGTGCTGGCCGAGGGCCGGCTGGTCAACCTCGGCGCGGCCGAGGGCCATCCGGCGGCGGTGATGGACATGAGCTTCGCCAACCAGGCGCTGGCCGCCGAGCACATGGCGCAGAACTCCGGCTCGCTCGAATGCCGGGTCTACCCGGTGCCGGCCGAGCTCGACGCCGAGATCGCGCGGCTGAAGCTGGATGCCATGGGGGTCAAGATCGACGTCCTGACGGCCGAGCAAGAGCACTACCTGACGAGCTGGACCGAGGGCACCTGATCCGACGACACCGACCGTTCGGCCGCCGACCCGCTTGCGATGGACGCCTTGAATCATCTTTGATTCAAGGCGTCACGCGTTGGGGTCGATGATCAGGTTGGCACCCGGCCGCCCCGCGGGGCCGGAGAGGATCCGGTTTGGTGGAAGTCACGGCACCCTACTGCGATCGACCGCCGCGCGTTCTGCTGGTCGAGGCCGTTCCGGCGGGTGAGTCGCTGGGCGGTGCGCTGTCACGCCGCGGCTGGGCGGTCGAGCAGGCCAACGGCACGCCGCTACCCGAACGACTCGGGCGAGGCGACGTCGACCTGGTCGTGTGCGACCTGTCGGCTGCGCCGGCGGAGCTGCCGGAGTTGATCGCCGCGGCGCCGGGCCTGCTCGGCGACGAGCATCTGCCGCCCGAGTTCGTGCTGCTCGCCGCACCCGACGACCTGCCCCGAACGATCGACGTCTACGGCTACAACTGGTGCCAGTTCCTGACCACGCCGGTGGCCCTGCCGGTGCTTGAGCAGACCCTCGCCCGGGCGCTCGAGTTCCGCGCCCTGCGCGAGCGGGTCAACCGGCTCGAGGACTCGAACAAACAGGTCGTGCTCCGCTCGGTCGAGGACTTGACCGCCAACCTGAGCCTCGAAGGCACGCTCGGCTCGGTCCTGCGCGCGGCCGACATCCTGCTGCACCCGCAGGCGGCGGCCATCTGGCTGGCCGGCGGCCCCGACGGGCAGTTGGTCCCGGTCTCGGTGCTCCGCGCCGACGGCGGGCAGACGCTCGAGGCCGAGCACCGCGACCTGGCCCATCGGGCCTACGAGGGCTGTGAGGGCGTCTGCTCGGCCAGCGGCGAGCTGCACCTGGCCGCCTTGCCCATCGCCGTCGACGAAACCGTCGAGGGCGTGATCAGCGCCGCCTTCGGTCGCGCCTCGACGCTGCTCGACGGCTCCGACACGAGCAACCTGCTCGCCGCCCTGGCGCAGCACGCCAGCATGGCGGTCAAGAAGGACCGGCAGTACGCCGACCTCGAGCGCTCGTCGGCCGAGATCAAGTCGCTGTTCGACGTCGGCGTGGCGATGTCGAGCGAGACCTCGCTGCAGCAGTTGTTCCAGGTGGTGGTCGAGAGCGCCGCCGACGTCTGCTCGGCGCGCCGCTGCTCGCTGATGCTGCTGGCCGAGGACCGTAGCACGCTGCAGATGCGCGCCGCGCGCGGCATTCCCGCCGACGTGATTGCCATCGCCACCGCCACCGTCGGCGAGGGCATCGCCGGCGGCGTCGCGGCGAGCGGCAAGGCGTTGCTGGTCAGCGACATCGAGAAGGACCAGCGCTTCGGCCGCAAGAACCGCGCGCAGTACAGCAACAGCTCGCTGATCAGCGTGCCGATCCTGGTCAACCAACGCGTCGTCGGCGTGCTCAACGTCAACGACAAGCGTGACGGGACCAGTTTCAACGAGAAGGACCTCAACCTGCTGGTGCTGCTGGCCAGCCAGGCGGCGGTGGCCATCGACAACGCCAACCGCTACCAGGACCTGTCCGAGCGGGCGGTGACCGACAGCCTGACCGGGGTCTACGTCCGCCGCTTCTTCGACGAGTCGCTCGAACGCGCGTTCCGCTCGGCGCGCACCACCGGCCGCGGTTTCTCGCTGTTGATGATCGACATCGACCACTTCAAGGCGGTCAACGACCAACGCGGCCACCAGGCCGGCGACGAGGCGCTGCGCCAGGTGGCCCGCGCGCTCGGCGGCACGGTGCGCGACGAGGACAGCGTCAGCCGCTACGGCGGCGAGGAGTTCGCCATCCTCCTGGCCCGGGCCAACCAGCAGACGGCCATGAGCGTGGCCGAGCGGATCCGCGCCGCGGTCGAGAAGACGATCGTCAAGCACGACGGCGCGCACTTCCAGATCACCGTCTCGGTCGGCGTGGCCGCCTACAGCGAGCAGTACGACAAGGCGGCCGACCTGCTCGCCGCCGCCGATCGCGCGCTCTATCAGGCCAAGGAATCGGGCCGCAATCGCGTAGTCTCCGCTCCAACCGAGAGTTGACCCATGCGACTGCTGCTGCTCGTCCTCCTGGCCGCCGGCCTGCCGCTCCAGGCCGCGCCCGCCCCCACCGCGCTGCCGGCATCGCTGCGCGCCCGGCTACAGGCCGTCGTTGACGATCCCGCGCTGGCCACTGGCTTCGCCGGCGCCATCGTCGTCGCCGCCGGCCGCCGGGCCGAAGCCGACCGGCAGGCCGGCCAGTTCGGCCTGGTGCCCTACGACGGCGCCGCGCGGCCGGAGCTGTTCGCCCATCACGCCGACAAGGTGTTCACCCCAGCCAGCAATCTCAAGCTGGTCACCGTCGCCGCCGCGCTCAGCCGCCTCGGGCCCGACCACCGTTTCACCACCCGCGTGCTCGGCCCGCCGCCGGTCAACGGCCGGGTCAGCGACCTGTGGCTGGTCGGCGGCGGCGATCCGAGCCTCGGCTACGACGACCTCGAATCGTTGGCCGACCAGGTTGCCGCCGCCGGCGTGACGCAGGTCACCGGCCGGGTCTACGGCGATGCCTCGCGCTACTCGGGCCGCTACGGCTACGGCTGGGCCGTCGACGACCTGCCCTGGTACTACGGCGCTGAGGTAAGCGCCCTGACCCTCGGCCGCAACCTGGTCAACCTCGTCGTCCGCCCCGCCGCCGCGGGCGAGCCGGCGCGGGTCAGCGTCGAGCCGACCGGCGCGCCGGTGCAGGTCGAGTCAAATGCCGTCACGGCAACCGCCGGCTCGGCCAACAGCATCGACTTCGACCGTGACCTCGACTCGTCCGTCATGCGCGTCGGCGGCAGCATCGCCGCCGACCGCGAGACGCCGCTGAGTCAGCGCATGGCGGTCCACCGGCCGGCCCGCTACGCCGCCGAAGTGTTCTCGGCCAAGCTGCGGGCCGCCGGCGTGAGCGTCGCCGGCGAGGCCGCCGAGGGTGCCCCGCCCGGCGGCGCGCGAGAGCTGGCGACGCACCTCTCGGCGCCGCTCGGCGAGCTGGTCGGCTGGCTGCTCAAGTACAGCGACAACCTCTACGCCGAGCTGCTGCTCCGCGAGCTGGGCGTGCAGTCCGGGCGCCCCGGCACCTCGTCGGCCGGCGTCGAGGCGGTGGTCGAGTACCTGCGCGAGAAGCAGATCAGCACCACCGGCCTGCGCATGACCGACGGCTCGGGCCTCTCGCGCTACAACCTGATCGCCCCGCGCACGCTGGCCGGCGTGCTGCGCGCCATGGCCTTCAGCCCGCACCGCCAGGTCTGGTTCGCCGCGCTGCCGGTCGCCGGCGAGGACGGCACGCTGTCGAGCCGCATGAGAGGCACCGCCGCGGCCGGCCGGGTGAACGCCAAGACGGGCTTCATCTCGAACCACACCGGCCTCTCGGGCTACGTCACCACCCGCGGCGGCGACCTGCTGATCGCCAGCACGATCTGGAACCACTTCACCAGCCCGACAGCCGAGTCCCGCCGCTGCCACGACGCCTTCTTCACCGCCCTCGCCGAGTGGGACCGCTGAGTCCGGGGTCAGGTCTCATGATCACCTGATTGGTTACGGATCTGGCGGAGTTGGTAACCTGTCAGTCGATCATGGGATCTGACCCCGGGTTGACAGGCGGGCTGGGTGGGGGGACGCTTCCGCGGGGTGACTGGTGGCCGATGACATCGACCTGACTGGCGCGCGGATCCTGCTCGTCGACGACGAGGCCAACCTGCTGCGCGTGGTCCGCCGCATCCTCAGCCGCCGCGGCGCCGAGGTCGAGACGGCGGCGAACGGACTCGAGGCGCTCGAGGTGCTGGCCCGCTTCGAGCCCGATCTGATGCTCACCGACCTGAAGATGCCGCGTCTCGACGGCGTCGGCCTGCTGCGGGTGATGAAGGAGCGCGGGCACCAGACGGTGGTCATCGTGCTGACCGGCCACGGCACCATGGACACCGCCATCGAGGCAATGCGGCTCGGTGCGCGCGACTATCTGCTCAAGCCGATTGACCCCGACGAACTGCTGCTGGTCTTCGCCCGCGAACTCGAGGCCGAGCGGTTACGGCGCGAGAACAGCCGCCTGCGCGGCGAGGTGAGCCGGCTCAGCGGGCGGCTCGAACGGTACGAGAGCTACGGCGAGATGGTCGGCAACAGCGCGCCGATGCAGGAGGTCTACCGCCAGATCGAGCGCCTCTGCCAGTTCCATGATGTCAATGTGCTGGTCGTCGGCGAGACCGGCACGGGCAAGGAGCTGGTCGCCCGG
>CAYONP010000067.1:0-33737 GCA_964405335.1 uncultured Fimbriimonadaceae bacterium
GAAGCGGGCTCGTCGGCATTCGGGCGGGTCTGAGACCCGCCCCTACCGCACTCTTCAACACACCCGGCCAACCGGCGCAGCGGGAGCTTCGCCCTCCCAGGGCCGGTCGGCGACAGCGCCTGCAATTGCGTCTCAGCACACCCGAGCCGTAGCGCCGGTTGGTAACCGGCACGAGCGCGTAGGCTGCGCAAGGTCCGGCACCCGCGATTGTGCCGCGCGGCGCGGTACTGCCGGCTGATAACCGGCGCTACGATCGGCACGCAATGCGGTTGGTCTCGTCTCGGGGTGACTGCCGGCGTGCCTGGGCTACGGCGTCGCCGGCACGGCGGCGAGTAGGTCGCCAGCGGGTGTTGGCTCGCTGCCCGCCGCGTCGAGCGCGGTAACCACCAACAGGCTGCCGTCGTCGGCCTCGCCGACGGCCACCTCGCCGGCCAGCTCACCCAGATAGCCCTCGGGCAGCAGGCCGCGCACCTCCCACCGGCTGCCTCGGCTCAGGTCGCGGCGGAGCCAGTCGCGCGGGCCGGTGACCTTCACGCCGCGGAGCCGCAAGGCATGGTCGACCCGGTCGACCAGCCACTCGAAGCCGGGCCGGCCGACGGCGAGTCCGAGCCGCCGCGCGGCCTCGGCGTCATAGCGGGCCAGTTCGAGCAGCGGCGCGGCGCGGTCGGCGGGGTGGTAACTCTCGATCACCTCGGCTTCGAGCGGAATGGTCGGCGGCAGGGGCGAGGCGATCCACTCGTCTGGCAGCCAATCGGGCGCCGGCGTCACCGCGGGCTGGGCCGAGTCGTCGGTCAGTGGTGGCTCGAGCCGGGCGCAGGCCGCCAAGGGCAGGAGTGCCAGCATGGCGAGCCGGGACAGCCCGGCCCGCCATGCGGCAACGGTGCGACAGAGCAGGTTCACTCGCCCTCGGCCGGCGCGGCTTCCTCGCCGCCGGCGGCACCCTCGGCGGGCGCGGCCTCTTCGCCGCCCTCGGTCATCTCGCCCTCGGGCGCCTTGGGCTTGGCATAGAACTCGATTGACGAGGCGGCTTCCATGGCCGCGTCACGATCCTCGGCGTTGGCCGCCACGGCCATGCACAGGTAGAGGGTGTTGTGCTCGCTGAGCACCACACCGATGGCGCCGTGGGTGGCGTCGGGGAAGTTGGTGTCGCCGAGCTCGCCCTCGACGGTGGCGTACTTGCCCTCGCTCACGCCGGTGCCGGTCCACTCGGTGGCCTCGCCGACGGTCGCCTTGCCATCCTCGCTGGCGCTGGTGGTGACGTCGGTGAAGAACTTGTCCAGGCCCTGCTCGGCGGTCAGGTCAACCAGCTCGTCGGGCATGGCCATCAGGACCAGCAGGGGCAGCCCCTCGCCGGGACCGAAGGCGGTCGCGACCATGCCGGCACCGGGCTCCACGTCCATGCCTGCCGGCACCGCCTGCTCAGTCCAGCCCTCGGGTAGCATGATCTTGATCCCGAGCGCCTCGAGGTCGGTCGCCTCGGCCACCGGCTCCGGCTCCGGCGGCGTGGGCATCGCCATCTCGGGACCGGGCGCGCCCGGCGGTGGTGGCGGCGGCAGTTCGTCTTCGGGCTTCTTCGCGCACGCCGCCAGTAGCAGCGCCGACAGCAACAGCAGGCTCACACGCCTCATGCTCGTCTCCTTGCTTCGTTCCGCAGGCCCAGCCCTGGTTCAGCCGGTGGGAGGTTCGGTGCGGCCCAGCGACGGCGGCGCCTCCCCGCCCGGCCGCCTCCTGGCCAAGGTACGCGGCGGCGGCCGGAACGCGCCGCTAACTCTTGCCGGCCAGGTAGCGGTCGGCCCGCCGGCGCACCCCGCGCAGCGCCACGGCAGCCAGCAGCGAGACGAGCAGCAGGCCGCTCAACGCGGCATAAAGCCCGACAAACCCCTCGCGCGGCAACACCGCCGCGCTGCCCAGCCGGTCGACCCATCCGCCGACCAGCTTGGCCGCGAACGCGCCGGGCAGGCCGACGACCGCCAGCAGCACCGCCGCGGCGCGGCCGCGCAGCCGTGCGGGGACCGTCTCGGCAATCGCCGACTCGAGGATCGGGTAGCCGGCCAGCACGCAGACGCCGTGGGCGACCAGCACCACGCCGGCCGGCCCGGGCGCCAGCAGCGGGATGAGCGCCGCGAAGACCGCCCCGGCGATGGTCACCCCGGCCCACCAGACCAGCCGCGGGCCGCGATCGCTGAGCCAGGTGGCCAGCGGATTGGCGACCAGGGAGATGAGCCCTTTGGCGGCGATCAACGCCCCGGTCGCCTGCACGCCGAGGCCGTGCACCCGCTGCAAGAAGAGCGAGTTGAGCGCCTCGATGCCGGCCGAGCCGAAATCGCGCGGGATGAGCACCAGGCCGAGCAGGCCGATGCTGAAGATCACCCCGAGCGCCAGCGGGCGGCTCGGCCCGTTGCCCACCGGCGGCGGCTCCTCGGCCGCCGGCTCGGCGGTGAGCAGCAGGTAGAGCGCGGCGACGCCGAGCGCGACGATGCCGGCTTCGAGGATGGGGACGCGCCACGCCGCGCCAGACCACAGCGGCGCCTGCCAGCCGGCCTGCTCGGCCCGCCAGCCGGCGAACCGCGGGCCGAGCCAGAAGCCGACGCCGGCGCCAATCGCGGCGATGCCGATGGCCTTGCCGACCGATCGCGGAAAGAGCGTGACCAGGTGCTTGGCCGCCACCGGGTGGTAGCCAGCCGAACCAACGCCGGCGACGATCACCCAGAGCCGCGCGGCGGCCAGCGTCGGGGCGTGGGCCAGACCGATCAGGCCGAGACCTTGGAGCATCAGGCCGAGCCCGGCGATCGGCTTGCCGCCGACCTTATCGGCCAGCCAGCCGGCGCCCAGGCCGGCCAGCGCGAAGGTCACCGCCTGCCAGGTGATCAGTGCGGTCACCGGCTCGACGCCGGGCAGCCCGAAGTCGGCCTGGAGGCAGAGCAGCAGCGGCACGAGCAGGGTCAGCATGCCGTGGCACATCAGGTGCAGGATGGTCAGCGCGAGCAGGATGCGGAACTTGCCGCCGCGCGACCAGGCCCCGCTCATCGCAGCTCCTTGAGCTTCCAGCGGCCGAGCCGGAAGAGCATCGTCTGCGCAATGCCGCCGAGGAACGCCGTGGTGCCGATGGCGATCCAGACGCCCAACGGGCCGAGGCCGAAGTGCTGGGCGAACAGCCAGGCGAGCGGGATCCGCGACGGATAGACGACCAGATCGACGCAGGTCGGCGGCCAGGTCGAGCCGGCGCCGGCCTGGGCGTTCCACATCACCAGCTCATAGGCCATCGCCGCCTGGGCAATCGCCGCGACCCAGAGATACTGCGAGCCGTAGTAGATCACCGCCGGGTCGGGCTGGTCCATGTAGAAGCCGAGCACGTGCTTGGAAATCAGCGCCAGGCCGAACATGAACGGGGTGACCAGCCAGGCGAGCTGCGCCGCGACGGCGTTGCCGGCGCGCTCGGCCTCTTCGGGCCGGCCGGCGCCGAGGTTCTGACCGACCAGCGTCGAGGCGGCGGTGCCGAAGCCGACGCAGAGGAAGTGGGCGAACCCCTCGATGGTGTGGCCCAGCGTCAGCGCCGCCACGGGCGCGTCGCCGAACGGGGCGAGCACCTTGACCAGCACCACATAGACCGAGCTGAACAGCACGCCCGCGCCGGCCAGCGGGTAGCCGATGCGGACAATCCGCAGCAGCCAGCTCCACTCGTACGGCACCGGCAGGTGGCGCCGGCGCGAGTGGTACTGCCAGCGCATCACCATCGCCTGGCAGATCTGGATGGTCACGTTGACCGTCGCCGCGCCGGCGACGCCCATGCGGGGGAACGGGCCGAGTCCGCAGACCAGCAGCGGGTCGAGGCAGAAGCTGAGCACCGGGCCGATGCAGAGCACCTTGAACGGCGTGACGGTGTCGCCCTCGGCGCGGAAGCAGCTCGCATAGGCCAGGCCGAGGTAGTTGACCGGCAGGCCGAGGAACAGAATGCGCAGGTAGCGCGTGGCCAGCTCGCGGACCTCGGGCGAGGTGTCTTGGAAGCCGAGGATGACCGGCGCGGCGAAGTAGCCGACGACGCCGACGATGAACCCGGCGGCGACCGCGAGCAGGAGGCCGTGCCGCACCGCGGCGGCGTGGTAGTAGCTGTCTCGCGAGCCGACCGCCCGAGCGACGGTGGCCTGGATGCCGGTGTTGAACAGCGACGCGGCCGAGTAGACCATCCAGAGCACGAAGCTGGCTGAGCCGACCGCGGCGAGGGCGGCGGTCCGTTCGGGCAGGTGGCCGACCCAGTATTGATCGACGTTGTGGCCGACCATGCGCAGGGCGAGGGCGGCGGCGGCCGGCACCGCGAGCCGCCAGATGGCACGCCGCAGGGGCTGATCGAGCAGGTTTTCGACGTCGCGCTCGGCCACGCCCCGGGTACCACGCTTTCTGTGGAATCAGGCGGCGGCACCGCCCCCGGAGAGTAACGAACGGACCCGCCCGTGGAGTTCCGCGACCAGGAACGGCTTTTCCAGGTAATCGTCGAACCCGGCCTGCTCGGCCCGCGGGCGGTAGGTCAGCTCATCGAGCGCCGAGAGGGCCATGACCGGCACCCGCGCGGTGTCGGGCCGGGCGCGGAGCTGCTCGCACAGCGCAAAGCCGTCGACCTCGGGCATCATCAGGTCAAGGATGCAGACCTCCGGCACCGCCGCCGCCACCTCCGCCAGCGCCTCGGCGGCGTTGGCCGCCTCGCGCACCTGGTGGCCGCGCAGCCGGAGCTGCATGCCGATCACCAGGCGGCAGTTGCGGTCGTCTTCGGCCAGGAGGATGTCGGCCATGTCGGCCCTCTGGGGATGGTCTACCCGACGGCCGCTGCGGTCGGCTTAAAGTCGTGAGTCGTTTCGGAGTCGACGGCGCGCCCGGCGCGCCGCGAAGGCACGTGACACCGCCGGCTTTGCGGAATCGTTGCCCCGCGGTTGCGCAAGATTTGACACTTGCGGCCATCGGTCCTAGAGTCATGCTGGCCTCGCGGCCCTGCCTTTCGGCGGGGGTGCTGAGCCCGGTGGAGAGCACACCGTGCCGTGTTCTGTCAGAGGGTCCCGGCGTTGGGGGGCGCCCGGCCTGCT
This sequence comes from uncultured Fimbriimonadaceae bacterium, assembly GCA_964405335.1. Lineage (GTDB taxonomy): Bacteria > Armatimonadota > UBA10988 > UBA10988 > UBA10988 > CAYONP01. The sequence continues at coordinate 5,073 of CAYONP010000067.1, forward strand.
GATCGTAGCGATCGCGGCGGTCGCCGCCGGCGCCGCCGATCGTCGCTACGTGGTTCAACCCGGTGACACCCCGCGCTCGGTGGCGGCCGCCCAGGGCGTCGGCCTGCCCGCCTTGCTGGCGGCCAACAGCCTGGCCGAAGAGACCCCGCTCGAGGCCGGCCGGGTGCTGTCCATCCCCGAGGCGCGACCGGCGGTCCACCGCGTGCAGGCGGGCGAGAACCTCTACCGGATCAGCCAGAAGTACCAGCTCAGCGTCGACGAGCTGGCGGCGGCCAACGGGATCGAGCCCGACACCATCCTGCAGATCGGCCAGGAGCTGAAGCTGCCCGGCGGCGCCGAGCCCGAGCCGGCGCTCGCGCCACCGGCCGATCGCCCCGAGGCGCGCCCGGCCGAGGTGCCACAGCCGACCACGCCGGCGGCGGCGCTGGCCGCGCCGGTCGGTCCGCCGAGGCCCGACGGCGGGCAGATCCCCGAGACCGTCTATGTCTGCGAATCGCGGGTCCACCTGCGCGCCGGGGCGAGCACCCAGGCGCAGAGCCTGAAGCTGGTCTCCTGGGGCACCGCGCTAACGGTGGTCGGCAAGGACGGCATGTGGTGGCAGGTCCGCCTGCCGGGCAGCGAGCGGAATGCCTATGTCGCCGGCTGGGTGGTGCGCACCCAGCCGCTGGGCGGCGCGCCGGGCGGCGGCACGCGGTTGTGCTATGCCTATGTGGCGCAGCCGAAGGTCAACATCCGCAGCGAGCCGAGCACCGAATCGCCGCGCATCGCCGTGGCCGACCAGGGCACCCGCATGGAGGTCATGGCGGCCGAGGGCGGCTGGCTGCGCGTCCGCTTCGAAAACGGCACCGAAGGCTGGCTGGCGCGGCCGCTGGCGCGCCTGCCGCGCGGCGCCAGCAGCGAGCAGGCCAGCGCCGACGGCCGCCGGCTGGCCGATACGGCGATGACCTACATCGGCACGCCCTATTCACGCGGCGGCGAGTCGCACGGCGGGGCCGACTGCTCCGGCCTGGTCTATGCCTCCACGCGCGAGCTGGGCATCAGCCTGCCGCGCAGCTCGCGGGCGATGTTTGGCCACGGCACGCCGATCGACCGCGGCGCGTTGCAGCCGGGCGATTTAGTCTTCTTTAGCAACACCTATCGGAGCGGAATCTCGCACGTGGGTGTCTATATCGGCAACAACGAGTTCGTGCACGCGGTCAAGCCCGGCGTGCGGGCCACGATCACCAGCCTCTCCGACGAGTACTATGCGCGTCACTACGCTGGGGCTCGCCGCGTCACCGACTGACGGGGCTTGCCATGCTGTCGCGCCGCGCACTCGCTCCCATCGCCCTGCTGCTCGCCGTCGGCGCGCTGTTGGCCGACGGGCAGACCAAGGTCAGCATCGATATCGAGGACGGCGACGTCCGTCAGGTCATCCTCGCCCTCGCCCGGACCGCCGCGGTCGAGGTCGTGGTCCGGCCCGAGGTCCGCGGGCTGATCACGGTCAACATCCGCGAGATGCCGTTCGAGCAGGCGCTCGGCGTCGTCTCCGCGACCAGCGGCCACCGCTGGCGGCTGGTCAACGGCGTCTACCACGTCGGGCGATTCAGCGAGACTGGCGATGATGCACGGCCGCGGCACGAGACCATCCCGGTCCGGCGCCATGACGCCCGCGCCCTGGCCCGCTCGCTCGGCTACCTCGACCTGGACTGCCTTGACCAAGCGGCGCCGGCGGTCGACCTGCGCCACCTGCTGCCGCCCGGCCTGGCCGAGCCGCCGCGGCCGGCGGCCGACGGACGCGGGCTCGAGGTCCGCGGCACGGTGACGGCGATTGCCGACATGCGGCATCTGATTGGTTCGCTCGAGCGCGGCGGCGCGCTGATCACCTACGAGTGCTACCTCGCCTTCGCCACCCCGGCGGCGATCGACGCGCTGCCGGTGGCCTGGGCGCGGGGTGAGATGCAGTTCGGCGCCAGCCCGGGCCGCGAGCTGCGCTCGAGCTCGGGCGACTACTCGGTCCTGCTCGACCGCCTGCGCCGCGGCCTCGACGGCATCACCGCCATCGCGCAGCCGCGGGCGACCGCGGGCGAGCTGTCGAGCGCCTCGGCCGAGGCCGACGGCGCCACGGTGGCGGTGATCGGGCGGCTCGAGGAGTCGCACCAGTTGCGGCTCTGGCTGCGCGCCGGCGCGCCGGCGCCGGGCGGCACGGTCGAGTTCGTGCTCGACGGCGCACTGCTGCCGCCCGAAGAGGGCATCGTGCTGGTCAGCGAGCCGGCCGGCGGCGGCGCCGGGCCGGTGCTGCTGGTCATGATGCCGCGGATCGACCTGGTCGAGTAGCCGCGCACCGCCGATGTCGTGACGATGCGGCCCACGGGCGCATTGCGATGCGCCCCTACGACGAGCGTCGTCGATGCCCTCTGGCCGGCGTCAGGCGCAGAGGGCGCGCCAGAGCGCGGCGTAGTAGCCGAGCACGCGCTCGGCGTCGGGACTGGCCTCGATTTCGGCCGAGCAGTAGCCGTCGTAGCCGTACTCGAGCATCAGCCGCGCGAACTCGGCGTAGGGATAGGCCGGATCGGTCAGCTCGTGCAGGTGGACATGGTTGGTCAGGTGGATCACCTGGCTCAGGGTCGCGGCGACCGAACCGCCGACGGTGTCACGCGGGTCGCAATTGTAGACCAGCCCGACGTTCGGCCGCGCCGCGTGCTCGACGGAGCGAACGGCGTAACGCCACCAATTGAACTGGCCGTGCATCTCGAGGTTGACCTCGAGCTCGCGCGCGACGGCATGGTCGCCCAGCTCGGCCAGACAGTCGCCGACATAGGCGATCACCTCGCCACGCGGCACGCCGGCCGGCAAGTCGTTGCCGAACACCCGCACGCGATGGGCGTCGAGGTCGGCGGCCAGGTCGAGGTAGCGCTTGGTCTCGTCGATGCTCTCGCGCCGCCGGGCTGGGTCGGGATACTCGAACCGGTTGCTGATGGTCAGGCCGGCGATGTCGAGGCAGGCGTCGTCGAACGCGTCGCGCACCGCGCGCCGGCCGGCGGCGTCGAGGGTCAGCTCGACTCCATGGCCGTGGTTCTGCTGGCAGCGCAGCTCGACCGCGGCAAAGCCGGTGCGCCGCGCGACCGCCAGCAGCGTGGGCAGGTCCATGTCGCGGCCGATGTTGAAGGTCAGCAGGGCCAGTTTCATGCCGCTCTCCGCCGGCAGGTTCGGCGCGGGACGGCGATCCCTCGCCGCATTAGAGTGATCGCGGAGCGGGCGATGACGGTGACGGCCTCGGTGCGCGAGCAGTTCGAGCAGGACGGTTACGTGGTCTTCGAGCGGCTCTTCGCCGAGGCCGACTGCAACGAGTACGCGGCCGAGATCGAGGCGGTGCTGGCCGCCTGCCGGGCCGAAATCAGCGCCGGCGGCGGCGATCCCGAGGCGGCGCTGGCCAGCGGCGTGCTGGTCGGCCTGGCCGCGCGCAGCGCGCGCTTTGCCGAGTGGGTCGGCGACCGTCGGCTGGTCGACCCGCTGGCGGAGATCTGGGGCGAGCGGGTCGAGTTCCTCTCGGACAAGGTGGTCTACAAGAGCGAGCGCACCCGCTTCGCCAGCCCGTGGCACCAAGACTGGATGTACTGGCACGGGGCGCACAAGATCTCGGTCTGGGTGGCGCTCGACCAGGCGACCCGCGACAACGGCTGCCTGATGGTCGTGCCGGGCACGCACCGCGCGGCGATCGACCACGACCTCGTGCAGTCGCCCGACGGGTTCGGTCACCGGCTCGACCTGTCGGCCGCCGGCATCGCCACCGAGCCGGTGATCTGCGAGCTGCCGCGCGGCGGGGCGGTGCTGTTCAGCGACCTGACCCTGCACGCCTCGCTGCCGAACACGTCGGGGGCGCCGAGGCGGGCCTGGATCCCGACCTATCGCAGCGGGGCCGTGGAGGACCTGGAGTACGAGTGGTCGGTCGCGCGGCGGATGGTCCGCGGCTGACGGGAGCGGTCATGCGTCTCAGACTCTTCGGCAGGGGCCACAAGGAAGGCACGATGCTACACTTCGCCGGCGATGACCTCTTGCTGCAACGCATGCGCGACGAGCTGCTCGAGAACGGTTTCGAGGAGCTGCGCACACCCGCCGAGGTCGACCGCGCGTTTGCCGACGCGCCGGCCTCGATGCTGCTGATGATCAACTCGGTCTGTGGCTGCGCCGCGGGCTCGGCGCGGCCGGGCGTGGTCGGCAGCCTGGGCCACGAGCCGCGGCCGGAGAAGCTGGTCACCGTCTTTGCCGGGCAAGACCGAGAGGCGACCGAGCGGGCGCGGGAGTACTGCCCCGGCTACGCGCCGTCGAGCCCCTGCGCGGTGCTGTTCCGCGATGGCGAGGTGGCCCACATGCTGCCCCGCGGCGACATCGAGGGCCGCACCGCCGACCAGGTCGCCGCCCTGCTCACCAGCGCCTACGATCGCCACCTGTCGTAAACGAAAAAGGGACGGACCCGATTTCGTGAAATCGGGTCCGTCCCCATTGTTTGGTTCGGGGGTGCCGCCATGCCGGGGTTGTTTGGGTTGGTCGCCGTTCGCCGCGAGGCCTGGCCAGCGCGGGAGGCGGCCGCGGCGTTGCTTGGCGCGATGGCCGAGCGGCTGCGCCACCGGCCCGAGTTCGTCGTCGAAACCTGGGTTGACGAGTCGCTCGGCGTCGCCGTTGGTCGCGTCGCGGTGCCGGAGGTCGAGGCGAGCCGCCACCCCGCCGCCGCCGACGGGCCGGTGACCGCCTGCCTGGCCGGCGCCCTGCTGGCCGACGGCCCGGCGCCCAGCGAGCTGGCCTCCGCCTATGCCACCGCGGGCGACGGCCTGCCGCTGGCGCTGCGCGGCTTCTACGCCGTCGTCACCGCCGACGCGCGCGACCGCCGGGTGACTCTCTACGCCGACCGCCACGCCTCGCGGCCGATCTGCTATGCCGAGCATCGCGGGCTGCTGCTCTTCGCGCCCGAGCCGAAGGCGCTGCTGGCCGTCGAGGAGCTGCCCCGCCGGCCCGACGCGGCCGCGATTGCCCTGCTGCTGGCCAACGGCAACCCGCTCTGTGAGCAGACACTGTTCGAGTCGGTCCGGCGGCTCGAGGGCGGCCACCTGCTGACCGTCAGCGACGGCGCGGTGGCGGTGCGGCGGTATTGGCAGTTCGACCCGAGCAGCGAGCCGTCGCGCGCGCCGGAGCCCGAACTGCGCGCCGAGCTGGTCGAGCTGGTCCGGCGCGGCGTGGCGCTCAACTACGAGTCGCCCGAGCAGACGATCATCTTTCTCAGTGCCGGGCTCGATTCGCGGGCCATCCTCGGCGCGGCGCTGGCCACCGTCGGCGGCGACGGCTCACGCGTCCACACCGCGACCTGGGGCGCGGTCGCCGATCGGCCCGACTCCGATCCGGTGATCGCCGCCCAGATCGCCGCTGCCGCTGGGCTCCAGCACCGTTTCTTCCAGCGCACCGTCGACGACTATGCACGGCGGTTCGGTGAGCTGCACTACGTGCTCGACGGTCTGTCCGAGACGGCGCTGTTCCACGGCATCGAGCCGCACTTCGTCGCGGCGCTGCGCGAGGAGGGCTTCATCTGCTGCTTCCGCGGTGACCAGGCGTTCGGCTCGTACGGCCGACCGGCGTCGGTCGAGGGCGCGCTGGTCGAAGCGCTGTGCGCCCGCCTGCGGCCAATGGCCGGCTGGCGCGGCGTGATGCGCCCGGCGGTCCATGCCGCCTGGTGCGACGCCGCCGACGCGGCGCTCGAGGCGATGCTCCGGAGGATGGACGCGCCCGACCCGGTGCGGCTCAAGGATCGGCTCTATTACGAGCAGCGGCTGCCCGCCTCGCACGGCTCGGCCGCCTACATGAAGCACCTGCTCATGGATCATCGCAACCCGCTGCTGCACGAGGATATCCTCGACTTTGCCCGGCGCGTGCCGGCCGAGCTGCGAGTCGGCAAGAAGCTGCACAAGGCGGCGGTGACGGCGGCCTACCCCGCGCTGGGCGCCTTCCCGCCCGCGACGCTCTGGACGCTCGAGGACTGGCCCGCGTTGCTCCGCGCCGAGACGCCGGTGCGGGCGCTGATCGAGCGCGAACTCGACGACGGCGCGAGCGGGGTCTGGGAGTGGCTCGATCCGGCCGCCCTGCGGCGCGTGCTGGACGAGATCACCGCCGGCGCGCAGATCGCCGACGCCCGTCTGCTGCCCCGCAACCCGTGGCGCGAGCGGCTCAAAGAGACGCTGCTGGCCGTCGCCCCGAAGCTCGCCGCCGAGCTGCGCGCTGGGCGCCGGGCGAAGCTCATCCGCCCGCACTACGTCCTGATGCGCGCGATCGGCCTCAAACGCTGGTACGACGTCTTCATCGCCGGCGACGGCAGCCGCGCGGCCAACGAGGCGCGAATCTGAGCCTGGCGAAACGGGAGGCCCGGCCACACTGTAAGCGAAACCGCGTGCGTCGGAGCCGACCGTGACTATCCGCTGCCGCTGGCTGCTGCCCCTGCTGCTCGTCGCCGCGCTGCCGTTCGGGCTGCGCCGAGTTTCCGCCGCCGCGCCGGCGCCGGTGATCACCGAGACCGGCACCGTCATGCTGCCGATGCGCGACGGGGTGAAGCTGTCGACCAACGTCTTCATCCCCGCCGGCGACGGCCCGTTCCCCGTGCTGCTGGCCCGCACGCCGTACAACAAGGAGGGCATCCGCCCGCCGGGCGGCGGCGCGCTGCCGATGGTCGTGGTGGTCCAAGATGTGCGCGGCCGGTTTGCCAGCGAGGGGGCGAACATCGCGTTTGAGCCCGACGGTTGGGGCGAGCGGCGCGACGGTTACGACACCTGCGAATGGGTCCTGAGCCAGCCTTGGTGCAACGGCAAGATCGGCACTTATGGCGGCTCGGCGCTGGGCATCACCCAGATTCTGCTCGCCGGGGCCGAGGCACCCGGGGTGGTCTGCCAGACCATCGAGGTGGCCTGTGGCAGCCTCTTCCACGCCTCTTATGAGGGCGGTGCCTGGCGGCAGGCGCTGTGCGAGGGCTGGCTCCGCACCGCGATGTGGGACCCGGCCAACCTGACGCTGTGGCACGACCACCCGACCTATGACGACGAGTGGGCCAAGGTCGATGGCCTGGCCGCCGCGCCGCGGACCACGCCGGCCGGGCTGTTCACCGGCGGCTGGTACGACATCTTCAGCCGCGGCACGGTCGACATCTTCCTCGCCCGGCAGCACAACGGCGCGCCCGCCGCGCGCGGCAAGCAGCGGCTGGTCATGGGCCCATGGCCGCACGGGCGGAACCGGCGCGTCGGCCAGTTGACCTTCCCCGAGAACGCGGGTGACCTGCCGGCCGCCTTCCGCAACTTCGCCTGGGAGCAGTACTGGCTGTTCGGCGCGAACAACGGCGTGCTCGACACGCCGGCGGTGAGCTACTACCTGATGGGCGACGTCGACGACCCCGACGCGCCGGGCAACCGCTGGCAGACCGCCGAGACCTGGCCGCCGCCCGACACGACGCCCGAGCCCTGGCGGGCGGCCGCCGGCGGCGACCTGGTCCCCGGCGCGGCGGACGACGTCGACCTGACCTTCACGTATGACCCAAACCATCCCGTGCCGACGGTCGGCGGGCGCAACCTGCTCCTCCCCGCCGGGCCGATGGACCAGCGCGAGGTCGAGGCGCGCGACGACGTCTTGGTCTTCACCAGCGACGAGCGCGAGGCGCCGCTGGCGATTGCCGGCGACATCATCGCCCGGCTGACGGTCAGCTCGACCGCGCCCGACACCGACTTCACCGCCAAGCTGTGCGATGTCTACCCCGACGGCCGGTCGATGCTGCTGGTCGACGGCGTCCGCCGGATGCGCTTCCGCGACGGCCAACTGCGCGAGGAGCTGATGACGCCGGGAGAGCGGTACGAGGCGATGATCGACCTCGGGCCGGTGGCGGTGGTGATCGCTCCAGGGCATCGGCTGCGGCTCTCGATCAGCTCGTCGAACTCGCCGAAGTACCAGCCGAACCGCAACACCGGCGGGCCGATGTTCGCCGATGAGCCGGGCGTGCCGGCCGACAACACGGTCCACCGTGCCGAGCTCTGGCTGCCGGTGCTCGAGCTGGAGGGCGAGGGTGGCTAGTCGGACCGAGCGCGTCGCGATGCGCGACGGCGTGCGCCTGGCGACCGACCTCCACCTGCCCGAGGGCGACGGTCCGTGGCCGGTAATCCTGCTCCGCACGCCCTACGACAAGGACGCCGTGCCGATGGAGCGGCTCCACCAGGCGCTGCTCATCGGCTACGCGGTGGTGGTTCAGGACTGGCGCGGGCGGTTCGCCAGCGAGGGCCGGCAACTGCTCTTCACCCGCGAGGCCGAGGACGGCTACGACACATGCGCCTGGCTGGTCGCCCAGCCCTGGTGCAACGGCAAGATCGGCAGCCACGGCAGCTCGGCGCTGGGCATCGCGCAGACGCTGCTGGCGCCGCTCGACCCGCCCGGCCTGGCCTGTGCCAACATCGATGTGGCCAGCGGCAACCTGCACCGCGCGACCTATCAGAACGGCGCGCTGCGGATCGGGCTCAGCCTGCCCTACATGGTCGTCTGTGGGTATGAGCAGCAGAACCTCAACCTCTCGCTCGACCATCCGCACCACGACGAGTTCTGGCAGCCGCTGCACCCCGACGCGGCGGCCGAGCGGATCGCCGTCCCGGCGCTGCACACCGGCGGCTGGTTCGACATCTTCTGCCAGCACACGCTCGACACGTTCATCGCCTGGCAGCACCGCAGCCGGGCCGCCGGCGAACAGAAACTGGTCATCGGCCCGTGGTGCCACGGCCGCGGCGCCCAGGCCGGCGAGCTGACCTTCCCCGCCGCCGACGACCTGCCCGCGCCGTGGCGCGACGCCGAGTGGATCGACTGCTGGCTCAAGGGCGTCGACACCGGCGTGCGCGACCAGCCCGCGGTGACCTATTACCTGATGGGCGACCCGGACGACGACGACGCGCCGGGCTGTCACTGGTGCACCGCCGACGACTGGCCGGTGCCCTGCACGCCGACGCCGTGGCACCTGCGGTGTGACGGCGGGCTGACCCGCGAGCCGCCCGGCGTCGCCGAGCCGGCGCGGAGCTTCTGCTACGACCCGACCATGCCGGTGCGGACCATCGGCGGCTGCGAGCTGAACCTGCCCGCCGGCCCGCGCGACCAGCGCCCGGTCGAAGACCGAGACGACGTGCTGATCTACACCAGCGCGCCGCTCACCGAGCCGCTGGCGATCGTCGGGCGGGTCACCGCGCGGCTGTGGGTCACCTCGAGCGCGGTCGACACCGACTTCACGGTCAAGCTCTGCGATGTCTACCCCGACGGCCGGTCGATGCTGGTCTGCGACGGCATCCAGCGGCTGCGTTACCGGCCCGGGCCCGAGTACGGCCGGCCGGTCGGGCCGGGCATGGCGGTGCCCTGCGAGGTCGACTGCTGGTCGACGTCGTTGGTCTTCGCCCGCGGGCACCGGATCCGCGTGGCCGTCTCGTCGAGCAACTACCCGCGGTTCGACCTCAACCCGAACACCGGCCGCTGGTCGCACGAGGAGCGGCAGCCGGTGACCGCCGAGAACACGGTGATCAGCATGGCCGGCCGCAGCTCCGAGCTGGTGCTGCCGCTGGTGCCGGTGCCGTAGCGGTGGCAACCCGGTTGCAGCCGGGGCGGCGGGGTCTGCCCATGGAACTGGCGCTCAAGCCCGACTGGCCCGCCGCCTGCGAGCGCATCCACGCCTGGTGGGAACACGAGCTGATCGACCGCGTCTGCCTGGCGGTCACCGCGCCGAAGGCCGGCGCCACGGCGCGGGCCGTGCCGGCGCCGGCGACGCTGGCCGAGCGCTGGACCAACTGGGATTACCGGCTGGACCAGCACCTGGCCTGGCTCGAGTCGACCTGGTACGGCGGCGAGGCGTTTCCCGTCCTGATGCCGAATCTCGGCCCCGACGTGTTCGCCAGTTGGCTCGGCGCCGAGCTGCGCTTCATGCCCGAAACGAGCTGGGTCGAGCCGATCGTCGACGACTGGGCCGATTCGCTCGACGACCTGCGGCTCGACGAATCGTCCTGGTCGTGGCAGTGGATGCTGGAGGCGACGCGCACCGCCTGCGCGGCGGGCGAGGGGCGGTTCATGGTCGGCCTGACCGATCTGCACCCCGGCATGGACCTGCTCGCGGCGCTGCGGCATCCCGACCGGCTGTGCCTCGATCTGATGCTCTGCCCCGACCTGGTCGAGGCGGCGATGCAGCGCGTGATGCCGCTCTACTACCAGGCTTACCAGACCTTCCACGAGCTGATTCAGCGGACCCACACCGGCTCGACGACCTGGTTGACGGCGTACAGTTCGGGGAAGTACTACCCGACGTCGTGTGATTTCGCGGCGCTGATTGGCCCGGCGCACTTCGATCGCTTCGTGCGGCCCGACATCGAAGCGCAATGCGCCTGGCTCGACCATGCGCTGTTCCATCTCGATGGCCCGCAGTGCTTGCAGCACGTGCCGAGCCTGTGCTCGATTCCGGGGCTGCGGGCGATCCAGTGGGTACATGGCGCGGGCCACGCGCCGATGACTCGATGGATCGACCTGCTCGGCGAGCTGCAACAGCGGGGCATGGGCCTGCACTTGTCGGTGCTGGCCGAGGAGGTCGAGCCGCTGCTCGAGGCGCTCGACCCGCGGGGCCTGTTCCTGCACACCGGTTGCCGGACTCAGGAGCAGGGCGAGGAGTTGCTGCGGCAGGCGGCGAAGTGGACGTCGGCGGCGCTGCGACGGGTTGGCGCCTAGCTTGACAGGCCGCCGGCAAGATGGCAGACTCCGGCCGCTCCGGGTGCAACCGGCCCGGTGGCGGGTCTGTCGAACGAGTGCATAGATCCGGCCTGCCGCGCCGGTTGACGGAAGTGAGGGAGCCGCCGATGTTCAAGCGCGTCCGGGTCGCGCTGCCCGCGCTGTGGTTGTCGCTCGGCTGCGTCTGGGCCCAGGAACGCTTCTCCGAGATGCCGTTCTACGAGAACCAGCTCGCCGGCGTGCAGCTCGGCTGGCACGCTCGCACCATCACCGGCATCTGGAACTTCGATCGGGTGGTCAAGCCGCAGGAGCAGCGGCTCTACAAGACCTACAAGATGCCCGACCACATCATCATGCGGCTGGGCACCAAGATGCCGCTGGTCCGCGGCAGCGGCGGCGGGGCCGACGGCGCGACGATGAACTTCTATTTCGGCGCCTACGGCAGCGGCATCGGCGCCAGCGGCGCCGGCACGCCGGGTGACGCCGGCGGCAGCGGCGGTGCCGGCGGGCCGGGCGGCGAGGGCACCGCGCCGCCACCGACCGGTCCGCCTGGGCTGGCCATGGGCGAGGACGGCATCCACATCACCGACCCGGAGATCCGCGCGCGGCTGCGTGAGCGCCTGGCCGAGGCGCTGGGCCGGCCGCCGAGCGGGATTGCCGGCCCGGCGATGTCGGGCGGCGGGATGATTGGCGGCGCCGGCAGCGGGCCGTTCGGCGGCGAGGGCGGACCCGACCTGGGCGGCGGCCGGCCGCTGGGCGGCTTCGGCGGCGGGCAGACGGGGCTCGGCGGCATGTTCGCGGTCCAGGCGGCGGTCGGTCGGTTCGCCGAGATCCAGCACTTGTACTACGCCGAGCGCGAGGACATCGGCGAGTTCGCGACCAAGCTCTGGGCGCGGCGCGACCGGCTGGTCGACCAGCTGATGGACGCCCGCGGCGCCGGCCGCGACGAAGAGGCGTTGGCCATCAGCGAGGAGCAGTCGCGGGTCGATGGCATGATGAACGCCATCGAGGGCATTCTCGGCTCGAGCGACGTCTACCACATCTTCCACGTCGGCCTGCCGGGTCGCGACGTGGTCTTCTGCTACGAGATGGCGCCGGGCGTCTGGGCCTCGTTCACGATTGATTTCTACCAGTGGCTGGTCCGCGGCATCAGCGTCTGCGGCTACGGGCCGTACACCGGCGCGCAGACCTCGAACGGCCCGAACGGCGTGCGCGGCGTGCGGCTGGGCGATTCGCTCGAGCATGTGTTCAATCGCTACGGCTGGCCCGACGGCTGGGAGTCGTTCCTTGGCCGCTACCTGCTGATCCACTACTACGACAGCAACAATGTCGGCTTCCTGCTCGACCACTCGGCGCCGAAGGTCTACAAGGTCATCCGGATGATCATCGAGCCGCGGCCGAACGCGCAGGAGCGGCAGTTGGCCGGGGCGCAGTTGGGCATGAACGCCCAGTCGTTCCTGACCATCCGCAACCGGGCGGGCAAGCTGGTCTATGGCGCGCCCCAGGCGATTGAGCAGCCGAACCACCGCGTGACCGTGATTCCGGCCGTGCAGGCGATGGGCATCGACCCGAAGAACCTGCCGCCCGGCATGTTGCTCGACCGGCGGCTCAACGCCGTGCTCGGCGGCACCACCGGGGCCGGTGGCGGGCTCGAGCTCGGTGGTCCGGGCGGTGGCTCGAGCGGCGCCGGACCGGGCGCGCCCCCGGGGCCGGCCGGTCCGGGCGGCGGTTCGGGCGGCATCGGGCCGGGTGCGCCCCCGGGTGCGCCGGGCGGTCTGCCGGGGCTGCCGACACCGGCCAGCGCCGGATCGGGCGCCGGCGTGGCGCAGGGGCGACAGGAGCATTCGGGTTCGGCCGCCGACCCGCGCGACGGCGACGACACCGCCGAGGCGCAGGCGGCCGGCGCGGGCGGTCTGCCCCCGCCGCCGGGCTGGAGCCCGGGTGGTGGCGGCGGCTCGGCCGGTGCCGGCCCGCCGGCGGGTGGTGGTTCGGCCGGCGCGGTGCCGGGCGGCGGTGGGCTGGGACAGGGCGGTGGCGCCAACGTGGCCGCCGGCGGTGGCTCGGCGCTGCTGGTCGCCCCGCCGATGCCCTTCTTCGTCGCCCGCGACTCGTTCAACCTCGAAGCGCTGTGCGACGATCCGACGGCCAACGCCGGCGCTGGACCAGCCGGGCCCGGAGCCGGCACTGGTCCGGGTGCGCCGCCCGGGCCTCCTGGCGAGGCGCAATCGGCCGGTGCGGGTGGCTTGCCGCCGCCACCCGGCTGGAGCCCCGGTGGCGGGGGTGGTGGCACGGCACCGCCGGGTGTCGGCGGGTCGGGCGGCGGTCCGTCGCCGGGCGCGATCGGTGGGCCCGGCGGGGGCGGTAGCGGCGGCGCGCCGGGTCTGCCGGGCGCGGGCGCCGGCCCGGGCGGCGGCACGGGCGGCGGTGACCGCGCGGCGCTGGTGCCGATCCTCAACGACATCTACGGCGACGAGAGCGGCCAGGTCGGGTTCAACCTCGCTTATGGCTGCCGCGACTCGGAGGGCAACTGCCAGATCACGAGCTGCATCGACGACACGACGATGCGCTGGGACTACGCCTTCGAGCCCGACGTGCGGACCGAGTTCGGGATGGACAACGACGGTCTGGTCACCCAGATCGGCGTGCTCGGCCGCGCCTGGGGCGGCGCGCGGTCGAAGAAGGGCATCGGGCTGGGCAGCCAGTTGGCCCAGGTGCTGCTGCTCTACGGCCCGCCGTTGCTGTACAGCGAGTTCCTCCAGGACGTCAACGAGGTGGCGCCGAACGTGCAGCTCATGTTCTACACCATCGACGACCGGGGTCGAGCCTTCGGCAACGTCAGCTTCGCGCTGCAGGACCAGGAAGTGACGGCGATCCAGATCGTCTCGCTCGGCGTCCAGTAGCGTCCGGCGGCTGAGCGGGGCGGGAGTCTCTCCCGCCCCGCTTTTCGTTTTCGGTGAAGGAGCGCCCGCCGGCGCTCCGAATCAGCGGCGACCGCGCTGCCTGGAGGAAGCCGTCTTGGCCCTGACCCCCATCACGGTCGACGAGCTTCGTGATCGCCTCGACGTTCTCGCCGTCGTCGGCCGCTACACGCGCCTGACCAAGGCCGGCACCGAGTACCGCGGGCTGTGTCCCTTCCACGACGACCACAAGCCGTCGCTGGACGTCAACGAGCGGAAGGGCGTCTGGACCTGCCGAGTCGAGAACATCGGCGGCAGCGTGTTCGACTTCGTCATGCGGGCCGAGAACCTCGATTTCCGCGAGGCGGCCGAGCTGCTCGCCAACGACCTCGGCTGCACGCTGGCCCAGGGCGGCTCGCCCGAACAGGCCGACCAGCGCTCGCGGTTGTACGACCTCAATCGCCGCGCGGCCGAGCTGTATGAGCGGGCTCTGTGGCAGAGCAAGGGTGGCGAAACGGCGCGGGCCTACCTCCTCGAGCGGGGCATCAGCGAGCCGACGGCGAAGCGGTTCCGGCTCGGCTACGCTCCGGCCGGGTGGGACAAGCTGAGCGAGAAGCTGGCGCGCGACGGGGTCGACCTGCGCGAGGCCGAGGCGGCAGGATTGTTGAAGGCCCGCGAGCGCGGCGGCGGGTACTACGACCGGTTCCGGCACCGGTTGATGTTCCCCATCCTCGACCGCCAGGGGCGGGTGGTGGCGTTCGGCGGGCGGGTGCTCGATCCGGCGGACGAGCCGAAGTACCTCAACAGCGCCGAGTCGCCGGTGTTCAGCAAGGGCCGCTTGCTCTACCAGGCGCCCGGCCGCGCCGAGCGGCTGGCCGACGGGGTGCTGGTGGTTGAGGGCTACATGGATGTGATCGGCCTGGCCGAGCACGGCCTCGACCACGCGGTGGCGACGCTGGGCACGGCGCTGACGCGAGAACATTTGCGGTTGCTGCAGCGTTTGACCAGCAAGGTGGTGCTCTGCTACGACGCCGACGCGGCCGGTGAGCGGGCCACCGACCGGGCCGCGGCGCTGTTCGCCGACGAGGGTTTGGACGGGCGCATCCTGCGCCTGCCCGATGGGCTCGACCCGGACGAGCTGGTCCGGCGCGACGGTGCCGAGGCGTTCCGGGCGCTGGCCGCGGCCGCGCCCGACCTGATCGAGTATCGGCTCGGCGTGGCGCTGGAGCGGGCGGGGAATGATCCTCACTCGCGCACCGAGGCGATTCGCGAGACGGTGCGCGAGTTGGTCGCCGACATCGGCGACGAGATCCGCCAGGCGGCGGTGGTGCGGCGGGTGGCCGACTGGTGGTCGGCCGGCTCGGCCGACCTGCAGCAGACGCTCGAGCGGACGTTGGCGCGGGACTTGGAGCGGCACCGGCGGCGGCAGCGTCCGCGGCGCGACGAGAGCGAGCCTTACCAGGGACGGCGATCGCGCGAATACTATGCCGAGCGCGAGTTTCTCGCCCACCTCCTGCGCGATGCCGGGTCGGCCGAAGCGGTCCGTGGCGCGGTCGATCCGGCGTGGCTGACCGATCCGGCCTGCCGTCAGGTCTATCAGGCCTGGCTGGAGCTGCCCGAGCCGAGCAGCAACGCCCTGCTGGCAGTGCTCGACGCCGACGGCCGGGCGCTGGTCGCGAAGGTGCTCTGCGGCACGTTCGACCAGGGCGACAGCCTGGCACGGTCGGTGGCCGAGCTGCGGCTGGGCGGCCTGGCCGCGCGGGTGGCGGGATTGCGCGGGCAGCGGGCCGAGCTGCCCGACAGCGACGAGCGCGCGCTCGCGCTGCAGCGTGAGATTCAGAGCCTGGACCGGCAGATCGAAGAGGCCCGGCGCGGCCTCATGCTGGCCCAGCCCGGCGGATTGCGATGATGACAACACGAGACCTTCAGGAGTCGCTGAAGGACCTGATTCGAGTGGCGCGGGCCACGCACGCCCTGACGCCGGGGCAGATTGCCGCCTACCTCAAGGAGCACGAAGAGCTCGATGCCGAGAAGGACTTCGACCAGGTGGTCAAGTACCTCGAAGGCCTCGGCATCGATATCGGCGACGACGACGAGGAGGACCAGACCGAGGAGGCCAGCAGCGAAACCACCGCCGCGCCCGACCAGGACGAGGACGAGGACGACCGGCTGGCCGAGCGGTTCGACCTCGGCGAGGGCGTGCCGCTCGACGACCCGGTGCGGATGTACCTCCGCGACATCGGCCGGGTGCCGCTGCTGACCCAGGAAGAGGAGCTCGAACTGGCCCGGCGGATCGAGCAGAGCGACCACGAGGCGAAGCAGAAGCTGACCGAGGCCAACCTGCGCCTGGTGGTCAGCATCGCCAAGCGCTACACCGGGCGCAACATGAGCTTCCTCGACCTCATCCAGGAGGGCAACATCGGGCTCATCCGCGCGGTCGAGAAGTTCGATTTCCGCAAAGGCTACAAGTTCTCGACCTACGCGACGTGGTGGATCCGCCAGGCGATCACCCGCGCGATTGCCGACCAGGCGCGGACCATCCGCATCCCGGTCCACATGATCGAGACGATCAACAAGCTGCTCAAGACCAAGCGCGAGCTGGTCCAGGCGCTCGGCCGCGAGCCAACGGTCGAGGAGCTGGCCAGCGAGCTCGATATGCCGCCCGATCGAGTGGCCGAGATCCAGCGTATCGCGCCCGAGCCGCTCAGTCTCGAGGCGCCGATCGGCGAGCAGGAAGACAGCCACCGCGGCGATTTCATCGAGGATGAGCGCTGCGTCTCGCCGGCCGACGTGGCCAGCAACATGGTCCTGCGCGAGCAGCTCGAGAAGCTGCTCGAGGGTCTCAGCGCGCGCGAACGTGACGTGCTGCGCATGCGCTACGGCCTCGACGACGGCTGGCCGCGGACGCTCGAAGAGGTCGGCCAGCACTTCGAGGTGACCCGCGAGCGGATCCGCCAGATCGAGGCCAAGGCGCTGAAGAAGCTGCGGCATCCGAGCCGCAGCCGGCACTTGCGCGATTACCTCAACCAGTAGCCCGGAGGATCGCGCGGGCGGGCCGCCAAGTGCGGGGGAGAGGTCCGACCGCGAGCCCCAGATGAAGCGCCTGCTGATCGGCATCGCCATCGTCGCGGTCCTCGCCGTCGCCGTCGCCCTGCTGCGGCGCGAGCGGCCGGCCGCCGCCGACACGCCGCTGCCGACCGTGGTCCGGACCGAACGAGTCACCCGCGGCGCCTTGACCGAGACCATCGCCCTCCAGGGCACGCTCCGCGCCGCCGAACGGGTCGACCTCGCCGCCGCCATGCCCTCGACGGTCACCCGCGTGCTGGTTGCCGAGGGCGATGCCGTGCCGGCCGGCGCGGTGCTGATCGAACTCGATGCCGCCGAGATTGCCGCCGGCCTGGAGCGCGCCACGGCCGGCGTGGCCGCGGCCCGGGCGCTGCTGGCCAAGGCCCGGCTGGGCGGCGCGACGACCGCTGCCGCCGCCGAACGGCAGATCGAACAGGCGGCCGCCGGGCGCGACGCCGCCGACGCGGCGGTCGGCCAGGCGCGGGCCGGCGAGCGGATCACCAGCGGCACGACGGCCGCCGAGGTGGCCCGCGCGGGCGAGGGGATCAACGCCGCCGCGGCCGACCAGGTCCGCGCCGAGCGAGCGCTGGCCATCGAGCGGCAGCAGGCCGAGGCCGACGTGGCCACCGCCGGCGCCGGCGTCGACGCCGCGATGGCCGAGCTGGAGCGGGCGCGTGCCGGGGCCAGGTTGTCGAGTGAGACGGCGGCGGCCGACCTGGAGCGTGCCCGGGCCGGCCTGCGCGCGGCCGAGGCGTCGCTGCGCCGGGCCAAGGCCGGGGCGCGGCCCGAGGAGCTCGCCACCGCGCGGGCGCAGGTCGAGCAGGCCCGCATCGGGCGCGACAAGCGGGCGCGCGAGGTGGCCGACCTCGAGCGGCTGCACGCGGACGGCGGCGTGAGCGGCCTGGCGCTCGACAACGCGCGCACCGAGCTGGCCATCGCTGAGCAGCAACTGGCCGCCGCGCAGGCGCAGCTCGACCAGGCGGTCGCCGGGCCGACGGCCGACGAGCTGGACGCCGCCGAGGCGCAGGTCGAGCAGGCTCGGGCCGGCGTCACCGCGGCCGAGGCGGCGGCGCGGCGGTCGGAGCTGTCGGCGGCCGAGGTGGCCGCGGCCGAGGCGCAGTTGCGCCGCGCGCGCAGCGGCCTAAGCAGCGCCGAGGAGACGCGCGACGAGCGGGTGGCCATTGCCGAGCAGCAAGTTGCCGCGGCGCGGGCGCAGGTTCGCCTGGCCGAGGCGGGTCTGGCGGCGGCCCAGGCGGGCGAGGGTCAGCGCGAGCTGCGCGCGGCCGAGCGGCGCGCGGCGCAGGCCAACTTGCGCGGTGCCGAGGCGGCGCTGGGCGAGGCCGAGCTGGCTCGCCGCCAGGCCGACCTGACGCGCTACGACGTGGCCGCCGCCGAGGCCGGCCTGCGCGAGGCGCTGGCCCAGCAGCGGCTGGCGGCCGACCAGTTGCGCCGCGCCCGGGTGACCACGCCGGTGGCCGGCGTGGTGGCCCGGCTCGAGGTCAGCCTGGGTGACTCGGTGCTCCCCGGCGTGCCCGTGGCGGTGGTCGCGACGACCGCGGCCGCCGAGCTGAGCGCGCTCTGCACCGCGGCGCAGCGCGAACGGCTGGCGGTCGGGCAGGAGGCGTTGGTGCGGCCGCTGGGCGGCGACGACGAGCTACCGGCGACGGTCAGCGAGGTCGCCGAGGTGGCCGAGGAAGACGGGCGCAGTTTCCGCGTGCGGCTGCTGGTTGCCGGCGACGGCCTGAGCCCCGGCCTGCACGCCGCCGCGCGGGTCGTCGTCGCGGAGCGGCGTGACGTGCTGCTGCTGCCGCTCGACGCACTCCAGGGCGACGACGATGAGCGATACGTCTTCGTCCGGCGCGGCGACCAGGCGGCGCGGGTGCCGGTGACCATCGGTCTCACCGGCGCCGAGCGGGCCGAGGTCCTCGACGGCCTGACCGACGGCGAGGAGGTGGTCATCGCCGGCGCGGCCGGGCTGGTCGAGGGCGCGCCGATCGAGGTCGTGCCGGCACCGGCGGAGTAGCCGATGGGGCTGACCCGCGCCGCCATCGCCCAGCCGTTCCTGACCTTCTTCCTGACCATCGCGCTGGTCGTCGGCGGCTGCCTCTCGTGGTCGCGCATGCCGGTCGATCTCAACCCGCAGACCGACCTGCCCAGCCTGATTGTCCATGCGGTCTATCCCGGCGCCGGGCCGGCGGCGGTCGAGGAGCTGGTGGCCGAGCCGCTCGAGACGGCGCTGCGCCGAGTGGCCGGCGTGCTGCACGTCAACAGCGTCAGTCAGGACGGCTTCTGCTTCTTCTTTGTCGAGCTGGAGGATGGCACCGAGGTTGACGCGGCGATCGAAGACTGCCGGCAGGCGATCGAGGCCGAGCGCGCCGAGCTGCCCGACGACCTGGAGCCGCCGACCATCGCGCAGCTCGACCTCAACGCCCAGCCGGTGGTCTTCCTCGGCCTGCTCGGCGATCGGCCGCTCGGCGAGCTGCGCCGGGTGGCCGACGACCGGCTCCGCCCGCTGCTCGAGGCGGTCGACGGCGTCGCCCGCGTCGAGGTCCTCGGCGGGCGCACGCGCGAGGTCTCGGTCGCCGTCGAGCGGGCCAGGCTGGCCGCCGCCGGGCTGACCCTCGGCGATCTGCTCGAACCACTCCGCGCCGCCTCGCTGAGCGCGCCCGGCGGACCGTTGACCGCCGGCGACCGCGAGCTGGGCACCCGGCTCGACGGCGAGCTGAGGTCGCTCGACGACCTGCGCGCATTGCCTATTCCACCGCCACCCGGCGCGCCGCCGACCCGCCCGCCGCCGCCCGGGCAGCCGCGGCGCGCGCTGACCCTGGGCGACCTGGCCGAGGTTTCGCTGCACGACGCCGAGCCCGAGGTGCGCATCCGCCTGCAGCAACGTGAGGCGGTCGGCCTGATTGTGACCAAGCGCGGGCGGGGCAACACGGTGGCCGTCTCGCGCGGCGTCACCGCCGCCATCGAGCGCGCCGGGCTGCCGCCCGACATCCAGGTGGTCACCGCCCGCGACACCGCCGGCACGGTGCGCGAGGGGCTGGCCGATGTCAACGCCAGTATCGTGCTCGGCGTGTTGCTTTGCGCCGGCACCATCCTGCTCTTCTTGCGCAACGTCCGCGGCACGTTGATTGTCGCGGTGACCATCCCCGTGGTGCTGCTCGGCACCTTCGCGCCGATGGGCTTCGGCGGACACTCGATCAACCAGATGACGCTGCTCGGCCTGGCGCTCTCGGTCGGCATCCTGGTCGACGACAGCATCGTCTGCCTCGAGGCGATCATGTTCCGGCTGCGCGCCGGCGAGCCGGCGGCCGAGGCGGCGTTCAACGGCCGCAACGACATCGCCCTGGCCGACACCTCGACCACCCTGATCGACCTGGCCGTGTTTGTGCCGATCGCGGTGATGTCGGGCGTGGTCGGGCAGTTCTTTCGCGACTTCGGCTTCGTCGTCGCCGTCGCAGCGGCGCTCTCGCTCCTCGCCGCCTACACCCTGGTGCCCGCGCTGACCGCCCTGACCTATCGCCGGCGACCGCCGGTCGAGCGCCCGCCGGCGCGCTGGTACGTCTGGCTCGAGGCGCGCTACGCCCACACCCTGCGCTGGGCGCTCAGCCATCGGCGGACGACCCTGCTCGCGGGCTGGTCGGCGCTGCTGATCGCCGGCGGGCTGGCCTGGCGGAGCTTGGGCACCGACTTCATCCCGGCCGCCGACCTGAGCACGGTGCTGGTCAACCTCGAGCTGCCCGCCGGCTCGTCGCTCGCCGCCACCGAGCGGGCCGTGATCGAGGCCGAGCCGCTCTGCGCCCAGATCGACGAGGCTGAGACGCTGTTCGTCACGCTGGGCAAGATCGAGACGGGCTTCGGCATCGCCGACCGCCGCGGCGCGAACCTGGCGCAGATCAACCTGGTCCTGCGCGACCGCCGCGGCCTGCTCGACGTGCTGCTCCTCCGCGGCTGGGACCTGCGCCGGCGCAGCGATGAGCTGGTGGCCGAGGAGCTACGCCAATCGCTCCGCCGGCTCGGCGGCGTGGCCGTGCAGGTGATCCCCGTTCGCGGTTGGGCCGGCGCCGGCGCGCCGATCGACTGTAGCTTGTTCGGCGCCGACCTCGAGCAGATGAGCGCCGTCGGCGAGGCGTTCGTCGCCCGGCTGGCGGCAATCCCCGGCGTGGTCAATGCCGACAAGGGCTGGCGGATCGGCGCGCCGGAGGTGCGCGTCACACCGCGCCGCGGGCTCGACGCCGAGCTGATGGTCTATCCCGGCGTCATCGCCCGCGAGCTGCGCCTGGCGCTGACCGGCTGGACCGGCGCGGCGGTGCGGCTCGACGGTCAGCTCATCCCGCTGCACCTGCGCCTGGCCGAGGGCGACCGGCGTGACCTCGACGACGTGGCGGCGCTGCCGGTCGGCCGCACCGGCCGGCGCATGGCGACCATCGGCGACGTGGCCGAGCTGCGCGAGCAGACCGGCCCGACGCGAATCGATCGGCGCGACGGCCGGCGCGACCTGAACTTCAAGGCCCACCTGACCGCCGGCGCGACGCTGGGCGATGCGCAGCGGGCGATCGAGTCGGCCTGGCGCGAGCTCGGCATCCGCCGCGAGGGCACGGCCGCGATCGACGGCTCGGCCTATCCCGGCCTGAGCTGGGGCTGGCGCGGCGACGCGGCGACGCTGGACGAGAGCGCCGGTGTGATGGCCGCCACGGCGGCCGTTGGCGCGCTGCTGGTTTACCTGATCATGGCGGTGCTGTTCGGCTCGCCGGTCCACCCGCTGACCATCATGCTCAGCGTGCCGATGGCGGTCACCGGCGCGCTGCTGTTGCTGGTGCTGACGGGCAGCAGTTTCAGCATGGTTGCCGGCATCGGCATGATTCTGCTGATCGGCATCGTGGTGCGCAACGCCATTCTGCTGATCGACCACATCCGCCAGGGCCGCGGTCGCGGCGTGGCGCGCAATCAGGCGGTGCTGGAGGCCGGTGCACGCCGCCTGCGGCCGATCTTGATGACCACCTTGACGACCATCCTCGGCATGTTGCCGGTGGCGCTGAAGATCGGCAAGGGCGCCGAGATCCGCTCGCCGATGGCGATTGCGGTGATTGGCGGTCTGGCGCTCTCGACGCTGCTGACGCTGGTGATCATCCCGGTGACGTATACGGTGTTTGATGATTGGGCGGGTGGGGAGGGCGGCGGCGAGCAGGAGTAGACCATCCGCCTGACCAGCCGACTGGGAGACGTTCGCCCTCACTGGTCGGTTCGAGCCGACCTGCGGGCAGGATCCCCCATCCCCACCCCGAACCCAACCCCACGCAAGGACACCCATCATGCCCGGCAAGACTCTCCATGTCGTCTCGCACACCCACTGGGACCGCGAGTGGTATCTGCCCGTCGAGGTCCAGCGCCGGCGGCTGGTTAAGCTGCTCGATGACGTGCTCGAGGTGATCGACCGCGACCCGGCGTTTCACTCGTTCCACCTCGACGGGCAGACCATTCCGATCGAGGACTATCTCGAGATCCGCCCCGGCCAGCGCGAGCGCTTTGCCGCGGCCGCCGCGGCCGGGAAGATCGCCGTCGGGCCGCACTACATCCTGCAGGACGAGTTCTTGACCAGCGCCGAGGCACAGGTGCGCAACCTGCTCTACGGCATGGCGGACGCCCGCGCCTGGGGGCCGGTGCTGATGGTTGGCTACCTCGCCGACGCGTTCGGCCACATCGGCCAGATGCCGGCCATCCTGCGCGGTTTCGGCATCGACAACGCCGTCTTTGGTCGCGGGCTGAACCCACTCGACCCCGACGCCGACACGCCCGAGGAGGCCGGCTATCACAGCGAGGTGACCTGGCGCGGCGCCGACGGCTCGACCGTGCTCGGCATCTGGATGGCCAACTGGTATGCCAACGCGATGGACCTGCCGCGCGAGGCGGAGGCGCTACGCGCGCGGCTGGCGGCGATCCAAGCCGGCTGCGAGCGGTTCGCCACCACGCCGCATCTGCTGCTCATGAACGGTTGCGACCATACGCCGTGCCAGCTCGACATCAGCGGCATCCTGGCCACCGCGCGCGAGCTGATCGACGACGAGATCGCGCATTCGCGGCTGGACGAGTACGTCGCCGCGGTGCGCGAGTCGGTCGGCGAGCTGCAGACGGTGCAGGGCGAGATGCGCAGCCGCTACACCGCCGGCTGGCACGTGCTGACCAATGTGCTCTCGAGCCGGCTTTACCTCAAGCAGGCCAACTGGCGCTGCCAGACCGAGCTGGAGAAGTTTGTCGAGCCGCTGCAGGCGATTGGCGCGCTGGTCTTCGCGCGCGACGGTGTGCGGCCGATGGACGAGTCGACCGCCGGCGACCGCGACTTCCGCCGCCACCTGTGGAAGAAGCTGCTCGAGAACCACCCGCACGACAACATCTGCGGCTGTAGCTGCGACGCGGTGCACCGCGACATGGAGGTGCGCTTCGAGAAGGTCGAGCAGGGCGCCCGGCAGCTCAGCGACGAGCTGCTGCGCGCGCTGGCCCGCCACGTCGACACCCGTTGGGTGCCGGCCGAGGCGCAGGCGGTGCTGGTCTACAACCCGTTCGGCGCCGAGCAGACCGGCCTGGTCACCGCGACGGTCGACTTCCCCGAGGACACCGAGCTGGGCAGCGTGCTGCTGCGCGACGCCGACGGCGAGCCGGTGCCCTGTTGGATCGAAGAGGACCTCGGCATCGCCTGGGACTACTGGCTGCCCGACGACCGTTTCCGCGAGAGCTTCCGCGCGCGGCGGGTGCGGATCAGCTTCACCGCCACGGTGCCGGCGGTCGGCTATGCGGTCTATGCCGCGCATCCCTCGCCGGCGCCCGAGGAGGAGCCCGAGGAACTGCCCGGCGTGCTGGAGAACGAGTACTTGCGCGTGGTGGTTCACAACCCTGGCGTATTCGACATCCACGACAAGGTCACCGGCGAGGCTTGGTACGACCTCAACGTCATCTGGTACGGCCGCGACGTGGGCAACGAGTATGACTACCGCGCCCCGTCCGAGGACGTCAGGTACCGGCTCGATGAGCGGGCCGGGTCCGGGCTCGACGAGCCGCTCGGCTTCTGCCAGAAGCGGCCCGGCTACCAGCTCTACGAGGGTTCGGCCATGCTCTTCGACGCGGACGCCGAGGACCCCGACGAGTTCGACATCGACAGTGAGGGCGAGCTGTTCGACCTCAGCTTCGAGTTCCGCATCGTCCTGCCCGACGGCGCACGGCGGGTCGAAATCCGGACCGAAATCGGCCACGAGATGGGCGCCAACTTCCGGCTCCGCGCCCACTTCCCAACCGTCATCCACGCCACGCACGCCGACGCCGACGGGCAGTTCGAGTGCGTCCAACGGCCGATTGTGCCGTGGTCGGGGTGGGAAAACCCGAGCGACTGCCACCCGTGCCAGGCATTCGTCGAGGTGGGCGACGCCGACGGCGGCCTGACCATCGCCAACCGCGGCCTGCCCGAGTATGAGGTGCTGCGCGACGGCCGCCACACCATCGCCGTGACGCTGCTCCGCTCGGTCGGCGAGATCGGCGACTGGGGCAAGTTCCCCACGCCCGACGCCTACTGCTGCCGGGACAACCTGGCCGAGTACGCCGTGATCCCCCACGGCGGTGGCGACGAGCGGGCCAGCCACGCCGCCGCGCGCGCCTGGAACGCTCCGCTGCGGGCGGTGACCACCGGCGGCACGGGCGGCCAACTGCCCTCGCGGGGCAGCTTCCTCCGTCTCGATCCGCCGGAGCTGGTGCTCAGCGCGGTGCGCTGGGCCGAGGAACGCGAGGCGCTGATCGTGCGCTTCTACAATCCATACGATGAGCCACAGACCGCGCGGCTCCAGAACGGCCTCGGCCTGACCACGGCCTGGCGGTGCCGATTGGACGAGACGCGGGTGGAGCCGCTGGGCGAGTTCGCCGAGACGCTGGAGCTGGCGGTGGGGGCGAAGGAGATAGTGACGGTGGAGGTGGGGTGAGGACGGGCCTGCCGATGGAGCCGCCGGTGGATAGACTGGTCCGGATCACTGTGGCTGTGGGTCACGAGCGCACCAAGGAGCATCTCCTGGTGCCGCCGATGGTGGTCGGTCCTCTGGACGACGCTCTCGTGGCACAAGCGGGCGGTTGGGCCGGCCCTGCTCGCTCTGGGGTGACTTCGCGGCTCGAGCTAGAGGGCGGCGTGGCTACTGCCGAGCTGCCCATCAGCGCCGAACTCGAACCGGCGGCGACGAATCTGTTGACCGCCATTCACACGGGCGACTATTCGAGCCTCGCGCACAAGGCTCACGAGGAGCTCTACGGCATCTCCAACAGCTCGGTCTGGCGCAACTGGACGGTCACCCTGCAGCCAAGCTGGGAGGCGCCGCGAGCGACCATCGGCGCAGGGCATCCCGTGCCGGAGCCGGAGCCGGTCCGCTTGGCTCGCGGCGGCACCACGATCTATGGCGAGGTGATCGCCATCGGGCGTTCGTCGGGCGGCCCCTGGGCACGGCTGCGCCGAGACCAGGGAGGAGAGGTCGGCGTCTCCTTGACGGCGGAGCTGGAGCCGGTGCTGCGCGATCGGCTGGGCTCAGTGGTCGGCCTGGACGGGCAAGCGACCTGGGAGTGCCCGTCCTGGCGCATCGTTGCGTTCGAGGCGACACGGCTGCTGCGCTATCGCGAGAGCGGCGCCGCCGAGGCGTTCGGCAGGTTGCGCGAGGTCGTCGGTGATGCGTTCGATGGCGTGGACCCATTGGATTACACGCGTAGGCTGCGCGAAGGCCTGGATCTGTGAGTGCGACTCCGCCGTGTGTCGACACCCACATCCTGATCTGGGCCGTCCAGGGCCGCACCAGCCCGGGCCAGGAGGCGATGGTCGGTCTGGTGCAGCAGCTCCTAGGTCAAGCCGAACGACCGCCCATCGCGCCGGCCATCGCGGTTCACGAAATGCTGATCGGGGGCGGTGAACCGGAGCGGGCCCGCTGGGCCGTGCTGGTCGAGGAGCTGTTCCAGGTCCAGCCGTTCGACCTTTCGGCGGCCGTCGAGGCAGCGACGATCGAAGCCGCATGGCGGCAGCGCCTCCGGCGCGCACCTGTCGATCCGGCACCAGATGCCGTGATCAGACGCGAACGGCTGCGCGCCGACGTCCAGATCATCGCCACCGCGGTCGCCTCCGGCGCCCCTTACCTGCTCTCCCACGACCCTCACGTCACCCGACTCGCCGAGGGGTTCATCGACGTCAGGCGCCTCGAAGCGCAGGCATAGGCTGCGGCCAGCCGCACCCGATCGGCTGACGCTCACTCCCCCGCCGACCCCACCAACCGAACAAACGCCTGAATCCCCTTGATCACATCCTGGTTGTCCGTCACCCGGCTCACCGCCGTCTCCAGCTCGCGCGCTGTGCGGTGCACCTGACCGCGCAGCTCCTCGGTCTCGACGCGGCGCTCTGACTGCTCCGCGTCGAGCGACTCGCGCAGGTGGCACAGCTCATGCTCGCTGCGCTCCAGACGACCGCGCAGCTCGGTCACGTCAAGCCGCGGGTAGCGCGCGTCCTGACCCATCGACCGCAGCCGGTGGCGCAGGAAGGCATAGCCGGCGGCCAGTGGCCGGAACGTGGCCGAGAGCAGGTAGATCGCCGCCAGGTAGTAGCCGAGCCGGCCGCCCGCGGCGTAGCCGACCGCCGCGGCGACCGCGCCCGAGGCGAGGTGCGCGCCGACAGCCAGCCAGATCAGCCGCGGCCGGAGGCGGGCCAGGTAGGCGTCGCGCTCGGCCGAGACCTCGATCCCGGCCTCGCGCGCCTGCTGCAAGTCGTAGCTCGCCCGCAGCGCCTCGAAGTAGAGGTCCCACGGCGCCTTCAGCAGCACCACCAGCCAGACCAGGCCAAGCGTCCCGACCACCCAGTCGAGCAGGTGACCGGCGGCGATGCTCGACCGCAGCAGCTCGTCGAGACCCAGCGCCCAGGCCGCCAGGCCCAGCACCGCCAGCCAGAAGGCGGTGGTCAAGAGCACGCCAACCGTGCGCATGGGCATCTCCCTGGAGGATGATCGCCGCTCGGGCAGTCCGCCGGCTGGGCGGATGGATCCATTCGCGCCGCCTGCCGGTCCCGATTTCGTGGTCCCCGGCAGGCAGGCGCCGGCGGACGGCGAAGCGCGGCGGCTGGAGCTGCCGACCCATGGGCGACGAGGCGAAGAACCAGAACATCCTGACCGGCGAGATTGTCCTGCCGAAGCTGGCCGTCACCCTGACCATGCCCGAGCCCGAGGGCAAGAAGGAGGACGACAAGCCGAAGACCGTGACCACCGAGCACTCGGTCACCATCGACGGCGAGGCGATCGAGTACACCGCCACAGCCGGCGTGCTCGAGCTCAAGGACGACGAGGGCAAGGCGCGGGCGAAGTTGTTCCACATCGCCTATCTGCGCAAGGGCGTCGACGACACCACCGCGCGGCCGATCACCTTCGCCTTCAACGGCGGGCCGGGCTCGTCGTCGGTCTGGCTGCACCTCGGCGCGTTCGGCCCGCGGCGGGTCAAGCTCGGCCCCGAGGGCGAGCAGTTACCGCCGCCGCCGGCGCTGATCGAAAACGAGTACAGCCTGCTCGATGTGACCGACCTGGTGTTCATCGACCCCGTCGGCACGGGCTACAGCAAGCCGGCCGAGGGGGTCGAGGGCAAGGAGTTCTGGGGCGTCGAGGAGGACCTCGAATCGGTCGGCCAGTTTATCGTCCAGTGGATCACCGAGAACAAGCGCTGGGACTCGCCCAAGCTCCTCGCCGGCGAGAGCTACGGCACCACCCGCGCCAGCGGCCTCGGGGCGCTGCTGCAGGACAAGCACGGCGTCTACCTCAACGGCATCGTGCTCGTCTCGGTGGTGCTCAACATGGCCACCATCCGGTTCACCGAGGGCAACGACCTGCCCTACGTCCTCTATCTGCCCAGCTACGCGGCCACCGGCTGGTTCCACCAGCAGCTCCCCGCCGACCTGCAGGCCAAGTCGCTCGACGAACTCTGCGCCGAGGTCCGCGAGTATGCCCAGACCGACTATGCCATGGCCCTGCTGCGCGGCAACACGCTGCCCGAGCGGGAGATGAAGCGCGTGCTGCGCCGCGTGGCGCGCTACACCGGCATCGACGCGACCTACCTCGAACGGAGCCACCTGCGCGTGCCGATGGGCCGCTACAACAAAGAGCTGCTGCGCGAGCAGGCCAGGACCGTCGGCCGGTTCGACAGCCGCTATCTCGGCCTGGACCGCGACAGCGTCGGCGAGCATTACGAGTTCGACGCCAGCTACACCGCGGTGCAGGGTGCCTTCACCGGGGCGTTCAACAAGTACATCCGCGCCGACCTCGGGTACGAGTCGGACGTGCGCTACCAGATCCTCGGCGGCCTCGGCGCACCGTGGAACTATGGCGAGTTCCAGAACCGCTTCCTCGACGTCAGCGACCGGCTGCGCTCGGCGATGACCCGGAACCCGAGCCTCCGGGTCTTCGTCGCCAACGGTTACTACGACCTGGCCACGCCGTTCTTCGCCACCGAGTACACCTTCAGCCACCTCCGCCTGGACGACTCCCTGGCCGACAACGTGAGCATGGGCTACTACGCGGCGGGGCACATGATGTATGCCAAGGAGAGCGAGCTGGCCAAGCTGGCCGGCGACCTCAAGGCCTGGCTGCGCGGGTAGTTCACCCGGCCTGACCACCGCGTCGGATGAGGGCCCGTGTCGAATCCGCCGGTAGGGGCGACCCTTGTGCCTGTCCGCCGGGTCAACAACCCGTACCAGAAGCGGGCGACCACAAGGGTCGCCCCTACCTATGCCTGTCACACCTGTAGGGGCAGCCCTTGTGGCTGCCCGATGCCTCGCGAGCGCGCTCCCGGAGCGGGCGACCACAAGGGTCGCCCCTACCTCGCCGGCGTTCAGCTCGGCACGGCGACGCGCGCCAGATCGCGGTGACCCAGCGCACAGGCATCAACGCCGAGGTACGCCATCGCACGTCCGATGACGGCT
>CAYONP010000068.1:0-33430 GCA_964405335.1 uncultured Fimbriimonadaceae bacterium
ACAGAATCGCCGCCAGGATGGCGATGATCGCGATGACCACCAGCAGCTCAATCAGGGTGAAGGCGCGAACACGCCTAGGGTTGCCCATCGATGCTCCTCCTTGTCTTTGATCGACCGGCTGGCCACGCGCAGCGCGACATGGCCGATCGCCATTCTATCGCGCGCCGAGACAGAAAGCAGGAGGAGCGGGCGAGTTGAACGACGCGGTAGGGGCGGATCTCAGACCCGCCCGAATGCCGACGAACCCGCTTCCAGATCGGATCGCCTCGCCAGTGGGCTGGTCTGGGACGTGCCCCTGCAGCGAATGTCTACATGCCTGGATCGATGGACATCCGGATATGGCGAACGGCCGGGCGCTCGAGCGCCCGGCCGTGGCATGAACCCGGCCTGCTCAGTCGGTGTCGCGGCAGGTCCAGAGGTTCTTCGGCGCGAAGGTGGCGTTGAAGTTCATGAACTTCACGTGGCCGTCCATGAACCCGCAGGTGAGCGCGCCCTCACGCATGCGCTGCGCCTGGCTGGCGCTCTGTAGGCCCATGTGCCGGCCGGCGTCGGCCTGGCCGTCAATTGAGGGCAGGTCATAGACGCCGTTGCCGCCGTCGTGATTCCAGGGCGAGACGCCCCGGCCGTCGGTCAGGCCGATGACCTCCGCCGGCGAGGCGATTTCGGCCAGGGCGCCGACGCGGAAGGGACCGTTCGAGAAGGCCGGCATGCCGGCCGGCTGGTTGAAGTTGTTGACCCCGTAGCTGTGCGACACGCCCGAGGGCAGGGTCATGCCGGTCGCCGCGTCGGTGGTCGACGTGCCGCCCCGCATGCGCCAGAAGCGGTTCGGCACGATGTTCGTGTTGACCGCCATCTTGTTCCGCCACGAGGGGCAGTCCATCGCCTGCGAGTTCTTGATGTACGGCTGGACCAAGTCGCTCCAGCCATACGACTGGATGTTGTCGGTGCCGCCGACCGACGGCGGACAGAGGATCTCGTCGTAATCCTGGGTGTACATCAGGATGCCGAGCGTGATCTGCTTGACGTTGCTCACACAGGTGGCCTGTCGTGCCTTCTCGCGCGCCTTGGCGAAGACCGGGAAGAGGATCGCCGCCAGGATGGCGATGATGGCGATGACGACCAGCAGCTCGATCAGCGTGAACCCGGAACGGCTGGGTCGACGACTCCACATGGAGGTTCTCCTTGGAAGGATCGCTGCCGCGCGGAAACGCGGCGTCCGTGCATTCGACACCGCACCACAGCACCCTTCCCAGCCCGACCGACACATTAGTGTACAACGAATCTGCCCGAGGCAGCGTGGCGCGCGGGCCCTTTCCGAGCTAACCTGGGGGCAGGAGCCCGGCGATGTGGTGCCTGGTGCTGGCCGCCCTCTTGGCGCCGGCCGGCGGTCTCTTCAACGGCGAGTTCGCCCTCGACGACGACGGCGACGGCGTGCCCGACGGCTGGACCACCAGCGGCGATGCCGGCGTGGTCCAGCGGCTCGAGCGCGTGCCCGACGGCGACGGCTTCGCCGCCCGGCTCACCTGCACCGCCTTCCGGCACAGCGGCCCGGCCAGCCACGCCATGCTCGCGCAGGTCGGCCGGGTGCGGCTCGAGGCCGGCCGATACTACCGCTTCCGCTGCCGCGTGCGGGGCGAGGGACTGGTCGCCCAGGCGGTCAGCGTGGCCATCCAGGATACCGCCGTGTGGGACACCTGCGGCCTCAGCGCGATGCTCCCGGTGGCCCACGAGTGGGTCGAGCACGAGCGGGTCTTCCGCGCCACCCGCAGCGTCGCCGAGACCAGCCGGCTGCAACTCTGGTTCGCCGCGGTCGGCACCGTCTGGTTCGCCGACCTGGCCATCGAACCGAGCGAACCGCGGCCGCGGCGATATCTCGAGGCGCTGCCGCCGACCGACTCGAACAACCTCATCCCGAACAGCGGCTTCGAGGCCGGGCCCGGCGGCTGGGGCAGCGTCACCGACGTGCCCGGCTGGGGCGGCAACCTGAACCGGCTGGTCGGCGCCATCGACGCGGCCGAGCGGCACTCGGGCCGCGCCAGCCTGCGCATCGACGTCGCGCCCGAGGCCGCGCCGAGCATCTACTTCGACTACTTCGACCCCTACGTCGTCCCCGGCCACATGCCGCTGGCCGCGCACCGCGGTTGGCTCGACGTGACGCCCGGCGCGACCTACACGCTCAGCGCCTGGGTCAAGGCCGACCGGCCGGGCCTGCCGGTGCGCCTGCGGCTCTACCACGGCGACCGGCGCTACCAGGAGCAGCAGACCGCCGCCGGCGTCGAGTGGACCCGCGTGTGGTTCACCGCGCGCGCCGAGACAGCCCAGCTCTTCGGCGCGGTCGGCCCCGACCTGCGCGCGGCCGACCCGCCCACGGGCCGGCTCTGGCTCGATGACGTGCAGCTCGAACGGGGCGAGACCGCCGGCGACTGGGCGCCCCGCGAACCGGTCTGCGCCGCGGTGACCATCGCCGACGGCCGACCGCGGGTGACCGTCACCGCGCCGCCGGGCGAGACCGTCGCGCTCGCCTGGACGGTGAGCGATGCCGCCGGCGCCACCGTCGCGGCGGGCGATGAGCGGCTCGCCGTCGGCGACCAGCCGGCCGTCCTGCGCCCCGTGCCGGACGACCTGCCGCGCGGCTTCTACCGCCTGGCGGTGACCGCCGCCGGCGGCACCGTCACGCCACCACGGCCGGTGCGCTTCGCGGTGCTGCCGGCCAACCCGCGTGACGACACCATCTGCGGCATGAACCACGCCTACCCGACCGCCGAGTTGCTCGACGCCTGCCGCGACATGGGCGTCGGCTGGTTCCGTGATTGGTCGTACCAGTGGCGGCTGATCGAGCCCGAGCCGGGCCGGCTCGATTTCGCCGTGCCCGACGCGCAGGTCGACCGCGTGCTGGCTCACCGGCTGCGAGTGCTGGCGCTGCTGCCCTTCCCGTCAACGCTCTGGTCGACCACGGCGCCCGAGGCGGTGGACGGCGAGCGGTTGTCGGTGCTCGACCGCGTGGCTCACGCGCCGCGCGACCTGGACGAGTTTGCCCGCTACGTGCGCGAAACAGTGGCTCATCTGCGCGGGCGGATCGACAGCTTCGAGATCTTCAACGAGCCGGTCTACACGCAGTACTCATTGCCGCGGCGTTTCGGCTACACCGTCGACGAATATGTCCGTCACCTGCGCGTCGCCGCGGCGGCCGTGCGTGAGGCGAACCCCGCGGCGACGGTGATCGGCGGCATCCAGAGCGGTCCGGAGTACCTCACCGCCGAGCTGATCGCCGCCGGCGGGCTCGAGCCGATCGACGCCCTCAGCCTCCACGCCTACCCGGGCATGAGCGCGCCGGAGTATCTGATTGAGGGCCTGGAGCGCCTGCGCGCCAACCTGGCCGAGGCCGGCGCCGCCGACTTGCCGCTGTGGTGGACCGAGGGCGCCTACTATGCCGACGACGACCCCGCCTTCGAGCCGTTCGAGGGCTGGCTCCAGCCGCTGCCCAACGAAGCGTTGCAGGCGAGTTACACCATCCGGCTGAACGCCATCCTGTGCGGTTACAACACGCGGCGGATCATCTACCACAGCGGCACGCCGGGCAGCATCAACCACGAAACCTACGACGGCGTCTGGTTCGATTACGACGGCCGCCCGCGACGGTTGGTGCCCGCCCTGGCGACGTTCAACGAGCTGGTCGGGCCCGAGTTCGTCACGCGCGGCCGGCTGCCGCTCGATTCGCCCCGGTTCGGCTACGCCTTCGAGTCGGACGGGCGCACCGTGGTCATCGCCTGGACACTCGGCCCGGCCGGCCGGCTGCGCCTCCCGGCCGGCTTTGACGCCCGCGACCTCGACGGCAACCGCCTGCCCGAGCCGACCCTGACCGACCAGCCGGTCTATCTCCTCGGCCCGGCCGGCGCGGCGCTCGAGCCGATCACTCAGTCGATTGTTTCGAGCACATTGCGGTAGCCGGAGGCGAGGGGTCGGTCGGGGTGGCGGATGCGCCACAGGCCGGCCAGGTGGCCGGCGTGGTGAGCGTCGTGGCGGGCGAGGTGGCAGATTACCCAGGCGACGCTCAAGCGGCGGCCTTCGCCGTCGTCGATCGGCCGCGCCAGGTCAGCGTCGGTCAGCGAGTCGAGCCAGGCGTCAGTGATCCGCCGTTCGGCGGCCAGCAGGTCACCCAGCGCGGCGACGCCGAGCGGCTCGTCGGCACCCGGCTCGGGCGCCGGCTCGCCTGTGCAGCGGCTGCGCCAGGCGTGCTCGGCCAGGGCGACATGCACGATCTGCTCGCGCGGGCTCATCATCGTGGCCGCCGGCCGGTGACCGAGGTCGTCGGATTCGTGGGCGGCCAGCACCAGCAGCAGCCGCCGGCGGCAGAAGCGCAGGTTGTCACGCAGCACGGCCAGGAGCGGCGCCTCGTCCATGCCGGTCTCCGACGCCACCTTCGCCACCACCGCCGCGATTCCTGTTGCGCCGCCGTTGCGTGCCTGCCGGGTCTTCTGTTTCCAGAATCTTTTACGGCCGACTCATGGCCGCGAAATCAGAACGAAACCATCGCTTCCGAGACTCCCCGCCGAGGACCCCGGCCGCCCGGCCGGGCGCGGAGAGAGTGATGCGGCGAGTCATCGGAGCGATGCTGATCGGTTGGCTGGTCTGCAGCGGAGCCTGGGCGCAGGGCGAGGTACCGGCCGACGAGCCGGTTACCACGGCGCTGGGCCAGGGCCTGCCCGAGCCCGGTGCGGAGAGCGTGCCGGACGTGCCGATCCCGGTCGACGCGGCGGCGGCCTCCGGCGTCGAGGGCGAGGAGGCGGCACTGACCGTCGACCAGCTCAAATCGTGGGGCGATGCGCTGTGGACCTGTCTGGCGGCGTTCCTGGTCTTCTTCATGCAGGCCGGCTTCGCGCTGGTCGAGTGTGGTTTCACCCGCGCCAAGAACGCGGTCAACATCATCATGAAGAACCTCATGGACTTCGCCATGGGGTCGATTGCCTTCTGGCTGCTCGGCTTCGGGCTGATGTTCGGCGCCTCGAACGGGCTGTTCGGCACCAGCGAGTTCATGCCCGACGGGCTCGATCTGAGCGGCGGTCTGGACCACTGGGAGATGACCTTCTGGTTGTTCCAGACGGTCTTCGCGGCCACCGCGGCGACGATTGTCTCGGGCGCCATGGCCGAGCGCACGAAGTTCACCTCGTACCTGATCTACAGCGTGGTCATCTCGGCGGTGATCTACCCGGTCTTCGGGAGCTGGGCTTGGGGCAGCCTGTACCAGGGCGAAGGCTGGTTGTCGAACCTCGGCTTCATCGACTATGCCGGCTCGACGGTGGTGCACAGCGTCGGCGGCTGGGCCGCTCTCGCCGGCGCGATCGTGCTCGGCCCGCGGATCGGCAAGTACGGGCCCGACGGCCGGCCGCGGGCCATTCCCGGCCACAACCTGCCGATGGCCGCCCTCGGCGTGTTCATCCTCTGGCTCGGCTGGTTCGGGTTCAACCCGGGCAGCACCACCTGCCTCGACGGCGGTGAGTTCGCCCGCGTGGCGGTGACCACCAATCTGGCCGCGGCGGCCGGCGCCATCACGGCGATGATCACCGCCTGGCTGCGCTTCGGCAAGCCCGACGCGTCGATGACCCTCAACGGCGCGCTGGCCGGCCTGGTGGCCATCACCGCGCCGTGCTACAACGTCTCGCCGCTGTCGGCCATGCTAATCGGCGGCATCGGCGGCGTGCTGGTCGTCCTGGCGGTGATCACCATCGAGAAGCTGGGCATCGACGATCCGGTCGGCGCGGTCTCGGTCCACGGCGTCTGCGGTGCCTGGGGCACGCTGTCGGCCGGCCTGTTCGCCCAGGAGGCGTTCGGCGGCACCAACGGCCTGCTGCACGGCGGCGGTCTCGAACCGGTGCTGATCCAGCTCGCCGGCATCGGGGCCTGCTTCGCCTGGACCTTCATCCTCGCCTTCGCCCTGTTCAAGCTGCTCGCCGCGACGGTTGGCCTGCGGGTCACCGCCGAGGAGGAGCTGGAGGGGCTCGACGTCGGCGAGCACGGCATGGAGGCCTACGCCGTCGACACCATGCGGGCCGAGATGTCGTAACCGGACTCACTGCACACCTCGCTCCGACCGAACCGCCCCGCGGGTCCTCCGCGGGGCGGATCGGTTGGGCGCGGTGCGCCGGTCAGGCCGACTCGCCGTCTCGTTCGGCGAGCGACAGCCCGCGCTCGCTGGCCGGCTCGCCGTCGAGGCGGGCGAGCGACAGCGCCGCCTCGCCGGCGTCGAGCCCGGCGGGCAGCAGGTCGCCCCGCTCACTCGCCTCAATCGCCTGGCTGATCGCGGCGTGGAGGCGCTCGGCGTGCTCGTCGGCGGTGGCGAAGCCGAAGGCGCTGTCGCGGTGGGTCACCTGCCACTCAAACTCGGGCTGCTTGTCCGAGTGGCCCCAGCGCACGTAGCGGTCGTGCCGCGGGCCGAGGTCGATGCCGATCAGGTCACGCCAGGCGACGTCGGTCCAGCGCCGGCCGCGGCGCACCCGCAGGCCGTAGACGTCGGCCCGCACCTCGCGCCGCCGGTCGAGCAGCGCATTGCGCAGCAGGCCCAGCGTGCCGACGCTGAGGCCGAACAGGACGGCGACGATGGCCAGGGCCGCCTCCCTGCCGCTGACCCAGATCGGCAGCCCGACGGCGATCAGCGCCACCACCAGCGCGAGGCGGAGCAGCAGGGCCAGCCAGGGGAACTTCGGCCGGCAGATCACGCGACCGTCGACCGCGACGCCGAGCCAGGCGGCAACCTGTTCGGCAGGCACCTGGTCGCCAGTGCCGACCGGTGTGCTCGGGTCGAGGTAGCTGCGGATCAGCCGCGCGGCGGCGGCGGGGCTGTCGAGGCCGGCCAGCCGGTAGGTGCCGCCGGAGCAGTGGACGACCAGGTCGGCGCCGTCCAGGCCGGCGCCCCCGACTTCGGCCCAGGGCCAGATCACGGCGGGCATCAGCCAGCCGCGGACGCAGAGTCCGTCGTCGCCGACTTCGAGCCGCCGCGCCCGGCTCAGCGCGCGCATCAAACAGCCGGCACCGACGGCGGCGGCAATCTGCAGCCAGCGCTGGTGCGGGCTGCCGGCGAACCAGAAGCCCAGGCCGGCCGCGAGCAGCAGGGCGCTGCCCCACAGGTCGCCCCGCGTCCACAGCGGCTGTCCGGCAAAGGTGCGCGGCGGGCGCGGCGGGTCGGATGCATCGAGGGTCATGCCGGGCTGCTCCACTCCGTCCAACAACCCCGGCGCAACGAATGCTCCACACGCCGGCGTCGCGGTGGTGCTCTCCGCCGCCTCGTGCCGCACCATCCGCGGCCGCAACGGTGCGGCGAGCCGCACCCAATGCGGCTAGTTGTCACCGCGCTCCACGCGGCTCAAGGCGCGGTCGCCAATCTGGTCCTCGATCACGGCTCTGGAGATCGCCGCCGCGGGCACCCGCATCCGCTCGCGAGCCTCGTCCTCCAATCGACGCAGCCGCCACGCCTTCAGCTCGGCGACGACGCGCAGGATCGGTTGCGCGTGCGCAAGGCGCAACTGGACGCTCTGATCGCCGACGCTGAGGATCGCGGTCGGACCAAGGACCCGCACCGCGACCATGCGCCACTGGTGTTGCCGCCACCCATGGCTACGAGGGTCCTCGATCGAAATACCCCCGGCCGACGCGTGGAGGCGAGTACGAGCTACCGGCGAAGCACGCGACGCGAGCCAAAGAAAGACTGCCGGCACACCCAGCATGCCGACCAAGAACACGGCCCCGCCGTCCCAGGAGCCGGTGCCGAAACTGAGGAGCAAGCCTATCGCGATGCCACCGCTGAGCAGGCAGCCAGCAGCGCCGCGAGCAAACGAAGCATCGGGCGGCAGGCCGCTCGCATAGCACCGATGAGTCGCGCCCGGCTCCACGCCCAACCACGCCTCAATCTGCTCGCGAGCCGGCAGCTCGTCCATCGCCCGCTCCGGTCACACAGACTACCCCCGGCGTGCCCCGTTGTTCACCAGCCGGGTCGGCTATCCACGCCCCGCTGAAATGCCCTGGTAGGGGCAGCCCTTGTGGCTGCCCGCGACTCAACGAACCCGCTCCAGCAGCGGGCGACCACAAGGGTCGCCCCTACCGGGCCGGCGCTCGGTGACCCTTATCCAACACTGCCATGCAGCCGGCGTTTCCGTGGTGCGGCGAGCCGCACCCGATGCCGAGCCGCCGCCTCCGCGCGCCCGCCTACGGCTCCCGCATCCCGCGCAGCCGGCGCCGAATCTTCTTCTCGATGTTCTCGGGCAGCCGCTTGATCGGCACCTCGGGCGCTTCGGGCTCGGCCGCGCGCAGGGCGCGCTCCTCGTCGGTCAGTGGCTTGGGCTGGTAGGGCTCCAGCCCAAGCACTTCGTGCAGGATGACCAGCGCCGCCTCTTTATCGGGGATGCGCGCGGTGGCGTCGCCCTCGGCCGAGTAGTGCACGAAGCTGCGCGCCATCGAGCCGACGCAGCTCGGGCATCCGCGCTCGCACTCGCAATGGTGAATCAGCCAGACGCAGGCCTCGAGCACCGACTCGATCAGCTCGTAGGCCTTCTGCGCGAAGCCCAGCCCGCCCGGGTAGCGGTCGTAGATGAACACGCTCGGCACGCCGAGGTTGGCGCTGTCGACCACCCCGCCGATGTCGGCATAGTCGCACAGCACATAGAGCGGCACGATGTCGACCAGCACGTTGGCGATGCCGAGCATGCCCTCGGCCGGCAGGCGGTCGAACTCGCGCACCCGATGCAGCGCGGCGGTCGGCGGGCTGAGCCACATCGCGGTGGTCTCCAGCGGCCGCGGCGGCAGGTCGAGCGTGCCGTAACCGAGCACATCGGCGCCATAGAACTTGACCTTGCGGAACATCAGGGTGAAGATGGTCACCGTCACGTCACCCAGGCCGATCTGCCCGGCGTGGAACGGCGCGGTCTCCTCGGTCTGGTCCAGCCGCAGCTTGGTCTCGTCGACCACGTTGGTGTAGTAGTCGGCCTGGATGGCGTGGACGTAGGCGTTCTTCTCCTCCAGGTCAAGCTGCTCGACGAAGTAGGTCTCGCCGTGGTGGAGGTAGATCGCCCCCTGGTGGACCAGCGAGAAGGCACTGATCCCATCGACCGTGCCGATCACCCGCTGGTTGGCCGTGTCGACGATGTTGTAGACGTCCTCGCTCATGGTCCGCAGGCTGATGTCGCCGGCGGGATAGCCGCGGCCGGTCCAGAACCACTTGCCCTGGTGCTGGGCGACCTGACCGTCTTCGACCAGCAAATCGAGGATGGCGGCCGAGTACTCGCCGAACACCGCCAACTCGTCGAGGCTGACCGGCAGCTCGCTGGTCGCGCAGCGCAGGTGGCCGAGCAGGATGTGCATGTTGCCGCGGTCGCAAATGGCGTGCTCGGGGCTCTGACCGAAGAAGTAGCGCGGGTTGCTGACCAGGTACTGATCGATCGGGTTCTCGCTGGCAACCAGAATGACCAGCGCCTCGTCGGTCCCGCGGCCGGCCCGGCCGGCCTGCTGCCAGACCGAGCTGATGCTGCCCGGATAGCCGACGATCACGCAGGCGTCGAGCCCGCCGATGTCGATGCCGAGCTCGAGCGCGTTGGTGCAGCAGACGGCGAGCAGGTCGCCGTCGAACAGCCGGCGCTCGATCTCGCGCCGCTCTTCGGCCAGGTAGCCGCCGCGGTAGGCGGCGATCTTGTTGGCCAGGCTGGGCGCGTCGCGCTCGAGCCGCTCGCGCAGGTAGCGGTAGAGCAACTCGGCGACCACCCGCGCGCGGGTGAAACAGATCGTCTGCACCCGGTTGCGGACCAGCTCGGCGACCAGCGCCTCGGCTTCGATGTTCGGGCTGCGCCGGCGGGCCAGGCCGTCGTCGCTGACCGGCGGATTCCAGAGCACGAACCGCCGCGGCCCGCGTGGCGAGCCGTCCTGGTCGATGCAGGTCACCTCGTCGGCAATCAAGTTGGCCGCGTGCTCGGCCGGGTTGGCAATCGTCGCGCTGCAGCAGATGAACTGCGGCGTGGCGCCGTAATGCTCGGCCAGCCGGCGGAGGCGGAGCAGCACGTTGCCGACATTGCTGCCGAAGATGCCGCGGTAGGTGTGGATCTCGTCGAGCACGACGAACCGCAGCTTGGCGAAGAACTCGCTCCAGCGGGTGTGATTGGGCAGAATGCCGCTGTGCAGCATGTCGGGGTTGGTGAGCAGGAACTGCGCCCGGTCGCGCAGGCGGGTGCGGTCGTCGGCGGCGGTATCGCCGTCATAGGTGCCGGCGACGAAGTCGAGCTCGCGGTGCTGGCCGAACCGCCGCAGGCCGCGCAACTGGTCTTGGGCCAGGGCCTTGGTGGGAAACAGATAGAGCGCGCGGGCGCGCGGGTCGAGCAGCCAGTGCTCGAGCGCCGGCAGGTTGTAGCAGAGCGTCTTGCCGCTGGCGGTGCCGGTGGCGATAACCACATGCCGGCCGGCGCGCGCGGCGCGGACCGCCTGCGCCTGGTGGGCATAGAGCAGACTGATGCCCTCGGCCCCGAGCACCTCGCGCAGCGGGCGCGGCAGCGGCGGGTCGAGCTCTTCATAGCGCGCCGGCCGCTCGTCGATGCGGTTGGCGACCTGGATCTGGTCGGCATAGTGACGATCGACGCGGCAGCGCTCGAGAAACTGCTCGAAATCCATGACCGCCTGATCCCGGCAACCGGGGACGTCACCAAACGGCATCGACTCAGGGACCCACAGCCCCGGTCAGGTGCCACTGGCGGCTTGCCCGCCAGTGCGATAACAGGCTCTGGAAGCGGATTCGCCGCTGTCCGGACACTGGCGGACAAGCCGCCAGTGGCACACCACAACGCTTCGGTCAAAGCGGTTCGTGACTCCGCCGGCCTCTCCTGCGCCGGCTCGGCCCTCATGCCGCCGACCGATCGAACGCCGGGTGGCGGCCCGGTGCTACTCCTTCGCGTCGATCCGCGAGATGGTCACCGTCACGCCGGCGTCGTCGGCGCTGGGGGCGCCGGTGATGGCGTAGCGCGGGTCGCCCTCGCGGTTGAGGAAGAAGGCCTCCTGGTTGCCGGACATATAGGTGTCCTGGCTCAGCTCGGAGCCGAGCTCCCGCTTGTAGAACTCGTACGCCTCCTTGACCGTGCCGGGGGCGCTGAAGACCGCCATGAGCGTCTGGGTGCCGTCGGCGTTGGTCGTGCGGTTGACCAGCTCGGGCTTGGCGCCGGCGAGGACGCCGAGGCCCAGCTCGCCTTCACTGAGGTCGGCCTGGCTGCCGGTGGTGAAACTGCTCGAGCCGGAATCGGACTCGCTGGTCACGGTGGCGCCCGACTCGTCGCCCTGGGCCTGCACGTTGCCCTGGTCGGACTGCATCGACCAGCTCCCCGAGCCGGCGTCGGAGGTGACTGTGGCGCTGCCCTCGTCGGTCTGAACGTTGACCGTGGTCTCGCCGCCGGGCGTCTCGGTGACCGTGGCGCTGCCGCCCGGCGCGACGAAGGTCTGAGCTTTCTTGGGGCAGCCGCAGAGCAGCAGGCAGGCGGCGGTCAGGCAGATCAGGCGGTGCATCGTCGTCTCCCCTCGCGGCTAAGGGTGGCTGTTCGCCTGGTCGGCGTCAAGTCGGTTGACGGGCCGACTCGGATGCGCTAGGATGCCGGTAACGCTCGGAAAGGAGGTGGTCTGCACATGATTTGTGGCGAACGTACAGAGCGAGGTGGCTGGTCGGCCTAGCGACCCACCTGGCAAGTTACGGGTGACGGTTGGTCGACCGGCCCCCGACCGCGCGAGCGGCGTCGGGCTGGGAGCTGGGTCGAGAACCGCCAGCCACCGTCGGGGCTCCTTCGGGAGCCCCGATTTGCTTGGGTCTGGCACGGGGTTTGCACTTCTCGGATCTATCGGACCCACCGAGGGCTGGAGCCGTGCCGCAGGGCGTCACCCCCGCGGCCCGCGGTACAGCACGAAGTCGGCGCCGGAGTCACAGAATCGTAACATCGATTCGTGTTGACAGGCGCCTGACGGGATCTTAGACTGGCCTTGGGTGGCATGGGGTGCGCTCCACTGGGGGCGCGATGCCAGTTCGGGGGAGATGCTCTATGCGTATACGGATGCTTGCGGCGCTGGTACCAGCGCTGATTCTGATGCTCCCGGCTCAGGCGCTGATTGTCGACGAGTTCGATGATCCCATCGGCGGCCATTCGGCCTCTATTCCGCTCGTTGATGCGAGCCCCCACATCGTGTTCCACGGTGGAGGGATGCTCGGCAGTGAGCGTGACGTCGAGGTGGTGCGGGTTGGCGCAGATGGCTTGGTCACCCTGCTCGAGAACACCGCGTTCAACTTGAGCCGGTTCTCGGTCGGCGGGGTGGGCAGCCCCGGCGCTACTTGGACGGCATTGCTCCAGTGGGACGGCGTCGACGGCTCGATGGCGCTTGGCCACACTGGACTCGGTGGCGTCGACCTCACCGACGGTGGCACGAAGACCCATCTGACGGTCCTAGCAGACACGGACCTGCCGGCCTCAATGACGCTGCGCGTCTTCACCGACGCCGCCAATTGGGCCGAGCAGACCTTCGCGCTCGGCGGCGTCGGGTTCAACAACTACTCGATGTCCTTTGCTGGTGGGTGGACGGCCTCGGCCGGCGTGCCCGACTTCTCCAGCGTCGGCGCGGTGGAGCTCTTCCTCGACGGCACGGTTACGGTGAACACCGACGTGACCATCGACTTTGTCCGGTCGACTACGGTCCCCGAGCCCGGAACGCTCGCGCTGCTCGGTGGCGGCCTGATCGCCGTCGTCCGCCGGCGCCGCCGGAAGTAACACACAGACTGCCGACCTGAGTCGGCGAGCTCGCCTGCTCGGGCTGCACCCACGCGGTGCGGCCCGAGTTTGCTTTGCCCGACGATCCACCGTGGCCGACCCTCAGTCAACCCTCGCCGGGCGTTGACAATCCCGCCTGCCATGCGTATTGTGTGGGGGTGAACCCGACCCATCACCGAATCGCGGTGGCGATGAGCGGCGGAGTCGACAGCTCCGTCGCCGCCGCGCTGTTGGCGGCCGCCGGGTGGCGCGTGATCGGCTTCACCCTCCGCCTTGGCGGCGGCGAGGATTGGGAGGCCAGCCGCGCCTGCTGCGGCTTGAGCGAGGTGCACGAGGCGCGGCGCGTGGCCGACCGGCTGGGCATCGACCATTACGTGCTCGACCACAGCGCCTCGTTCGAGCGCCATGTCGTGCGCGACTTTCTCGACCAGTATGCCGCCGGCCGCACGCCCAATCCATGCGTGCGGTGCAACCAGCATGTCAAGTTCAGCGCGCTGCTCGAGCAGGCGCGGGCGTTCGACTGCGTGGCGCTGGCCACCGGGCACTACGCCCGCCTGGGCTACGACGAGTCGACCGGCCGCCACACCCTCGCCCGCGGCGCCGACCCGGCGAAGGACCAGAGCTATGTGCTCTGGCCACTGACCCAGGCGCAGCTCGCCCAGACGCGGCTGCCGCTCGGCGAGCTGAGCAAGAGCGAGACGCGGGCCATCGCGCGGGAACTCGGCCTCTCGACGGCCGACAAGCCCGAGAGCCAGGACATCTGCTTTGTCGAGGGCGGCTACGCGGCCTTCGTCGCCGCCCGCCGGCCCGAGTCGGCGCGGCCGGGCGCGCTGGTCGATGCCGCCGGTCAAGCCGTCGGGGAGCATCGCGGCGTGGCACACTATACGGTCGGCCAGCGGCGGAGGCTCGGCCTCGCCTCGGCCGAGCCGCTGTACGTCAGTGCCATCGACGCGGCGACGAACGCCGTCATGGTCGAGCCTGCCGAGGCGGCGGGGCGGTCGAGGTTCAGCGCCGGCGAGCTGAACTGGGTCAGCGCCGCGCCCGACGACGAGTGGCACGAGGCGCTGGTGCAGGTGCGCTACCGCATGTCGCCGGTGACCGGCCGGTTCCGTCGCGTCGGGCCGGATGCGGCCGCGGCCGAGTTGGACCGCGGGCTGCGCGGGATCGCGCCGGGCCAGTCGGCGGTCTTCTACGGCGCGGATGGTCGGGTGCTGGCCGGCGGGACGATCGAGTCGGTCGTGCGCGATGGAGAGGCTGCGGCATGATTGTGATCATGAAGCCGGGGGCGAGCCGCGAGGCGACCGCGGAGGTGATTGCCGAGGTCGAGCGGCTCGGCTTCTCGCCGCGACCGATCTACGGCGACCATCTGACGGTGGTGGCGGTGGTGGGCAAGCATCCGGGCGAGTGGCGCGAGCACTTCAACGCCCTACCGACGGTCGACCGCGTCGTTCTGATCGATCAGTCATACAAACTGGTCGCCCGGGCCGAGCGCGAGCCGAGTGTCTTTCGCGTCGGTCAGGCGCTGATTGGCGGGCCCGAGCTGGTGGTCATGGCGGGGCCCTGCGCGGTCGAGGGCGAGGCGCAGATCCGCGCCTGTGCCAAGGCCGTGGCCGAGGCGGGCGGCCAGCTCTTGCGCGGCGGGGCGTTCAAGCCGCGGACCTCGCCCTACAGCTTCCAGGGGCTCGGCGAGGACGGCCTGAAGATGCTCCGCGCCGCGGCCGACGAGTATGGCTTGGCGGTGGTCTCGGAGGTGATGGACCCGCGCCATGTCGAGCTCTGCGCGCAATATGTCGAGATGCTCCAGATCGGCGCGCGCAACATGCAGAACTTCGTCCTGCTCGCCGAGGTCGGCCGCGCCGGCCGGGCGGTGGCGCTCAAGCGCGGCATGTCGGCGACCATCGACGAGCTGCTCAACGCCGCCGAGTATGTCGCCTCGGGCGGGACGGAGCGGGTGCTGCTGGTCGAGCGCGGGATCCGGACGTATGAGCAGACCACGCGCAACACGCTCGACATCGCGGCGGTGCCGGTGCTCAAGAAGCTCAGCCACCTGCCGGTGATGGTCGATCCGAGCCACGGCACCGGCGTGCGCGAGTTCGTGCCGCCGGCGGCCTGCGCGGCGGTGGCGGTCGGCGCCGATGCGTTGATGATCGAAATCCACCCGGAGCCGGCCACAGCGGTCAGCGACGGCGCGCAGTCGCTCGACTTCGCCGCCTTCGCGGCGCTGATGGAACGGTTGCGCGCGATCCCCAGGTACCAATACTCACCCGCGTCGGTTCCTGTCGCGGGTGACTGAGCGGAGCAGAAGCCGATGACTGAGCCACCGGACGCGGCGCCCGGCAACGACACCATCTGGGTGCCGCCGAGTGCCCGCAAGCCCGAGCCGGCGCCGGCCGAGGAGGTCGCCGAGAGCGCCGCCGAACCCGAACCGGAGCCCGAACCCGACTGGCATGACCGCTACCTGCGCGCGCTGGCCGACGCGGAGAACATCCGCCGCCGCGGCGCCGAGCAGTCACGGCTGGCCATCGAGCGAGCCAACCAGGAGTTTCTGCGCCAACTGTTGCCGGTGGTCGACGGGTTCGACCGCGCGCTGGCCGCGGCCGAGCAGGGCGCCTCGTTCGAGTCGCTGGCCGAGGGGCTGCGGCTGCTCGGCTCGCAGCTCGA
This sequence comes from uncultured Fimbriimonadaceae bacterium, assembly GCA_964405335.1. GTDB lineage: Bacteria > Armatimonadota > UBA10988 > UBA10988 > UBA10988 > CAYONP01. The sequence goes on from CAYONP010000068.1 coordinate 15,429, forward strand.
CAGCTTCCTGGCTGGCGCCGGCGTGACGCGCATCGACTGCGCCGCCGGCGATGCCTTCGATCCGGAGCAGCACGAGGCGGTGGTGCGCCTGCCGGCCAGGGACGACGTGCCGGCCGGGCACATCGCCGGCCTGCTGGAGCCGGGTTACCGCCTGCACGGCCGGGTGCTGCGGCCGGCCCGCGTGGCGGTGGCCGGCGAGCCGCTCGACCAAGAGGCCTGACAGGAGCCGGCGGTGACCGTGGCGATGCCCATCCTGCTCGCCGCCACGCCTCTGGGCGAGTTGTCCGCCTGGGCCGACAGCGTCGAGGCCGGACCGGCCGAGGTCGGCGCGCGGAGTTTTCTCAACCGCGACTATCATACACCCGAGATGCCCGATCAGAGCCGGGCGGTGCTGGGCGAGCTGCTGCGCGCCGGCGTCGACAGCTTCTGCACCGATCACGCGCCGCACGTCCGCCGGGTCTGGCGGTTGATGTGGCCGTGAACGACGTCTCCGTCCGGTTCGCCGGCTGTGGTCACCGGTTCGGCCGCCGGGTGCTCTTCCGCGACCTGACCGCCGAGCTGTCAGCCGGCGAGATCGTCGGCGTGACCGGCGCCAACGGGACAGGCAAGTCGACGCTGCTCAAGCTGATTGCCGGCCTGCTGCGGCCGACGGTGGGCAGCGTGAACCTGCTCCGCGACGGACACGTCCTGACCGCCGAGGAGCGCCGCGCGGCGGTGGGCTATGCGGGCGTCGAGACGATGCCGTACGAAGCGCTGACCGTGCGCGAGAATCTGCGCTTCTTTGCCGAGGTGCGCGGGCTGGACGGCCTGGGCGAGCCCGAGCTGGTCGGCCGGCTCGGGCTCGAGGCGCGGCTCGACCAACTGGTCGCCGAACTGTCGTCGGGCTATCGCCAGCGTGTCAGACTCGCTTTGGCGCTGCTGCACCAACCGGCGGTGCTGCTGCTCGACGAGCCGACGGTGACGCTCGACGAGGCCGGCGGCGAGCAGGTGGCAGCATTGTTGCAAATGCAACAAGCGCGGGGGTTGTGCGTCGTAGCCACGAATGATTCGCGAGACTTGGCGCATGCGAGCCGCATCCTCAAGCTGGGCGCGTGAGTCGGTCGCCATCCTGAAGAAGGACCTGGCGGTCGAGTTCCGCACCCGTTACGCGCTCAGCGCGGTGATGCTCTTCGCCTTGACGACCTTGATGGCGGTCAGCTTCACCACTTACGAGAGCGCCGCCGGCCCGGTCAAGGCGGCGCTGCTCTGGCTGGTGCTGCTGTTCGCCGCGTTGACCGGCCTGGCCCGCGGGTTCGTCGCCGAAGAAGATGGCCGCACCGCCGACAGCCTGCGCCTGGCCGCCGGCCCGACGGCGGTCTTTCTCGGCAAGTTCGGGTTCAACCTGCTGCTCATGTATGCCCTCGCCGCCGTGCTGGTACCAGGCTTTGTGGTGCTGATGGATGTCCACATCACGCAGCCCTTGGTGCTGGTCATGCTGCTGCTTTGCGGCTGCTGGGCTCTGGCGGCGGTGCTCACCTTCACCGCCGCGCTGGTCTCGCGGGCGCGCTCGCGCGGCGCACTGGCGGCGGTGCTCGGGTTCCCGCTGACCGTGCCGCTGCTGGTGCTGGCCATCCGCGGCACCGCGGCAGCCTTCGACGAAGCGACCGGTGGCTGGGACGGCGTGCGGGGGTTGGTCTCGTACGCGGGCATCATGTCCGTGGTGGCCCTCTCGTTGTTCGAGGTGGTGTGGAATGCGTAAGCCGTGGCTGGCTCTGCTCGCCGTCTGGATCTGCTTGACCACCATCGCCTCGTTTGCCGTGGCGATGCCGGACCAGGCGGGCTTCGCCGACCTCGAGGCCTATCGCGCGGTCTTCTTCCATGTGCCGCTGGCCTGGGCCGGCACGGTTGCCTTCATGGCCGCGGCGTGGCACTCGGCGATCTACCTGCGCCGGCGCGAACTGCTCGACGACGCCCGCGGCTACGGCGCGGCCGAGACGGGGCTGGTCATGCTGGTCCTGGCCACGCTGACCGGCATGGTCTTCGCCAAGACGCAGTGGGGCACCTGGTGGCACTGGGACCCACGTCAGACGTCAGTCTTTTTTGTCATCCTGATTTATGCTGGGTACTTGCTGCTGCGCGGCGCGCTGCCCGAGGATGAGCGGATGCGGGCGCAGCTCGGCGCGGCCTACCTGCTGCTTGCCGTCGCGCCGATGCTCTGGCTGGTGGCTTACTACCCGCGGATCCAGGGCAAAGGCTCGCTGCATCCCGCCCAGGCGCCGTTCGATGCGATACACTGGTATGTGATGCTGGCCAATCTGCTCGGCTTCCTGGGCGTCTATGCCCTGATCATGCGGCTGCACGCCGGCATCGCCAAGCTGCGGCTGGCGGCCTGGGAGGTGCGCATATGACCGGCGGCGCGCTGATCGGCGCAGTGGTGGCGGTGACCGCCTGGCTCGGCCTGTGGGCTTATCTGCGGGTGCTGCAGACGCGGCTCGACGCGGCACAAGCCGCGCTCGGCGGCGAAACCGTTGCCGAGCCGACGGGAGTCTCGATCACCGAGGTGAGCGATCATGGCAAGTGAACTGGGCGCCCGGCACAAGCGCAATCTGCTGCTTCGCGCGGTGGTCGTGCTCGGGTTGGCGGTCTTCGGTTACAGCGCCTTCGCCTCGTCGCTGGCGCACTATTCGCACGACTTTGACCAGGTGCGGGCGACGACCGGCAAGCGGCTGCAGGTGCCCGGCGTGGTGGTCAAGACCGCGCCGCAGACCATCGATCCGGCGACGGGGACATTCAGTTTCACGGTGACCGATGTCGAGGGCCGCGGGCAGACGATGCGGGTGGTCAGCCGGCAGGTCAAGCCGGGCAACTTCGACGAGGCCAGCCAGGTGGTCTGTATCGGTGAGTTTCGCGATGGGGTGTTCCGGGCCGACAAGCTGCTCGTTAAGTGTCCCTCGAAAGAGCTGGACAAGCTGCGAGCGACGGAGGGCGGCACGTGATTCAGATAGCCTCGTGGCTCCCCACCGCGGCGACCGTGCTGGTGCTGCTGTCACTGATTGGCTATGTCCGCCTTCACCGCGGGCATGAGCCGGCGCGGCGCTGGGCGCGGTTCGCCTTCTATGGCGCCGCCGGTCTGCTTCAGGTCGCGGCGGCGGTGCTGCTCAACGGCATCCTCACCCACCGGTTCGAGGTCGAGTACATCTTCGGGCACAGCAGTACCGATCTGCCCTACCTCTACCTGATCTCGACCTTCTGGGCGGGACAGGAGGGGACCTTCCTGCTCTGGAGTCTCTACGCCTGTTTCATCGGCTTCGCCTTCATGGCCCGCTCGCGCGAGTGGGAAGGCACCATCATGGCCGTCTGGTGCGCCATGGTGCTGCTCGTGTTGGGCATGGTGCTGGTCAAGTCGCCGTTTGCCGCGCTTGACCTGAACCGCTTCGGGCCAGGCGACCTGGACATCCTGCGCAACCAGTTCGGCGGCGTGCCGCCCGAGGGTCAGGGACTCAACCCGCTGCTGCAGAACCCGTGGATGGTGATCCACCCGCCGATCCTGTTCCTCGGCTTCGCCTTGATGGGCGCGCCGTTCGGGCTCGCCTTGGCGGGCCTGATCCGCCGCGACCCCGACGGCTGGGCGCACCGCGCGCAGGGCTGGGCGCTGCTCGGCTTCGCCGTGCTCGGCACCGGCCTCATCCTGGGCGGCTACTGGGCTTACGAAACGCTCGGCTGGGGCGGCTACTGGGCCTGGGACCCGGTCGAGAACTCGAGCCTGGTGCCCTGGCTCTACAGCGGCGCGCTGTTCCACGGCCTGCTTCTGCAGCGCGGCTCGGGCGGCGCGCAGCGCCGGCTCAACTACGTGCTGGCGGCGCTCGCCTTCGTCTCGGTCACCTACGGCAGCTATCTCAATCGCAGCGGCGTGCTGGCCGACTTCTCGGTGCACAGCTTCGTCGCGCTCTCGGCCGGCTTCAACCGCGCGTTGATGGCCTTCGCGTTCGTGCCGGCGGTGGTCTTTCTGGCCCTCTTCCTGATTGGCCGGCCGGCCGACGGCGTGGCCAAACAGGCCGAGTCGCTGTCGCGCCAGAACCTGCTCCACTGGGTCACGCTGCTGCTCATGGGCAGCGCCACGGTGGTGCTGATCGGCAACTCCTGGCCGCTGGTCACGCATCTGCTCAGCCTGACCCCCGTGGTCAAGCAGTGGGTGCCGGCCGCGAGCAGCCTGCAGCCGCCGTTCTACAACATCCTGCACACGCCCTACGCGATGGTCATGGTCTCGCTGCTCTCGTTGGCGCTGCTGACCGGTTGGCACAGCGCCAAGCGGGCCGACCTGCTGGCCGGCCTGCGACTGCCGCTCAAGCTCGCCGGCGTGGCGGCGCTGCTCTGTGGCGGCGGGATCTACCTCTACCTCCGCAACCGGGCCGAGACGCCGGACCTGATGCCCGGCACCGCCGGCCGCATGGCGCTTGCCTGGGGCACGCTGATTGTGCTTTGCACGCTGGCGGCGGCGGTCAACCTGCGGGTGCTGGTCGAGGAGTTCCGACGCGGCGAGCGCTGGTCGCTCGGCACGCATATCGCCCACAGTGGGTTCTCGATCCTGGTCATCGGGCTGGTCGTCTCGTCGGTCTACGAGTCGAAGACGATGCTCGAGCTGCCGCGCGATACGGCGCGGCCGTTCTTCGGTTACCAGTTGACCTATGCCGGCCTGGTTCCCGAGGGCCGCAACGCGCGCGTGCGGCTGATCGCCCGCCGCGGCTCGAGCGAGCGCTTGCTCTCGCCGATTCTACGGCCGACCCCGGACGGGGTGATCTGGAACCCCGGCATCGACAAGACGCTGAGCCACGATCTGTACATCGAGCCGGGCGAGATCCGGCCGCGCCAGGGCGCTGATGCCGTGCCGCTAGAGCTCGACCAGCCGCTGAACTACGGCGGGCTGACCATCGCCTTCCGGCGGTTCGACCTGGGCGAGCACCACGCCGGGCTCGACCCGTCGAACTTCAGCGTCGGCGTCGAGCTGGCGGTGACCCGCGGCGGCGAGGAGACGGTGATCACGCCGAAGTTCACCATTTCGGGCGGCGAGATCGGCAACGAGCCGGCCGACCTGCCCGGCGGCGGGCGCGTCCGGGTGACCGAGATTCCCGAGCGGCAGGACGGCAGCGGCCAGCGGTTCCTGCTCCTCGCGTTCGAGGGCGCGCAGTTCGGCTCGACCGCCGAGACGGCCGTGGTGCAGGCGACTATCAAGCCGGGCATGAGCGTCGTCTGGCTCGGCTGCTGGATGATCTGCGGCGGCGCCTTCCTCGCGGCGGCGCGCCGCGCGCGCGAGGCGGCCCGGCGCGGCCGGCGGCGTGAGCAGCCGGTCGAGCGCCCTGCGGCCGAGCAGCGTCTGCGCCGCGCCGGCTCTGTCCGCCCGTCGCGCGGCGGTGACTGAGCCATGAGCGGCCTGCTGCTGGCCCTCGAGGTGGCCGACCGGCGGGTGCTGGTCGCCGGTGGGGGCACGGTGGCCGAGCGCAAGGTCGGGCGCCTGCTCGAGGCCGGTGCGCGGGTGGCCGTTGTCGCGCCCCGGCTGACCGAGGCCTTGGCCGAGCTGGCCGCCGCGGGGCGGATCGAGTGGGCGCCGCGCGAGTGGGCCGACGGCGACGTCGCGGGAGCGTGGCTGGTCTTCGCCGCGACCGACTCCGAGGCGGTGAACCAGGCGATCGCACAGGCGGCGCGGTCGGCGCGGCTCTGGTGCGATGTGGCCGCGCCCGGCGAGGCGGGCGACGCGCAGGTGCTGGCCACGGTGCGTGATGGTCCGCTGCAGATCGGCATCGGCACCGGCGGGGCGAGCCCGTATGTTGCGCGCCGGGTGCGCGAATTGATCGAGGCGGCGCTGCCCGCGCGGCTGGGCAGCCTGGTCGAGCTGCTCGGCGAGGTGCGCGGCAGCAGCGGCGCGACGCAGCTCGAGCGGCGCGCGGTGTACGAGCGGATCTGGTCTTCAGACGCGCTGGCGCGGCTGCAGGCCGGTGACGAGGAGGGGGCGCGGGCGGTAGTGGCCGCCTGCCTGGAGCGGTGATGCCGGCAGTGCCATTGCACATCGTGGCGACCGGGCTGAACCACCGCACCGCGCCGGTGGCGGTGCGGGAACAGGTCGCCTTTCGCCGCTACGAGCTCGAGCCGGCCCTCCACGCCCTGGCCGGGCGGCCGGGGGTGGCCGAGGCGGCGATTCTAAGCACCTGCAACCGGGCCGAGGTCTATGTCGCCAGCGCCGACCCCGCCGCCGCGGCGGACGAGCTGTCGGGGTTCATGAGCGAGTATCACGAGGTACCGGCCGACGAGGTGGGCCCGCACCTCTACAGCCATTGCGACGTGGACGCCGCGCGCCACCTCTTCCGCGTCGCCGCCGGGGTCGACAGCCTGGTGCTCGGCGAGTCCGAGATTCTCGGCCAGGTCAAGGAGGCGTTGGCCAGCGCCGAGGCGGCGGGCACCTCGCGGACGATGCTCAACGAGCTGTTCCAGCGCAGCCTGCACCTGGGCAAGGTGGCGCGGACCGAGACGGGGATCAGCCGCGGTCGGGTGTCGGTCGCCTCGGCGGCGGTCGAACTGGCGCGCAGCGTGTTTGGTGAGCTGGCCGGCCACGGCGCGCTGGTTGTCGGTGCGGGTGAGACCTCGGAGCAGACGCTCGAGCACCTGGTCGCCGCCGGCGTCGAGTCGGTGGTGGTGGCCAACCGCACCCACGACCGCGCGGTCGCGTTGGCGGCGCGGCACGGCGGGCGGGCGGTGCAGTTCGATGAGTTCGCCGATGAGCTCGAGCGGTCGGATGTGGTGATTTCGGCCAGCGCGGCGCCGCACCCGATCCTGACCGTCGACAAGCTGCGCCCGGCGCTGGAGCGGCGTCACGGTCGGCCGCTGTTCATCGTCGACATCGCCGTGCCGCGCGATGTCGAACCGGAAGTCGGCGAGCTGCCGAACGTCTACCTCTTCGGCATCGACGACCTGGAGCAGATTGCCGAGCAGTACCGGCGCGAGCGCGAACGCGAGACGGCGCGGGTCGAGGCGCTGATCGAGACCGAGCTGCGGCGCTACCAGCGCTGGCTCGAAGCCCGCAGCGCGGCGCCGCTGATCCGCGACCTGCGTGCCCGCACCGATGCGCTCTGCCGCGACGAGACCGAGCGCTGGCTGCGCAAGTTGCCCGACTTGGACGAGGGCGAGCGCGAGGTGGTGCGCCGCATGATGCAGAGCTTTGCCAACAAGCTGCTGCATTCGCCGATGGCCGCCCTGCACGAGCTGCCGGGGCGCGAAAACGGCGTCGACGAGATCCACGTCGCGCGCCGGCTGTTCGGCCTCCACCGCCGCGAGGACGAACGATGAGCCCGATCTGCGCCGTCGCCGAGGTGATCGCCCTGCTCTGCTACCTGGTCGCCGCGGTCTGCTACCCGTTGCGACTGCTCCGGCCCGATGTCGACCTGACCCGCCTCGGCCGCGCCGGATGGTTGGTCGGCGCCGGGCTGCAGGCGTTCGGGCTGATCGGCCACGCCTGGGGTGGTTCCGACGGGCTGATCATCGGCCGTTACGCCAACGCGGTGTTTGTGCTGGTGCTCTTCCTGCTCGCCGGTGCCGAACTGCAGCGCCGGCGGATCGACCGCCCGGCGGTCGGCGCGTTCGTTGCCCCGGTGGTCTTCCTGCTCGTGTTGACCAGCGTCTTCCGGCCGCAAATCCCGGTGCCCGCGGCGCCGAGCCCGTGGTTCGCGGTCCATATCCTGCTCGCCCTGCTGGGCTACGCCTGCTTCGGCATCGCGGCGGCCATGGCGGCCGCCTACCTGCTCGACGACGCGCTGCTCAAACGCAAGCAGATCAGCCGGCTGAAGTTGCTCCCCTCACTCGAGACGGCCGACAACGCGGCGCACATGGCGGTGGCCGTCGGCCTGCCGTTGTTCTCTCTCGGCCTGCTGGTCGGCGCGGCCAACCTGCTCTACTTCGGCAGCCCGTTCGACGTCAAAATCGGTCTCGCCGTGGCCTGCTGGCTGGTCTACGCGGCCTATCTCTACCTCCGCGGCACGGCGCGTTTGCGCGGCACGCGGGTGCAGCTCCTGGTGCTGCTGGGCTTCGCCCTGGCGGTGGCCAACCTGCTGCTCGCCCGTCACGCCGAGGCGGTCTACAACCCGCACCCCATCGCCAACGCCGCCCGGGTCGGCTGACCCGGGCGGCGAATCGTACTCAGCAGTGTGATCAGCCCGGCGGCGGCGGCGGGGTGACCGGCGTGCCGGCCGGCGGACCGCCACCCGGCAGGACCGGACCGGTCGGGCCGCCGATGGTGCCGCTCTCATCCATCGCCGGGCCGGTCTCGGTCTGCACCTCGGTCGGCCGCGGCGGCGGGTTGCCCGACTCATCCATCGGCACTTTGCGGCCGCCCAGCCGCGGGAGCACGATTACCGCGGCGACGATGATGATCACAACGAGCACCCCGATCAGCACGGGGTTGGTCTTGTTCTGGCCCGCGTCAGACATCGCGACTCACTCCTCTGCGCTGCATTTCGCGGTGGACGGGGCCCCGGCGCGGGGCCCCGTCCGTACCTCCGCCGCGCTAGCTGTTCGGCCAGTGCGAGCGGGGGATGGTGGTCCGCTTCTTGCCAAACGGGACGAGCTTCGCGTGGCCATCGAAGTAGTTGGCGTTGTAGCCCATCTCGTGGTTGAAGATGTTGCGCCGACCGGGGTCGCTGGCATCGGCGCCGTCCCAGCCGAAGACGCCCCGCTCGGTGAACAACATCCGCTCGGCCACGGCAATCCGCGCGGTGGCCGCCGGTGGGTCACCCGACAGGTCCGGCGGATGCTGCACGAACCCGGTGCCGGGCGTGTTGTAGACCCAGTTGGGGAACCACTGGTACGACTGCGCGCCGTGGTTGACGTGGTTCGGCTCCGCCGCCCGGCGATACGGGTCCGACGGGCAGAACCAGATCTGCATGTTCTTGATGTACGGGTTGAGCTGAATCCACATCAGCGTGCGGTAGAACTCGAACCCGTACCGGCAGCCCGTGTAGGGCAGGCCGGGCGACAGGTTGCCGACCCACTGGCCGCCGGCATCGAGGCACTGCGCCCCGCCGACGATCCCGTACGGGTCGACATCGGTGTTGACTTCCCAGTTGCGCGGGCCGGCGTAGCCGCCCATCGGGAACTTCTCGTCGTAGTCGGTCGAATACTGAATGACGGCCAAGCCGTTCTGCTTCAGGTTCGACAGACACGACGTCTGACGGGCTTTCTCCCGCGCTCGCGCGAAGACCGGGAACAGGATCGCAGCCAGAATGGCGATGATGGCGATCACCACGAGCAGTTCGATCAGGGTGAACGCCGGACGACTTCGTATCTTCACGGTCAGGCCTCCTCCAACATCCCGTAGCGGGACACTCGCTTGACCGTGGCGACCAGACGGCATCGCCACGACGATTGGCGCCCAGTCCGCCGCCCATTGGAGATTCCTCCTCCGAGTCGGCGACGTTACGCCACTGTGTCGGCCATGCTAACGCAACCGCCGACGCGCCGCAAGCCGAGTTGCGCGTCAATTGTTGCGCGGATCTGAATCTCCTGCGTCGCTCACTCCATTTCGCGTGCCGCGTTGTACCACCACCAGCCGCCGGTCAGCTCGAGGCGATAGACCACCGACACGCCCCACGGATTGGCCGCCGGCTGCGCCGCGCCGGGCGGCACGTGAAGCAAGCCGCGCTCGTACTGCCACGGGTCAGGGGCGATGGTCGACTCCTCGCCGGCCAGGCTGCTGACCGCCACGCGAGCCCAGTCGAGCAGGCTCGGGCCGACGCCAAGGCGCCGGTCGACGATGTAGAAGGCCCGCCCGTCGCCGTCGAAGACCAGCTTGCCGATCGGCTCGCCGGCGGCGAATGGGCCGCCGAACGCAGCGGCATCGAACCGCGCATCGGGCGGCACGAACGCCTTGCCCGGCAGGTTGGCGGCGGACCAGCTCGGCCGGTGTTGCGCCAAGGCCGCCTGCGCGCCACTGAGCGCCCGGCCGCTGGTGGCCAGGAAGGTGCGCTGCGCCCGCCGTTCGGCCATGGGTTGGTAGCGCATCGGAAGCAGCACGACGGTCAGCCAGACGGCTATGCGCAGCGCAGTGGTCATGCGTCGCGCGGCGTCGCGGGGCAGTTCGGCGGCATCGCTACGCCGGCCCAGGTCGTCCTCGGCGGCGACCAGCACCTGGCGCGCCCAGACGGCGCCGAGCAGGATCATCGGCCAACCCGGCAGGAGGGTGTAAAGGTAGGAGGCATGGGCGCCCCACCCGCGATAGAGCGGCAGGGGCAGCAGGACCGGCGCGACGGCGACGAGGGCCGGCAGAAGGACGGCGTAGAGCCACGGCCGCAGCGAGCCGACGAGCGCGGCAGCGGTCTCGCCGCTCCAGGCGATGCCACCGTCCGCCAGGTCGCCGTCGTCTCGCCGAGCCACGCCGCCTCCGCGCCCCGAGGGTAGCGCGGCGGGGCCACGATGGCAACGGTCCGGCTGCCGCGAGGAGTCGCCGCGCGGTGGGACAAGAGCGAACCAGGAGCGAACCATGATCCGCCGCAAGCTGGGCCGCACCGACGCCGAGCTGTCCGTGATCGGTTTCGGGGGCATTGTGGTCAAGGACACCACCGCCGCCGGCGCCGCCGCCTGGGTCGGCGAGGCGATCGACAGCGGGATCAACTACTTCGACGTGGCGCCGAGCTACGGCAACGCCGAGGAGATGCTCGGGCCGGCGCTCGCGCCCTATCGCGACCAGGTCTTCCTCGCCTGCAAGACCCACCTGCGCGACCAGGCCGGCGCCGCGGCGCAGTTGCGCGAGTCGCTGGCCAAGCTGCAGACCGACCACTTCGATCTGTTCCAGCTCCACGCCCTGACCAGCGAGGACGACATCCGCCAGGCGTTCGGCCCGGGCGGCGCGTTCGAGGCGGTGCTGGCGGCGCGCGAGGCCGGCCTGGTGCGCTACCTCGGGTTCAGCGCGCACAGCGAGTATGCCGCGCTCGAGGCGATGGCGCGCCACGACTTCGACTCGATCCTGTTCCCCATCAACTACTGGAACACCACCGTCGGCGGCTTTGCCCCGCGGGTGCTCGAGGTGGCCGAGGCCAAGGGCGTTGCCCGCCTGGCGCTCAAGGCCATGGCGCACGCCAAGTACGACGAGGGCGAGGCCCGACCCTACCCGAAGTGCTGGTACCAGCCGCTGGCCGAGCCGGCGCTGGCGCGGGCGGCGATCCGCTGGACGCTGGCCCAGGGCGTCACCGCCGCGGTCACCCCGAGCCACGGCGAGCTGATGCGCCTGGCCGTCCGCAGTGTCGAGGACCTGCGCCCGCCGACCGATGAGGACCTGGCCCTGCTGCGGGCCGGCTTCGGTCAGCGGCAGCCGGTGTTCGCACAGTAGGAGTGCCCGCCATGCCCGCGCCGCGCTGCGACCGGCGGAGCTTCCTGGGCGGGCTGGCCGCCGCGGCGGTGGCCGGCCGGGCGGGCGCCGCGCGACCGAACATCTTGTTTGTCGCCATCGATGACCTGAACGACTGGCTCGGCTGCCTGGGCGGGCATCCGCAGGCGCGCACGCCGCACCTCGACGCGCTCGCCGCGCGCGGGGTGCTGTTCCACAATGCTCACTGCGCCGCGCCGGCCTGCAACCCATCGCGCACCGCGCTGCTCACCGGCCTGCGGCCGAGCACCACCGGCGTCTATCACAACAACCAGCCGTGGCGGCCGGTGCTGCGCGACGCGGTCACCCTCGGCCAGGCGCTGCAGGGTGTCGGGTATCAGGTGCTCGCCAGCGGCAAGCTGTTCCACGGCGGGTTCAACGACCTGCCGTCGTGGAGCAGGTACGTCGACCGCCTGGGCGATCCGCAGCCGGTGGGTCGGCCGCTGAACGGCATCACCGGTGCGGCTCAGTTCGACTGGGGGCCGGTCGATGCGCCGCCCGAGGCGATGGGCGACTGGCAACTGGTCGACTGGGCGGTCGAGCAACTGCGCCGACCGCCGGCGGAGCCCTGGTTCCTCGCCGTCGGGCTGGTCAAGCCGCACCTGCCCTGGTATGTGCCGCGGCAGTACTTCGACCGCTTCCCGCTGGCCGACATCATCCTGCCCGACTCGGACGCCGATGACCTCGACGACGTGCCAGCGGTGGGGCGCTCGTTCGTCCGCCGGCGCGACCATGAGAACGTGCTCCGCACCGACAACTGGGCCCGCGCGGTGCAGGGCTACCTGGCCACCATCAGCTTTGTCGACGACTGCATCGGCCGGCTGATCGACGGCCTCGACGCCGCCGGCCGGGGCGGCGACACGATCGTCTGCCTGTGGGGCGATCACGGCTGGCACCTGGGCGAGAAGCTGCACTGGCGCAAGTTCTCGCTGTGGGAAGAGGCGAACCGCAACCCGCTGATGATGATCGTACCGGGCCTGACCGCGCCGGGCGGCGTGTGCCGCCGGCCGGTCAGCCTGCTCGATCTCCACCCCACGCTGCTCGAACTGGCCGGCGCGCCGCTGCCCGAGGCTCAGGAAGGCCGTTCGCTGCGCCCCTGGCTCGCCGACCCGACCGCACCGGCCGACCGGTCGGCGCTGTGCACCCACGGCCGGGGCAACCACTCGCTGCGCGACGAGCGCTGGCGCTACACCCGTTACCACGACGGCGGCGAGGAGCTGTACGATCACGACGCCGATCCACTGGAGCGCCGCAACCTGGCCGGTCTGGCGGAGCATCGCGAGGTGATCGAGTCGCTCCAAAGGTGGCTGCCCGGCCAAGACGCCCCCGACGCACCGCGCGGGCGGGGAGAAGGTGAGTGATGGGCGGCCGGATCGCCGAGGGTCTGACCGATGCCTGACCACCTCGGCGAAGTCGTGGCCTCCAGCTCGACCCGCTTCGTCGCCCAGGCGAACGGGACAGAGCCGGCGTTCGGCAGCTTCGTCGCCGTCGACGTGCCCGGCGGCGCGGCGCTGGCGGTGGTCGCCGAGGTGCGGCACGGCTCGTTCGACCCGAATCGCCGGCCGACCGCCTACGGCCTGCCCGCCGACGAGCTGTTCGCTCAGCAGCCGCAGCTTCGCGAGCTGCTGGTCACCGAGTTCGAGGCGCTGCTCGTCGGCCATGGCGCCGACGGCCGCTGGCGGCCGCACTTGCCGCCGCACCCGCCCGGGCTGCACGCCTTTGTCCGGCCGGCCGACGAGCTGGCCATACGGCTGGTCACCCTCGACGGCGGCTATCTGCGCACGCTCGTGGCCGCCGAGGTGAGCGACGACCTGCTGTCCGGCGTGGTCACGGCCAGCCTGGCCGTCTGGCCGGCGGGTGCGCCGGAGCAGCGCGAGTTCCTAGTCACCACCGGCCGCGCCCTGGCCCGTCTGTTAGGCGACGACTACGACCGTCTGCAGGCTGTGTTGGGGAGGATTGGGTCGTGAGCCTCGACCGCCGCCCCCTCGGCCTGGTCACCGCCGGCAGCCTGCTGGACGGGATCGAGGTCAAGCTCGACCCCGGCGTCGAGACCGAATCACTCCGCGCCGGGCAGTTCGTCGTCCTCGCCGGCGTTGGGTTCGACTTCTACGCCATGATCACCGACGTGCGGCTGCTCTCGGCCAGTCCGCGCATTCCCATCCGTCCGCCCGGCGCCGACCAGGCGCTGCTGCGCGAGGTGCTGCGCGGCGAGTCGACTTACGTCACGCTGGCGGTCAAGCCGCTACTTCAACTGCCGCACGACGACCGCAGTGAGGCCGCGCTTGAGAGCGCGCAGCCGAAGACCGTGCCGGGCCACTTCACCGCCGCCCTGCTGGCCGGCGAGGCCGACATCGCGCGGGTCTTCGGCCAGGCCGGCGACCCCGGCCGCTGGCACATCGGCGCGCCGCTCGAGATGGAGACGCCCGTCTGCCTTGACCTGCGCAAGCTGGTCGAGCGGTCGAACGGCATCTTCGGCAAGACCGGCACGGGCAAGACGTTCCTCACCCGCCTGATGCTCGCCGGCCTGATGCTCAAGTCGCGCGAGGCGGTCACCTTCACCTTCGACATGCACAACGAGTACGGCTTCGGCGCGCGGCAGGAGGGCTCGGCGCAGCCGGCGCGCGGGCTCCAGACGCTGTTCCCCGAGCGGGTGGTGGTGTTCACCCTCGACGATGACTCGAGCCGCCGCCGCGGCGTCACGCCACAGGGCACGGTGCAGCTCGCCTACGCCGACATCGAGCCGGCCGACATCTACGCCATGCGCGGCGAGTTCGGCCTGTCCGAGGCCGGCTGCGACACCATCGGACTGCTCGCCGACCGCTACGAGAGTCAGTGGCTGGCCAGGCTGCTGCACGGCGACCTGGAACAGCTCAAGGACGAGACCGGCGCGCACGAGGGCTCGCTCGGCGCGGTGCGGCGTAAGCTGGCGCGGCTCGGCCGGCGCGAGTTCCCGTTCCTCCACCGCACGTTGCCCGCGACCGCCGAGCGTAGCTTCGAGGCGATGCTGACCTATCTGGCCGAGCAGCGGAAGCACGTCATCCTCGAGTTCGGCAAGGTCACCAGCCTGCTCGCCTATCTGCTGGTGGCCAACGTGCTGACGCGGCGGATCTACGCCGAGTGGGTCCAGCGGAGCGAGCACTACCACGCCACGCAGCAGCCGGCCGACCGACCGCCCTATCTGGTCATCTGCGTCGAGGAGGCGCACAAGTTCCTCAGTCCCGAGGCGGCGCGGCAGACCAGCTTCGGCCAGATCGCCCGCGAGCTGCGCAAGTACTTCGTCTCGCTGCTGATCGTCGACCAGCGGCCGAGCGGCATCGACGACGAGATCCTCAGCCAGCTCGGCACACGGATCACCTGCCAACTCTCGGACGAGCACGATATTCAGGCGGTGCTCGCCGGCACGCCCAGCGCGGCCGGCCTGCGGGCGGTGCTGGCCGGCCTCGACGCGAAGCAGCAGGCGCTGATCTTCGGCCACGCCGTGCCGATGCCGGTGGTGCTCAAAACGCGGACCTATGACCAGGCGCTGTACGCCAGCATCGAGACCGAGCGCCGGGCGCTGCGCGAGGATGTGGCGGGGATCAGCGAGGCGGATGGGTGGGGGTGAGTGCGCGTCGACACCTTTGTTTCGCGTCGTCGGGCCGGTTCTCCGGTCGCGTAGCGTCCCTGGCTAGCCGGCGCGAATCGCCTCCCCCAGGTAGCGATCGTGTTCGGCGGCGACGCCCGTCACCTCACTGCGATACGCACCGATGTGCGCGGCGAACGGGTCATCCATCGGCACCCCGGCAACGCAAGCCAGCCAGCGCGCCGCCAGCTCGGCGGGCTCGCGCCCGGTTCGCTCGGCTTCGCGGAGCAGGGGTTCGTACACCTCGGTGGGCAGCTCGACCGTCAGCAGGTGGGGCATCGCCATCTCGCCCCCACTATAGCGCCCCCAGGGTCGCCGCCACGACGGTCATTTGACGCCTGCCTTCTGGGAGACCGGGAGTTGCAGGCCCCGAGCGAAAGTAGCCGATGCCATCACCAACCGGACAGCGGCGAGCCGAAAGCCTCTTCCTGCAAGATCTGCTGAAGCTCGTCGAGTGTAATGCCGTACTCGCTGCAAACCTCGTTCTGCATCTGGGTACCGACCAGCACGGACACTTGGAGGCTGCGCCATGCCTCGGTCTCGTCACGAGATTCCGCGATTTTCTCCTTGGTGATGAGCTCGAGTGCGCGCAACCGCATGTTATGGTCCGCAGCAATCGCGCGTCGTTGATCGTGGGAAAGGCGCTCATTGACGGGGATGGGCGAGCCCGATTGGCGGGCAGTCTCGGAGTGCGCTGCCTCGCGGCGCTTTCGCTCCTCCTCCGCCTCCTCCCGGCGTGCGTTTTCGGCGTCAATCGCAGAAATCCGTTCGCGGGCCTGCCACAGGAGCTCCTTTGCCGAGTGAGCTTCCGATGTGCCGGGATAGCGCTCCATGATGTTGCGCGTGTTCGTCTTGCAGTCCCAGAACTCCTGAGCGGCGAACGCCTGCTTTGCCTCCGAAAGCAGCTTGCCGGGGCTGTTCTTCAGGTCGTCCAGCTCCACTTTGGTCTGGTCGAGCTCGCGCTCCACCTCGTGCAGCTTGCTCGTACTGACGCATCCAGTCCAGATCAGGGCCGTCCATAGGCAGAGTGCTCTTCTGCCGACGTGCTTTGTCATGGGCTTGCCTCCCACTGCCAGCTCCAGGAGCGCCGCAGCCGTAGATTCGGCCTGGCATTCACACCTCCTTTGGAACCAGGCCAACTGCCCGCAGGCCGTCTCAACGGTCTGCTGGTTGGGCGGTAACGAGGGGCTCCGCCCAGCTTCGCGACCAGCGCGCTAGACAGGAAACACGGGCAGCGTCCCAGATTAACGCTTAACACCCCCGTCACACCACCCGGCACCGTTTGGCCGCACCATCGGCACATCCGTGCCTCAGACGGTGTACGATAGTCATGTCGCCCGCCGCCGCGAGGCCGCGGGTGGGAGTCAGTCATGCCCACAGTGCAAGTCGGCAATCGGCCCGGCAGTCGCGGCGGGAGCGGGTACCGGACCGGCGTCGGCTTTGCCGATGTGCTCAAGACCATCGTCCTGCTGGCCATCGTCATCCCCGCGGGGATCTTCATCTGGCAGGCGATCACCGGCTCGCCGCAGCAGGTGGTCCAGCGGATGGTCGACGCCGACCTGGCCGGCGACAGCGCCAAGTATGCCAAGTGCCTGACCGCCAAGGGCGCCGGCGAGGCGGCCAACGCCAACCTGACGCCGCTGAAGGCGATCGGCGACATGGGCATGGGCATGATCAAGGTCGAGAGCGCCACGGTGGGCAAGGCCACTCGCAGCGGCTCGACCGCGTCGGTGCCCGTGACGGTCAAGCTCAGCGCCAACATGCCCGGGTTTGCGCAGGACGTGACCTTCGAGTATGGCCTGGTGCGCGAGAAGTTCGCCTGGAAGGTCGACCTCGAGCAGACCAAGGTCAACGGCATGTCGATGGGCCAGATCATGCAGTCGATGCCGGGACTCGCGGGGTCGTGAGCTCGGCCCCCGACGCGAGGTGAACCGATGGCAAGCTATCATCGTCGCGGGCCGTCGGGCGGGCGGGGCGGCCGCAACTACGGCAGTGGTGTAAGCGTCGCGAACCTGCTCAAGAACGTCATCCTGATTGCCGCCGTCGCCGTCGGTGGGTTCCTGCTCTGGCAGTCGATCTTCGGCGGGCCGAAGCAGGTGGTGCAGGCGATGGTCGACGCAGACCAGGCGAACGACCCCGCCGGCTTCCGCCGCTGCCTCTCGCTGGCCTCGGCCGAGAAGATGGTCTCGGTCAACCAGACGCCGCTGTTCACCCTCGAATCCCGCGGCATGGGCGTCATGGAGGTCAAGCGGGTCGTGGTCGGCGTGGCCGTGCGCGACGGCGCCGAGGCGACGGTGCCGGTCGAGGTCTATCTCAGCTCATACCGCTCGCCCGGCGACCTGCCGCCGTTGAAGGTCGAGTACCGCCTGGTCAAGGAGAACTTCCTCTGGAAGGTCGATCTCGAGCGGACCAAGTTCGGCGCGCTGACCGGGCTCGAGGCAGTTCAGGCGCTGATGGGCGAGCAGCCGGGGGCGACTGCCACGCGGTGAACAGCAGAATTGGGGCCAGGAGACAAGGGGGTTGACTCTGGGCCCAAAGACCGGCACTCGGTGCCACTGGCGGCTGGCCCGCCAGTGCTGCCGACGAGCTGCTGGACAGCACTGGCGGGCGAGCCGCCAGTGACACCATCCACTGTTGTCTGCGATAAGCTAACGGCTATGGGGTCAGGAGCCTGTTCAGCGTCTACTCCTCGACTCCAAGCGATTGCAGCAGGACCAGGCCGGCGACCAGGCGTTGCCAGACGAGCATCGGCGCGCTCCATGTCGATCACCAATCCCGCCCGACAGACGTGGCGGGCACAGCCCGCCCTACTGGATCGCCGCTCGCCGCGCCGGCGCGCATGGCGCGCCCTACCGGACCGCCGGCGTCCCGGGCGTGTTGGTTTTCGTGGTAGGGGCAGGTCTCAGACCTGCCCGCCAGCGAGGCGATCCGCCCTGGAAGCGGCCTCGCCGGCATTCGGGCGGGTCTGAGACCCGCCCTGTACAATCTCCACCGTTCGCG
>CAYONP010000069.1:0-33055 GCA_964405335.1 uncultured Fimbriimonadaceae bacterium
GGGTCCGCACCGCGGACCACAGCCAACGTGGCGGTCAGCCGTGGTCCGCTGTGGGGACCCTACAGCGGTGGGGCGCGCCGTGCGCGCCGTCACATGGACCACCGGCCGGGGTAGCCGCGATGAACCCGCGCGCAATAGCGCGCGCCGCCACGATCGGGCGGAACCCGCGCCGTTCCGGCGTCTCGTTGCCCGCAGCCCGGGAGTCCGTTCGTGCGCCCAGCCTGCTGGCTCATCGCCCTGCTCGTCGCCCTGCCCGCCGGCGCGGGCGTGCTCACCGGCCGCGCCGGCCAGTACACTCTCGAGGCCGACATCACACCCGATCCGCCGCTGGTCGGGCCGGTCACGGTCTCCCTCGCGGTCACCTCCGGCGGCCAGCCGGTCACCGGGGCGACCGTCACCATCACGCCACGCCTGCGCGGCGCGGCCGATTCGGCACCGCGGGTGAACGCCCGCGATGCCGGCGACGGCCACTACCACGCGACCATCGACCTGCCCGAGCGCGGCGTCTGGTTGCTCGCCGTGGCGGTCAACGGCGCGGTGCGCGAGTTCCGCATCACCACCGGCAACCCGATTCATCAGCGCTCGCCGGCGGCGGTACGGCAGGTCGTTATCCTGGCCGTGCTGACCGTCGTCCTGCCGCTGCTGGTCGGCCTCGCGCCGGCGCGGCTGGTGCCGCCGCGGCGGCGCACCTTCGTCGCCGGGGCGCTGCTGCTGGTGCTCGCCCTCTTCCTCGCTCGCGCGGTGACGCGGACCTTCCGCCGGCCCGGGCAGATGGACGTGATTGAAGCCCAGGCGATGGACATGACCATCATGAAGCCGCCGGTCGGCGTGGTCCCGGTGGCCGTCGAGACCGTCGAGCCACGCGACTTCAGCGCCGCGGTGAGCTACACCGGTTCGGTCGTGCCCGACACCGAGCAAGACGTCCGCGCGCGGGTGACCGGCCGCATCGTCGACATGCCGATCTACCCGGGCGACGCCGTCCGGCGCGGTCAGATCGTCGCCCGGCTCGACACCGCCGAGCTGAGCGGTAAGGCCTCCGAGGCGTTGCTGATGCACCTCGCCGCGCAGGAGGCGGCCGGCGCGGCACGGGCCGACGCGACCGGCGCGCGGGCCGCGGTCGACGAGGCGGCGGCGATGCTCCGCGCCGCCGAGCACCGGGTCGAGCAGGCCGAGCGCGACGTCGCCGCGCGCGCCGCCGCGGTGACTCGGGCCGAGAGCATGGTCGACACCGCCCGTGCCGCCGTGACCCAGTCCGAGAGCCAGTTGGCCGCCGCCCGCGCCGCGCGGCGGACCAGCGCCGCGCAGAGCGACGAAGGGCGCGAGGCGGTGCGCGCCGCCGAGGCCGAGCGCGACGCGGCGAGCAGCCGCGTGACCCAGGCCGAGGAGGCCGCCATTGCCGCCGAGCGCGGCCAGGCCGAGGCGCGACGGATGCTGGCCGCGGCCAACGCCGGCCGCGACCGCGCGACCGCGAACCTGACCGCGGCCGAAGCGGAGCTGCCGCAGGCCGAGGCCGACGTCGCCGCGGCGCAGGCCGAGGTCGATTACCAGGTGGCCGAGCTGCGGCGGATGACCGCCCTGCTGGCCGACGGTGCCGTGTCGCAGCAGGAGTTCGACGCGGCCCGGTCCGAGCACGACAAGGCCCAGGCCGACCTGCGCCGCACCCGCGCCGCGGTCGACTCGGTGCGCGGCCGGATCGCCGCCGGCCGGGCCGAGGTGGCCGAGGCCGAGGAGTCGGCCGGCGCCGCCGGCGAGCGGCTCGCCGCCGCCGAGGCGATGGCCCGCTCGGCGCAGGCGATGATCGCCGAGGCTGGATCGGCGCTGACCTCGCAGGAGGCCGGCATCGGCCGCGGCCAGGCTGAGGTGCGCAGTCGGCTCGCCGGCGAAGATGAAGCCGAGAGCATGATTGCCATGCGCTCCGCAGAGGTCACCCGCATGGCCGCCGAGGTGCGCTCGGCCGAGGCCGAGCTGGAGGCCGTGCGCGAGGAGCTGGCCGGCTCGCGGGCGATGCAGCGCCAGGCGGGCGCCGAGCGCGACCGAGCGAAGAGCGCGCTGACCGCCGCGCGTGAAGCGGCGCGGGCCGGCTCGAGCCGCGCCGCCGAGGCCGCCGAGATGGCCGCCGGTCGGCGCGCCGCGGCGTTCACCGCCGAGACCATCGCGGGCTACACCGTGCTCCGCGCCGAACTCGACGGCGTGGTCACCGAGCGGGTCACCAGCCCGAGCACGCTGGTCCAGCCGGGCGACGTGCTGGTGCGCATCGCGGCGATCGACCGGGTCCGCCTGCAGGCCAATGTGGCCGCCGCCGACGCGGGGCAGGTCCGCCTCGGTGCGGCGGTGCGCATCATCCCGCAGAAGGACGCCGAGCGGGCCGAGTGGGCGGCGGTGACGTCGGTCTTCCCGGCGACCGATCCGACCAGCCGCACGACGATTGTCGAGACGCTGATCGACAACCCCGACCGGTTCTACCTACCGGGCGACTTCATCACCCTCCAGATCGGCGTCGGCGCGGCCGAGGAGCAGGTCATCACCGTGCCCGCGGCGGCCGTCGTTCACGTTGCCGAGCAGGCCGGCGACATCTACGGCGAGACCAGCCCGGCGGTCTGGACCGTCCGCGGCGGCGGCGGCGGGGGCAAGACCGAGTACTACTGCACCATGCACCCCGAGGTGGTGCAGGATGAGCCCGGCAAGTGCCCCAAGTGCGATATGGACCTGACCCCTCGTCAGGTCGCCGGCGGCGAGGCGACGACCGAGTATTACTGCACCATGCACCCCGAGGTGGTGCAGGACCAGCCCGGCAAGTGCCCCAAGTGCGACATGGACCTGACTCCGCGCCAGAGCGGCGGTGCCGGCACGGCGCACCGGGTCCGCGTGGCGCTCGGCCGGCGCGACGGCGAGCGGGTGGTGGTCACCCGCGGCCTGTCGCCCGGCGACCAGGTGATCTACCGCGGTCACGAGCACCTGCGCGAGGGCGACCGGGTGCAGCCGAGCGACCAGGCGGTCGACGTGCCGCAGGTTGGCGACGCGACGCACCAGCCCGGCGCGGCGGCGGAGTCGGGAGGCGGCCATGCCGGGCACTGAGCCGCTGCACGAGCGCCGCTGGGCGGCGACGCACGCGATTCACAAGTGGAGTATCGAGCATCCTTACGCCATTATCGCCTTCTACACGGCGGTGCTGACGCTGGCCTACCTGGCGATCTTCCGGGGGGTCATGCCGCGGCGGATGATGCCCTATGTCGAGCAGCCGCTGATCGGCGTGGTGACGATGATGCCCGGCCTCTCGGCCGAGGAGATGGAGCTCTACATCTCCAAGCCGATCGAGGAGCAGTTGGTCAACGTCGAGAACCTGCGCTTCATCCGCTCGACCAGCCAGGACGGGTTCAGCATCGTCACCCTCGAGTTCCACTACGGCACCGATCTCGACAAGGCGCTGTTCGAGACCCAGACGTTGATGAACGTCATCCAGTCGTTCCTGCCCAGCACCGGCGCGAACCTGAAGCCGTCGTGGGTGCTCAAGATCGACCCGCTCAACCTGCCCATCCTGACCCTCAGCCTGACCGGCGAGGGGTGGGACCCGGTCGAGCTGCGCCAGTTCGCCGACAATGAGGTGGTCAACCGGCTCAAGCAGGTCAAGGACGTCTACAGCATCGTGCCCTACGGCGGCTACCGGCGCCAGCTACAGGTCATCGTCGACCGCCAGAAGCTGGCCGCCTTCGGCCTGAGCATCCTCGATGTGCGCAACGCGCTCGACCAGTACAACCTGAGCCAGGCCGCCGGGACGGTGACCGCCGGCGGCAGCGAGCAGATCATCCGCGTCGACAGCCGGGCGATCGATCCGGCGACGGTCGAGAACTACCCGCTGACCGCCGTCCGTGGCGGACAGGCGCCGCGGCCGAAGGCCTCGGGCGGCGGGGGCATGGGCGGCATGGGCGGCGGGTCCAGTGAGGCCGCGCCGGCGGCGCCGACGCGGGGCGACGTCGGCGGCACCTTCACGCAGCACCCCGAGGTGATTTACATCCGCGACGTGGCGCGGGTGGTCGATACCCACTGGGAGCGCCGCAGTGCGTTCCATTACCTCGAGCATCCGCCGGGCAGCGACGGCCGGGTGGTCGCCTCGATCGGCGTCGAGGTGATTCAGAACCCGTCGGCCAGCTCGGCGCAGGTGGTGCCGCGGATCGAGCGCGAACTGCGCCGGCTCGAACAGGACTACCCCGGCATCGCCTTCGCCGTCGCGTACGACAACGCGCACTTCATC
The DNA here is from genome assembly GCA_964405335.1 of uncultured Fimbriimonadaceae bacterium. GTDB lineage: Bacteria > Armatimonadota > UBA10988 > UBA10988 > UBA10988 > CAYONP01. Next base: position 4,250 of record CAYONP010000069.1, read on the forward strand.
ACCCTGTTGTTCCACAACCTGGTCGAGGAGCTGCTGGTCGCGGCGCTGCTGACCGCGATCGCCATCTTCTTCTTTCTCGGCGAACCGCGCGGCACGCTGATTGCGGTGGCGGTCATTCCGACCAGCCTGGCGATTGCCGTGCTCGGGGTGATGCCGATGGGCATGTCGCTCAACAGCGGCACGCTGATCGGCCTGCTGCTCTCGGTCGGGCGGGTGGTCGACGACACGATTGTCGACATCCACGCGGTCGAACGCCACCTGCGGCTGGGCAAGACGGTCAAGGACGCGACCATCGACGGCATCGGTGAGGTGCGCCTGGCGGTGCTCGCCTCGACCTTCACCATCATCGTCGGCCTCAGCCCGCTGCTCTTCTGCGGCGGGATCACCGAGATGATGTTCGTCGAGCTGGTCTGGCCGATGATCATGGCCCTGGCCGCCTCGACACTGGTCAGCTTCACGCTCACCGCGCTGCTCTGCGCCAACCTCCTGCGGCCCGAGGCCGAGCGCGAGCGCGACCTGCGCTTCGCCCCCTACCGGCTCGTGCACCAGTGGCTGCTGATCCCGTTCCAGCGCTTCCTCGACCGAACCGAGCGCGGCTACGGGCGGACCATTCACTGGATGCTGCGCCACCGCGGCACCAACCTGGCGCGCATCCTGGCCACGGTCATCCTGGGCTTCTGCTTCTACAACTTCATCGGCAGCGAGATGATGCCGCTGGCCGACGTCGGCCAGGCCGCCGGCGCGCTGGAGATGCAGCCGGGCGTCTCGTTCGAGGCCACCGAGCAGGCCGTCTTCCGCATCGAGAGCATGTTCCTCGAGTATCCAGAGGTGGAGAAGGTCGCCACCAAGATCGGCACCGAGACGATGTTCGAGTCGTTCTCGCCGTTCTTCACCGGCTACGCCATGCCGCAGGCCAACGGCGCGATGATGATGCTCACCCTGAGCGACAAGGACGACCGCGGGCGGACCATCTGGGACATCATCGACGCGGTGCAGGCCCGCGCCGTGGCCGAGATCCCGGGCATCCGGCGGTTCCAGATCAAGGAGATGGGCAGCGACGTGATGGCCACCGCGCTGGCGCCCGTCTCGACCATCATCTACGGGCCCGACTTCGCCGTCCTCGAGCAGCTTGGCAAGGACACGCTGAGGATCGCCGAGTCGATGCCCGACATGTTTCAGCCGTTCATCAGTTGGGAGCTGACCAAGCCGACCTGGCGGATCGACGTCGACCAGGCCCGCGCCGCCGAGGTCGGGCTGACGCCGCGGTCGATTGCCGAACAGGCCTACTACGCCATGCGCGGCGGGCTGACCAACGAGTTCTACCGCCTGCCGAACCTGCGTCAGAACACCATCCTGGTCCGTTACGAGGCGAGCGACCGGGCCAGCGGCCAGGACCTGGAAGACCTCTACCTGACCACCGCCGGCGGCCGGCAGGTGCCGCTGAAGACCGTCGCGGCGGTGCGGCTGACCCGCACGCCGACCCTGGTCGAGCGCGATAACCTGCGGCGGGTCATCTCGGTCAACGGCTACTACCGCATCGGCCACAAGCCGTCCATGGACGTGACCATGGACCTGATGATGCACTCGATGGGCCAGTTGAACTACCCGCCCGGCTACGGCATGGAAGCCCGCGGCGACATGACCCAGATGATGGACAGCTTCCGCCGCCTGCTGATCGGCCTGCAGCTCGCTGTCCTGTTCATCTTCCTGGTGCTGGTGGCGCAGTTCCGGGGCTTCATCCAGCCGCTGCAGATGGTCTTCAGCATCCCGCTCGAGCTGTCCGGCGTTTTCGTCGCGCTGTGGCTGGCCCACCAGGCGTTCAGCACGGTCAGCATCATGGGCGTGATTGTGGTCACCGGCATGGATATCACCGCCGCCATCCTGCTGGTCGACCTGATTGTCCAGTACCGCGACGCCGGCGTGCCGCGCGACACCGCCGTGCGCACCGCCTGCCCGCAGCGGCTGCGGCCGATCCTGATGACCGCCATCTCGACCGGCGTGGTCATGATCCCCGTCGCCTTCGCGCCGAAGACCGGCCTCGATGCCTATCAGCCGCTCGGCACCACCGTGCTCGGCGGGCTCTTCTTCGGCACCATCCTGACCCTCTTCGACATCCCGATCATGCACACCCTGGTCGACGACCTGATCGCCTGGCTCGAACGCACCTTCCGCCGCCGCGAGCACCGCTGGCGGCAGCTCCGGCTGCTGGATGAGTCGGAGCATCGGTTCATCACCGAGTTCGGCGAGCAGATCGGCGTGCCGGCCGACCTGCCCCCGCTTGAGGACGGCCATGAGCAGTGAGCCGCGCCGGCCCAGGTTCGTGCTCGGGCCGGGTACCGTGCTGGCCCTGCTGCTGGCCGGGTTCCTGCTCTGGCGCAACGGCGGCCGGCCGTGGTGGCGCGAGCCGCCCGCGCCGCCGGCGGCGCCCGTAGCCTTGCCCGAGCTCGGCCTGACCCCCGAGGTCGCCTGGCTCCTGCGCCACGCCGAGGCGCTGGCACTGAGCGACCACCAGACCGCCTCACTGGCGGCGCTGCAGGCCGGTTGGGAGCGTGCGTCGCAGGGCGACCTGACCGCCGCCGAGGCCGGCGCCGAGCGGCTCGAGGGCTACCTGGCCGCCGACCGGCCGTCGGTCGCCGGCGCGCAGCGCGCCAGCGATGAGCTGAGCACTGCCAGCGCCAACCTGGCCGCGCTGCGGCAGGCCTACTGGGACGATGCCTGGTCGGAGTTGACCGCCACACAGCGCGAGCGTGTGCGCGCCCTGCGCCGCGCCGCGCCGCACGAGATGAGGTGAGACCGATGCGTGCCGTGCTCTGCTTGTTCCTCGCCGCGCGGCTGTCGGCCCAGGTGCTCGGCCCGCCGGCGCCGGGCGAGTCGCTGGCGCCGGCGGAGCTGCCCGAGGCGTGGACCCGCGAGCAGCTCATCGCCCAGGCGCTGGCCAACCACCCGGCGCTGGCCATGGCTCGCTCCGACGTCGACGAGGCGACGGCGATGCTCGAAGCCGCCCGCGCCCGGCTGCGGCCGATGCTCTCGGCCACCGGCTGGGCGACCTACGGCGACGGCGGGATGATTGTCTCCGGCGCCGGCTCGGTCCAGCCGACTCCGCTGCGCATGATGCCGGCCGGGCCGGCGCTCGACGGCAACCTGATGCTGATGTGGCCGCTCTACACCGGCGGGCGGCTCGAGCAGCAGCGAGCCGCGCAGCGCCAGGCGGTGCGCGCTAGCGAGGCCGACCTCGAGACGATGCGGCTGGAGATCGCCTACCTGGTCAGCGCGCTCTACCGCCGGATCCTGCTCGCCGAGGCGATGGTCGAGGTCTACCGTGGGCTCGAGGCGGCGCACACCGAGCGGCTCGAGAACGACCGCCTGGCACTCGATCAGGGCAAGATCCCGGAGTTCTACGTCTATCGCGACGAGGCCGCGCTGGCCGAGGCGACCCAGGCGGTGACCAACGCCGAGCGCGATGTCCGCGTGCTGACCGCCGAGCTGCGTGAGCTGCTGGCGATCGATCCCCTGGCCGAGCTGCGGCTGGCACCGGCCGACGAGCCGGCGGCCTGGCTGCCGACGCGCGCGGAGAGCCTCGACCTGGCGCTCGCGCGCCGGCCCGAGTTATCCGCCGCGCGCGCCCGTGTCGCCGCCGCGCGGCATGGTGAGCGGGCGGCGGCGGGGGCGTTCCAGCCCGAGATCGGCGTTTTCGGCATGGCCGACCTGTTCGCCAACCGCGGGCCGCGGTGGGAGGAGTACCTCGGCGGCGTATCGATCAGCCTGCCGCTGCTCGACGGCGGCATGAGGCGGGCCGAGCTCGACGCGGCCCGGGCGCGCCGGGCACAACTCGATGCGCGCGAGGTCGAGCTCTCGCTGCAGGTGGCGAAAGAGGTCGTGGTCGCCGATGAGATGCGCCTGGCGGCCGACCAGAATGTGGCCACCGCGGCGACGGTGCTGCGCTCGGCACGCGAGGACTACCGAATCACCTTGACCCGCTACGAGAACCAGAAGAGCATCAATCTGGAGGTGCTCGAGGCGCTCGCCTCGCGCATCCGCGCCGAGGTCAACACCGTTCAGGCGGCCTATGAGCTGGGCCTGGCGTTCGACCAGCTCCGCCGCGCGGTCGCCGACCCGGCGCTGCTCGGCCAATGAGCGGCCCGCGGGCGCGCTGGCTGACCGCGCTGCTCGCCGGCGGCTATCTGACCATCGGCGCCGAAGTCTACCTCTCGCACCGCGGCATCGTGGCCGAACATCCGGTCGCCTGGCTGCCCATCGTCGCCTCGCCGCTCGTCGCCGCCGCTCTGCTGCTCGCTGCGTTGCGGCCGACACCGGGCCCCAACCTCGTCGCCCGCCTGCTGCTGGCCTGCTCGGTGGCCATCGGCACGGCCGGGATGTGGTTCCACAACGAGGATCTGCTCGAGCACGGCCTGGACCTGGCCACGCTGACGGTGACGCCACCGCCGCTGGCACCGGCGGCGCTGGTCGGCTCCGGGTTGATGGGGCTGATAGTACTCTGGCCGGCCAGGCGGTGAGCCGCACCGTCGCCGCCCGCGCAAGTCCGCCGCCGCCCGTGTGTTCAGCCCGACAGGAGCACCGCGATGCCGTGGCTTGGCTCGGTCGTCTGCCTGCTGGCGCTACCCTACCCGATTGCCGACGCGGGGCAGACCGTCGCCTATGACGCCGCCGGGCGGCCGGTCGACGTCGCGCCGGGCGAGCCGCTGTATGGCCAGGACGCGCACTACGTGACGCTGCCGATGCGCCTCCGCGACAACGGCGATGGCACCGTGAGCGACCTGCAGACCGGGCTGATCTGGCAGCGCCGGCCGGCCGGGCCGATGACCTGGGACGAGGCGGTGCGCCACGCCGCGGGGCTGGTCGTCGCCGGGGCCGACGACTGGCGGCTGCCGAGCATCAAGGAGCTCACCTCGCTGGCCGACTTCGACGGCTCCATCCGGCGGTGGCGACCGTATCTCGACACGCGGTTCTTCGCCTTCGAGTATGGCGACCCGCGGCGCGGCGAGCGGCCGATCGACAGCCAGTACTGGTCGTCGACCCGTTACCTCGGCCGAACGATGTTCGGTGACGAAGCGGCGTTCGGGTTCAACTTCGCCGATGCTCACATCAAGGCCTACCCGGTCCGCATCGAGCACCCGCCCGGCGCTCCGCCGGGGCCGAGCGGCAAGCTCAACCGCGTGCTCTGCTGCCGCGGCAATCCAGCCTATGGCCGGAACGACTTCGCCGACCACGGCGACGGCACAGTGACCGACCGGGCCACCGGCCTGACCTGGACCCAGGCGACCAGCGCCCAGCCGATGGACTGGCCGACGGCGCTGGCCTATGCCGAGGGCCTGAGCCTGGCCGGTCACGACGATTGGCGGCTGCCCGACGCGAAGGAGTTGCAGAGCATCGTCGACTATGGCCGCGCGCCCGAGGCGGCCGACCCGGCGCGGCGCGGACCGGCGATCGACCCGCACTTTGTGCTGGCCGACCCGGAAGCCTGGTGCTGGACCGGTACGACCCACGGTGATCACTTCGCCACGGCGGTCTATGTCTGCTTCGGGCGCGGTCTGTCGGCGCTGCGCGACCGGGCCGGCCGGCAGGTCGACGCCCACGGCGCCGGCGCGCTGCGTAGCGACCCGAAGGTCGGCGAGCCGGCGCGCTACCGCGAGGGCATGGGCCCGCAGCGCGACGAGGTTCGGATTCTGAACTACGTTCGGTGCGTGCGGCGGGACGACTGAGGAGGGAGGGCGGCCCCGCCGGCCAACCCCATGACGGGGAAGGTTGGATGACTCCTCGGCAGCGGCTCGACGCGGTGTTCGCGCTCGAACCTCCGGATCGCACCCCGGTGCTCAGCGGCTGGATCGCCAATCCGCCCTATCTCTGGCAGCTCGCCGGCGTGAGCCAGGCCGACTACGAAGCCGATCCGTTCGCTGTCGGCGTGGCGGCCTATCGCGCGCTCGGCGCCGACGGCCTGCTGGCGATGTTCTTCCCGCGGGCCGGCAGCGAATACCGCTGCGTCGACCAGGAGACCTACCACGCCGCCGACCGCGGCCTCAGCTATGACGAAGCCTGCGCGCGGATCGACGCGCTGCCCGAGCCCGAGGCGGTCGAGGCGAAATTCGACCTCGAGGCGCGGTATGAGCACTACCGCGCCGACTGGCTGCACCACCAGTCGCGCTGCGGCGAGATGGCCTGGATGCCGGCGCAGTGGGGCGCCGGGGCGCGGATCACGCACTATGGCTGGCTCGGCTACGAGAACTGGTTCATCCTCCACGCCGCCGACGAGAAGCGGGCGCGCAAGCTGCTCGAATCGACCAGCGCCGACGCCTACTGCCAGTCGTTGCTGCTCGCCCGGCTGATGGCCGAAGGGCTCTACCCGAAGGCCGTGCTGCTCGGCGAGGATATCTGCGATCAGCGCGGCCCGATGCTCCGGCCGGAGTTCCTCGAACGCCACTGGCTGCCGCTGGTCGCCCGCGGGCTGGAGCCGATCCGGGCCGTCGGCGGCCGGCCGGTGTGGCACTCCGACGGCAACGTCATGCCGCTGGTCGACGGCCTGCTCGAGGCCGGCGTGTGCGGCTTTCAGGGGTTCCAGCCCGAGTGCGGCGTGACCCTCGAGAAGCTGGTCGACAAGCGGACCCGCGAGGGTGAGTCGCTGCTCATCTTCGGCCCGCTGGCGGTCACCACCGAGCTGCCGCGGATGACGCCCGAGCAGGTCATCGGGCGCGTCCACGAGGCGATCGAAACCTGCGCCGGCCGGGCGCACCTGTGCCTCTTCTGCTCGAACACCATCTGCCCCGACGTGCCGCTGGAGAACATCGTGGCCATGCACGGGGCGGTCCGATGACCAGCCTGGAGCGGCTCCGTTGCGCGCTACGCGGCGGTACGCCCGACCGGGTGCCGGTCAGTCCGTTCGGCTGGGGGCATGTCGACCCCGACAGCGACGTGGGCGCCGAGATGCTCGCCCGGCTCGACCTGCTCATCCCCGTCGGCGCGGGCGGCGATCCGTTCTTCGGCGCCGAGCCGGCGGTCGAACATCGGCGCGAGGGACGCGACCAGATCACCATCTTCCACACGCCCGCGGGCGATCTGCGGCAGGTGCACCGGCACACGGCGATCACCTCGGCGACGGTCGAGTTCGCCTGCCGCACACCGGCCGACCTGGAGCAGATTGCCGCCATGCCGCACCGGCCGGCCGGCATCGCGCTGGAGCAGTATGCCGCGTGGGTCGAGCGGGCCGGCGACGAGGCGTTGGTGCTGGTCGGCGTGCCCGACGCGATTTGCTGGCCGGCAACGCTGCTCAGCCCCGAGGATTTCTGCCTCTGCTGGGCCGAGGCGCCGGCGGCGATGCGCGACCTGGTCGCCCTGGCGCAGTCGCGGCTGGTGCCCTGGATCGGCGCGCTGTGCGAGGCTGGCGTGCGGGCCTTCCGGATCATCGGCGGCGAGTATGCCACCACGCAGCTCGGGCCGCGGGGTTTCGAGGCACTCTGCCTGGAGCAGGATCGCGAGCTGTGCCGGCTGATGCGCCGCCACGACGCGATTGCCTACTACCACAACCACGGGCCGGTGATGCGCTACCTCGACCTGTTCCGCGCGGTCGAGATGCACGCGCTCGATCCGCTCGAGGGTCCGCCCTACGGCGACTGCGACCTGCGCGCGGCCAAGTCGGCGCTGGGCGACATCTGCCTGGTGGGCAACCTCGACGACATGGAACAGATCGAGCAATGGCCGCACGACCGGCTGCGCGCCCTGGCCGCCGAGCGGCTGGCGGCCGCCGGCCCGGCCGGCTTCGTGCTCGGCGGCACGGCCTCGGGCACGTACACGGAACGCGGGGCGCGCGGGTTTCTGGCGCTGCTCGAGGTGGTCGCGTAGGCCGACCGTCCCGGTCGGCGGCGCTTTCGGCGAAAGCGCCCTACCTCGGCGCGTAGGCCGACCGTCCCGGTCGGCGGCGCTTTCGGCGAAAGCGCCCTACCTCGGCGCGTAGGCCGACCGTCCCGGTCGGCGGCGCTTTCGGCGAAAGCGCCCTACCTACGCGTCGCCGCGCGAGAGGATGAGCAGCCAATCCTGGAAGATCGGCAGGCGCTCGAAGGGCAGGCGCCATTGGCCGTCGGCGTCGGCCTGGGCCGCGCCGCGCCAGTGCACCTCGCCGTCGATCGGGCTGACCAGCCGCGCGCTGTAGGCCAGGCCGGGCTCCAGCTCGCGCATCGGCGGCGGGCCCCAGGCGGCGCCGGCCTGCAGGTAGACCAGCCGCAGCTCACCGGGTATGCCCGCGGCGAACGCGCCGCCGGGCTGCTCGGGCGTCGCGTGCGGGGCGACCCAGCTCGGCTGCGGCTCAATCCGCGTCCAGTCATAGCCGGCCAGGATCCGCTTGGCCGCGGCCAGGTGGCTCGAGCCGGGCAGGTGCATCGCCTCTTCCCACGGGGTCGAGCCCCAGGCCAGGCCGTGCGGGCTGGGACCGTAGGGCATCGTCCGCCCGTTGGCCTGCCACAGCCCGTTGGCACCATAGGTGAAGCCCTTGCAGCCGCCGAGGATCGAGGCCCAGAACATCAGCCGGATGACCTCCTGCCGGCAGGCCTCGCCGATCCCCTCGTAGCAGACCTCGCTGTTGACCACCGGCATCCGCGGCTCGCGCGGGATGGCCTCGGCGACCACGCGGATGGTGTTCGGCAGGCTGCCCCGGTCGCCGTGGCCGGTCTGCAGCATCTCAAAGTCGAGCAGGGCTGGGTCGTCGACCTGCTCGCGCCCGGCCGAGGTGGGATGGATGCCGACCGGCCGGTCGAACGGATCGATCGCCCGCACATAGCGCGCCAGCTCGGTCCAGCCGGCCTTCTGCTGCGCCACGTCGCGCTCGCGGTCGTCGGTCAGATACCAAGGCATGGCCCCCTCGCCGGCGAGGCACCAGGCCACCGGCAGCGCCGCCCAGCGGGCGACCAGGTAACGCCAGTGCCGCTTCATCCGCTCGACGCCGAGCCAGGGCAAGTAGTAGCCCCAGCAGCCGACGATGCAGGGCGTCAGACCGGCGTCGACCAGCGCCTCGAGGCGCAGGTCGGCGAGATCGAAGTAGCGCGGGTTGATCCGCGCCCAGTCGGCCGCCCAGGGATAGCCCGCCTCGTTCCGCCCGCGCGGGTCATAGGCCGGCATGTCGGGGTAGAGGCCGGCGACGATCTGGATCACGCTGAAGCCCTTGGCCACCCGGTCGGCAATCAGCAAACGAAAGTCCTGCGGCCAGCGGATCCGCTCGCAGAGCCCCATCCACCAGGTGTCGCCGAGCCAGAAAAAGGGCGTGCCGTCGGCGTGGGTGAAGGTGCGGCGGTCGGCCGAGACGGCGATGCCACCATGGCGGCGGAGCGGGTTGTCGCCCGCATAGTGCGTCAGCTCGATCACCCCCTCGCGGCCGTGCAGGCCGGCATTCGTGGTGTCGGAGCAGTGGCTGAGCCAGGTGTGCGTGCCGGGCAGCGGTGAGCTGTAACGCACGCGCCAGCCGTCGTCGCCGGCCCAGAAGGCGGGCACGCGGCGCTCGACGCCGGCCGGGTCGCGGAAGAGCACGTCGAGCTCGACCTCGGCGAACGGGTCGGCATAGCTGCGGTCGCTGCGAAAACCGAGCTCCCAGACGGTGTTGACGGTCGGCACGGCTCACCTCCCTTGCGGCGGCAGCAGCTCCACGCGGCGCAAACAGAAGGCGTCATACTCCACGCCCGCGTGGTTCCTCCCCGAAAAGACCAGCCACAACGTCCGGCCGTCGGCCGACATCCACTTGGTCGGCAGGCGATAGCCGTGGGTCTGCCCGAGGCCCCAGTCGTCGGTCTGCCACACCGCCCGCCACGGGCCCCACGGCTCGGGCGCGGCGTAGAGCCCCCAGCCGCCGGCGTCGTCGTGGGCCAGCGCCATCAGGTAGCAACCGAGCCCGGCATTGAAGGCCACGTCGAGCCGCCGGCAGCCGGCCAGGCGGGTCAGCACGCCGGTGCGCTCGGCGATGTCGGCCGACCAGACCGGCTCGCCGTCGCGCCGGCCGGCGTAGAAGCTCCAGGCCGCCCGCTCACGCAGCCGGTCGCGCGGGGCGCGGGCGAGCACCACGCGGTCATACCGCTCATAGGCGCTCGGCCCGTCGCTCGAATAGACGTAGACGAACCCATCGCGCGCGCCTGAGTAATCCCGGCCGAAGTTGCAGAAGGCGGGGCAGCCGAAGCTCTGGTCGAAGGCGAAGCCCCACTCCCAGGTCGCGCCGTGGTCGGTCGACCAGATCAGTTGGCTGTTGCCGACGTTGCGCACCAGCGCATAGAGCGTGCCGTCGAGGCAGAGCAGGCCGCTCGCCTTGGGCCCGGCGGCGCCATTGCCGAGGCGCTCGCCCGTGGCGGTGCGCAGGTTCTCGGCGCGGTGATCCTCCGGCCCGCCGGTGATGCGGGCGAAGCCCTGGCTCAGTTTCGCCTCGGTCCGCGGCTCGAAGCCCCAGCCGTCGCCGTAGCTGGTGTAGAGCGCATCGTCGTCGGCCCAGGTCAGCGGCCAGTTATCGCTGCCGACCGCGTCGCGGCGAATCTCGTCGCCGAAGCGCACCGCGCCGATGCGGTCGGCCGGATGCTCGTCGACAACCGCGGCCATGAGCGGATTGAGCAGGTCCTCTTCGAGCCCGCCCCAGAACGACGTGCCGCGCGCCTGATTGCCGAAGCGGACGACGATCAGGTCGAGGCTGGGGACGACCGCCAGAAACTCCTGCCCCGCGCCGGCACCGAAGTAGGCGTCGCGCGGCAGGCTGGCAAACACCCCGTCGGCGTTGTGCCACCAGCACAGGCCGGGCCGCGGCCGCGGGCCTTCGGCCGGGTCATCGCGCCGCGGCAGCGGCGCGCCGGCGTCGGCGACCAGGCGGTCGAGCGTGGCCGCGCCCAGGATTCGCCGCCCTTGCCAGTCGCCGCGGCGGAGCATCAGCCGGCCGACGCGGGCGACGGCGTCGGGGCTGTAGCTCCCGCCGCCCCAGTTGGGCACCAGCGGCAGTCCGTCGGTTGGCCAGGTCCGGCCGTAGCCGCAGGTCCACTCGGCCGGGTCGGCACCGATCGGCTCCATCACCCGCGCGGCCAGCTCGTCGCGCGCGTTGCGGCCGGTCGCCGCGGTGACGCACCAGGCCAGCATGGCCATGCCGGGGTTCGAGTACTGGAATGCGCTACCGGGCTCGAACAGCATCGGCGCCCGGTCGCGCGCGACCAGGAACGGGTTCGCGTCGCGGCCCCAGAACTCGGCCTCCCAGCCGGTCTCGACGTGCTCGGAGTCGCTCATGCCCGAGCAGTGGGTGGCCAGGTGGCGGACCAGGATGCGCTGGTGATCGGGGCTGTCGCGCCAGGCGGCGACGTACTTCGAGGCCGGCTCGTCGGGGTCGATCGCGCCGTCGTCGAGCGCCAGACCGAGGGCGATGCCGCCGACAATCGACTTGGCCAGCGAGGCGGTGCTGTGCTTCGTCTGCCGACTCATGCCCTCGGCGTAGGTCTCGTGGACGACCGTGTCGTGGCGGATGATCAGCAGTGCCCGCCCGCCGCGGGCGAGTTGGTGCCGGCCGAGCGCGGCCAGCGCCTCGCTCGACAGACCGCAGGTCTCCGGCGCGGCCTCGCGCCAGGCGAAGGGCGGCTCGGCGGCGAGCAGGCTGAGCAGGGCAAGGAGCGTCATGGCGGGCTCCGGACAGCCGGTGCGGAGGACCGTTTCGCCGCCGGGCGGTGTCCCCCCTGCCCCCGGATCGCCGCTCAGCCGGCGCCGAGCAGCCGCTCGAGCCGGACGTAACCCAGCTCCATGCCGTCGGCCATGTCGGTCGCCATCGCCCCGTCCCGCGCCTCGGGCGACGAGTAGCGCACGGTCATGGTCATCATCGTGCCGCCGTCGACCTCGTCGAGCACGACGGTGACCAGCGTTTCGCCGCCGGTCCAGTCCTCGTCGAACAGCTCGGTGTGGACGATCCGCTCGGGCGGCGTGACCTCGCGGAAAGTGCCGCTCAGGCCCATCACTTCGCCGTCGGCGCCGTGCCACTCCCAGCGCAGCTCGCCGCCGGGACGCGGGTCCATGCGGCAGACGGCCAGGTGCCAGGTGTCCAGTCCGCTCAACCACTGGGTGACCAGCTCGGGCCGGGTCCAGGCGGCGAACACCCGCTCGCGCGGCGCGGCGACGAACCTCGCCACCGTCAGCTCGCACTCCGACGGCGTGGTCACGGTCACTCCCCGGCTCTCCGGCATCCGGTTCTCCTCCGCTCACTATGCGCCGCGAGGGATCGGCGCGTCGGGGGACAACCGACCAGCGGAGCCGCCGATGGGCCCCCTGCTCCTGCTGTTCGTCCTCGCCCCGCCCGCGCCGCCGCACGATCTCTGGCTCGAGGCCGAGGCCTCGCCCGACCACACCTTCACCACCATCGGCCGCGACGAGGCCTTCGCCGGCTGCTACGGCGGCGCGATCCTCCAGCTCCAGACCGGCGCGCCGGCGCCGCCAGGCGGCTATCACGCCGCGTATGACCTCACCGTCCCCGCCGCCGGCTGGTACGAGGTGCTGCTCGCCGCCAGCCGCACCGACCGCCCCGACTCGGCCAGCCCGTTCACCTTCGCGGCGCCCGGCTACCGGCCCCGGCGGTTCGCCGGCTACGATGTCGCCACGCCGTATGGCCACCCGCGCACCGGCGAGATCTTCGGCTGGCGCACGCTCGGCCGGTACCATCTCGAGGCCGGCCGCGCGCGGCTGACATTCCGTTGCGACGAGCGTCGGTTCAGCGACCAGGCCTACCTGCTCTACCTCGACGCGATCGCGCTGCGCCGCGTCGAGCCGCCGGTCGACGCGCCGAGTTGGCTCGGCGGCGAGGGTCGGTTCCGCGCCGAAACCGAGTTCGACGCGCCGAGCATCGCCGGCGCGCGACTCCATGTGGTGGTCGACGGCAGCTTCGTCGCCCGGCTCGACGACCTCGAGGTGGCCCGCGGCGAGGGCTGGCAGCAGGCGACGGTGACCCCGCTGCGAACGCTGCGGCCGGGCGCCAATCGGCTGGTGATCGAGGCTGACGGCCCGCTGCTCGCCTGGGTCACGGTGCTCGACCGCGGGCGCGAACTGCGCCTGGCGGCCACCGGGCCCGGCTGGCGCGGCGCCGAGGTGCTCGGCCCGGCGGCGATGCCGCCGTATGGCGACATGGAGGTGCAACCGATGAGTCGCGTGGCGGTGGGCCCGACGCCGATTCCGATCAAGACGGGCAACCTGTCGGTCAACCTGATCATGGCCCTGGCGCGGGGCGAGCCGCGACCGGACTGGACGCCCGGCATGGACTTCGACGCGCTGCACGAGCTGTGCAACGTCAGCGTGATCGAGGACTATCAGTGCTGGCTGCCACTCGAGCCCGAGCGCGGGCAATTCGACTGGGACTACTACCGCCGCAACGCCGAGGAGCTGCGCCGGCGGGGCATGAACTACGCGGTCTATCCGTGGCTCCACTTCGCGCCGGCCTGGGCCATGGCCAGCGAGTTCTGGTCGCCGTTCGTCTCGCTCAAGAACGGCCGCACCACGTTCGCGCCGTCGATCTGGTCGCCGCGCACGCTCGCGCTGTTCGATCGCTACTACCGCGAGCTGCACGCCGCCATGGGCGATCTGGTCGGCGAGATCTTCGTCTCCATGGCCTGCGACTACGGCGAGGTGGGCTACCCGATCGGCATGGCCGACTGGGTCGTCCCGGCACCCTATGTCGGCCCCGACTTCTGGATCGCCGACGAGGACGCCCGGGCCGACTTCCGGGCCGACGCGCTCGCGCGCTACGCCGACCTGGCCGCGCTCAACACCACCTGGGGCACCGACTTCGCCACGCCCGAGGCGATCGACTACCCGCCCTGGTGCGCCACCGAGGGGCCCGACTTCGCTGCCACGCAGGCCCTGCCGCCGGCCGAGCGGGCACAGGTGCGGCGGCGCTGGCTCGACTTCGTCGATTGGTACCTCGAGTCGATGGTCGACTTCGCCGGCGCGGCGGTGGGTGTCTCGCGGCGTTACTTCGCCGACCGGCCGCACGAGATCAAGATCGGCTTCGGCAGCGAGCGGGTCATGTTCGGCGCCGACTACACCGCCTTCGTCGCCCGCTCGCGCACCGACGGCTACACCGTCCGCTCAACCCACGGCAAGCTGCCGCCCTACTTCTACAAGCGGTTCTCGACCGCCGCGCGGCACTACGGTGTTCGCCTGGTCACCGAGCCGCCCAGCGAGGTCACCCGCGACGAGGAGATCGAGCGCATCTTCAAGGACGCCACCTGCGGCACCAGCGAGTACTTCGACTATCCGGGCAACCTGCTCGGCGCGACCGACATCTTCGCCCGCTATGCGCCGTATCTGCAGGGCGAGCACTCGCAGCCCGAGGTCGCCTTCTTCTTCCCGACGACCGACCACCGGCTGCGCGGCCCACAGGCGCTGCCGCAGCCACTGTTCGACGTCACGGTCCACAGCCGCGACCTATTCGACTTCGATGTGGTCGACGAGCGGCTCGTCCGCGACGGCGCCCTGGCGCTGCACGACCGGTTGATCATCGTCCAGGGCAGCGTGGTCGAGGCCGACGTGCTGGCGCGCCTGCTCGCATGGCAGGCCGCCGGCGGGACGGTCATCGCGGTCGAGTTCGGGTCGATGGAGACGGTCGACGGTGACACCGGTCCTGGCGAGGCGCTGCTGGCCCGCGCCGTGCGCATCCCGTCGGCCGAGCCGCCCGCGCTGGCCGACGCGCTCGCCGCCGCCGCGGGCGCGGTCCGGCCGCTGCTCGACGGCCGGCGCGACGGCGTCTGGACCGCCCGTCTGCCCAGCCGCATCCTGCTCTACAACAGCACCGCCGAGCCGCGGACGGTGACCGTCGACGGCGCGGAGGTCGAACTGCCCGGCCGTGCGCTGGGTTCCGTCGAGGCGGATGGGACGGTGATGGTGCCGTGAGCCCATTCGATCGTGGTCACATCACACAACGCGTCGCGCCCGTAGCGGCGCATCGCAATGCGCCGATCGGCCGACGCCGGCGGGTGGAGGAACGGGCGCATTGCCATGCGCCCCTACAGCCGTAGGCGCGTTGCACCCGTAGCGGCGCATCGCGATGCGCCGCTTGGCCAACGCCAGCGGACGGCGGAACGGGCGCATGGCCAGGCTCCCGAGATCCTGCGTCACGGCGCTGCGCGGTACAACTGCCCGAGTTGGCTCACGGTCACCGGCCGGTACTCATCGCCCAGCTCGGCCAGGGCCAGGCGGATCACTTCGGGCGAGGCGCTCCAGCTCAGCACCAGCGCGAGCAGGTAGGCCGGGCGGTCGGCCGGCGCCTGGGCGCGGATCTCGGTCGCCAGCGCGCGGGCCTCGGCCTGGTCCTGGCGCAGCCCCAGCTCGGCCGAGACGGTCCAAGGCACCCAGCGGGTGAGGCAGCGGAAGAGCGGCATGCCGCCGTCGAGCCGGCGGTGCGCGGCCGTGTAGTCGAGCCCCTCGGGCCGGCCCAGGTCGGTCAGCCAGGTGGCGATCGAGGAGCAGCCGCGGGCAGCCTGCTCGACCGTCGCGTCGAACTCGGCCACGGTCCCCTCGCCCCAGGCGCCGGTGTAGAGATGCACCGCGCGCAGCCCCAGCTCGGCGCAGATGACCTCGGTCTGGCGCCAATACTCGGCCGTCACCGCCGCGCGGTTGCCCACCGCCGCGGCGTAGACCGGCGCGTGCATGTAGCCCAGCCCGCTGACCGCGCAGAACAGCTCGTGACCGGCCGGCAGCCGGTCGAAATACCAGCGTAGCAGCGGCGCCTGGAGCCGCGCGGCCAGCGGGCCGAGGCACCACGAGACAGGCACCTGCTCCCAGCCCGGCTTGAGCCAGACCGTGCGCTGGTGGCGCTGCCAGTACCACGGATCGTTGCCCGATTCGAGCACGCTCGGCGCGAGGTAGACCCGCGCCTCGGCCGCCGGCGCCGGCGCAGGGTCGCGCTGCCGGAGCGGCGCGGCGATCTGCGAGAGGAGCGACAGATTGCTCGAAAACTCCGTGCCGAGGGTGACCAGCCCGTGCTCGGAGGCGTGGCTCATGCCCGGGTACTCGCCGATCCCCGCGTAGGGGTCGCCGGCGCCCCACCAGCCGAGCACCGCGCCCGGCGCGGCCAGTCGGCGGTAGAGCCGCTCGGCCTGGGCAAGCTCGGCCGGCGGGTCGCTCTCGGCGTCGTTGCCGTCCAACTCGCCGGCGAGCCAGTAGCAGAAGATCCGCTCGGCGACGAGGTAATCGAGCGGCAGCGGCGCGCTGGTGTGATGCAGGTGGCAGACGGTCGCCGGCGCGCAGGCCGGCAGCAGCTCGTCGATCGCCCAGGCCACCGCGTCGGCACGGGTGGCGAGGCGGCCGCGCAGGTCGGCGGCGACGGCCAGCCCGAGCGCCTCGGCCGCCGCCTCGTCGCCGACCAGCCAGTCGCGCAGGCCGGCCAGCGTGACGGCGGCCTGGTACGACGCGGCGTCGCTCAGGACCACGCCGCCGACCGGTAGGTCCAGCCGGGCCGGCAACTCCATCGGAGTTACGCTCGTCGTGCCGCCGATCCAGCCTTGTTGCTCGAACTCGCGCAGCCAGAACTCGTCGTGCTCGTCCCAGATCAGATAGACGCGCGGCGCGGCGCGGTTGGCCAGGCCCTGGAGGCAGGCAGTCGCCTGCTGCACCCCCCGCGGCTGGCCGCGAACGTCGCAGACCAGCAGCTCCTCGACCCGCTCGACTCGAGGCGGCGTCGGGAGCGGTGAGGCGGCGATCGGGCGCTCGGCCGGCGGCTCCCACTCGGGCAGCGGCAGCGCCGCGTCGATGGCGGCGTAGGCGTCGGGCCGGTCGAGGCACCAGGCCACGCCGATGGCCAGCAGCCGCGCGGCCCAGGCAATCTGCCGCGGCCGGCGCGGGTCGGCGAAATCACCCGCACCGGCCCAGAAGACACGCCGCTGACCGAACTCGAGCCCGGCCACCGGCCAGACGGTGCGCCCACCTTCGGCCATGCCAAAGAACGGCACCAGCCGCGCGCCGGCGGGCAGAGCGCCCGGGTCGATGCCCCAGTGCACCTGCGCTCCGGGCAGGATGCCGGCATCCTCGTCGCGCAGGCCGGCCAGTGGCGAGCCGTCGGGCAGCCTCATCGTGGCGGTCTCGCGTACGAACGCCGGCGCGCCGAGGGCGAGCCGCTCGCCGAGCGGGCGATAGCCCAGGTCGCGCCAGTGGCTCACCGTGCCGACGGTCTGCGGTTCGCACGGGTGGCTGAACGGCACGCCGGCGCTGACCAGGTGACCGCCGCGGGCGGTGAAGGCGAGCAGCGCCTCGTCGGCGCCGGCGGGGTAGCTGCTGCCATAGACGTTGACCAGCACCCGCGTCGCCGGCTCGGCCAGCGCCGCCGCCAGGCCGTCGGCGGCGACCGGTTGCGTCTCGATCCCGGCCGCGCCGAGCGCAGTGGTCACCGCGCGGGGCGTCACCGCCTGGTTGGCCTGGTAGTAGGGCAGGCCCCGTTCGGCCAGCACCACGACGGGCGCCTGGGTCAGGGTGAGCAGAAGCAGTGCGGTCATCGGTCGCCCCCCGCGTTCGGCGGTCTCACTGCCGGTAGAGCGGCATCTGCTCGCTGGTCGCCGCCAGGCCGCCGGCATCGCCATAGATGCAGGTGTCGTCGCCGCGGGCAGCCAGCCGTTGCGACAGCCGAGGCATGCGGGCGCCGAAGACCAGCCCGCAGGCGAGCGCCATGCCGCCGCCGAGCCAGAAGGCCACCGGCACGCCGAGATGCTCGGCCAGGTAACCGACCAGCAGGCTGCCGAACGGCTGCGAGCCCATCACGGCGAGGGTGTAGAGGCTCATCACCCGCCCGCGCATGTCGTCGTCGACCAGGCTCTGCACGACGGTGTTGGCGGTCGCCCCCCGGACCATCATCCCGCCGGCCAGCAGCGGCATGAGGCAGAGCGACAGCCAGGGCAGGCGCGAGCAGCCCATCAGGATGCAGGCGATGCCGAAGACGACAATCGCGCGGGGCACCAGGCGGCCGATGCCGACCAGGCTCTCGCGCTGGGCCAGGTAGAGCGCGGCGAGCAGCGCTCCGCCGCCGCCGGCGGTCATCAGCCAGCCATAGGTGCGCGAGCCGGCGCGGAGCACCTCCTCGGCATAGACCGGCATCAGCGTTGGATAAGGCATGCCGAACAGGCCGACGATGGCGACGACGATCAACAGGTCGCGGATCGCCGGCCGGGCGCCGACGTAGCGGACCCCGTCGGTGAAGTCGCGGAGCGGGTTCTGGCGCCGCGCCGGCAGTTCTCGCGGGGCGACCTTCATCATCAGCAGGGCGATGATCACCGCGCTGTAGCTGAAGCCGTTGATCAGGAAGCAGGGTCCCTCGCCATACCAGGCGATCAGCGCCCCGGCAACCGCCGGGCCGACCAGCCGCGCGCCGTGGAACAGCGACGAGTTGAGGGCGATGGCATTCGGCAGGTCGTCACGGTGGTCGATCAGCTCGACGAAGAAGGCCTGGCGGGCCGGCATCTCGATCGCGCTGACCAGTCCCAGCCCGAGGCTGAGGGCGATGATTTGCGGGATGCTGATGGTGTCGGCGATGACCAGGAAACCGAGCGCCAGCGCCTGCACCGCCGACAGCACCTGCGCCCAGATGACCAGCCGGTGGCGGTTGCAGCGGTCGACTAGCACGCCGGCCAGGGGACTGAGGAAAGCCGACGGCACGCGGTTGCAGAAGCCGACCCAGCCGAGCATGGCAGGCGAGCCGGTCAGCCGTTGAACGAGCCAGCCGAGGGCGATCATCTGCATCCAGGTGCCGACCATCGAGATGCCCTGGCCGAAGAAGAAGAGCCGGTAGTTGCGGTTGCCGAGCGCCCGGAAGGTCGCCCGCCATCGCCGCCCACGACCCTCGGATCCCGTCACGCACGCACTCCCGACGCCATTCTACCAGACGCTGTGCAAGCGATATGCCGCGGCGGCCGAGCACGGAGCGCGGGCGTCTTCGCCCGCCGCACCGGTCGCCGGCACGCTGCCGGGCGCCCGTCTTGCCGCGCATCGTCGCCGGCGAGTAGACTCTCGGCACGGAGCGCCGCCCATGCCTGCCATCGTTCTCCTGCTCGCCGCCGTCGCCGCGGGTGCGCAGCAGCGCGAGGCGCTGCTCGAGGCGTTCGACTATCCCACCCTCGAGGCGGCCCGCGAGGCCTGGCGCCCGAGCAACGAGAGCCCACCGGTCACCCTCACCGAACGCGACGGCGGGCAGGCGCTGCGACTGGCCGCCGACTTCACCACCGGCGAGGCACCGCGGGTCTATCACGACCGGACGGTGGCCCTCGACCTCACCCTGTGGGGCCGGTTCACGCTCGACCTGAAGGTCGAGACGCCGGGCCTGTTCGGCCGACTGACGCTCTTCTTCCAGAGCGGGCCGGGCTGGTACGGCGCCTCGATCCCGCTCGATCACCTCGGCTGGCAGACGATCAGCATTCCGCGCTCGGCCTTCGGCATCGAGGGCGAGCCGCTCGGCTGGGACCAGATCACCGGCATCCGGCTCAGCCCCTGGCGCGGCGCGGCGCGGGCCGGGGCGATCGAGATCGACAACCTGCGCGGCTACCGCGAGGACATTGTGGTGGTCATCGGCACCAACGCGATGCGCGACGGCGGGGCCGAGATGGACGCGGTGCAGGGCTACGCCGAGCAGATGAGCCACCTGCTCGACGGCGCCGGGGTGATGACCGGCACGGTGACCGATGAGGAGGTCGAGCGCGGCGCACTGGCCGGGCGCAAGCTGGCGATCTTCGCTTACAGTCCGAACCTCAGCGAGGCCGAGGTGGCGGCGGTGCGGGGGTTCGTCGCCGAGGGCGGCAAGGTGCTCGCCTTCTACTCGCTCGGCGGCGGCCTGGCCGAGCTGTTCGGCGTCTCCCAGGTGACCCACCGCCGCGCCGAGGCGGACGAGTTTCACCGCGTCGAGATTGAGGCGGGAGTGATCGAGGGCACACCCGAGGGCTTCATCCAGGACTCGTGGAACATCCAGGCGGCGACGGTTGATCCCGCGCGCGGCCGCGTGATCGGCTGGTGGCGCGCGCCCGACGGCACCCGCGACGAGGCGCCGGCGCTGGTCATGAGCGACGCCGGCATCTGGCTGGCGCACGTGCTGACCGGCGGCGACGAGGCGGCCAAGCGGCGGTTCATGCTCGCGGTGGTCGGCCACTATGTGCCCGAGGTCTGGCGGCAGGTGGCCGACACGGTGATGGCCCCGCCCGAGCGGCTGGGGCACCTGGCCGGGCTCGATGCCATCCGCAACTGGTTTGTCGCCCACCCGCCGGCGGCGGCGCGGTGGGAGCAGCACAACGAGCATCTGCGCCGGTCCACCGCGGCCTATGGCGACGGCCGCTACATCGAGGCGATGGAAGAGGGCACGGCGGCCGATGCCATCCTGCACGAGGTTTACATCGCCAGCATGGCGCCCCGGCCGGGTGAGTTCCGCGCGCTGTGGAACCACAGCGGCACCGGCGCGCACGGCGACTGGGCCGTCTCGATGCAGAACCTGGCCGACTGCGGCTTCAACGCCATCATCCCCAACCTGCTGTGGGGCGGCGTGGCGCTGTATGACAGCGAGGTGCTGCCGCACCACCCGGTGGTCGCCGCGCGGGGCGACCAGATTGCCGCCTGCGTCGAGGCGGCCCGGCCGCACGGCATCGCGGTGCATGTCTGGAAGGTCAACTACAACCTGGGCGGCGACTGCCCGCCGGCCTTCCGCGATGAGCTGGCCGCCGCCGGTCGGCTGCAGGTCGACCGGGCCGGCAACACCATGCCCTGGCTCTGCCCCTCGCACCCCGAGAACCAGCGGCTCGAGCTCGAGAGCATGGTCGAGGTGGCGCGCGACTACGACGTCGCCGGCGTCCACTTCGACTACATCCGCTACCCCGGCGGGCAGACCTGTTTCTGCGCCGGCTGCCGCGAGCGGTTCCAGGCCGCCAGCGGCCTGACCATCGCCGACTGGCCGGCCGGCCTCGACGCACCGGCCGTGCGACCGGTCTGGTCGCAGTGGCGGCAGGACAACATCTCGGCCCTGGTCGAGGCCGTCGCCGGCGCGGTGCGCGCGATCAAGCCAACCTGCCAGATCAGCGCCGCGGTGTTCCGCGATTTCCCGCACTGCAAGGAGACCGTGGCGCAGGACTGGGTGATGTGGATCGAGCGCGGCTGGCTCGACTTCGTCTGCCCGATGGACTACACCAACAGCGACAGCGAGTTCGCCGCCAACGTCGAGAGCCAGCTCGAATACGTCGCCGGCCGCGTGCCGGTCTATCCGGGCATCGGCGTGACCGCCTCGAACTCGACCCTGCCGCCGCACCGCGTGGCTGGGCAGATCCACCTTGCCCGCGAACTCGGCGCCGGCGGATTTGTGCTGTTCAACTACGGCGGCGCCGTGCCGAGCGAGCTGCTGCCGCTGCTCGCCCTCGGACCGACGCGGCCGTGACGGAGGTCGCCATGTCGCAGCCCGACCGCGCCGCGCTGCTCGCCGCCTATGCGCCACTCCGCGTCGCCGACGTGCGCGACGGCATGGACGCGCTCGGCCTGCACGCGATCGGCTCGCTCAGCCCCGACATCCGCCCGCTCTGGCGCACGCGCATCTGCGGCCTGGCCCGCACCGCGCGCTACCTGCCCTATCGCGGCACTATCCCGCACGGCACGCCCGACGAGTATGCCGCCTGGAGTGGTTGGTACTATGGCAACGTGTGTACCTATCCGTGGCTGGCCGAGCTCGGCGAGGGTGACCTCGCGGTGCTCGACCTGAGCGGCGTCGACGCCGGGCTGATGGGCAGCGAGAACACGCTCGCCGGCCTGCGCCGAGGTGCGCGGGGCTACATCAGCAACGCCGGCGTGCGCGACACCGATGAGATTATCCTCCAGCGGGTGCCGTTCTGGGCCCGCTTCTGCGCGCAGAGCATGGTCCAGGGCCGGCTGCAGTTCGACGCCATGGATGTGCCGGTGGCCGTCGGCGGGGTCACCGTCGCGCCGGGCGACGTGATTGTCGCCGACGGCGACGGCGTGATTGCCGTGCCGGCCGAGCAGGCGCTGGAGGTGG
This sequence comes from uncultured Fimbriimonadaceae bacterium, assembly GCA_964405335.1. Lineage (GTDB taxonomy): Bacteria > Armatimonadota > UBA10988 > UBA10988 > UBA10988 > CAYONP01. The sequence continues at coordinate 26,238 of CAYONP010000069.1, forward strand.
CGCGCCTGGCCGGCGAAGTGCTGCGGGCCGACAAGGTGGCCCGGCGCGGGCATTACGCCGCGCTCGGGCGCGAGGCCGATGAGACGGTGACATGATGACCTGGGGGTTGGTGCTGATGTCCATTCACGCGGCGCCCGAGTGGCGCTTCGAGGCCGGGCCGGTCGCCCGCATCGTCCGCCTCGACGGCGGCCGGCTGCGCAGCGTCGGCTTTGCCGCCGGCGAGCAGACCATCGCCGCCGACGGCCCGGAGTTCCGGCTCTGCCTCGGCGACGAGGCGACGGTCGTCGACTCCGACGCCTACGCGGCCTCCGAGCAGGACGGCCGGTTCGTCGCCACCGCCGGCGGCCTGCCGACGGTCGAGCTGCGCTACACGGCCAGCGAGGGCGTGGTGCGCAAGTGGCTGACGGTGGTCAACACCACCGCCGCGCCGGTGCTGCTGCGCTGGGCCGAGACCGAGTCGGTCGCACCGGGCGAGCCGATCACCTACGCCGTCGATCCGGCCTTCCCGGCCATCGGCGATTGGGGCCAGCCGGTCTATACGGCGCACCTCTACTTCGGCATCGAGTTCGCCGGCGCGCGCACCACGGCCGTTGGCGGGCGGCTGCAGGCGCGGGAGTACCCGGGCCGCTGGCTGCCGCCGGGCGGGCGGTGGGAGGCTCATCCAACGGTCGTCGGCGCGGCGCCCGACGGCGAGGTCGAGCGCGCCTTCCTCGATTACCTCGCGCGCCACTCGGCGCACTGGCCGCGGGTGCCGCGGGCGGCGCTCTACTGGAACGGCTTCCGGGTGGTCAGGCCGCCGGAGCGCACGGCGCAGGGCCTGGCGATGACCGAGCGGGCGCGGGAGCTGAAAGACCAGACGGGCTTCGCCTTCGACGCCTGGACCTATGATGCGGGCTTCGACATGTACCGCGCCGATGCGCTGTTCGAGCCGCAGGAGCCGGAGGTCTGGCCGCGCTCGCGCGAGGCGCTGGCGCCGCTCGGCACGCCGCTCGGGTTCTGGACCAGCTTCAGTTGCATCTTCGACGTGCCGACCCACGCCTGGGGCCGCACCCAGGGCTTTGGCCTGCAGCACGACCAAGCCTACTGCCTGGCCGAGCCGACCTACTTCGAGGCGATCAGCGACCGGCTGGCCGAGATCGTGAGTCGCTTCGGCATGATGTCGATCAACTTCGACGGCATGTACCCCGGCCAGGGCTTCGGCTGCAACCAGCCGGGGCACGGACACCTGGTCGGCGTCGGCGACGAGGCGGGCGTCTACGGCACCTACGCGGTGGCGGTCAACCAGATGCGGGTGTTCAAGCGGCTCCGCGCGCTGCAACCGGGCATGATCCTCGACCTGTTCATCTGCGCCGAGTGGGCCAGCCCGTGGTGGCTGACCGTGCTCGACGGCGTCCACACGGTGCCGGGCGACACGGTGGCCAGCGAGCTGCCCAGCCCGTGGCTGCGCGATGCGTTGATCACCGTCCGCGACGAGCAGGTGTTCGACCTGCTCCGTCGCCAGCGGCGGCAGTTCCCGCTGTGGGGCATGGATCTCTACGGCAACCAGGTCCGGGCCGACCACCTGATCGACGGGATCGAGCTGAGCGGCGAGGCGATGGCCGCGCGGTGGGAAGACGAGCTGGTCATGGCCACCGCCGGACGCGGCGCCATCGGCAACCATATCGTCTGTTGCGACCTGAACGTGCTGGCCGAGAGCGACTCGGGCCTCCGCTTCCTCGGCGAGGTGGGCAACTGGCTGCGCGCCAACGAGAGCCAGTTCCGCCACACCGCGCTGCTCGGCGGCGAGCCGCGGCGCGGCGAGCCGTACGGCTACGCCCACGGCGACGGCGACGGCCGCTGCCTGGTCGGCCTGCGCAACCCCGGCATCCTGCCGGCAGCGTTCGCGCTGACCCTCGACGAGAGCCTCAACCTCGGCGCAGCCGGGCCGTACCAGGTGGTGCAGGTCTATCCCTATCGCTACCTCCACGGCGAATACCCCGCCGGCGCGACGGTCGAGCTGCCGCTCGAAGACTATGCCGTCTCGCTCTACGAAATCCGCGCCGGCAACCGCCGCTGGCCCGACCTGCCCGACGGCCGGTTCACCGTCGCCGACGGCCGTCTGACGAGCGCTGGACCCGACGCCGAGCCGCTCGCGCCGGTCTGCGACCTGCGCCTGCCCGACCCGGCGGTGCCGGCGATCGCGGGCACGGTGACGGTGCCCGACGGCTGGACCGGCGAGCTGCAGCTCCAGGTCGTCCCGCCGGCCGAGACGCCCGGTCTGGCGCCGACGCTGACCATGGCGGGCGACCCGGTCCGCTGTGAAGTCCACTTCCGCCGCCGCGGCGGGCCGGTCGATGCCTGGGTGCTGGTGCCCCTGCCGGCGGGTGAGCATGCGTTGGAGCTGCGGCTCGACTGCGGGCTGCCGGTGCGCTTCGAAGGCTGGCTGCAGTTGCGCCGCGAGGCGAGCTTCGCGCCGGTGCCGGGCGGCGTGCCCGAGGGGCTGTTCCCGCTCCCGGCCGGCGGCGCGGGTCGGGTGCGGAGCACCTGGCCCGCGTTGCCGGCGTGTCATGCGCTCGACGCCGAGCCGCTGCCGCCCGGCCCCGTCTACCTCAGCGACCTGCGCGCCCGCTGCGTCCGTGCGGCCACCGGCTGGGGCCGCGTCGGCTGGGACCAGAGCTGCTGGGAGCTCGACGACACGCTGCGGGTGCCCGGCCTGACCTTCGAGAAGGGCGTCGGCGTCCACGCTCCGGGCCGCCTCGAGTTCGCCCTCGACGGCGCGCCGCGCACCCTCCGCGCCACCGTCGGGGTGCACCCGATCCCGCCCGAGCGGCGGCATCCCGAGTGGCCGAAGGGCAGCGTCGTCTTTGTCGTGCTGGGCAACGGCCGCGAGCTCTACCGCTCGCCGCGCCTGACCGAGCTCGAGCAGCCGGTGGCCGTCTCGGTCGACCTGACCGGCGTGACCGAACTGGCGCTGCTGGTCGAGGACGCCGGCGACGGGATGTTCGACGATCTGGCCACCTGGGGCGCGGCGCGGGTGGAGTGAGTGGTGTCCGCCGGCGGCCAGTCCGTCGGCGCGTGGGGGAGGGGCGCATGAGCGACATGGAGCGCTGCCCGATCTGTGACAGCGATCAGTACGTCTGTGTCGCGCCGGATCGGCAAGTCGCTTTCACCAAGGACAGAGTCTGCCAAGAGTGCGGTTCGAAATGGCAGCCGGCGACGCCGCGATGGGCCGGTTGGGCCTTTGTCGCACTCGGCACCGCCTTCCTGCTGATTGCGGTGCTGGCAACCTGGGCCTTTCTGGCGCATTCCTGGCACGAGACGTCTGACCTGCGGATGGCGGGTGACGTGCAGACGGCCACCATCTGGTCGGTCATTGGGTACGTCGTCGGCGGCGGCGCAATGCGGTTCGGCTATCGTAGCCTGCGGCAGCTGGACGGCGGCCCTACAGTCCTCGTGCGCGGGCAGCCGCGATAGCTAGGCGGGGCCGGCGTGCCCCGCACTCGACGGCCCTGGCAACGTGGTGCCGCCTGCGGCACTGTGGCACCTTGGCACGCGGCTTGCACCAGAGCGGTTGAGCTGCGGTTCGCCGGGTGGGTGGGTTACCGTCGTCACCTTCTGGCGCGGACCAGCGCTCCAGGAGGACCGACATGACTCACCGACCGCTGCGCGGCGCGGGCCTCGCGGCAATCTTGCTCGGCTTGGCCGTCTTACCCGGCCGCGCCATGTTCTTCAACGGCTTTGAAACCGACACGGCCGGCTGGGACGTCTTCGGCGGCTCATTCGATGCCGTGCGCGTCGCCTCGGGTACCGACGGCATCGCCTCGTCGACCGGCGCCTGGCACGGCCAGGCCGGCACCGCCGCCACCAACTGGGGCGGCTACAGCAGCGTCTGGCCCGCCCTCGGCTACTCGACCGCGGTCGACGTCTATCTCGACGTCGACGCCGGCTGGGCCAACGACACGCGCTTCGACTGGACCTCGGCGATCAACAACAGCGCCGGCTCGCATCGTCGCGACTTCATCTTCAACGGTGGGTTCTACGACGATGCCGGCGGCCCCGGAACCGGCAACCGGTTCGTCTTCAGTGCCAGCAACAACGCCGGACGCACCAACTCGTACCCGAAAAACCCGGGCCGCGACCCGATTGCCATCGACCAGACCGGCTGGTACACCTTCCAGCACGACTTCTACGACAATGGTGGTGTGCTGGCCGTCGATCTGACCATCGCCGCCGCCGGCGGGCCGACCATCCACTCCTGGACGCTCAGCGATCCGTCGGACCTGGTCGGCATCCTGGGCGGCAACCGCTATGGCTGGTTCGCCAACAACGAGTTCCCATATCTGGCCATCGACAACAGCCGGCTCGACCTGGCCGCGTCGGCCGTGCCCGAGCCCGGCACGCTGCTGCTGCTCGGCGGCGGCCTCGCCCTGGTGGCGCGGCGGCGCAAGCGGTGAGCGCTCCGCGGTGAGGGCGTGGCCTCACGCCCTCACCGCCGCCGGCGCGCCCTTCGCGGCGGTGACTCCTCCAGGTCGTAGACGCGCACGTAGTCGACCAGGAACTCGTCCGGCAGGGCCGCCTCGTCGATCTTGCCTGCCCAGCTGCCGATTTCGTCGCTGAGCTTCAGGTAGAGCGGCTCGCGGCAGATGCCGCCGGCATCGGTGCGCCACGTCTCGCGGCCGTCGATGTAAAAACGATACGCGTCCTCGGCCCACCACAGGCCGAAGGTGTGCCAGCCGTCCATGACACCGGGCTGTTCGGCCACGTGGCCCTGCGATTGATGCTCGGCGCCGTAGCCGTCCCAGTGCAGCGTCTGTTGCACCCGGTCGTCGAGCCAGGGCTTCTCGAAGATGTCGATCTCGGCGCCGTCGACCGCGCCGTTGCCCAGGTTGCCGACACAGGCGTTGTAGAGCCAGAAGGCGCTCCAGTGCCCGACCTGGCGCTGCAGCCGGACCCGCGCGACGAAGTAGCCGAAGGCCTTTTCGTACCGCCCGCGAGTGCGCACGCAGCCGTCGACATAACGCTCGCCGTCGCGGAAGGTGCTGATCACCAGGTGGCCGCGGCCGTCGAGTGCCACCGCCCGGCGCAGCCACCAGCCGTCGCGGCGCGGCGCGTCGGGTGGGCACTCCCACTTGGTCTCGTCCAGCTCGGTGCCGTCGAACTCGTCGTGCCAGTCGAGCCGCCAGTGCAGGCCAGGCGGCGGGGCGGGCAGATCGTCGGCCGGCGTCAGTGGCGGGCCGGCGGTGGCCAGCAGCAAGAGGGTCCACTCCACGGCGTGCTCCTGCCGCCGATTACGCGGTCGGAGCCGGCCCCTCCTCCACCGCGTCGAGCGGGTAGATCGGCCGCCGGATGCGCTCATACGGCAGCAGTCTCAGGTCACTCGGGCAGGCGCCCGGCGTGCGCACCCAGAGCTGCGCACGGGCAATCGGGTCGTAGGCTTGGCGGTGCGCCACGGCCGCCTTGACCACCAGCACCTCGAAGCGCGCCGGGTCGACGCCCTGGCTGCGCCACTGGCCGAGGTCGAACGGCGGCGTGCGCCGGCTGGTGACCAAGATGGTGGCATCGAGCCCCACCGGCCGGACCACCGCGCACGGGCCCATCGAGATCTTGCTGCCGGCGGCCGCGCCGTGCGAGTGGGCGTCCTCGAGCTCGAACTCGCCGTCGCTGCGCGCGATCAGCTCGGCTTCGAACTCGAGCGGCCGGCCACCCAGCAGGCTACCCTTGCCGCCGAGCCGCAGCGTGCGCCGCGTGCCCGGCCGGCAGCCGGCGAAGGCGAGCACCGCCTCCTCGTCCCACAGCGCCGCGCCGACCTTCGGCAGCCGCCGCGCGAGCAGCTCGCCGAGCAGCACCGTCGCATCGCCCGGCGCGCCGCCGCCGACATTATCCGACGGCTCGACCAGCAGCACCGGGCCGCTGCCGTGATTCGCGCCGAGCAGCCGCTGCACCTGCTCGACCGCCTCGTCGAGCGCCAGCTCGGCCGGCACGCCCTGCTCGCGCAGCGACCAGGCCAGCGCGCTCAGCTCGGCCAGGCAGGCCTGGGCCCGAGAAGGGTCGCCCAGCGTGCTGGCGGTGAAACTCACCCCGGTATCGTACGTGTCGGCATACGAGAAGCCGGCGTGGACGTTGACCGCCAGGATGTCCGGCTCGGCCGCCTCGATCGCCCGCGCGGCCGCCTCGAGTTCGGCCATCGGCGAGTCGGCCGTGCCGGTGCCCGTCGGCGGCCAGACAATCGGCACCTGTTCGAACACGGTGGTCGGCCGGCGCCCGTCGCAGAGCAGCCGGTCGAGCAGCTCGGCGGCGTGCAGCGCGGTCGCCTTGGTGTCGCTGTGCGGGTTCTCGCGGTAGGTCAGCAGCAGGTCGCTCAGCACCGCCATCGAGGGCGAGTGGTTGGCGTGCAGATCGGTGACCCCGACGATCAGCGTCTCGGGCCCGGCCACGGCACGGATGCGGCGCAGCAGCTCGCCCTCGACATCGGGGTGGTGGACGCTGGCCATGGCTCCGTGGAGGCAGACGAAGATGGCGTCGACGCCGCGGCGCAGCTCGTGGCGTAAGGTGCCGCGGAAGCGCTGCCACCAGCGCGCGACGACCTCCTCGGCCGCCGTCGCCGAGGGCGTGGCGTGCCAATACGACGCTGGACACAGGTCCCAGCGCAAAGCAATGCCGACGTCAACCACCCCCGCTATGGCCGAGACATCGCCGACCTGCTGGAGCAGAGCAGGTCCGTCCCGTTGCTCAAATGCGGCGAGCGGAGTCGTTGCCGGCAAGAACGTGTGCGACTCGTGATAGAGTCCGCCAAACAGCACACGGGGGCGCCGCACATCCGCCTCCGATCGGCTGGACGC
>CAYONP010000070.1:0-7062 GCA_964405335.1 uncultured Fimbriimonadaceae bacterium
TACGAGAGGACCGGAGTGGACGAACCACTGGTGTACCGGTTGTCGCGCCAGCGGCAAACGCCGGGTAGCCATGTTCGGACGGGATAACCGCTGAAAGCATCTAAGTGGGAAGCCCACCCCAAGACGAGGATTCGTAGGGTCGAGGAAGACTACCTCGTGATAGGCCGGAGGTGTAAGCGCAGTAATGCGTTGAGCTGACCGGTACTAATACCCATCCGCTTGGTCGTTCCCCTGAACCAAGGGCCAAGCCAACCGCGCGATATTGCCCGCTTCACAACTTTCCCGGTGGCCACAGCGGTGGGGCCACACCCCTTCCCATTCCGAACAGGGCAGTTAAGACCACCAGCGCCGATGGTACTATGGGGGCGACTCCATGGGAGAGTAGGTCGCCGCCGGGGAGACCTTCCGACGCCCTCTGTCACAGAGGGCGTCGGCATTTGGGGCCTCTGCACGCGCGGTCGAGTTCGCGACGAGCGCGGGTGGAGCACGCCACTACTGGCCCACGATCGGCAAGGGCGGCCAGCTGCTGGGAAGCGCGGTCTACGGTTCTGCAGTGAGCGAGAAGTCACTGAAGAACGCTTCGAACGCGCCTTCGCTGGGTTCGTCCCGATTGATCACCACCAGACCCACGTTGACGGTGTCGGGTAACACGAGTTGCGTGATTGGTTCGAATGCCTGAGGCGCCGCCCTGCCACGGCCAGTTGCGGCAGTGTATATAGCATCGCCGCGGCGACCGACCGTGAGCTGGACCTCACGCAGGGGCAGCGGCTTCTCTTGGCTGCGCACGCCGGCGCGACGCCCGCCGTAGGTAGCCAGACTCACGGTGCCTCCCCCGGTGCTGGCCCTCAACAAGGTGAGCAAGGGTACGCGGTCGGTCGTCTCGATCACGATTCCCGCCCCCACGCTCCGATGCCCGGGCCCGCCAAAACCGCTGCTGTGATCCTGCCAGTTGGCGCTTACCAAGGTTGTAAAGGACCAGTCACCAGCGACTGAACAAGTTAGCCGCGGCGCGTCTGTATTGTCCGTGCCGTACTCGTTGAGTCCTGGCACGAGAATGCTGAGACGATGTGCCCCAAATGAGTACCTAGCATCGTTCAACGGGTCCCACCACCGAGGCCGGCGAATGCCGTGCGCCTCGAATCGTGCACCATCGATGCGCTCGATGACACCTTCTGCTCGAGTCATGCCGATAATGTCCTCACATGCTACATGGAGCGTTGATGCATCCGAGAGGATCGTGCCGTGCCACGGCGTCATGCCGACGTATTGGCCATCGACGAGCACTCGCGCCCTCTCCGGCCCTGCCTCCACGATGATGCGAGCGCCAGGGTCGAGCGTCGCCGACCACTCCCACTCCTCATCGCTGACCAGATTGGCCGAGCAAACCGCGTCCAAGTGGCCGGCCAGCCGGAGCACCACCGAGGCGCGTTGGCGCCCACTCGAGGTCGTTACCGGGTAGAGGCCACTGAAGGGCGTCGTGCCGACCAGATTGCCATCGATGATCACCGCCGCGCCAAGCGGTTCGCTGGCGATGTGCAGCTTCGCCGGCCGAAGGGCCGGCAGGACGAGCACTCCGAGGTAGGTCTCCCTGCCCGAGGTGAGTCTCGCCGATACCTCGATCGCCTGATGTTCGGCAAGCGTCGCCCGAACACGCACGGACCGTTCGCGGCCGGGCGCCATGGGCACGACATGGCGAAGCGGTGTTTCGCCAAGCGCGCGGCCGTCGAGCTCGATCGTGGCGCCCGCGGGCTCGGTCTGAACCACGAGCTCGGCGGTCCCCTGCCGGACCACGTGCGCGCTACCGAGCTCTGCTTCGGCCGGCAGAACGTGATAGGTGTCGCCACGTCGGACCGTCTTGAGCCGATAGCCGGCGAAGAGGATCTGCATGGCGCCGCGCAGCGAAACCTCGGTGAGATTGAGGCTGACCGATCGGCCGGCCACCGCATCATCGACGACGAGGTTCAGCCCAGCCTGCCGACCGAGCTCGGCCAGCAGCGCCCGAACCGATTGCGACTGCGCGTTGACGCTGACCATGGTGTCGAACAAGGGATCGCCGAGCGCGTCGCCCGTGTCGGCGGGAACTAGCATCGCGCGCAGCGGGACGAATGAGCCAGGCCGCAGGCCCAGGGATTGCCGGTGGGCCTGGTATCCGGCGCAGGTCAGGATGACTTCGTACTCTCCGGCAGCCAGTTGCACGGTCGCCGGCGTCAGGCCGTGGCCCTCACCGTTGATGGTGATGGCCGCACCCGATGGGACGGTGTCGACGAAGATCGCCGCGGGTTCGGCGGATGAGTCGATACCCGGCGGGAACTGCGCGAGCAGCACGGTTGCGCCGCCGGTGCTGGTCCGATCGACCCACGGGACTTGCCGGCGCTGGCGTTCGCGCTGCGCCGCGGCCGGCACGGACTGCGCCAAGTACGCCTCCAGGCTGTTCAGCGTCAACTGACCGTCAGGCTGCGCGGCTGCACCGCGCAAGCCATGAACGAGAAAGTAGCTGAAGAACCCCTGCTCTTGCGCGGGCCACTCATAGCTCCGCTCGCCACGTTGCGTGGCAAAGAAGACGGCCGTGACCGCGTGGTTGTCAAGCACGGCTGCGGGACCGGCACCCAGTCGCGGTCGCAGGCCGCGTACGAACGCATCGCTGAGTGGGTTGTCACCGCCCGCGCCGCGCACTCCAGCTCGCGGGTCGTCGCGGCAAGCGTCGAGGAACATGAGCTTGTGCCGCGCCGGCAGTCCGTCGACCAAGCCCCGTAGGTCGGTTAGGCGCAAAGCCGAGCGTTCCACCGCGGTGGCGGTCCGGATGTCCGCATCCTCGGTCAGCAGGTAGACCTCGCCGCCGACTTCCAGCCCATGCCCCGCGAAGAAGAACAGCAGCAGATCCGCGTCCGCCATCTCACGGTGTAGCGCTTCGAGCTGGACCAGGATGTTCGTCTGCCTGGGCTGAAGACGCTCAGTGTCGGCGTCATGGGTCATCAGCAACACGTCATTGGTCGCGAACCCGAGCTCGCCGACCTCCCGCAGCGCCTTCGCCACGGCGCGGGCGTCATTGCCTGCGAAGGAAAGGTCGGCGATCTCCGCGGATTGGTAGTCGTCGATGCCGACGACTACCGCGAACCGACGGCCCGCCTGACCCGACACGGCCGAGCACGCCAGCAGCCCAACCAGTATGCCGATGCAGAACTTGCTGCCCGACTGTGCGCACGGCACCCGCCGCGGACGATACACGTCACACCTCCCGGGATTCGAGTTCGCGCGTCGGCGAGTCGCTGCAACGCCGTTCTTCCACTCCACGGAGCATGTACCAGGCCGTTGCCCCACCTCCTCCCCCCTCACCCCAGTTCATAATCCACCGCCCCCAACCGCCCCCGACCCTCGGCCGCCGTCTCCTCGGGTAGCCGGTCGAGCAGCGCCAGGCAGAGCTGAATCCAGGTGCGCTGCCAATAGGCGCGGGGCACCTTGTCGGCCAGGCGACGCACCTGGGGACCGTCGGGGTCGGGTAGGATGGTCAGCTCGCGGCCGGCCAGGGCCGCCGACAGCTCGGCCACCTTGGCATAACGACCGTGACAGAAGGCGACCAGGTGTTGCCAGGCCCGGCCGTGACGATCGAAATAGGCCGCCAGGCGCTCGGCCAGCAGCGGCCGCGCCGCGGCATAGGCCGAGTCGCTCATCTGCTTCACGCCAGGCGCGCGGAGCGAGGCCGGCGGCTCGGCCTCCAGTTCGTACGGCACCGGGCCGAGATGGCTGGCCAGGACCACCACATGCACCGGGCAGCGCGCGAAGTCGACCGCCGGGTCGACGCCCGTGGCGAGCCGGACCGCCCGGCGCAGCGGCGCGTGGCTCGGCGACTTGGAGAACGGCCGCCGCACCGAGCACTGCAGCACCAGGCCGATCGACTGGCCCGCCGGCGGCCGGTACTGCTCGACCATGAACCGACACCAGGCCTCGGCGGCGGCGCCGCGCAGGCCCGGCTCGCTGACCTGCCCCACCGCCTGCCGCAGCTCTGCGCGGAGCGCTTCCGGGTTGCGTTCAGCCACCCGCCGCCGCCTGCCCGGCCAGCCGCCGGATCCGCTCCAGGTCCAACTCCCCTTTCTGCCCCCAGCCCGCCTGGCCGCGGGCAATCTGGGGGCGGAACTGCTCGTACAGGCCGTAGGCGCACTCGGCCAGTTGCTCGGGCGTGAAGCGGCCGGCCAGCTCCTCCATCGCCGCGCGGACCGCCGCGAGCTGCGCACCGAACTTGCTCTGCAGATAGGCCTCGACCTTGTCCGGCTCGACCGGCTGGTCTTTGACCACGCCGCGCACGCCGGCCCCGGTCTGCTTGGCCGGCACGGCGCGGCCGCAGAGGGTGACCCAGAACTCCTCGCCCAGGCCGGTCTTCTGCGGTTCGCCGCCGCCGCGCGCCGCCGGCTGCTCGAACAGCCCAATCGCCCGCCCCTTGGCCTGTGCGTTGAGCCCCGCGGCGACCTTGGCCAGGCTCAGCGCCGCGCCGCGGTCGTGGCCCTGTCGCTCGGCACAGACCGCGGCCCAGAGCGTGAACACCGGCGCACGGTTGATCAGAATGGTCTCGCCCATGCTGCACCCCGAGTGCGATTCTACCCGCGCGACGCGGTCCCTGCCGGTGGGCGAAAAGATGTTTGCGAAAGAGTCCGGCGGCGCAGCGCGAATGGGCCGGCGGAGACGGGCATGTGGCTGGGCGCGGGACTCTGCGTGTTGGCCGTTGGCGCGCCGGTGACCGACCTGCTGCCGCCGGCGGCGGGCGGGTCGGTGCGGCTGGGCGGGCTGGTCGGCGAGCGGGTTGCGATGACCGCCGAGCGGCGGCTGCTCGAGATGGACGAGGCGGCGCTGCTGGCCGGCTTCCGCAGCCGGCCGGGGAACCACCCGTGGACCGGCGAGCACGTCGGCAAGTTCCTCCACGCGGCGACCATGGCCTGGGTCAATACGGGCGATCCGCGGCTGCTCGAGAAGATCGACCGGGTCACCGCCGAGCTGATTGGCTGCCAATTGCCCGACGGCTATCTGGGCACCTATACTGCCGACGAGTACTGGACCTCATGGGATGTCTGGGTGCACAAGTACTGCCTCTACGGTCTGCTGACCGTGGCCGAGCAGACAGGCAACGGCGCGGCGCTCGAAGCGGCGCAGAAGATTGGCAACCTGCTCTGCGAGACGTTCGGCGAGGGCGAGGGTCGGCGCGACATCATCGCCAGCGGCACGCACGTCGGCATGGCGGCGACCAGCGTGATGGAGCCGATGATGCTGCTCTACCGCGCAACCGGCTCGCCGCGCTACCTCGAGTTCTGCGAGTACCTGGTGCGCAGTTGGGACCAGCCGCACGGGCCCCAGGTGCTGACCAGCCTGCTCGACCACGGCAAGGTCAACCGCACGGCCAACGGCAAGGCTTATGAGATGATGAGCAACCTGGTCGGCCTGTGCGAGTTGTACCGCGCGACGGGCAACGTCGACTACCTGACCGCCTGCATCCGCGCCTGGGACGACATCGCGGCGAACCAGTGCTATGTCACCGGCGGCACCAGCCTGGGCGAGCATTTCCAGGCCGACGGCCACCTGCCCAACCGCGGCAACGTCAGCGAGAACTGCGCGCAGGTGACCTGGGAGCAACTCACCGCCCAGCTCCTCCGTCTCACCGGCGAGGCGAAGTATGCCGAGCTGCTCGAGACTCTGGTCTACAACCACCTGCTCGGCTCGCAGCAGCCCGCGCTCGAGGGCATCTGCTACTTCACCCCGCTCGAGGGGCAGAAGCCGTTCGGCGGCGAGATCAACTGCTGCACCTCGAGCAACCCGCGCGGCGTCGAGCTGATCCCCAGCTTCGCCTGGTCGCAACGGCGAAACACCGTCACCGCCCTGCTCCACGCGCCGGGCGAGTTCCGCTTCGACCTCGACGGCACGCCGGTCACGGTGCGGCAGTCGAGCGACTATCCGAACGAGCCGAACCTCGAATACCGGGTCGACTCACCGCGGCCGGTGACCATCCGCCTGCGCGTACGGAAGCCGGCCTGGTGCCGCCAGTACGGGGTGATGATCGATAACCGGCCGCCGGACGCGCTGCCGGTGGGCGAGTTCGTCGAGGTCGAGCTGACCACCGGCCAGCGGTTGGTGGTCATGTTGCCCATGCCGGTCGAGCGGATTGCCGGCACGACCACCAATCTCGGCGCGCTGGCGGTGCGGCGCGGGCCGTTGGTCTACGCCTGCGACGAGGCCGACAACCCGGGCCTGCGCGTCGGTATGCTCGGCCTCGACGGTGACGAGCCGATCGAGCCTGACGGCGAGCTGCTCGTCGCTGTGCCGGTCGCCCCGGCCCGCGCGCCGCTGCCCGCGGGCGCGCGGCTGCGCCTGCGGCCGTTTCACTCCGCCGGTGCAAGCGGCAGCCGTTACCGTGTCTGGCTGCCGCGCCCGGAGACCGTCGCCGCGCTGCGCTTCAACGAGCTGATGTTCGGCACCGAGAGCTGGAGCCGCGAGGGCAACGTCGGCGGCTCGATCAACGACGGCGACCCGGCCAGTTGGCGGGTCACCTTCGACGGCACGCGGCAGGCCGAAGACTGGTACGCGGTCACGCTCGATACGCCGGTGACCATCGCCCGCGCAGTTTATGCCCACGGTATGCACTACCACGATGGCGGCTGGTTCGACGCGACGGCGGGCAGGCCGCGGATCGAGGTCAAGCGCAACGCCGACGCGACGTGGGAGACCATCGCCACGCTGGACAGCTACCCCGCCACGACCACGACCGACCGCGCCGGCCTCGCGCCCGGACAGTCGTTCGAGGTGCGCTTCGCCCCGCTGGCGGTGATCGCGGTGCGGGTCGTCGGCGTCGGCGCGAGTGGCGACAGCCCGGCGCAGTGCTTCTCAAGCTGCGCCGAGCTGCAGGCGTATGCGGAGTGAAGCCGACGGTAGGGCGCGCCGTGCGCGCCGCGCACGCCGTTTGACACGGTGGTGCGACGGCCATGTCGCGCAGGGCGCGACCTACCAGGCCGACGGTAGGGCGCGCCGTGCGCGCCGCAGCCCAGGCGACACGCGTATGCTGGCCATGTCGCGCAGGGCGCGACC
>CAYONP010000070.1:7162-31233 GCA_964405335.1 uncultured Fimbriimonadaceae bacterium
GTCGCGCAGGGCGCGACCTACCACGCCGACGGTAGGGCGCGCCGTGCGCGCCGCAGCCCAGGCGACACGCGTGTGTTGGCCATGTCGCGCAGGGCGCGACCTACCACGCAGACGGTCGGGCGCGCCACTATCCCGCGTCATTCCCGAACTCGACCACCGCCTTGACCACCCCATCGCTCCGCGCGGCGGCGAGGGCGAAGGCGCGGGCCGAGTCTTCGATCGCGAACCGGTGCGTGGCCAGGGCGTCGAGCTGCACCATGCCGCGCTCGGCCAGGCGGATGGCCCGCGGGTAGACGTGCTTCATTCGCCGGGCAAACTTGATGGTCAACCCCTTGCGCCGCGCCGTGGCGTGGCTGAGGCAGAAGGCGTCGGCGTCGGGGATGCCGCAGAGCACCACCCGGCCGCCGATCTTGACCAGCTCGCAGCACTGGCCGGGGGTCTCGTTCGAGGTCGCGCAATCGAACGCCGCATCGACGCCGCGACCGTCGGTGACACTCAGCACGGCGGCCACCGGATCGGTGCCGGTCGCGTCGATCACATGGTCGGCGCCGAGTGACAGCGCGACGTTGAGCCGATGCTCGATCAGGTCGGCGACAAAGATCGGCGAGGCGCCGGCGCAGCGGGCCACCTGGAGCGTCATCAGCCCGACCGTGCCGCTGCCCAGGATGGCCACCGACTGGCCGGGGTGGATGTGGCTCAGGTCGACCGCGTGGAGGCCGACGCCGAGCGTCTCGCACAGGGCACCGTCGATGGCGGTCAGGTCGTCGGGCAGCGGGTGAAGGCACTCGGCGGGGTGGATCAGCCGCTCGCGCAGCGCGCCGTCGACCGGCGGCGAGCCGAAGAAGGCGACGTTCGGGCAGAGGTTCGGGTGGCCGGCGGCGCACCACTCGCAGTAGCCGCACGGCACCGCCGGGTCGATCGCCACGCGCTGCCCGCGGCGCAGGTGGGTCACGTTGTCGCCCACCGAGACCACCACCCCGGCCGGTTCGTGGCCCATGATCAGCGGGTGCAGGATGCGTGCGTCGCCGATGCCGCCCTGCTCCCAATAGTGGATGTCCGAGCCGCAGATGCCGACCGCGGTGACCTCGACCAGCGCCTCGCCGGGCCCCGGTCCCGGCGGATCGGGCAACTCGTCGATGCGCAGGTCGTGCGGACCGTGCAACCGTGCCGCCTTCATGGTCTGCTCCGCACCTCAGTCGATCGAATCGAAGTTGCGGCGCGGATTCCTTCAGGCACGGCGACACAGCAGCGCAACGTTTGGGCCGGAGCGCTGGGCGCTAGACCACCCGCGCCTCGTCGTCGCTGGCCAGCAGGCGGCCGACCAGCTCGAGCAGCTTGGCCGGCTCGAACGGCTTGGTCAGATAGACATCGGCGCCGCGGATGATGCCCTCGCGCTCGTCGCCCTCCTGGCCGAGCGCAGTGAGCATGATCACCGGCGTGTCGCGGAGTTCGGGGTCGTCGCGGATGCAGGTCAGCACGTCCCAGCCGTTCAGCTCGGGCATCATCACGTCGAGGATGACCAGGTCGGGCCGCTCGACCTCAAGCTGCTCCAGCGCCTCGCGGCCGTCGAGCGCCTCGATCACCTGGTAGCCGGCCATGACCAGGTTCTGGCGGATGCTGAGCACAATCAGGCGCTCGTCATCGACCACGAGGATTCGCTTCTGGCTGGCCATGGCGCCGTCCGCCCATACACCGCGGCGGGCGAATCTACCACAGCCGAGCCCCCGGCGCAACCAACGCCGGCTGGGTCAGGCACCTTCGTTGCGGCGGCAGGCCCGGGGCAAATGGGCCAAGACTGGCCATAGCAGCGCACCGCCTCGACTCGGACAATGCCCCGCGGGCCAGGCTCACGTAAGCCGACTTAAGGCCCGTGGAGACGGCGGATGATCAACGAGGTGGAGGCGGCGCTGTCCGCCTTGACCGCGCGCCAGCGGGTGGTCGCGAAGAACCTCGCCAATGTCAACACGCCGGGTTTCACGCGCGCCGACATCGATTTCCACGCCTACATGCGCGACGTCTTCACCGGTGGTGAGCCGGGCGAGCCCGAGCCGCAGCTCGATCACCTGTCGCCGGTGCGCTACGACGGGAACAACGTGACCCTCGAGCGCGAGATGTTCGCCCTCAGCCAGACCGCGCTGCAGTACGAGGCGGTGGTGCGCTATGGCGAGGAAGAGATCCAGCGGCTGCGCACGGCCATTCTCGAGGGCTGAGTAGAGAGGCGCAATGTCCAGTTTTGACGGCATGGCGGTCAGCGCGGGTGGGATGTCGGCGCATCGCGTCTGGATGGACATCATCGCCGGCAACCTGGCCAACGCCGAGAGCACGCGCAGTGCCGACGGCGGGCCGTTCCGTCGCCAGGTGGTGCAGCTCCAGGAGGTCGACGGCGGAGTCGAGGTGGCCGCCGTCACGGCCGACGACTCGCCGCTGCGCCTGGTCTATGACCCGGGCCACCCCGACGCCGACGCCGCCGGCTACGTCGCCTATCCGAACGTCGAGCCGGTGCGCGAGATGGTCGACATGCTGGCTGCCAGCCGGGCGTTCGAAGCCAACGCCGTGGCGATGAGCACCGCTCGGCGGATGATCAGCCAGGCGCTCGAACTGGGCCGCGGATAGGAGCTGAGCGATGCGACCGGTCGACAGCATCAGCCGCGCCGCCGAGCTGCTCCGCGCCCAGCGTCCGGAGGGCAGCGTCGGCGAGGCCGTGGCGAAGTTCGACCAGGTGCTGGAGAACAGCCGCCGCGCCGACGACGATTCGCTGCCGCGCCTGGTCCGCTCGCCGCTGTCCGAGCGGCTGGCCGAGAGCCCTGCCGCGGCGGCCGAGGGCGGCCGGTACGTGACCGCGCCGCCGCGGGTCCACGCCGCGCGCGAGCTGGGCGAGACGGCGGGCGGCGCAATCGAGGGCCGGCTGCGTCAGGTCCAGGCCAGCGAAGCGGCCAGCCACGAGGCGATGGAGACGTTTCTCAGTGGCGGCGAGATCGAGATTCACAGTGTGATGCTGGCGGCGCAGCGGGCGCAGCTCGAGCTGCAGTACGCGATGAAGCTGCGCAACAAGCTGCTCGAGGCCTATCAGGAAGTGATGCGACTGCCGGTCTGACGACCGCGGGGTGAGGCGACGAGACAATGCTGCAGCAGTTGCGCGCACGGTGGGAAGCGATTGAGCCGAACCAGAAGCGCAGCTTCACGGTGCTGGCGACGACGGTGCTGACCGTCGCCCTGGTCGGCGGATTTGTGTTGCGCACCCGCGGCGCGATGACCGTGCTGTACAGCAACCTGTCGCCGACCGAGAGCCGCGAGATTGCCGCCGAACTGAGCCGCATGGGGATCGAGGCCCGCATCTCGGACGACGAGGCGGGGATCATGGTCCCGGCCGCCGACGAGCCGAAGGCGCGGATGCGGCTGGCCGGCCTGGGTCTCCCGCACTCGAGCCCGCCGGGCGACTGGGACCTGTTCGATCGCAGCGGCCTGGCGGTGACCGAGAGCCAGCAGGAGGCGATGAAGATCCGCGCTCTGCAGGGCTCGCTGGCGCGCAGCATCGCCTCGCTCGATGTGGTCGCCAAGGCGGCAGTGCACATCACGCTGCCCGAGCGCTCGCCGTTCCTGGAGGACAGCAAGCCGGCCAAGGCGGCGGTGCTGCTGCACCTCAAGGGCGGCCGCGGGCTCGACCGCCAGCAGGCGCAGGCGATCGCCTTTCTGGTCAGCAACAGCGTGCCCGACCTCGGTCCCGAAAACGTGACCATTCTCGATGAGAAGGGCGCGCTGCTGTTCAGCGACAACGTCGCCTTCGACGGCGACGGCGGGACAAAGAAGGCCGAGCAACAGCTTCAGGCCGAGGTCCAGAGCCTGCTCGACGCGACTTTCGGCATCGGCAAGACCATCGTCCGCGCGGCGGTCGATCTGGAGACCGATCGGGTCGAGACGGTGGCGGTCGACTATCAGCCGGCCGACGTCAACGCAGGCACCGGCCTGCCGGCGAGCGAGACGACCACGAGCGAGGACGCGCGCGGTGCGGGCGCCGAGCAGGCCGCCGGCGCGGCCGGCACGACGGCCAACCTGTTCGGCACGCAGCCGGGCACCGCGGGTGGCGGCGACGTGGGCGTCTATACCCGGAGCGAGACCGAGCGAAAGTTCGACAATCCGCGCACCGAGACGGTGACGGTCAAGCCGCCGGGCGGCGTGAAGCGCATATCGCTGGGCATCTTCATCGACGAGGCGCTGGCCGACCAGCAGACCAAGATCGAGACCGTGGCCCGGGCCGCGGCGGGGATCGACACCCAGCGCGGCGACACGGTCAGCGTCGAGGCGGTGAAATTCGCCACCACCGAGCTGGGTCAGCTCAACGCGGCCAGCCGGTTCGAGAGCATCAAGACCATCGTGCGCTGGATCCTCAACGCGGTGGCGCTGATTGTTGGGCTGATCCTGCTCAAGTCGATGGTCGTGGCGATGGCCAACGCGCAGCCGGGGAGCGGCCTGTTCGCCACCGCCGACGGCCGGCTGGCGGTCGAGGCGGGCAATGGCGAGCTGAAGCTGCTCAGCGACAAGGCGGCGCTCGAGGCACTGCGCGCACACATGAACGCCAACGGCGCGCAATTGCCGGCGCTGACCATGGAGCCGGACGAATACGAGCCGCCGCCACCGCCGCCCACGCCGGTCGACGAGGTGGTGCGCAACATGCAGGCCCGCCCGGTGGACGACATCGCCGAGGTGGTGCGGCACTGGCTGGAGGGTTCGCTCGATGGCTGAGACCAAGCAGCGCCGGGCCGACGTGCGCCGCATCGGGGCGCCGGCGTTCGAGCGCAATGATGATGGCGAGTATGACCTCGACGGCCGGCTGAAGGCGGCCATCATGCTCCTCGCCCTGCCCGACGAGATGGCCGTCGAGGTGATGCAGCGACTCGACGCCGAGGAGGCCGAGGCGCTGGCCATCGAGGCGGCCAACCTGGACTTCATCCCGCGCGACGCGGTGCGGCAGGTGATCTTCGAGTTCGAGCACCACACCGAGGCGTTCCAGTTTGTGCCCGGCCGCGGCGTGCGGCGGGTGACCGAGCTGGTCAACAGCTCACTTGCCCAGGATGTGGCGGTGAAGGTCACCGGCCGGGTGCTGTCCGACCATCAGCCGCCGCCGTTCCGGTCGTTGGCCGCGGCGCCGATCACCCAGGCGGTAGAGTTTCTGCGCCAGGAGCACCCGCAGACGATCGCCCTGGTGCTGGCCCACGTGCGCAAGGACCTGGCGGCGATGATCCTGTCCGAGCTGCCCGAAGACCTGCTCAAGGATGTGGCGCTGCGCATCTGTCAGATGGAGACCTCGCCGCCCGACGTGCTGCAGGCCTTGGACGAGCAGATCCGCATCCGCATGGCGCCGAGCGAAGAGGACCTGATGGTCGAGATGGGCATCGACGGCCTCAAGCGGCTGGTCGACATCCTGAACAGCTCGCCGCGGACGGTCGAGCAGTTGGTGCTCGATCACCTCGAGCAGGTCAACGACGACCTGTACAACGAGGTGCGCAAGGCGATGTTCGTCTTCGAGGACCTGATCCTGCTCGACGGCCGCTCGGTCCAGCGGCTGCTCCGCGAGATCGACTCGAACGACCTGATTCTCGCTCTCAAGGCGGCCAGCGACGAGCTGAAGGACCTCTTCTTCGGCAACATGTCCGAGCGCGCCGCGCTGATCTTGAAGGAGGATATGCAGTTCAGCGGCCCGGTCCGCGTGCGCGACGTGCACGAGGCGCAGCAGCGGATCATCAACGCCACGCGCAACCTCGAAATGGCCGGCGAGATTGTCATCCCGCGCGGCAGCGGCGACGCCCTGATCTGAGGTCGGCCAAACCATGAGCCATCGTCCACGCGCCCTGAACAACCTGATCTCCGCGGAGCGGCTCGCCGGCCTCGAAACGGTGGCCGAGTTCTGCTGGCACCCGATCGACGAGCCGCGCCGGCCCGACCCCGCGCAGCCGCGGCCGGCGCGCGGCGCGCTGACCGGCTACGGCCTCGACGAGCTGGTCGAGGAGGCGGCCGAGATCATCGCCGAGGCCCAGGCGCAGGCCGAGCAGATCGTCGCCGAGGCGCGCCGGCGGGCCGAAGCGGCGCACGACGAGCTCGCCGCCGAGGCGCTTGCCGAGGCCAAACGGCAGGTCGCCGCCGAGGGTGTCGACGCCGCCGAACTGGCGCGCATCCAGCAGCTCTTTGCCCAGGCTGTCGGCGAGCTCGAGGCGCGGCTCGAGGCCCACCTCGCCGAGCTGCAGGCGAACGTGCTCAAGACCGCTTTCGAGATTGCCGGCACCCTGGTCCACAGCGAGCTGACCGCCCGGCCCGAGCTGGTCGTCGAAAGCGTGCGCCGGGCGCTGGCCGACGCCGGCGCGGGCGAGCTGACCGTGCGCATCCATCCCGAGGACATGCCGCATGTCCAGGCCGCGCTGCTCGACCTGCAGCGTGAGCGCAAGCCCGACGATTACATCAGCTTCGAGGCCGATGCGAGCATTGAGCGAGGCGGCTGCGTGGTCGCCGGGCCGAACGGCGCCCACGACGCCCAGCCGGGCAGCAAACTGGCCCGGCTGCGGGACATGGCACAGTGACCACCCGGCTCGACCAGTTCCTCGAATCGATGCGCAGCACCAGCGTGGTGGTGCCCGAGGGGGTGATCACCCACTGGGACGGCCTGACCGCCGTCGCCCGCTGCCCCAGCATCCCGGTCGGCGGGCTGTGCTCGATCGACATCGGCGGCGCCGACCGCCTGGCCGAGGTGGTCGGTTTCAATGAGCGCGGCGCGCAGCTCCTGCCGCTCGAGGACATGAACGGCCTGCTGCCCGGCGCACGGGTGCGCGGCCTGGGCCGCGGGCTGACCGCGCCGGTGGGCGAGTCACTCCTCGGTCGCGTGGTCGACGGCCTCGGCCGGCCGATCGACGATCGCGGGCCGATCCGCCCGGCGGCCGACTACCCACTCACCGCCGAGCCGCCGCCGGCCTTGCGCCGGCAGCGAATCCGGCAGCCGCTGCCGCTTGGCGTGCGGTCGATCGACGGTCTGATCACCGTCGGCAAGGGCCAGCGGATCGGCATCTTCGCCGGCAGCGGCGTGGGCAAGTCAACCGTGCTGGGCATGATTGCCCGCAACACGGCGGCCGATGTCAACGTGATCGCCCTGATCGGCGAGCGCGGGCGCGAGGTGCGCGAGTTCATCGAGCGCGACCTCGGCACGGCCGGCCTGGCTCGTTCGGTGGTGGTGGTCGCCACCTCGAACACCCACGCGCTGCAGCGGGCCAAGGGTCCGCTGGTGGCCATGGCCATCGCCGAGTACTTCCGCGACCAGGGCAAGGACGTGCTGTTCATGATGGACAGCCTCACCCGGCTGGCCATGGCGCAGCGCGAAATCGGCCAGGCGCGCGGCGAGCCGCCGGCGCAGAAGGGCTACACGCCCAGCGTCTTCGCCCTGATGCCGCAGTTCCTCGAGCGCGCGGGGACCAGCGAGGCCGGCTCGATCACCGGCCTGATCACCGTCCTGGTCGAGGGCGACGAGATGAACGAGCCGATCGCCGACCACGCGCGGAGCATCCTTGACGGCCACATCGTGCTCGAGCGCCGGCTGGCCCACCGCAACCACTACCCGGCGGTCGACGTGCTGCAGAGCGTCAGCCGGGTCATGCCCGAGGTGACCAGCCCTGAGCATCAGCGCGCCGCCGGCCGGCTGCGCGAGGCGCTGGCGGTCTATGCCGAGCACGAGGACCTGATCACCATCGGCGCCTACCGCAAAGGGACCGTGGCCTCGGTCGACCAGGCCATCGAGCGGCAGGAGCCCATCAACACCTACCTGCGCCAGGCGATCGACGAGTCGACCGACTTCGACACCGCCGTGAACCGCCTGCTGACCATCTTCCCGCCACCGGAATGGCAGGACCAGGCCGCCGCCGGCCGCATCCGCCCCGCCGATCACCCCCAACCCGCCTGATCCCAGGGCCAGGCCCCGATCGGTGGAACGGTGATCGTGGCGACGGGGTTTTCGGCTCAGGAGAGGCGGATGGCGCGTCCCTATGCGGTGGCGGTGGTGCTGGGTAGCGTGCGGCCGGGCAACTTCACGACCAAGGCGGCACGGCTGGTGATCGATGCCTTCGAACAGGCCGGGGTGGCGGTCGACACGATTGACCCGGCCGAACTCGACCTGGCCCTGCCCGGCCTGCCCGGTGGCGAGGCGACGGCGGCGCAGTTGCGCGAGCGGATCGCCGCAGCGACCGGCGTGGTGCTGGCCACGCCCGAGTACCACGGCAGCTACAGCTCGACCATCAAGCTGGTGATCGACAATCTCGGCTTCCCCTCGGCGCTGGCCGGCAAGCCGGTAGCGCTGCTCGGCGTGGCGGCCGGGTCGATCGGCGCGATCAAGGCGACCGAGCACTTGCGCAGCGTCGGCTCGCACATCGGCGCGTTGGTGCTGCCCGGTCCGGTCTCGGTGGCAGGGGTCGGCAAGCTGTTCGACGACACCGGCCGCTGTCTCGACGAGTCGGTCGAGCGGCGCATCCGCGGCCTGGCGACGGGGCTGATCGACTACATCGAGGGCAGCATCTGCCCGCGGCTGGCGCTCGAGGCGATGGTCCGCGAGGCGGCCTGAGCCTGTGCAGCCGGTCGCACCGCGTCCCTCTTCGCCGCGCGGCAAGATCGTGGCAGGGGTGACCACGGCGGTGGCAGCCAGGTCGTGAGGCCGTGCGACGCACGATGCGTCGGCCTGCGCCGCCCGTAACCGTCGACGGCGCAGGTGTGGGGCTGGTGGAGGGACATTGCAACGCTATGGCGACCGCAACCGCTTTACCCGATCTGCGGATCGGCAACCTGCGCATCAACCCACCCATCATCCAGGGCGGCATGGGCGTGCGCGTTTCGGCCTCTCGGCTCGCCTCGGCGGTGTCGAATGAAGGCGCGCTCGGCGTCGTCGCCTCGGTCGGCGTGGGCGAGGAGTGGCCGGACCGTTCGCTGAGCTACAAGCAGCGTTCATACGTCGGGCTGCGCGAGATGCTGCAGCAGACCCGCGCGCTGACCGACCGGCCGTTCGGCGTCAACATCATGTGCGCGCTGACCAACTACGCCGACCTGGTCCGCGCCGCGGTCGAGGAGGAGGTGGCGGCGATCATCTCGGGCGCCGGCCTGCCGCTCCACCTGCCCGGCCTGGTCGACAATCCGAAGATTAAGCTCATCCCCATCGTCTCCTCGGCTCGCACCGCGGAGTTGATCTGTCGCGCATGGCTGCGCAAGCACCAGCGGCGGCCCGATGCGCTGATTGTCGAGGGCAAGCTGGCCGGCGGGCACCTCGGCTTCTCGCTCGCCGATGTGGCCTCGCCCGAGGTAGTGCTCGAAGCCACCGTCCGCCAGGTGCTCGAGGTCGCTGAGCGGTACGCCGGCGACGACGGCGAGCCGATCCCGGTGATCCCCGCCGGCGGGGTGTTCGACGGCGCCGACATCGCGCGCTTCCTGAACCTCGGCGCGAGCGGCGTGCAGATGGGCACGCGCTTCGTCTGCACCGACGAGTGCGATGCCGCGCCGGCCTACAAACAGGCCTACGTCAACTGCACCGAAGCCGACATCCTGCTCATGCAGAGCCCGCTGAAGCTGCCGCTGCGTGTGATTCGCAACGCCTTCGTCGATCGGATCCTCGGTGAAGAGCGGATCCCGTTTCGTTGCCAATACCACTGCCTGGCCACCTGCGAACCGGCCAAGACGCCGTATTGCATCGCCCAGGCGCTGGTCAATGCCTATCGCGGCAACATGGACGAGGGCTTTGCCACCTGCGGCGCCAACGCATACCGGATCGACAAGATCGTGCCGGTGCGCGAGCTGATCCAAGAGCTGGTCACCGACTGCCGCACGCACCTCGCCGCGCACTGAGCGGGGTCAGTCGCCGGCGGCGGCGGCCAGGCCCAGGTCGGGCGGCGTGCTGGCGCGCAGGCGGCGCAGGGCGCTCTGTTCGAGTTCGCGGGCGCGCTGGCGCGAGATGCGCAGCGAGCGGCCGACGGCGGCCAGGCTGCGCGGCTCGTCGCAGTCGAGGCCGAAGCGGAGGCGGACCACGTCGCGCTCGCGTGGGGTGAGCTGTTCGAGCCCGCGGGCGACCAGCGCCTGCAGCTCGCGGCGGGCCAGGTGTTCGGGCGCGGCCGGCTCGTCGGCGACCAGCATCCACTCTTCAGCCGGGCGGCCGTCCTCGGGGTCGGCCGCTTCGTTGAGGCTGGTGGTGTGGAGCAGCGTGCGCGCCGCCTCGACCCGCTGGGCCGGCAGGCCGCTGCGGTCGGACAGCTCATCGACGCTGGGCGGGCGGTGCAGCTCCTGGGCCAGCTCGTCCTCGTCGCGGCGCAGCCGGGCGGCGGCCTGGGCGACTCGCTCGGGCACCGGAATGACCTCGCGCAGGCGGGTCACCGCGCGCAGCACGGCGCCGCGGATCCAGAGCAGGGCGTAGGTGTTGAAGCGGCAGCCGCGCCGCTCGTCGAACCGGTCGACCGCCTCGATCAGGCCGAGGTTGCCCTCCTGGATCAGGTCCTCGAGCGGCACGCCGGTGTAGCGGAAGCGGCTGACCACGTGAAAAACCAGGCGATAGTTGGCGGCGATGAGCCGGCGCCGGGCGTCCTCGTCGCCCTCACGGATGCGGCGGGCGAGGATCCGCTCCTGTTCGGCGGTCAGCAGGGCGAGCGGGGCGTCGTCGCTGTCGGGATGGTAGGTCCGCCAAGCCGCCGCGGCCGCGGCGGTGAACTCGCCCTGTCCGCTGTAAGGCTGGTCGTCGGCTTCAGTCTCGGGCCAGTCGAGATCTGAGTCGCGGGGGACACGCTCCAGCATCAAACGGCTCCGAATCCCATCCTAAGCCCGGAGACAGTTAGCGTCAGGGTTGAGTTATAGTGGAATCCAAGCCGGTCCGTCGGCGCGCCACGGCATCTCGCACATGGCCGGCCCGCCCGGTAGGGGCGCCGCCAACGCCGCGCCCCGCGACAGCCACCATCAAACGCCTGGCGCCTCGTTCCAGCACCGCACCCGCAGCGTGGGCTGCGCCGAGGCCGCCGTCGGCGTCACCAGCCGCAGCTCCCGCTCTTCACCCGGCCGCAGGCAGAAGGCGTTGTCGCTGAGCAGCCAGCCTGGTTCGCCGGGGAAGCCCTCGACGGTGACGCAAAAGGCCGGCGCGGTGCCGGCGTTGCGCACCGTGCAGCGCCAGGTCAGCTCGCCTTCGTAGCCGGCGGTCGGTTGCCAGTCCGATTGCTCGAGCCGCGTCTTGGCCAGCCGCTCCCGCAGGCGGCTCGGCGGCAGGGCGGCGTAGGCGGTGAAGACCTCGGGCATCCGCTCGGCCGGATAGCCCCAGTGCGGCAGCGCGCGGGCGGCGCGGACCTCGTCGGTCAGGTCGGCGTAGCAAAACCAATACCACGAATCTCCGACGCCCTCGAGCTGAAGGCAGAGCAGCAGCGGTCGATCGTCGGGGCCGATCAGGCGCTCGAGCTCGCCAATCCGGCGGGCCTCGCCGGCGGCCAGCCGGGCGCGCCAGCGGCCGGCGTCGGTCGCCCGCCCCGCGGCATCATAGAAGGTCGCCCGCACCGGCGCGTCGAGCGGCTCGAGCGTGTCGTTGGCGACATGGACCTCGGCCCGCAGCGTCTCGCCCGGCTGCCACTGAAACCGTTCGTACGTCGCGAAGGCCAACTGAGGGCGGTTCATCCGCGCCACGCGCCAGTGGCTCAGCTTCGGGTTGCCGTAGTAATCGATGCTGGCCCACGCCTGGCCGGGGAAGATGTCGCTCAGCTTGTAGAAGAAGTAGCCGGTGGCGCCTCGGCCGGCGCGGGCGCGCTGCATCTCGGCGCCATAGCGGAAGGCATCGGCCTGGGCCATCTGGCTGTAGCGTATGAACTCGTCCCAGTCGCGCACCGGGCCGTAGTCGCCGGCATAGGTCAGCATCTTGCCCCAGTCGCCCAGGCTGAACTGCTGCGAGTGGCTGATGATGTCCAGGTCGTCGGCCGTCGGCGGCCAGTGGTCGAGCCGGCCCGGCGCCAGGTAGCGCTCCATCGAGTTGCGGTTCATGCTGCTCGGCAGCCCGAACTCGGTCAGGAACGGCGTCGGCGTCTGGCGATAGGCCTCGATCGGCGCGCCGCCGTGGTAGACGTTCCAGTTGTGCACATCGCCGCCCCACGGGCTGGTGATGTGATAGGGCCGCGTCGGATCGAGCTGCCTGATTCGCTTGCCGAGCAGCTTGAGCGTGTTGCCCTGCGGCCCCTGGTTCATCACCTCGTTGCCGCCGGCCCAGGCGACCAGGCTGGGGTGGTTGCGCACCCGCCGCACCGCGCGCAGGGCCTGGTCGTCAAGCACCGCCGCGTTCGACTCGGGGATGTCCGGCGCGTCGAAGCAGTAGGGGAACTCCTGCCAGACCATGATGCCCCAGGTGTCGCAGAGGTGGTAAAAGGTGTCGCTTTCGATCGGCCCGCCGCCCCAGGCACGGAGCATCTGCACCCCCGCGGCGCGGGCCTGGCGCAGGATGTGGCCCAGCCGGCGCGAGTCGACCGTCCGCTGCGAGGTGTTGCCGAACGGGTCGATGAAGCACCAGTTGGCGCCCTTGATGAACATCGGCACGCCGTTGATCACGAACTGCCAGCGATACTGGTTCGGCATCGCCCCCGGCGCCTGCCGCAGCTCGACGGTGCGCAGGCCGAAGCGCGCCCCGGTAGCATCCAGGGGGGTCCAGACAACGAAGTCGTACAACGGCTGCTCGCCGAATCCGAACGGCCACCAAACGCGCGGATGGTCCAACTTCAGCCGCGTTCTGATCCGCTGCAGGCCGGGGCCGAGGTCGGTCTCGAGGCGCCAGCCCTGCGCGCCGGTGGCGTCGTCGGTGAGGTTCTGTGCCGGCCGGATGGCCAGATCGACGGGCACTCGCGTTAGCTCGGGCACGTTCGAGCGGAGGGTGAACTCGACTTCGATTTCGCCGTCGAGCGAGATGGTCCGCACCGCGGGATGGAGCACCTCGACCGGCGGCGTGCGGCGGACGAAGACGTAGTCGGTGATGCCCATCGGGATCTGGTGCCCGTAGTGCCAGCCGAAGACGACCGACGGCTTCGGCCGGCCGCGCCAGTCGGGCAGGCCGTCGAGCGGGCCGGGCGGCGGCTCGACGCAAACCGCCAGCGTGTTGTGGACCTGCCTGCGGCCGGTCAGGTCGAACTCCGGCCCGCCGAACAGCCCCTCGTGCCGGCCGAGCAGCTCGCCGTTGAGGTAGAAGCGCGCCGAGTAATCGACGCCGTCGAACCGGAGCCGCAACGGCTCGTCGGGCGGTAGCCCAGTCTCCAGGACGTACCACCACTCGAACCGCTCCGGCTCGCGCCGGCGCTGCGGCCAGCCGGGCCCCTGGCCGACCTCGCGCACCCAGGTGTCGCCGAAGAACGGGTCGGGCATCAGCCCCAGCCGCAGCAGATTCGCCTGCACCGAGCCGGGGACCTGGGCCTCGTGCCAGTCGCTCCGGTCTTGTCCGGGCAGGTGATACCCGAGCGCCTCGCCGGTGCCCGGCTCGGCCCGCTGGAGCCGCCAACCGCCGAGCAACGGCAGCGGTTGGTAAACGCGTATGCTCTCATCGCGCAGCCGCGGCGTGGCCACCGGCCTCGCCGGCAGCTCGACCGCCTCGACCAGCAGGTCGGTCTCGACCGACTCGTCGCCGACGAGCTCGAGAGCCAGTTGCTCGTCCCGCTCGACCTCGTCGAGCATGCGCTCGAACGCCGGCCCTTCGCCCAGGCCGAAGGCCAGCGCGGTCAGTCCCGCCGGGCCGGCGTCGGCGATGCGGCCGTCGCGCAGCGCCTCGGGCCGCCACAGGCTGGCCGTCTGCGCGTCGGCGGACAGCGGGCCGGTGACGCCGGCCAGCTCGCGGTAGGCGTGCGACAGTCGCATCGCGCCGACCGCACCGGTGCAGCCCAGCTCGCCGGTGACCAGGCCGCCGATCAGGATCGGCTCGCTCGCCGGCGCCAGGCCGCCGGTCACCGAGGTCTGCGCGACGCGCTCGCCGTCGACATAGAGCTCGGCCACGGCGCCGTCGCAGCGCCAGGCAACACGGTGGATCATGCGGTCGGTGATCGAGCGGTCGGACTGGATGTCACCCGGCTGTAGGTCGGGCGCATACCAGGCCAGCCGGCCGTCGCCGGGCGTGGTGTAGAGCTCCCAGTGCCCGCCGCGTTTCGGCCCGCGAGCGATCAGCACGTGGTAGCTGCTCGATGGTTCGAGCCAGAGGTCGAGCTCGACCGTCAGCGGCAGCGCGCCATGGGTCGTGCCGGCGTCGATCCAGAGCCGGTAGCCGTCGCCGCCAAGGGGCAACAGGGCAGCGGTGACGAGCACCACGGCGAGGGCGTGCGGCATGGTGGGCTCCTGCGCGCCGGAAGGGTTGGCGGCGCGGCCGGTGGCACCTTCCTTGCACGGCCGCGGCGCGGTTGACGCCCCCTCTCGGGGGCGATACCCTACGCGCCGGAGGCGGACCCGATGAAGCTGGGCTGCAGTACTCTTCTCTATGGCAAGCTGCCGCTTGCCACCGCGCTGGGCGGGATCTCGAAGGCCGGCTACGCCGCCATCGAGCTGTGCGCCATTCCGGGCATGTCGCCCCATGTCTCACCCGAACTCGACGCCGACGGCCGCAAGGCCGTCCGCGACCTGGTCGCCGGCTATGGCCTGGCGATCGAGTCGATCGGCGCGAGTGGCTGGTTCGACTACCAGAACCCGGACAAGCTGATTTCGATTCTCCAGCTCGCCGCCGACCTCGGCGCGCCGGCGGTCACCTCGGGCGCCGGCGGAGCCGACGGCGACGAGGAGAGCTACCAGGCGCTGCTGAAGGTGCTGCGCGAGAAGTTGCTCGGCCCGGCCGAGGAGCTCGGCGTGGCGATCAGCCTCAAACCGCATGTCGGCAACTACGTCTGCCGACGCGAGTCGATCCTCCGCTTCGGCAGCGACCTCGACAGCCCGTGGGTCGGGGTCAACATCGACCCGAGCCACCTCTTCCGCACCGACCCGGAGCTCGACCCGGAAGAGACCATCGCGCTCTGCGGCAAGCACATCCGCACCGGCCGCATTCGCGACACGCGGGAGCGAGTGGCCGCCGTCGGCCCGCCGCAGAACCAGGTCCCCGGCGGCGGGGCGATCAACCTGCCGGCGGTGGTCAAGGCCTATCGCGAAAACACCAAGCTCGATTACCTGACCGTCGAGATCGTCGGCGCCCACGCCTGGGACGACGCGTTCGAGTGCCAGAAGATCGTCGACGCCTGTGCCTTGGTCCTGAAGCCGATGGTGGAGAGCTGAGATGCCGGACAGACTCCGCGTGGCCGTCGTCGGACAGGGCGGCATCGGCCGGGGCAGCCACGCCCCGGCCTACCTGGCGCATCCCAAGGTCGACCTCGTCGCCGTCTGCGACATCATTACCGAACGCGCCGACGCCGGCGCACGGCAACACGGGGTCAAGGCATACTACAGCGTGCAGGACCTGCTGGCCAACGAGACGCTCGACGCCGTGTCGGTCTGCTCGGCCGGCACCGAGAACGGCGGCGACCACTGCAAGCCGACCATCGAGTGCCTTGAGGCCGGCCTGCACGTGCTGTGCGAAAAGCCGCTCTCGAACAACCTGGCCGACTGCCGGCGCATGGTCGAGACCGCGCGCGGCAAGGGCGTCTGCCTGGGCACCAACCTGAACCACCGGTTCACCCGCCTGTGCGCCAAGGCGAAGCAGTGGATTGACGAGGGCCGCATCGGTGTGCCGCTGTCGATGAACATGACCATGTGGATCGGCAACCCGAACGAGACCTCGCCCTGGTTCCACATCCGCGCGCTGCACCCGCACAGCCTCGACATCATGCGCTTCTGGTGCGGCGACGTGAAGCGCGTCCACGCCTTCTTCAACAAGGCCCCCGGCCGCAGCAAGGACCAGCCGACGGTCTGCTGGTCGAACGCGCATGTCAACCTCGAGTTCGTCAACGGCGTGGTCGGCCACCTGACCGGCAGCTACGACACCAACCCGCGGCACAACCTCGAACGGGCCGAGCTGCTCGGCACCGAGGGCCGGATCGTGCTCGACGACTGCCTCGACCTGCTCACCCTCTACCCGCGCCGAAGCGACGAGACCACGGTGATCAAGCGCTCGATCATGGAGTCGGACAACTTCGCCGGCACCTTCCCCAGCCGCATCCACCGCTGGGTCGACCAGCTCCTGGCCGAGACCCCGCCCGACCAGATCGAGGCCAGCGGGCTGGAGGGCTACAAGGTCCAGGCGATCATCGAGGCGGCGATCGCCAGTTTCGAGGGGGCTTGTGTGGCGGAGGTGGAGGTCTAGCCAGTCCCTGACCTCGTCGCCGGGTCGTCTCCTGATCCTGGCGGCAACACGCCGCGCCGATGGAGCCATATTCCGAGCCTGCCACGTCACTGACCGGCCGATCACGAGCCCCGAGGCGATCGTCACGCCAGACATCTGCGATTGCCTGCACCAAGCTGGTTACGTCGCGACTGCTTCGGGAGACGGCAATGCGCACCGGACGTCGCGCGCTGGTGTGGGTTACGGGCCTCGCCATGCTCTACCTGGGCGCCTGCAGCACGGCCGGAATCGAGACCCGCGGCTATCGGGTCACCGTCCGCGTGCTGTGGCCGACGGCAGGCGGCTCGCGGCAGTTCACCGGCGCGACCGGCGTGCGGTTGACTTTGATCGATCCGGACGGCGAACACGCGCCGAGCACCGAGCTGCTCCGCCGCGAACCGGGCGAGACCGAATCGGCCGGTGCGTTCGACGTGCGCGTAGCGGTGCAGCTCGTCGTCGACGTGCTGGACGCCGGCGACCGCGTGATCGGCACGGGCCTCGAGCCGGCCTTCAACGATCCCTCGCCGGACGGCGACTCGATCTACGACGGCCTGCAGGACTACCTGGTCGACCTGCGCAACCCGGCCACGGTCGAGATGACACCTTCCAGCCTTCACTATCCCCGGCTGTTCGGCGTACCGCTGTCGGACGATGCCACCGACTACAACCAGGAACCTCCGGACGAGCGGCGGTTCACCGCCCACCTGGAGACGCCCGCGGGCACCGGCGGCCCGGGCGCCGACACGACGCTCGTCTACCCGCTCCCACCGGGCGCGGAGCCGTTCCTCTGGAGCCTCTTGACCGGCGCTGGCGTGATCGTGCTGCCCGGCGATCTGAACACTCCATCCCTGACCTTCGGCTTCGCCGGCGCCGGCCGAGCCGAGGTCCGGGTCACCTATCAGGACCCGTTCGACGCCGCCCGCATGCCCACCGATGACGGCCTCGTGATCGTCGAGGTCGAAGATGGCGGCGGCAACGGTGCGCTCGACACGGCCCAGTTCCGCGGGCGGTTCGTCAACGCCGATGGCAGCACCATTGCCACCGGCGGCGGCCTGTTCGGCATCGATCCGCGTACGTTCGACCTCGACACCAACTTCAACGGCGGCACCTTCGAAACCGACTCGACCAACCATATGCCCCGTTTCGCGATACAGTTGTTCGCCAACACCTTTTTCAAGACCGAGGTCTGGCGGCCGGTCGCAGGCATCGTGACCCACGTGGTCGAGACTGTCGATCCGACCGTGGTGGTGGAGATCTACAATCCCAACAACGGCTACGACCTGGTCCACAACGGCGCGACGCTGACGCTGCCGGTCGGGGCCCTGGAGCCCACGCCGACGATTGGCATCACCTCCCACGGCAGCGACGAAGTCGGCTTCACGCGCCTCTTCCCCGGCGACTTCCTGGTCTTCGATGGGAGCGGGGAGCGGCCGTTCACGAGCCCGGCCTTCTGCAACTTCCAGCCGCTGAACACCGGCTTCGCCGACGGCATGACCGGCATGCTCGACCTCAACTACCCGAGCCTGACCGGCCTCGACGAGGAGCTGTCGTTGCTCCACCTCGGCAGCGACGGCCGTTGGCGTGATGCCGGTGTCGCCACGCGGAGCGGCGCCACCACGTTCCGCGCCATGATCAACGACACCGGCGGCTGGTGCCTGGCGCGGCTGGTTACCGAACCGGCGACCGCGGTGATCCGGCTGGTCCGCCAGGACGGCGCCGTGGCCGGCGGCAACGAACCGCTGCGCGGCCGGCCGGTGACCTACGACCTGGCCGGCTATGCCGCCCGCCAGTTCACCGACGGGACCGGCCAGGTGACCCTCCCGGTCCCGCCGTCGTCCCTCGGCGAGCTCTTCTTCGGCCGCCTGCAGGCCGACGGCTTCGCCGACTGGACCCGGATCGAAGCGCGAACCACCGCGCCGTTCAACCAAACCGACGAGGTGGAGTACCACTTCGACGCCGACGAGATGCTGGTCGAGGTGATCGACGACTGAGCGGGCGGCTTCGGATGAAGGGGATCGCCCCCGACCCGCCAACCCACCCCCCGCCCCGCGGGGCTGTTGGAGATTGCCGTGGCCGCACCGCTCGGACTGGCCGTGCTGGGCTACGCCCATGGGCACGTGACCGCCTATAGTCATCAGATCAAGACCTTCGACGACGCCCGCCTGGTCGCCTGCTGGGACCATGACGAACAGCGCGGTCGGCAGTCGGCCGAGGGCTTCGGCATCGACTTCTCGCCGCATCTCGAAGACATCGTCGGCCGCGGCGATGTGCAGGCGGTGATCATTGGCGCTGAGACGAACCGCCACGCCGACTGCTGCGTCGCCGCCGCCGAGGCCGGGCTGGACATCATCTTGCAGAAGCCGATGGCCCTCTCACTGGAGGACTGCGACCGGATCATCGCCGCGGTCGAGCGGGCGGGTGTGCGCTTCACCATGGCCTACCAAATGCGGCTCGATCCGATGAACCAGAAGATCCGCGAGCTGGTCCACGGGGGGGCGGTCGGCCGGGTCGGCTTCGTCCGCCGCCGGCACTGCATCCCGGTGTTGTTCAACGAGGGGTTTATCAACGGGCCGTCGCGTTGGCACATCGATCCGCTGGCGAACATGGGCATGTTCATGGACGATGCCAGCCACGCAATCGACTTCCTGATCTGGATCTGGGGCCAACCCATCTCGGCCATGGCCGAGATCGACAACGTGCTGACCGACGCCGCGCCGGACGACACCGGGGCGGCGATCTTCCGCTGGCCGTCGGGGATGATGGGCAGCCTGCTGAACGCCTCGGTGACCTGGGCCGGCGAGAACACCTGCGAGGTCTATGGCGACGAGGGGGTGATCATCCAGAACCATGATGACAGCCCGTCGACCGAGTGCAAGCCGCCGCATCCGGTAGGGCTGAAGCTGTGGACCAAGGCGACGCGGCAGTGGGAGCTGTTCGACTTCGAGCTGCCGGCGGGCCACGGGGCGCGGATCAGCAACGTCGCGCGAGCCTGCGTCGACTGGCTCAAGGCCGGTGGCGAGCCGCTCTGCACCATGCACGAGGGGCGGCAGTGCATCGAGGTGATTCTGGCCTGCTACCAGTCGTCGGCGACCGGGCGGCGGGTGACGTTGCCGTTGGGATGAGCCCCGCGTAGGTCGACCGTCTCGGTCGACATGGCCCCGCGTAGGTCGGCCGTCTCGGTCGACACGGCCCCGCGTGGGTCAGCCGTCTCGGTCGACACGGTCGTGCGCCGAGCGGGACGGTCGGCCTACGCGGGCTCGATCTCCAGGCACCCCACCCCCAGGCCCCCAATCTCCACTGCCAGCGGCAGGTCCTGTTCGGTGCCCTGACCGACCAGCCTGGCGCGGCCGTCGGGGCAGGTCGGGTCGATCTGCTCGTGCCGCCAGGTGAATCGCTCAGGCAGGCCCGACCAGTCGAAATCGAACCGGAACCGGTCGGTGTAGCCACCGAACGGCCGGTACGAACCGTAGACCACCGTGATCGTGCCGTCGGCGGCGCGGGTGGCCAGCGCGCGCAGGTTGGGCCAGTTGCTCTCGGCGGCGAGGCGGGTGCCGCCGAGCCTGGCCAGCATCGCCAGCACGGCCAGCGACGGTTTCGGTCGCGGCCGTTCGTCGCTGGTCACCAGCGCCGGTTCGGACCAGTAGAACAGGTTGGTACCGATGGCCGAGTAGCCGGTCATGCTCACCCGCGGGTCGGCGCGCAGCGACTCCCAGATCAGCGCCAGCGCGTGGGCGCCGCTGTAGATGGTGGTGAAGTGGTTCGGCTGCGTGCTGTACCACGAGAGCGGCTGCTTGTTCTCCGTGAGCTGCGGCAGGTGCAGGTTGTGCTCGGTGATCTGGATCGGCACCGTGGCCGGCACGCCGGCGGCCTGGTAGGCCGCGCGCAGGGCGTGCAGATCGCCCACGATCTGGGTCAGGTTCTGCCGGAAGGTGTGGAACTGGATTGACTGGACCGAGGCCTTCAGTTCGTCAGGCTCTGCCGACAGCCGCGCGCAGAAGTCCTGGTGCCCGGCCAGAAAGGCATACTCGGGCGTGCCGAGCCAGTGCGACGGCTGCCCGGGATGGTCGGCCATCAGTCGCCGCTGCGTGACGCGCCAGAGCTGGTACGCCTGCTCGAGCGTGCCGGTGAAGTAGTGGGACAGGTCGGGTTCGTTCCAGCCGGCGAAGTGGAGTTGGTGGTCGGCGTAGCGGGCCTTCACGTGGCCGACCACGGCGGCGGCGATGGCGGCGAAGCGCTCGGCATCGGTCGGCATCGCGCGATGATCACCTCCGGCGGGCCGGAGTCGCTCGGGGCAGTAGTCGAGGCAGAGGGTGGCGATCAGCCCCGGCCGGCCGGCGAGCAGCGTGTCGAGCTTGCTGTCGAGGATGGCCCAATCGTACTGGTAGTCGGGGTACTCGCCGGCCACGCCGACCATGTTCATCAGCGCGGCGACGCGGACCGAGCGGACGCCGGCCTGGTCGAAGATGAGTTCGAACTGCCGGTCGCGGATGAGCGACTCGGGCGGCCCCTCGGGCAGGTTGAGAAAGCCCTCATAGAGCGCCAGGCAGCCGCCGAGTGCCGGTGACCAGTCGCCCATCTCGGTGGCCGCGTCGATGGTCAGGGCCGGTCCGGGCCGGAAGTCGTGGCCGTCATGGGTCCGCCACCAGCGGTAGATGGTGACGTCGGAGAGCACGAACGGATGCGGTGCCGGGCTGGCGGCGATGGTCAGTCCGTCGTCGACGCCCGACTGCGGCCGGCCGTCCCACGGCGTCGCCGGCGCGGCGGCGACGGCCCGGCCGGCGTGGTCGTCGTCGAGCATCAGCTCCATGCCGGGCGGCTCGGCCCGCCACCAGAGGGTGACCGTGTGCCAAGTGCCGGGCGGCCAGTCGGGCGACAGCTTGCACACCTCGCCGGTGGCGAAGTTGACCGCCGCAAGCTGCTCGGCCGGGTTGCGGAACAGGCCGATGGTGCCGACGGTGAGCAGCGTCTGCGGGCCGGGGAACGGCGCGGTGGGGTAGCGCTCGGCCGAGTCGTTGCGGACTTTGGTGACGAGGGTGAACTCGTCCCGCGGGACCAGCCCGTCCTGCGGGATGACCAGCCCGGCGCCCGGCGCGTCGCCGCGCACGCCGCGGCCGAACCAGCCGTCGACCAGTGCGGCCTTCGGCACCGCCGGGTCGAGGTAACCGGCGGTCGGCCCGCTGTTGCGCCGCGCGCCCGAGCGCTCGACCTCGCCGACGGTCTCGAACGCTTGACGGTACAGGATGTCCGGGCTGGTGGGCGGGTAGGGATGCGGGTTGAACCGGCCCAGGTAGTGTCGCGTCGGCGAGGCGAAGGCGAGCAGCCCGGTGGCGAGCGTCAGGGCGAGGAACCGTAGGTGTCGTGTCATGGTCCGACCGGCCGGCGTCAGGTTTGAACTCACCCCGGCGCGGTCAAGATCCTCCTGCTCCCCAGCGTTCAACCGTGTGCACGCCCACGCTCCCCACACGGTCGGCGGCTGGTGCCGCCGGGGAGACTGACATGCGCCGCTCGCTCCGTTGGTCGCTCGCGCTGGCCTTGCTGGTTGGTTGTAGCTCAAGCACTGGGCCAAACAGCACGCCGGACGAAACGGGCTCCGCCCTGTTCCGCATCACCTGGCCCGCCGCCGCGCGGCTGGTGCCCGATGTCGCCGGCAGCCTGACCGTGCGGATCAACGGCAGCAGCGGCCAGGTGGCCGAGCCGCAGACCGTCGCCCGGCCGGCGGCCGGCGGAGCGAGCACGCTCAGCTTCGGCGAGCTGCCGGCGAGCGTGGCGCTGACCGCCACGGCCAACCTCTATCCCAGCGCCGACGGCAGCGGCACCGCTGTGGCTACCGCCGCGGTGGCGCTGAACATCGCCGCCGACGGCACCAGCACAGTCGACCTGGACGCCTCGCCCAACGTGCCCCGGAGCACGGTCGAGAGCTTCAGCATTGCGCCGGGCGCACCGGTGCTGACGCTCGGAGAGCAGACCACACTGGTGGCCACCGCGCGCAACGGCGACGGCGCGGTGCTGATGCTGCCGGCGGTCGAATGGCGCATCGTCAGCGGCACGAGCATCCGGCTCGAGAACAGCCGCCAGGCGACCAGCCACGCGGTCGATGCGGTGGCCGTCGCCGAGGGCGCGACGACCGTCGAGGCGCGGGTCGAGCAGCAGGCCGGAGAGACCGACAGCGCGCTGATTGCCGGCGCGACGGTGACCGTGGGCAGCAACATCCCCGGCCCGAGCGGCAACGGTCTGCTCAGCGGGCGAGTGTTCGACCAGCACAACCAGCCGCTCGACGGCGTGGCGGTGGCGCAGGTCGGCGGCTCGGCCTCGGCGACGAGCAACGCCGATGGCTACTTCGCCCTCGGCGAGCTGCCCGCCGGCGATCTGGTGCTGAGCCTGACCCGCGACGGGTTTGTCGATCAAATGCGGCCGGTGACCGTGGTTGCGGGCGTCGGCAACCGGCTGGCCGTGCATCTGCGGGCGCTCGGCGCGACGCAGGCGGTGGATCCGACGGTGGCCAACACCGTCAGCGACAACGGCGGCGCTGTGATCCTGCCGGCCGGCTCGGTGGTCAACAGCCGTGGCCGGCAGGTTGCCGCGGAGATGATCCGCGTCACGGTGACCACGCTGCGGCCGAGTGACGTGCGCTACCTCGACACCTTCCCCGGCGCCTTTGCCGGCCTGCGGGCCGCCTCGCGCCAGGCCGGCGAGGTGCCGCTCGAGAGCTTCGGCGTGGTCGATGTGCGCCTCCGCTCGCTGGCCGGTGCCGAGCTGTCGCTGGCCGCCGGCGCGACCGCCGAGGTGCTCTGGCCGATCGACGCGGCCAACGACCCGGGTGATCAGGTCGTGCCAATCTGGACCCTCGACCAGGAGACGGGAGTCTGGCACGAGGAGGGCTTCGCCATCCGCGACGCGGCCAACGGGGTCTACCGCGGCGAGGTGAGCCACTTCTCGCCGTGGAACCTCGACCGGCCGCTGGACCAACTGGCCACCAAGCAGGTGCAAATCCTGGTCAGCGAGCTGCCGGTCTTCGGCGTGCCGTGCCGCGTGCGGGGTGCCGGCTGGGCCTTCGACGGGACCACCGACGAGACGGGCACCGCCTCGATCATGGTCCCGGCCGACGAGGCGGCCGATGTGCTCTACCTCGACGCCGACAACCAGTGGATTGTGGCCGAGACGCAGGAGCTGATGCCGCCAGCGGGGCAGGTGAAGGTCAACCGCTTCGAGTTCGATGAGGGCAGCAACCTGGCGCCGAACCTGTTCACCGTTCACCTCACCTGGGGCGAACAGCCGGAAGACCTCGATTCGAACCTGACCGTTCCGCCGAACCCACCGCACCGGACCACGCGCTACCAGGTCTGGTTCGCCCGCGAGGGTTCGCTCACCGGCGACCCGTTCGCCAAGCTCGACACCGACGACACGACCGGCTTCGGACCCGAGATCATCAGCGCCCGGCGCGGCCTGCCCGGCGTCTACCGCTACACGGTCCACCGCTTCAGCGACGATGGGACGCTCGAGGCCAGCGGCGCGAAGGTGACCCTGCTGCTCGGCGACGGTTCGGTGCGGACCTTTCAGCCGCCAGCGCAGAACCCCGCCGGCGCGCGCTACTGGGCGGTGTTCGAGGTCGAGGTCGACGCCGGCGGCAACCTGGCCGCGCTGCGCGAGCTGAACGTCTACGGCGGCGAGGAGCTGTTGCTGGCGGACGGCGGTTCGCGCACCAGCCGCAAGTAGCCGCCCGCGCAGGTAGGGCCGCCTCGCCGAGGCGGCCGGCCCGTTCGGCGAACGGGCCCTA
>CAYONP010000070.1:31333-32411 GCA_964405335.1 uncultured Fimbriimonadaceae bacterium
TCGGCGAACGGGCCCTACCTCGTACCGGGCAGGAGCAGCCCGTCAGCGGGCGAACCGGCCTCGGCCGGGTGCCTTGATGTCCGATTTCCAGGCCGTGCGAGACGGGGTCGACGCCGCGCGCGAGCGCGTTGGCGTGGTGGTCCGCGAGTTGTCGCGCTACTTCGTCGGCAAGCACGAGATCATCGAGCTGATGGCGCTGTGCACCGTCGCGCAGGAGCCGCTGCTGCTGGTCGGCCCGCCCGGCACCGCCAAGTCCGACCTGGTGGTCAAGTTCGCCGAGGCGCTCGGGCTGGGCGAGCACGACTACTTCGAGTACATGCTGACCAAGTTCACCGAGCCGAACGAGCTGCTTGGCCCGATCGACATCAACCAGCTCCGCGCCGGCAGCTACTTTCGTCGCATCGAGGGCAAGCTGCCGACGGCCAAGATCGTCTTCCTCGACGAGATCTTCAAGTCGAACTCGGCCATCCTGAACACGCTGCTGACCATCCTCAACGAGCGCAAGTTCTATCAGGACGGCCGCCCGCAGGCGGTGCCGCTGCAAATGCTCTTCGCCGCGACCAATCAGGTGGCGCAGTACGAGGAGATGGACGCGCTGCGCGACCGGTTCGTATTCAAAGTCGCCTGCGACTCGGTGCGCGATGAGCAGTTCGAGGAGCTGGTGGTCGCCGGCGTGATGAACGAGATGTACCGCGCCTTTGGGCAGCGGCCCTGGGCCGGCACCGCGGCGCTGAGTGACTTCGAGACGGTTAAGCGCTACCTCGACTATCAGCTCAGCGGCCAGGCCGGCGGCGACGGCGGAGTCGAAGCGCTGCAGGCCGACCTGACGCGCTTCTTCCCGCCCGCGGTGTTCGACCTCTTCCGCCGCATCGTGGCCGGGCTCGAGGCCGAGGAGCTGGCGCAGATCAGCGACCGCAAGGTGATCAAGCTCTACCGCCTGCTGCGCACGCGCGCCTTTCTCTACCACGGCGGCGAGGTCAGGCCCGACGACCTGCGCCTGCTGCGCTATGTCGGCGAGAGCGAAGAGACCTTCGGGCTCGTCCGCGAGCGGGTCGACCAGATGCTGCGCGTCGGCTGA
>CAYONP010000071.1:0-32040 GCA_964405335.1 uncultured Fimbriimonadaceae bacterium
GGGCGCGCCCCGCGCCCCGCCCGGGGGTGGGGGGGCCCCGGGGGGGGGGCGGGCGCCCCCCCCCCCCCGCTACGGGGGCGGCGCGACTGGCGTCACCGCATACAGCTTCGTGCCACCCGCCGCGAACTCCGCGGTGAACTCGGCCGTGTTTTGGCTGATCAGCTCGCCGGCGTAGTAGTCGTAGACCCGCGCCGCGGCGGGCAGGCGAATGGTCCGCTCGCCGGACTCGTTGACATTGATCGCCAGCAGCTCGCGACTGGCCCAGACCAGGTCGGGCGTGGTGAGGTAGCGGTGGACGCCGGCCAGTTCGGCCAGGCGGACCAGCAGGGGCGTGGGCAGCGTGGGCGCGGCCGACCAGACGGCGGTCCAGTCGTCGAAGCGGCGCATGACCAGCCCGGGCGAGCCGTCGGGCAGCGTGCCGAAGACCGCAGCCTCGGGATCGTCGCAGACGATGGCCGGGCGGATCGGCCGGCCGTATCCGTACTCGAGCCCGTCGACGCTGACCCGCGGCACCTGTTCGCCCTCACCGATAGTCAGGCCGAGGCCGCTGACGCGGCGCATCTGTTCCGGCGTCCAGCGTCCGTCGCGGTAGGGCGCGGGAGCGTGGACGAAGACCAGCACGCGGCCGTCGGACTTCAGTCGCTCGATCGCCGCGAGCTGCGCGTCGGTCGGCTCGTAGAGCGGGGCGAAGAGGATCAGACGGTGGCGGGCCAGCCGGTCGACATCGTTCAGCTCGTAGTGCATCGCCGGCGCACCGAGGCGGGCCAGCGGCGGGAGTTGGTGGAGCATCATCGCCTCGGCGAACGGGTCACCGACGTTGAGGTTGGCCAGTCCGCGGCCGTCGACCACCATCGCCACCTCGTCGACCGGGCTGCGGTCGAGGCGCATGGTCTCGGTGGCGATCGCGCGCAGCTTGGCCAGGCGGGCCATCAGGGTCGGGTCGTCATAGCGGTTGTGGCCGACGTCGAACCACCACTGGGCGAGCCCTTGGCTAAGCACCATGGCCAGCTCGCGATCCTGCTGCAGCAGGTCGCCGGCGATGGTCTCGGGCTTGCCCCACGAGCCGACCGGGCCGGGGGCGAGCGAGGTGCGGATGTCGTTCTCATCGAACCAGAGCTTGCCGTGGGCGATGACGCTGCCGAGCGGGGCCATGATGTGCGGGGTACCGGCGCCAATCTGGCGGAAGGCGTAGCTCGTCGGGCTGCACAGGAAGTCGACATTCGGGCTACGCACCACCGCGTCGAAGGCCAGGTGGCCGGCGTTCTGCTGCCGCTGGTGGAAAAGCTGGAGCAGGTAGCCGTAGAAGACGCCGATCAGCTTCTCGCCGCGGGTCGCCTGCCGCACCGTGGCGCAGAGCAGGTCGATGCTCTCGGCCACCATGCCGCTGAGGTAGTGGTAGTAGTCGATGCTCGGCCGGTCGGTCGCCGGGTCGCGCAGCAGGCCGGCGGGCGAGCTCGCGCGCTCCTGCTTGCTCGGCACCGTGGCCGTGTCGAGCGTCACCGCGCGGCCCCAGGCGGCGGACAGTGCGGCGTCGGTCCCGTACTTCGCGCGCAGCCAGGCGCGGAAGGCGTTGGCGTTGTCAACACTGTAGTCGGTCCACTGGTCCTCGTTGGCGCCCCAGTACATCCACTCCTCGGTGCAGCAACTGGCCAGGTGATAGCCAACGATCTTGTCGGCGAAGGGCTGCGCTTCGACGTGCGCGATCAGCCGGCGCAGCGCGTCGCACGCCGCCTCGCGCCAGGCTGGTGACGACCAGCTCGGCACGCCCTTGCCGTTCAGCTCGAACGGGACGGGGTTGCCGTCGCCAGGGTCGTAGAGCACTTGCGCGTCGGGATGCAGGTCGAGCCACCAGGCCGGCGCGGCGAGGTAGAGGCGCGGGAAGATGAGCGCCTCGGGTTGCTCGTTGAGCACCATGGCGATGCGCTCGTCGAGCTGGCTGTAGTCATAGACGTCGGGCGCCAGCCAGGTATCGACCGAGAGCCCGTAACCGTGCGCGGTGGGCGTGCCCATGATGCTGAACAGCCGCACGCCGGCGGCGGCGAAGTCGGCGAAGACCGACGGCGTCGGCTGGTAGCTGGCCCAGGCCATGCCGTCGAGCGGCTCGCCGTTGACCACGATGGTCGGTGCGCCGTTCCGCTGTTCGAGCTTCGCAACCAGCTCGCCCGGTCTGCGTGTGCTCACCTCAACCTCCCCTATCACCATGCCGCCGGCGACGATCGCACGGCGGGCATCGCGCACCCCGGCCAGACGCAACACGGCCTGGCAGGCACCGCCGGCCCGCCAGCGCGAGGTGGCCACCACCGCCGTGCCACGAACCGGCCGGCCGGCCGGCCACTGCTCGGGCGGCGTCTCCCACTCGACCGGCGCGGCGGCGATCACCGCCCCACCGCTGACCAGCACGAGCGCGCCGCCGAGCCCCGAGACGCCGTCGTCGGCGAGCGGGCGCTCCAGTGTCAGCTCAATGCCGACGGTCACACCCTCACCGGCCTCGATGCGCGGCGGGAGCCCGGTGGCGCCGATCGCCGCGTCGACCGTCTCGGGCGGCACCAGTTCGGGGCCGTTGAAGCGAAGCTGATAGGCCGGACCCGGGCGGATGCCGAAGGCGATCAGCGTGACGTAGCGGAGCGGGAAGTCGAGCCGGCCGTCGGGGTCGGTCGACCAGCTCGCGAGGGCGAACTCGCGCAGCGCGAAATCGACCGTGCGCCACTCGCCGGCGGGCAGCTCGCGCGGCGGGACGGTCCACTCGGCGCCGCCGGCGTCGGCGACCTTGACGGCCAGTTGAAACGGCTCGCCGAGGTTGCGCAGGCGGAAGCGCAGCGCCGCGAACGGCACGGCCACCTCGCGACGGCAGAAGATGTCGGCGAAACTCGTCTCGCGGACGACGAACGACCAGTCGATCGATGCGCCCTCGTCGGGGTCGTCGACCGCGGTGAGCTCGTTGCCCGCGAACTCGGTCGCCAGCCGGCCGGCATCGCGCGCGCGGTCCCAGGCGCGGGCCTCGCCCGGCTCGCACAGCGGCTGCAAGACCAGGCAAGCCAGCCACCACCCCATCGGCGTCTCCGCCGGCCGGTTCGCGCCAGGCAGAGGCGATCCTGCGGCGGAGGGACGGCGGCCCGCGGGCCGAACCTGCCAGCGGGATGACACCGTGAAGCTCGCCTGTCTGCTGCTGCTCTCGACCGCCGCGCTCGCCTTCGACATCGACGCCGCGCTGCGGCGCGAGGGAGAGCGCAAGCAGACCTTCGGTCCGACCGGCCGGCGGCTGTTCACCGACCGCATCGCGCCCGGTCACGGGCTCCGCGGCCACTTCCGCTACGTGCACCACAGCGAGCTGCGTGACCCGCTCGTCCTCGAGGGCCTGGCGCCGGGCGCGGTGACGACGGTCTGGTACCCGAGCCATCTGCAGGTCGAATCGGCGGCCGGCGAGTTGACCGTCAGCGAGGCGAAGTTCATCACCGACGACGACGTGCTGGTCGACGTGATCCAGCTCACCAACGGCGGCGCCGTGCCGGTGACCGTGCCGCTGACGCTGACCAGCGGCTTTGCCACGCAGCCGCGCAACGGCGGCGCCGAGTACCTGCCGAGCGACCTGTCGGCGCTGGCCAACACGAATCCGGCGCCGGCGGGCAACCTGCTCGGCGGCGACGAGCCCCGGTACTGGTACTACGAGGCCGAGACGCCGCTCGAGCAGCGGGGCAGCACCGCCGAGGACCGCAAGCAGGCGGCCAGCGGCGGGCGTGTGCTGGGCATGGACTTCGGCTCGGCGGCCGACCACTTTGCCGAATACGAGGTCGAGACGCCGGCGCTCACCGGCGCGGTGCTCTACCTGCGCGTGGCCCGGGCGGCCAGCCCCGGCGCCGAGGGACCGTCGCCCTGGCGCGTGCGGCTCGACGGCGACGAGGTCGGCACCTTCGAGGTCGCCGTCACCGGCGGCTGGGGCGATGCCGCGGGCGAGTTCGCCTGGCACCGGCTCGACCTGCCCGCGCTGGCAGCCGGCCGGCACCGGCTGCGGCTCGAGTCGACCCGCGCGGGCAACAACGTCAACCTGGACGGGTTCCTGCTCGGCCGCAGGCCGCTGAGCCCGCCGGAGCCCGGCGAGGACGGGCG
Organism: uncultured Fimbriimonadaceae bacterium; assembly: GCA_964405335.1. Lineage (GTDB taxonomy): Bacteria > Armatimonadota > UBA10988 > UBA10988 > UBA10988 > CAYONP01. Next base: position 4,105 of record CAYONP010000071.1, read on the forward strand.
GATTCCGCCCACCGGCTTCGAGCAGCTCCGCTACCGGCCCGGCCGGCAGGTGATCGGCGGCGTGCCGTTCGAGCTGCTCGACCCGGCGGCCAACGGCGGCCGCGGCGTGGTCGCTCTGCGTGGGGGCGAGCTGGCCGCGCCGGCGACGGTGCCGGGCGACCGGCTGCACCTGCTCTACACCACCGCCGGCGAGCGCGCCGAGCCGACACCGCTGCGGGTCACGCTCAGCTTCGCCGGCGCGCCGGAGCGGACGGAGCTGGTCCCGGCGACCGACCAGCCGTGGGCGGTGGCGACCCTCGACCTGCCGGGCGAGGCCGAGCTCGAGCAGGTGCGCCTCGAGGCCGGCGAGGGGACCAGTGTGCCGGTTGTTCTGGCGGTCACCGTCGAGCGGTTCGGGCCGAATGGCACCGTGCCCGAGCTGCGGGGCGAGGCGGTGTTCCACGGTGTGCGCGGCGCCGGCGTGGCCGTCGCGCCGGGCTTTGCCGCCGGCGACGGGGCATCGCTGACGCGCCGGGTGACCGTGCCGCCGGGCGGCGCGGAGCGCGTCGTGCTGGCGCTCGGCGTGGCCGAGGACGAGCTCGAGGCCGAGCGCCGCGCGGTGGCCTGGGCGGCGACGCCCGATCCGCTGGCGGCGCACCGCGGACAATACCAGGCTTGGTATGACCAGAACTGCCCGACGTTCGAGAGCAGCGATGCGATGATGGACCGGCTCTGGGCCTACCGCTGGTTCGTCGCCCGGCACTGCCTGTCGCGGGCCGGCGCGGGGAAGCTCGCCGAGCCTTGCTTCTTCGAGGGCATGCATGGCGGCTGGTACCCGAGCCAGATCGACTACTCCAGCCCGCACATCATCGACGAGGTGCGCTGGCTGCGCGACCCGGCCTATGCCTATGGCCAGGGGCTGAACCACGCGGCCAACCCGGGGCCCGACGGCATCTTCGAGTCGCTGCGGACCAACTGGCAGGGCGGCTGGTATACCCACTGGATCGACGCCAGCCTGTGGGGCGCCTACCAGGTGCACCCCGACCGGGCGATGCTGACCCGCCTGGTCGACGCCATGGCGGCCGACGTGCGCGGCCACTTCATCCGCTTCGATCGCGACGGCGACCGGCTCTGCACGCCGCCGAGCCATTGGCCGACCGGCATGGAGTGGCAGCCGGCCTTCTTCTACTTCGTCGGCTATGACAACACGCAGCCCGAGGCGGCGCTCGAGCGGGGCGACCTGGTCGCTTACGTCTACGCCAATGCCCAGGCCGTGGCCGAGGCGTACCGTGAGCTCGGTCGGTCGGCCGAGGCGGCCGAGTTCGAGACCATCGCCGCCGAGGTCCGCGCCGCCTGCCTGGACAAGATGTGGTTCCCCGACGAGCACTGGTTCTACGCGCTCGAGGAGAGCAGCGACCTGCCGGCGTTGTGTATGGAGATTGTCGGGCTCTATCCGTTCGCCTTCGGCCTGCCGCCCGACCAGGGTGAGTATGCCGAGTCGTTGCGCTACCTGTTCGACGAGGCCTACTTCTGGAATCCCTACCCGGCGGCGACGGTGGCCAAGAGCTGCCCGGTCTATACGCCGGCGCAGCAGGAGTGGCCCGGCCCCGGCGGGCGGACCACCGGCTGCATGTGGAACGGCCCCACCTGGCCGCACGCCAACAGCCTGGTGGCCAACGCGATTGCCAATGCGCTGCGCGACTATGAGACCAACCGCCACGCCACGCCCGAGCGGTACTGGGACTTCTTTGAGCGCTGGACGCGGCTGCACTTCGAGTCGGGCGAGCTGGACCGGCCGAACATCCAGGAGTACTACCACGGCGAAACGGGCGTCGGCTGGGGCTGCGACGACTACTTCCACAGCACCTGGTGCGACCTGGTCATCCGCCATGTCGCCGGCCTGCGCCCAAGCGCCGGCGAGCGGCTCGTGCTCGACCCGATCCCCGGCCCGCTGACCCACTTCCGGCTCGACCGTCTGCGCTACCACGGCCGCGAGCTGACGGTCGAGTGGAACGGTGACGGGACCTATGCCGGCGCGCGGGAGTTCCGGGTCACCGTCGACGGCCGGCTCGCCGCGCGGCGGCCCGAGCTGGGCCGGCTGGAGATTCGGCTGGCCGGCGGGCGTTAGCAGGCGGCATGGAGGTCACGATGCAATCCCACTCCGCTCGCGCCGCCGCTCTGCTCCTGCTGATCGCCGGCGGACTGGCGGTCGGCCAGGGCGACCCGCCGCCGCGGATCGAGGTCGAGGCGCGGTTCGGCACCGTGCCGGCCGACGGGCTCGACGCCCTGGTTGCCGGCGCGCTGAGTCCGGTGCCGGTCAAGATCGGCGACGGACCGCCGGCCATCTCGGGCATCAAGCTCTACCGCGGCACGCTCGACGCGCTGGCGCCGAAACTGGGCGCGACGCCGGGCGCGCGGATCATGGCCGTGCCGCGCATCCGCGCCGCCAGCGGCGAGCCGGCCGAGCTGGCGATGAGCCAGGAACTGCGCGTCGAGCTTCCGATGCCCGGCCTCAAACACGACGACCCGCTTAACGAGGTGACCCACACCACCTTCACCGTGCCGATGGAGATCGGCCTCACCGCCTACCTGGCCGCCGAGGATCCGACCGCGCTGGCGGCGGTGATCCTTGAGGCCCGCTACGGCGTGCTGCTCGGGCACCAGGGCGGCGAGGGGCTGGCTGATCCGCCCTATCCGATGGTAGCCAAGCTGGGCTTCAACACCCTGCTCGACTATGCCGACCCCAACATCGACACCTACCTGATTGCCTGGGACGGCGACGAGGAGGCCACGCTGGACGTGATGATCTTCACTGCTCACGTGCGGCAGCCGTGACCGAGAACGTCTTCCGCGAAGGGCACGCCCGTGCCGCGGCGCCGGGCCGGTGCTGCTTCGTGCTCTTCGGCGCGACCGGCGACCTGGCCGCGCGCAAGCTGCTGCCGGCGCTCTATCACCTGGCGCGCGAGGGCCTGACGCCGAGCGAGTTCTTCATCCTCGGCGTCGCTCGGCGGGCGAAGACGGACGAGCAGTTCCGGGCCGAGATGCGGCAGGCGATCGAGCGCTTCGGCCGCGCCGAGGCGGTCGACGAGGAGCTGTGGCAGAGCTTCGCCGCGCGGCTCGGTTACCAGGCGGTCGAGTTCGGCGAGGCGGAGCACTACCAGTCCCTGGCGCGCCGGCTGACCGAGCTGGACCGCGACTACTCGCTCGGCGGCAATCGGTTGTTCTACCTCGCCGTGGCGCCGGAGTTCTTCGCCCCGGTGACCGACGGCCTGGCCGCCGCGGGGCTGCTCGACGAGTCGCGCGGCTGGGCGCGGGTGGTGGTCGAGAAGCCGTTCGGCACCGATCTCGCCTCGGCGCAGGCGCTGTCGGCACACCTGCACAGGCTGCTCGGCGAGTCGCAGATCTACCGCATCGACCACTATCTGGGCAAGGAGACGGTGCAGAACCTGCTCACCTTCCGGTTCGGCAACGCGATCTTCGAGCCGCTGTGGAACCGTCGTTACATCGAGCAGGTGCAGATCACCGTCGCCGAGACCGTCGGCATGGAGGGCCGGCGCGGAGCCTACTACGACTCCGCCGGCGCGCTGCGCGACATGGTGCAGAACCACCTGATGCAGCTCCTCGCCCTGGTCGCCATGGAGCCGCCGGTGGCCTGGGACGCCGAGGCAATCCGCGACGAGAAGGCCAAAGTGATGCGCGCGCTGCGGCCGCTGTCGCCCGAGCAGGTGGCCGAACGGGCCGTCCGCGCGCGCTACACCGCCGGCGCCGACAGCCCGGCCTATCTCGACGAAGAGGGTGTCGCCGCCGGCTCGACCACCGAGACCTACGTGGCGCTGCGGCTGGCGCTCGAGACCTGGCGATGGTCGGGCGTGCCGTTCTATCTGCGCTGCGGCAAGCGGCTGCCCAAGCGCGACACCGAGATCGCGATCCAGTTCCGCCACCCGCCGCTGAGCCTGTTCGACGAGGCCGACCAGCTCGGCAACACGCTGGTCCTGCGCATCCAGCCCGACGAGGGCATTTCGCTCGGCTTCCTGGCCAAGGTGCCGGGCAGCCGCCTGCGCCGGCGGCAGGTGAAGATGGACTTTCACTATGGCAGCGCCTTTGGCGTGGCCGTGCCCGAGGCCTATGAGCGGCTGCTGCTCGACGCGATGATCGGCGACGGCACGCTGTTCACCCGCGAGGATGAGGTGCTCAGCGCGTGGCGCTTCATCGGCTCTATCCTCGATGCCTGGGCCGCCCAGCCGCCCGAGACGGTGGCCGACTATCCCGCCGGTACCTGGGGCCCGCGCGAGGCCGAGGCGGTGCTGCTGCCCGGCCACGGCTGGCGGAGGCTGTGATGGACGCCTTCTTCGCCGGCGAGCCGGTCGCGGTCAAGCCAGGCGAGGCCGAGCGCGAGCTGGCCGCGCTGTGGCTGCCCGCCGCCGAAGGGCTCGGCGACGACGAGGCGCCGCTGACCCGGGTCAGCCTGGGCACGCAGGTGCTGGTCGCCCCGGCCGAGCGGGCCGAGCGGCTCGGCGGGCTGTGGGCCGAGATCGGCACGCGCCACCCGAGCCGGATCGTGCTGGTGGTGTTGCGTCCCAATCGGCACCCGGTCAGCGCGGCGATCGGTGCGACTTGCCACCTACCGGCGCCGGGCCAGCCGCAGGTCTGCTCGGAGCGGGTCCGGCTCGAGCTCGGTGCCGACGACCTGGACCGCCTGCCGGCGCTGCTCCTGCCGCTGCTCGAGCCCGATGTGCCGGCGACCATCTGGTGGGAGCCGGCCGAGCCGCCGAGCGACGCCGTGCGTGACGACCTCTGTCGCCAGGCCGACCGGCTGCTGACCGACCTGACGCTCCACCCGGCGCCCGGCGAGCTGTGGCGCGGGCTGGCTCGGCCGGACCAGCCAACCGTCGCCGACCTGGCCTGGTACCGCGCCGGCTGGTGGCGCGAGGGCACCGCGCGGCTGTTCGACGGCGGGCAGGCCGGCCAGGCGGCGGTGGTCAACGCGATGCAAGTCACCACGGCCGCCGGCGACGGGCCGGGCGAGCTGCTGCCCGCCGCGCTGCTCGCCGGCTGGGCGGCGCGACAACTCGGCTGGAGCCCGCGGCGGCTGCTCGGCGTCGAGCGGAGCGAGTGGCGGCGGACCGACGGCCGGCCGGCGGAGATCGAGCTCGACCGGGTCGCCGTCGGCGCCGGGCGGGCGGGCCGGCTGCAGTCATTCCGCCTCAATGGGCCCAGCCCGGCGGACTGCTGGTGGCGACTCGAGCGGCTGCACGACAACCCACGCGAGCTGCGCGTCGAGGCCCATCACGCCGACTGGTGCCGCCTGCCGGCCCGCCTGCCGGCGCCGCGGCCCGAGCCGGCCGAGGTGCTCCTGGCCGCCCTCGCCGGCGCGACGACCAACGCCGTGCGCGACGGCGCGCTGGCCAACGCCGCGTGGATGATGGGGTGGGCCGATTGAACGATAGGGCCGCCTCGCCGAGGCGGCCGGCGCGTTCGGCGAACGCGCGCTACCCCGCACCGAGGACGTGGTACAGCCAGAGACGGAAGATGCCGCTGCGCAGCGTGACGTCCGCGTCGGAGTGCATCCGGCCCGGCGCCGTGGGCCACATGTCCACGCTCGGGCCGCTGATCCAGACCGGCCGCGGCGCGCAGGCGGCCGCGATCTCCGGCAGATCGCCGACGGTCACCAGGTGACTGGCCACCGGCGTCGTCCGGCCGGCGGCATAGGTGCTGCCGACCGCCGGCACCGCCGCGGCGGCGATCTGGAGGTCGAGCAGCGTGGCCATGAGCGCCGTCGGGCCGCAGTCGCCCAGGCCGACGAGCGCGATCCGGTCGCCGTCGATGCCGGCCTGCGTGCGCAGCCAGCGGGTCACCGCCAGCAGGTCGTGGGTGCCGACCGCCGCTTCGGGCCGGCCGAACAGGATGCCGTTCAGCCGCTGCGCCTCGCCCCGCGCCGAGTGCTCGCCGACGAACCGCGGGTCGGCCAGCACCACGGCCAGCCCGCGCTCGGCCAGGCGGCGCAGGCCGGACCACTCCGTGGCGACCAGCTCGGCCAGACCGCGGCTGTCCGCGATCACCACCGCCGGCAGCGGACCCGTCCGCGGCGGCTCGATGCGCAGCACCGGCACGGCGACGTCGACCTCGCTGGCGACCAGGCCGGTGCTCACCGTCAGCCCGTCGACCGACGTCCGGCCGAGTGGCTCGAAGGCCGGCGGCACCTCGGTGCCCTCCTCGCGCAGCAGCCGGCGCAGCGCCGCGCGGAGCTCGTCCGGAGCCATCGGCGGCGCGACCCGCGCGGCGCGGCGTTCGCGATAGACCGCCTCGAGCCCGTCATCGGCCGGCGGGTCGTCAAGCGTGGCGAGGGTCTCGAGCGGCTCGGGCTCGAACGGCGCCTCGACCGCCTCGGCGGGGTCGTCGGTGCCCTTCAGCCAGCGGCCGAACCAGGCGTACATCCGCTCGCGCATCGGCTGGCTGTAATCGTGGTGCCAGTCGTACTGCTGCAGATCGACCGCCTCGCCCGCGCCGAGCAGGCCGTAGACCGAGCGGATCTCGGGGTAGCCCTCGGTGGGGAACCAGCGCGTCCAGTCCTGCGTGACGCAGAGATAGAGCGTCGGCCGCGGGGCGAAGCAGGCCGACAGCTCCGTCTGGTCGGTCTCGACGGCCAGCCCGGCGACGTGATTGCACGGACAGTGTGGCCAGTCGTACTGCAGGATGCGGCGGATCTCGCTGACCATGCAGACCGGCACCGCCGCCGCGAGCCGGTCGTCGATCGCCTGCAGGTAGAAGGTCTGCTGCCCGCCGCCCGAGCAGCCGGTGATACCGATCCGCGCCGGATCGACTTCGGGCATGGCGCAGAGCAGGTCGAGCGCGCGGAGGTTGTTCCGCGTCATCACCGTCAGCGGCGTCACGCCCGCGTAGTAGTCATAGGCGTGGACGCTATCGACGGTCAGCGCCACATAGCCGCGCCGCGCCAGGCCAATCATCCGCGCCTGCACCACCGGGTCGCGGTTGCCGTCGCTCCAGTGGCCATGCGGATTGAGCACCGCCGGCGCCGGGGCGCGCAGGTCGCTCGGTAGGTACAGGTACCCGGCGGCGTAGTAGCCCGGCCACGACTGCCAATAGAGCCGCTGCACGGTGTATCCGTCGCGGGTGAGCTTGCCGCCCCAGTGGAGGTCGAGCGGCACCGCCGGCGGCGCGGGCGTCAGGCCGAGCGACTCGAGCACGTGGCGGCGGACCGTCTCGCGCCGCTCGCGCCACTCCTCGGCCGTCGCCGCGCGGGGGTTGCGCGGCGCGGCCAGGCGGTCGAGGTAGGCCCGCTGCATGGCGGCGATGCGCTCATCGCCGGCGATCGGCAGCAGGCCGAGCGGCGGCCCGGCCGGCGGTTCGTCGGCCGCGGCGGTGACCGCGAGCAGGGACAAGGCCAGGCCAACGTGCATCGCGGCCGCTCCGGGAGTTCGGGCGTTCGCCGCGGAGGTGACGCGTCCTGTCGCCGCGCGGCCGAGCCGGGGCCGGCGCCTGTGGCCGCAGGACGGGCTTGAGGCGGCGAACCAGCGAACTCGATCCAGGTTGCGCGGGCCTCCGCAGCCAGACCAGTGTCTATAATGGGGTGGCCTGACTGAGGACTCGTCGTTTGGGGGAGAGGAGGTAGGATGCCCGCTGAGGGGAGCCGGTCCGAACGCGACCGGGAGCTGTTCGACAGCATCGCGCCGCACTATGCCGCGAAGGACTGCTATGCGTCGTCGCGAGCGGCCCGCCGGCAACGACTGCTGCAGACGTTGCGAGGCATCGAGCTGCCGCCCGACGCGGCGTTCTTCGAGGTCGGTTGCGGTGCCGGCTATGCCGCCGAGTACCTGGCGGGGCGGTATGGCAGCTTCGTTGGCCTCGACTACTCGGCCGAGTTGATTGCCTTCGCCCAGCAGCAGCATGGCGGCGAGCGGGTGGCCTTCGTCGCGGCCGATTTCTACGAGTACCCGGTCGAGCCGCGCTATGACCTGGTCTTCGGCATCGGGGTAATCCACCACATGGTCGACATGCAGCAGGCTGTTGGACAGATGGCGGCACTGCTCAAGCCTGGTGGTTGGTTGGCGCTGAACGAGCCGCAGCGCGGCAATCCGCTCGTCCACGCGTTGCGCCGGGCGCGCGCCAGGACGGACGGTGCCTACTCCGACGAGCAGGCAGAACTGCGCGACAGTGAGCTGGTCGACTTGATCTCGGCGGCAGGACTGGTTGACGTGCAAGTCAAGCCGCAGGGCGTTTGGTCGACGCCGTTCGCCGAGGTGGTTCTACCCCTTCAGTTCATCGCCACAGGGCTGAGCCACCTCGCCGTCGCAGCCGACGCGATGAGTGAGCCGCTGCTACGCGGCCGGTTCGCTCGGCTGGCGTGGAACGTGGTTGGCGTCGGGCGGAAAAGCGCCTAATGGCCCAGGTCCGGGAGAGCCGCGTGAGCGACCCAGCCCCGCCGACCGACCGCCGCGACGAGCGGACCATTGCCCTCATCGCCGTGGCGGCCTACCTGCTGTATGGCCTGGCCTGGCCACTGCACCCGGTCGGCAAGGACTATGTCTCGTACGTCCAGTACTTCCTCGACCTGTTTCGGCCCGAACCGTCGTCCTACATCCTGGCCACCTTCCGCACCCCCGGCGCGCCGTTGGTCATCGGCCTGCTCGGCACGCTGGGCGGGGCGACTGGCCTGTGGCTCGGCATGGCCGCCGGCTATGTCGCCAGCATCCTCGCCGTCTACCGGCTCGGCCGGCGGCTCGAGCCGGCGGTCGGCCGACTCGCCGCCGGGCTGCTGATCGCCTATCCCGGCCACGCCGAACTGATGCTCACCCTCGGCGCCGACTCGATCTTCGCCGTCGGCCTCTGCCTCTGGGCGGTGATGGTCGCCGCCACGCCCGAGCGACCGACCGTCGGCCGGTTCGCGCTCCATGGCCTGGCCGTCTTCGGGCTGGTGATGATCCGGCCGGCGGCCCTGGGCTTCGTCCTCTTCGCCTCCTTTCCCCTGCTAGTTCGGCGGCTCTCCTGGCCGCAGCGGCTCGGTCGCGGGGCGGTCTTCGTGGTCGTGCTGCTGGCGCTGGTCAAGCTCTGGGGCGTGCACAACGGGCTGCGCTACGAGACCTGGTCGCTCGGCCGCGAGAGCGGCGCCACGCTGCCGTTCTACCGGACGCTGGTGCAGATTGGCACCGTCCGCGCCGGCAACGGTCCGGCCAGCGCCGAACTGGCCGAGCTGGTCGAGCGCGAGCTGCTGACCCGCGAGCCGTATGCCTCGCTCGGCATGACCGCCGACGAGTTCTTCGCCGGCGCCTACACCCACGGCGACAACCCCCGGCTGCACGACCTGCGCGCGCTGTGCAACCTGCACGACGGCTGGGACAGCGAGTATGCGCGGCTGAAGGCAGCCGGCCTCGAAGCGGTCAAGGCGGCGCCGGGGGTCTATGCCAAGTCGGTGGTGACCGACTACCTCGCGCTGCTCAACCAGTCGTTCGATGTCAGTCCAACGCCCGACCGGGTGACCCCGCCGCCGCCGTATGACCAGCCCGTCGAAGCCGCGCCGGGCCAGATCCCGTACCGTGCGCTGGATGTCGAGTCCACCGCCCCGGCCGGCCGGCACGCCGACCTGGCGACCGCCAACGAGTGGTACCAGTCGAGCGTGTTCAGCCGCATCCCGACGCGCCGCCCGTTCATGCCCCTGCGGCTGGCGCTGGTCTTCTACGCCGCCCTCTTCCCAGCCATGACCGCCTGGCTGTTCGTCGGGCTGCTGGGCACCTGGCGGCTCGAGAGCGGCGAGCACCGCGTGCTCTGGTTCATGGTCGCCATGGGCTTGGCGTTGCTGGCGGCCACCCTGCTCGGGCTGCCGCCGCATGTGCGCTATCGGCAGCCGTTCGATCCGCTGTTCATCCTGCTCGGCGCGGCCGGGCTGATGAACCTCCGCGCCGCGCTCTGCCCGCGAACCGAGTCGGCCGACTGACCGACGGAGCATCATACTGAGGGCGGGGACGACGATGCTCGCACCGCTCTCCGAACGCATGGCGCAACCGCGCGAGTTCGACACCGAGCGCTACGTCTACGACGTCATCCCTCTCACCGGGCCCGACGCCTGGCGCATGCTCACCGCCGCGGCCGACGGCGATCCGGCCACCATCGACGCTCTGCTGGCGCGTGATCCGAACCTGGTCCATGCCGGCTACTGGTACGAAGGCCCGCTACATTGGGCGGTGCGTGAGGGCCACAAGGAGGTGGTCGAACGGCTGCTCGGCGCCGGCGCCGATCCGGGCCGGTCGCGCTTTGGCTATAGCAGTTGGCGCGACCTGCTCAAGGTCGCCCGCGAGCGGGGGCTCGACGCGATCGGTGCCCGTCTGGTCGCCGAGATGCGTGCCCGGTTCGACTACGATCCGGCCTTCGAGCGGCTGGCCGGCGCGCTGCGCAGCCGCGCGGCCGAGGCGGTGGAGTCGGTCATCGCCGCGTCGCCCGAACTCGTCCATTTTCGCGACGAGTTCGGCCGTGGCGCGGTCTGCTGGGCGACGATGACCAACCAGCTACGGTGGATCGACCGCTTCGCCGCGCTGGGGGTCGACCTGGACCAGCCGCGCGCCGACGGTGCCACGCCGCTGCAGGTGGTGCTCAGCGGCGACTACTGGTGGCGGTTCCACCGCGAGCTGCCGCCCACCGCGCTGCAGAGCGAGTGGGCGGTCCTCGGCTATCTGCTGGGTCGCGGCGCGACGCTGACCCTCGACATCGCCGCCGCGCTCGGCGACGCCGAAACCGTGGCGGCGATGCTGCGCGACGACCCCGAGTCCGCCACGCGGCTGAGCACAGCCCGCCGGAGCCCGCTGAGTCTGGCCGCCAAGTACGGCCGGATCGAGGTCGTCAAGCTGCTGCTCGAGGCCGGCTTCGACCCGAACCAGCCCGAGGACGGCTGTGACCGAGGCGGCGCCGTGTTCGAGGCGGCGGCCGGGAACCACCTCGAAGTCGCCCGGCTCCTACTCGCGGCCGGCGGCGATCCGAACCAGGGCGCCGATTCGTCGGGCTGCGCGATGACCATCGTCTCGGTCTATCATGCCGACCGCGAGGGGCCGATGCTCGACCTGCTGCGCCGGCACGGCGGCGACCTGCCGCCCTACGCCTGGTCCGATGCCGAGCTGATCGAGCGCATTCGGGCCCGGCCCGCGCTGCTCGACGATCCCGAGGTGATCGACGAGCTCTGCGGCCGCGGCGAGAAGGCCGTGCTCGACGCGGCGATGACCCTGGACCACGACTGGACGCAACGCGTGCCGGGTCGGATGTGGGGTGACCGCTTCGGCGGTACACCCGAGATGACGCGCATCCTGCTGGAGCATGGCGTCGATCCGAACTGCCGCGACTACTACGGCCAGACGCCGCTGCACCACAGTGCCGCGCGGGGCGACCTGGCCAAGGCCGAGGTGCTGCTCGAGTTCGGCGCCGAGCTCGATGCCGCCGACGCCAAGGGTCGCGCGACGCCGCTGGCGGTGGCCGCCGAGTCGCGGCAGCGCGCGATGGTCGAGTGGTTGCTTGAGGCGGGCGCCGATCCAACCTCGCCTGACGAGCCGGACTGGGCGCAGCCGTCGGCCGCGGCGGTGCGCGGCGGCGAGCCGGGAATCATCGCCCTGCTCGGATGATTGCGCCGGCGTGGCGACCGCCGAGGAGAGAACCAGTTATACTGACCTGACACGGCAGCGTGTGGTGGTGAGGGAGGCAAGCCTGATGGCCGATGATGCGCGACGCGAGGATGAGGAATTCAAGATCACGGTGCGCGACCGACGGCGGGTGACCGCCGAGGGCGAGCTGCGACAGGTCGAGGAGCCCGACGGCGGGCCGGCCGCGCCGCCCCGCCCGGCACCGCCGCCGCCGGTGGCCGCGGTGCCGCCGCCCGAGCCGGCTCCCCAGCCGGCTCCTCCTCCGCGGCGCGAGCCGCCGCCCGAGCGGCCGGCGCGTGGCTCGGCCCTGGGCGGCGCCGAACAGGCCCGCGTCCGGGCCGAGGAACCGCGGCTGATGGAAGTGCCGCTCGAGGACGTGCTCGAAGAGGACGACGAGGACTACCCCGGCGAGCCGGGCGAGCCGCGGCAGCCGCGCGATCTGTACGAGTACACGCAGATGATCGCCCTCGGCATGATCGAGTGGGCGGTGAGCGCGACGGGCCTGACGCCGAACCCGCTGACCCGCATCGTGACCGTCGACATGGAGCAGGCCGAGTTTGGCATCGAGGCGGCCGAGCGGCTCTATGGCCTGCTGGTCGAGACGGGCAAGATGTCGACCGACCAGCGGATCGGCTTCTGCCAGAGCTACGTCATCAACTTCGGCCAGCTTGCCGCGCAGTTGCTGCAGCAGCCGCCGGGCGTGCGCCTGCAGGAGATGGGCAAGGTGCGCTTCTGCATCGACACCGCCGATCAGTTCATGCAGAAGCTGCGCCAGATTCCCGACGCCGGCGAGAAGGCGCAGATCCAGGAGCTGGGCGCCTTCCTGAGCGAGGTGCGGCTGCATTATGTCCAACTCTCCGGCGGCGGCGGCATCGTCGGCTAGGCGAGGTGCCGGCCGGCGGTATGGGCGTGTCGACGCTCCTGGTAGGGGCAGGTCTCAGACCTGCCCGCCGGCGAATCGACCCGCTTTGGAGGCGGGCTCGTCGGCATCCGGGTGGGTCTCAGACCCGCCCCTACGGCAGTCGTCCGCCTCGCCGCATCGCGGGCGCGTTCACGGCTCGGCAACAAGCCGGGTGTAGACAGCGGGGTCGCCGGCGGGCACACTGAGAGCGGACTGAGGGAGGAAGGTCACGATGGCACAGTTGGACGGAAACCCCTTGGCCGGGTTGTTCGCGATCATGTTCTCCGGCGTCTGGCTGGTAGTCAGCCTGGGCGTCTACCTGTTCACCGCCTACTGCTACATGGTGGTGGCCAACAAGCTGAACGTCGAGAACGGGTGGCTGGCGTTCATCCCGATCGGCAATCTCTACCTGCTGACCCAGTGCGCGCGGGTCGACTGGTGGTGGATGCTGGTCGCGATCTTCATCTGCCTGATCCCCATCCTCGGCGCGATCGCCTCGATCGTGATCATGGCCTGGATGGCCTGGCGGGTGTGCGAGAACCTGGGCAAGCCCGGGCCGCTCATCTTCCTCGCCCTCATCCCCGGGATCGGCGCGATTGTCCTCGCCGCCTATCTGGCGTTCGCTGACTGATCGCTGCCCGGCACAGGGCTTCGGCTCACGGGCGGTGTGCTATAATCACCGCCCGTGAGCGACATGCCGACGGCCGAGGGCGCGGACACGGGCTCGCTCCGGCGGCGGCTCGTCCGCGCCACGCCGGGGCTGTTCCTGCTCTACGGCGTCGCGCTGGCGCTGGTCAGCACCCTGACCGTCGGCCACGCCGGGCTCGCCGTGGCGCTGACCATCGGCTCGTGGCTCGTCTCGACCGCCCTCATCCTGCTCGCCACCGCCGGCTTTGCCGCCGCCGGTCGGCCGCGCCTGCAGCTCGCCACGCTGTTCGTCATCGGCACTTGCGGCTGGGTGCTGCTGGCCTATGTCTATGCCACGCCCGAGCGCGCCGCGCCGCTGGTGGTGCAGACCCACGATGCGGCGAGGACGCTCTGCATGATGCTCGCCGCGACGGCCTTCGGCACGCTGGTCGGCGGGCTCTTCCGCGAGCCGAGCCTGCTTCCCCCGGCGCTCGTCCTCGCCGGCGTGGTCGACATCATCGGCGTCAAGTACGGCGTGGTGGCGAAGGTCGCCAGTGAGAATCTCGAGACCATTACCATGGCCTCGGCGACGCTGCCGGCCGTCGCCAGCACGGTGGCGACGCGGTTCCCGCTCGATTCGCTGACCATCGGCCCGGGTGATATCGTCTTCGCGGCGCTGATATTCGGCGTCGTGGCACGCGCCGGGTGGGACTTGCGTTCTAACCTGATCTGGATGTTCGGCCTCAGTGTCACCGGGCTGGGGCTGGTCATGCTCAGCGGCTGGCTGGTGCCCGGCCTGGTCTTCATCGGCCTGGCCGGGATTGTCGCCAACCGCGGGCGGTTCGCCTACACGGCCGACGAACGGCGGGCGCTGATGATCGCCACGGCGCTGGTGCTGGCCACCCTGACGCTGGTCAGCATCGGCCTGCGCGGGCTGCCTTAGCGGCCGAGACGGGATACGGACATGGAGCGCACGAAGTACGACTTTCGGGCCATCGAGGCGCGCTGGCAGCAGGACTGGCGCGAGCGTGGGCTGTTCCGCACGCGGACCGACCCCGAGCGCGACTACTTCTACTACCTCGACATGTTCCCGTATCCCTCGGGCACGCTCCACATGGGGCATCTGCGCAACTACACCATCGGCGATGTGGTCGCCCGCTACCAGACCATGCGCGGCAAGAACGTGCTGCACCCGATGGGCTGGGACGCGTTCGGCCTGCCGGCCGAGAACGCGGCGATCAAGAACCGCACCCACCCCGACCCCTGGACGCAGCGCTGCATCGCGCAGATGCACGTCCAGTTCGACATGCTCGGGATCAGCTTCGACTGGGCCCGCGAGATCGACACCAGCCGGCCGGACTACTACACCTGGACCCAGTGGCTGTTTCTGCAGCTCCACCGCGCCGGGCTGGTCACGCGCAGCGACGCGCTGCTCAACTGGTGCCCGAGCTGCGCCACCGTGCTGGCCAACGAGCAGGTGCAGAACGACGGCACCTGCGAGCGCTGCTCGGCGGTGGTGGTCAAGCGCCAGATGGAGCAGTGGTTCTTCAAGATCACCGACTACGCCGACCGGCTGCTGGCCGACCTGGACGCGCTCGACCGCTGGCCCGAGCCGGTGAAGACCATGCAGCGCAACTGGATCGGCCGCAGCGAGGGGGCCGAGTTCACGCTGCCCATCGCCGCCGACGACGGCACGCCGCGCGACGAGGTGCCGGGCCTGCGGGTGTTCACCACCCGGCCCGACACCAGCTTCGGCATGACCTATGCGGTGATGTCGCCCGAGCACCCACGGGTCGACGAGCTGGTCACACCAGCGCAGCGCGAGGCGGTGGCGGTGTTCCGCGCCAGCCTGGCCGGCGCCAGCGAAATCGAGCGCTTGAGCACCGAGGGGCCGGCCGAGAAGCGGGGCGTGTTCACCGGCGCGCGGGTGGTCAACCCGTTCACCGGCCAGGCCATCCCGCTCTACCTGGCCGACTACGTGCTGATGACCTACGGCACCGGCGCGATCATGGCCGTGCCGGGGCAGGACCAGCGCGACTGGGACTTCGCCGCCGCACACGGGCTGCCCATCATCCGCACCGTGCAGCCGCCCGAGGGCTGGGCCGGCGAGGCCTACACCGGCGACGGTCTGGCGATCAACAGCCAATGGCTCGACGGGCTGCAGGTGGCCGCGGCGAAGGCCAAGGCGATCGACTGGCTCGAGGCCGAGGGCATCGGTGAGCGCAAAGTCAACTACCGCCTGCGCGACTGGTGCATCAGCCGGCAGCGTTACTGGGGCTGCCCGATCCCGATGCTCTACTGCGAGCAGTGCGGCACCGTGCCCGTGCCCGAGGCCGAGCTGCCGGTCCGGCTGCCGCTCGAGATGGAGTTCACCGGCGCAGGCAACCCGCTGGCCGGCAACGAGTCGTTCCTGCGCACGAGCTGTCCGCAGTGCGGCGGGCCGGCGCGGCGCGAGACCGACACGATGGACACCTTCGTCGATTCGAGCTGGTACTTCCTGCGCTTTGCCAGCCAGCCGAGCGACCGGGCGTTCGACGCCGACGAGGTCCGCCGGTGGCTGCCGGTGACCCAGTATGTCGGCGGCATCGAACACGCCACGATGCACCTGATCTACGCGCGGTTCTTCACCAAGGTGCTCTGCGACCTGGGTCTGCTCGACTTCGACGAGCCGTTCGCGGCGCTCTTTACCCAGGGCATGGTGACCAAGGAGACCTGGTTCGCGCCGGCTGAGAACGCCTACTACAACGACCCGGAGCAGCTCGTCGGCGACCCGCCGCGGTCACCGCTGGGCAATCTGGTCGTGCCGCAGCGGGCGAAGATGTCGAAAACGGTCGGCAACGTCGTGCCGCCCGAACTGATCTGCGAGAAGTACGGCGCCGACACGGGTCGCTGCTACGTCCTGTTCGTCGGCCCGCCCGACGCCGAGGCGGCCTGGCAGGACGACGGCGTGCCCGGGATCCACCGCTGGCTCAACCGCGTCCACCGCACCTTCGTCGCCGGCGCCGGCGCCTGGCTGCCCGACTGGCGCGAGCGCCTGACCGACCTCGACGACGAGCAGCAGGCGGTCCGGCGCAAACTGCATCAGACCATCCGCAAGGTCGGCGAGGACATTGAGCGGTTCGCGCTCAACACCGCCGTGGCGGCGCTGATGGAGCTGGTCAACCTGGTGCTGCCGTTCAGCGGGCGGCTGAGCCGCGGCGGCCTGGCCGACCGGGCGGTGTTCAGCGAGGCGGCCGAGGGCTTCGCGCTCATCCTGGCGCCCTTCGCGCCGCACCTGGCCGACGAGATCTGGCAGGTCACCGGCCACGCCGGCACGACCTTCGAGGCGACCTGGCCGAGCTACGAGGCAGCCGTCGCCGCCGCCGGCGAGCAGGTCTTGGCGGTGCAGGTCAACGGCAAGCGGCGGGACGAGATCACCGTCGCGTCGGACGCCGA
This sequence comes from uncultured Fimbriimonadaceae bacterium, assembly GCA_964405335.1. Classification (GTDB taxonomy): domain Bacteria; phylum Armatimonadota; class UBA10988; order UBA10988; family UBA10988; genus CAYONP01. Next base: position 20,683 of record CAYONP010000071.1, read on the forward strand.
CCGGGCCGCGGTCGAGGCCGCGGCGCTGGCCTCGCGCCGCGTGCAGGCGCACCTCGAGGGGGCAACGGTGCGCAAGGTCATCGTCGTGCCGGGCCGGCTGGTCAACATCGTCGCCGGCTGAGCAGCCGAGCGGCGACGCGGTGCGGTGCCACCGGCGGCTCGGCCCGGTCTGAGGCAGGCAAGCGGCCGGCGCGGCGCTTGACTCCAGACCGTCCGGCGGCTATCATGACCCCTTGCCGTGCCGCTTGTCCACGGACTTTCTGCGCTGCCTCACCAGTGGAGCCGAGCATGTTCGAAGGCCTGACCGAACGCCTGGGCAAGGTGTTCGACAGCCTGCGAAAAAAGGGCGTGCTGAGCGAAGACGACGTCAAGCAGAGCTTGCGTCAGATTCGGCTCGTCCTGCTCGAAGCCGATGTCAACTCGAACGTGGTGCGCAGCTTCTGCCGCACGGTCCAGCATCGCGCCGTCGGCGAGGTGATCCACTCGGCCCTCAATCCCGGCCAGCAGATGGTCAAGCTGGTCAACGAGGAGCTGGTCAACCTGCTCCAGGGCGAGGCCGCGGTCGAGCCGTGGAAGCCGGCCGGCGAGCTGCCCGTGCTGCTCGTCTGCGGGCTCAACGGCTCGGGCAAGACAACCACCTGCGCCAAGCTCGCCGCGCACTATGAACGGCGTGGCCGCAAGCCGCTGCTGGTGGCCACCGACGTTCATCGTCCGGCGGCGATCCAGCAGTTGCAGACGCTGGGCGAGCGGGTCGGCGTGCCGGTCTATCAGATGGGCACGGGCCAGGAGCCGGTGCACATCGCCCGCGCGGCGCGGAGTTTCGCCGCCGAGGGTGGCCACGACCTGCTGATCGTCGACACCGCCGGCCGGCTGCACATCGACGCGGGGCTGATGGACGAGCTGGCGACGCTGAAGCGCGGGATTGAGCCGCAGCAGACCTGGCTGGTGCTCGACGCGATGACCGGCCAGGACGCCGTCAACGTGGCGGAGCAGTTCGACGGCGCGGTGGGTGTCGACGGGTACATCCTGTCGAAGATGGACTCCGACACCCGCGGCGGCGCGGCGTTGTCGATTCGCGCGGTGACGGGCAAGCCGATCCGGTTCATCGGCAGCGGCGAGAAGCCTGGCGATCTGGACGAGTTCATTCCCACGCGGGTGGCCGACCGGATCCTCGGCATGGGCGACATGCTGTCGCTGATCGAGCGCGCCGAAGCGGCGATGGACCAGCAGGTGGCGCACCAGCTTGAGGACAAGCTGCGCGACGGCAAGTTCGACCTGGAAGACTTCTTGCTGCAGTTGCGCCAGGTGCCCAAGCTGGGTCCACTCGACCAGTTGGTCGGCCTGTTGCCCGGCATGGGTCCGATGATGGCCAGCGGTCAGATGCAGGTCGACGAGAAGGCGATCGGGCGGATGGAGGCGATCCTCTGCTCGATGACGCAAGACGAGCGGCGTCGGCCGGAGTTGATCAAGGGCTCGCGGCGGAAGCGCATCGCCGCGGGCAGCGGTACCTCGACGCAGGCGGTCAACGGTCTGCTGCGGCAGTTCAAGCAGATGAAGGGCCTGTTCGGTCAGTTCGCTGGGATGGAGAAGACGGTCCGTGGCCGGCGCCAGCTCCAGCGCATGTTTGGTGGGAGAAGCTGAATGGCGGTGAAGATCCGCTTGCGCCGGCAGGGCGCGCGGAACGCGCCGACGTACCGGTTGGTCGTCGCCGACGGGCGCAGCCCGCGCGACGGCCGGTTCATCGAGACGATCGGTCACTACAACCCGCGGCGGCACGACGCCGAGGGCAATCCGGAGCTGAACGTCGACGCCGAGCGCGCGATCTACTGGCTCGACCAGGGCGCGCAGGCGTCGGATACGGCTCGCTCGCTGCTCAAGCGCGCCGGCGTGCTCAAGCTCCGGCATGACCAGCGGCACGGCCATGCGCCGGCTGAGCCGGCGCCCGAGCCGGTGGCCGAGCCCGAGCCGGAGTCCGAGCCGGCCGAGAGCTAGTCGCGGAGAGTGGCCATGCCCGCGCCCGAGCCGCAGCTCAGTGAGTTGATCGAGTACATCGTGCGCCACCTGGTGGACGAGCCCGACGCGGTCGAGATCCGCGAGGTGCCCGGCCGGCGGCTGACGGTCTATGAGATCGTGGTCGCTGACCGCGACCGCGGCAAGGTGATCGGCCGGCAGGGTCAGGTGGCCAATGCCATCCGTTCGGTGGCCAAGGCGGCGGCCGCGCGCGACGGGCAGCACATCGCCGTCGAGATTGTGACGTGACAGGCGAGTGGGTCTGCCGGGCCGTGGTCGGGCCGCCGCACGGCGTGGCCGGCGCGGTGCTGATCCGGCTGACCACCGACTATCCGGAGCGGGTGACCGAGTGCGAGCGCCTGCGCTTGCGCCACCGCGACGGCAGCACGAGCGAACACGGCATCGAGTGGGCGCGGCCGCACAAAGGGAGTTGGCTGGCCAAGCTGGAGGGTGTCGACGGTCTGGAGGCGGCTGAGGCGCTGCGCGGCGCCGAGGTGGTGGTCGAAGCGGCCGAGCTGCCGCCGTTGCCGGCGGGTGAGTACTACCACCACCAGCTCATCGGCCTGGCGGTGTTCAGCAGCGACGGCCGGGAGTTGGGGCGGATCCGCGAGATCCTGCGCACCGGCAGCAACGACGTCTACATCACCGAGCGGCTGCTGGTGCCGGCGACGGCGGAGGTGATCCGCGAGGTCGACCTGGCGGCGGGGCGACTGGTGATCGAGTTGCTGCCGGGATTGCTGGAGTCATGCGGTTCGACCTCGTAGCCAGCGCGCCCGAGGTCTTCGCCGGCTGGCTCGAGGCGAGCATTCTCGGCCGCGCGCGGGGTGGGCCGCTCGAGATTGTCGCGCACAACCTGCGCGACTGGGCGCTCGACCGGCACGGCACGATCGACGACACGCCGTATGGCGGCGGCGCGGGCATGGTCCTGCGGCCGGAGCCGCTGACCGCGGCGATCGAGGCGGTGCGAGCGCTGAGCGCCGAGCCGGGCTGCGTCTGCCTGATGACGCCGCAGGGCGAGGTGTTCAGTCAGGGCCTGGCGCGCGAGCTGAGCGCGCTGCCGCGGCTGATCCTGGTCTGCGGCCGGTACGAGGGCGTCGACGAGCGGGTGCGCGAGCAGTGTGTCGAGCGCGAGATCTCGGTCGGCGACTATGTCCTGACCGGCGGTGAGGTGGCCGCCATGGCCGTGGTCGAGGCGGTCGGGCGGCTGGTGCCCGGGGTGGTGGGCGCGGCGGAGTCGCTGGTCGACGAGTCGTTTGCGGAACCGTTGCTGGAGTATCCGCATTACACGCGGCCGGCGGAGTTTCGCGGGGCGGCGGTGCCGGCGGTGCTGCTTGCCGGTCACCACGAACGGGTGCGGCTGTGGCGGCGGCAGGAGCGCCTGCGGCGGACGCTCGAGCGCCGGCCGGAGCTGCTGGCACAACGGCGATTGAGTGACGAGGACCGGCGCCTGCTGGCGCGGATTGTCTGAGGTGTGATATGGCGGATCTGATCAAGCGCGCGGAAGAGGCCAATCGCGAGGCGTTGAACATCGACCCCTCGCTCATCCCGCCGTTCGGCGTCGGCGACACGCTGCGCATCGAGCTTGAGGTGACCGAGGGCAACAAGACCCGGCTGCAGCCGTTCCAGGGGGTCTGCATCCGGCGCAACGGCGGCGGCCACTCCGAGACCTTCACCATGCGGCGCGTGGCCAGCGGCGTCGGCGTCGAGCGCACGTTTCTGCTCTACTCGCCGAAGATCAAGACCATCAAGGTCACCCGGCGCGGCTCGGTGCGGCGGGCGCGACTCTATTACCTGCGCGGCCTGACCGGCAAGAAGAGCCGGATCAAAGAGGCCGCTCGCGACGAGGCGGTGAGCGAAGACTGAGCACGCCGCCCGCGCGGCCGGGTCGTCGGATGACCGCATGAGGGCCCTGTTCACCGAATACAGCACCTACCTCGTCGCCGGCCTGGTGGCGCTGCTGGGGCTCATGCGGCTGGTCCTGCTGCTGGCCCGCCCCGGCTCGCCCGCCGCGCGGGCCGTGCTGGCGCTGTGGCACCCCGAGGCACGCCGGCCCGAGGCCGATCCGGCGGCCGTTCATCGCGCCGTCGCCCAGAACATGGACAGCACGCTGCTCGCGTTGGCGGTCGTCTTCGGGGTGCTCCGGCCGCTGGTGGTGCAAGCTTTCTACATCCCCTCGGCCAGCATGGAGCCGACGCTGCTAGGCAACTCTCGGCAGCAGGACCGCGTGCTGGTCAACAAGTACCTCTACGCGCTGCGCGAGCCGCGGCGGGGCGATATCGTCGTCTTCGAGGCGCCCGAGGCCGCGCTGCGGACCAGCGGGGCGGGAAACAAAGAGTATATCAAGCGCCTGATCGGCGAGCCGGGCGACACCGTCGAGGTTCGCGGTCACGAAGTCTGGATCGACGGCGCGCCGCTCCATGAGCCGTATCTGCGCGATCGGGTGCGCCATCCGTTCGGCCGCGCGAACGGCGACTGGGGGCCCGCGGTGGTGCCGCCCGGACAGTACCTGATGATGGGCGACAACCGCGACAACAGCAGCGACGGCCGCGTCTGGGGTTTCCTCCCGCGCGAGAACATCATCGGCAAGGCCAGCGCCGTGTTTTGGCCGCCGCGGGCAGCCAAGCTGCTCGACGATCGCTGCCGGCCGCTCGGCGCCTGGTTCATCGATCGCCGCGCGCAAATCGTCGTCTGCCTTGCCCTGACCTTGCTCAGCCTCGCGCTGGCCTGGTCCGAAACGCGCCGGCAGGGCCGCGCCGCGCGGGCGGCCGCCCTGGCCGCGGCGGTGGTCGTCAGCGGTCTGCTCATCGCCCGGCCCGTGCTGGTGACCGACGAGGCGGCGGCGCCCGAACTGCACCGCGGCGACATCGTGCTGGCGGCGCCCTACTGCCCCTACGTGCGCGGCCCGCGACGGGGTGACCTGGTGCGGTTGAGCGAGCCCGAGACGGGTCTGATGGTGGTTCGCCGCGTGGTCGGCCTGCCGGGCGAGGTGGTCGACCTGCAGGCCGGCGAGTTGATCGTCGATGGTTGGTCGGTCGAGGCGCCCTGGCTGCCGGCCGGCGAACGTGGCTGGTGGGGGCCCGAGCGCGTGGCCAGTGACCATCTCTGTCTCTGGTCGGCGGGTGGCCACGGCCCGGCGCTGGTCCAGGTGCCGTTGCGCGCGGTGCGGGCGACGGTGTTGGCCAGGCTGTGGCGGTCGCGCGGCGGGTTGTCGCCGGCGGCGGCGTCGGCGTCGGAGATGGAGTCGTCGGGCGGATAAGGAGTGGGCATGCTGAGTAAGCTGTTCACCGAGTACAGCATCCACCTGGTCGCCACGCTGGTGGGCATCGTGGTGCTGATGCGGATCGCGCTGGCGTTATGGTCGCCGCCGTCGCCGATTGCCCGGTTCGTGCTCTGGTTCTGGCACCCCGACGCGCGCCGGCGCGGGGGTGAACTCGATCCGAAGCTCCATGCCCTGACCTGCCAGAACATCGATGGCACGCTGATCGCCCTGGCGCTGGTCTTCTTCGTCATCCGGCCGTTCGTGGTCCAAACGTTTTACATCCCGAGTTCGAGCATGGAGCCGACGCTGCAGGGCAATCCTCACCAGAAGGACCGGGTGCTGGTCAACTGCTATGTCTACCGGCTGCGCGAGCCGCGGCGGGGCGACATCGTGGTCTTCCGGCCGCCGCCCAAGGCGCCGGCCGATCCCACCGGTCGGCGCACGCCGTTGATCAAGCGCATCGTTGCGGTGCCCGGCGATGTCTTAGAGGTCAGGGACCACCGCGTCTGGATCGACGGCGCCCTGCAGGATGAGCCGTTCATCCAGATCGAGGGCGGCCATTACGAGAGCGACCGGGTGCGCAACTGGGGTCCCGAGACGGTGCCGGAGGGGCATTACTTCGTTATGGGTGACAATCGCGCCAACAGCGCCGATGCGCGCTACTGGGGCTTCCTGCCCGAGGAGTACCTGGTCGGCGAGGCGATGTGCGTGTTCTGGCCGCTGAAGGCCATCAAGCTGCTGGGCTGAGCCGATGACCGGGCTGCTCGAACGCCTCGAGCTGGAGCCGGTCTCGGCGGCGCTGTTGGCGCTGCTGATTGCCGCCCGGTTCGTCTCGTCGCTGCGCTCGGCCACGCGGCCGGCGCGGCGCGGACCGGGCCGTGTGCGCTGGCTCGATGCCGGATTGACCGTCGTCGGCTGCTGGCTGCTGGTCATCCAGCCGTTCATCGTCCGCGTCGACGAGTTGCGCTCGCCGGTCATGGCGCCGACGCTGCGGGGCAGCGCGACACCGCTGATCGACGGGGTCAACGACCGGCTGGTGACAGCCCGCTACCTGACCGCTCTGCGGCCGCTGAGGCGGGGCGAGATTGTCTCTTACCGGTCGGGCGACGGCAGCCTGGCGGTCGGTCGCGTGGTCGGCCTGCCGGGCGAGGTGGTCGGGCTTAGGCCGGGCGGCCGAGCCGAGGTCGACGGTCGCGAGTTGGACGAGCCCTATGCGCGCGGCGGGCGGTTGTTCACCCCGCCGGCGCCGGTGCCGGCCGAGAGCTACTTCGTCGTCGCCGACGATCGCGACCGCGATTGGCCGCCGGAGTTCGTGGTGCCGCAGTCGGCGGTGCGGGGGAAGGTGATCGCTATCGTCTGGCCGCCGGCGCGGGCAGGGCTGCTCTGAATCGGCCGCCGGCGGCGCCGAGGTCGCTCGACGCCGCCGTGGCCGCGACACAGGAGTCGGCTCAGAGCGCCTCGGCCGCTTCTTCGCCGGTGCGAATACGGACGATCCGCTCGAGCGGCTGAACGAAGATCTTGCCGTCGCCGATTTCGCCGGTGCGGGCGGTCTCCATCATGGTCTCGACCACCTCGTCGACCTTCTCATCCGCCACGGCGACGCTGATCTTGATCTTCGGCAGCAACGAGACGGTATACTCGTTGCCCCGGTACAGCTCATGGCGGCCCTTCTGTTGGCCGCAGCCGCGGACATCGGTGACGGTCATGCCGACGATGCCAATCTCGGACAGGGCGTCCTTGATCTGCGCCAGCTTGATCGCCCGCGTGATGCACTCCACCATCTTCATCGGTCTGTCTCCCCGTACCGAATCTGCCCTGTGCGGCCCCGCCCCCGCGCGCCGGGGGAGAGTCGGCGCCCAGGCTCCTGGCCCGTCGGACTCGGCACGAATCTGCTTGGCTACTTGCTCAACCAGCTCATCAGGCCGCGCAGCTCCGCGCCGACCGCCTCGATCGGGTGGTCGGCCGCGCGCCGGCGCAACGCCTTGAACCGAGGCTGGTTGGCCTGGTTCTCCAGGATCCACTCCCGCGCGAAAGTGCCGTCCTGCACTTCGCGCAGCAACGCTCGCATCCGCTCCCGCACGCCGTCGTCGATGATCCGCGGTCCGCGCGTGAGGTCGCCGTACTCGGCGGTGTTCGAGATGCTGTCACGCATCCCCGCCAGGCCGCCCTCGTTGACCAGATCGACGATCAGCTTCAACTCGTGGCAGACCTCGAAGTAGGCCATCTCCGGCGCATAGCCCGCGGCGACAAGCGTCTCGAAACCCGCCAGAATCAGCGCCGTCGCGCCACCGCAGAGCACCGCCTGCTCGCCGAACAGGTCGGTCTCGGTCTCCTCGCGGAACGAGGTCTCGAACACGCCCGCCCGCGTGCCGCCGATCCCCTTGGCATAGGCCGCCGCCCGCGCCCGCGCCGTGCTGGTGGCGTCGGTCCAGATCGCGATCAGCGTCGGCACACCGGCGCCCGCGACGAACAAGCGCCGGACCAGATGCCCCGGCCCCTTCGGCGCGACCATCAGCACATCGACCCCGGCCGGCGGCTCGATCTGCCCGTAGTGGATGTTGAATCCATGAGCGAAACCGAGCACCTTGCCGGCGCTCAGGTGCGGCGCAATCGCCTCGCGATAGACCGCCGGCTGCCTCTCATCGGGCAGCAGGACCTGGATCCAGTCCGCCCGAGCGCAGGCCTGGTCGACCGGATAGACCTCGAACCCGTCGGCCTTCGCCGCGTCCCAGCTCTTGCCCGGCCGCACGCCGATGATCACGCTCTGCCCGCTGTCGCGCAGGTTCTGCGCGTGGGCGTGGGCCTGGCTGCCGTAACCAAGCACCGCGATGGTGATACCGCTCAATTGTTTCAAGTCGGCGTCAGCGTCGTGAAGAACCGTCGCCACGTTGACCTTCCCTTCTCGGGTCCGATGATAGCACGCGGCGTCGGAGCGGCAAAACAGGACCTGCCGACGGCCTCGGCGCGGGGTGCGACGTCGGCTCGGGCGGGTCCGCCTCGGCGCGGCGGTTCACCCCTCCTCGGCCACTCCGCTCTCTGCAACCTGTTCGCCGGCCGCCGCGCGCGCCAGGTCGCGGTCGCGGACCCAGCGGATGGTCCACCCGACGGCCAGCCCGACGGCGACGAAGATGCCGAGGTTGACGAACAGGATGTCGACCCGCTCGAGGCCGAAGTAGTCGTCGGCCGGGTCGGGCGCCGGCTCAAACCGGACCAGGTGGCTGTACAACCGCCACAGCGCCCAGACCAGCGTGCCCAGCAGGCCCAGAGCCCCGCCGCGGAGCACGGTCGGCAGCAGGGCGGTCTGCTTCAGCTTCGCCCACAGTCCGCCGGCGAGCAGGCCGAGCAGCGGGCCGACGATGCCGATCAGCAGGATGGCCCGTTCCACCGCGGCCTCGTCGAGCAGCTCGGTCATCGGCTCCATGTCGGCTCCCCTGCGTTCAGGTCGGCTGTAGTCCACGGGCGAGCAGGATCTCGCCGGTGCGCGCCATCTCGATGATGCCGAACTTGTCGAGCAGTTTCAGCATCGCGTCGATCTTCTCGTGGTTGCCGGTCACCTCGACGATCATCTCACCTTCGGCGATGTCGACCGTCCGCGCGCGGAAGACATCGACGATCTGCATCACCTCGGCGCGGTTGGTGTGGTCGCAACGGATCTTGATCAGCGCCAACTCGCGCGCCACGACCGCCTCGTCGGTGTGGTCGCTGACCGTGATCACGTCAATCAGCTTCTCGACCTGCTTGCAGATCTGCCGCAGCACATGCTCGTCTTCGCACTGGGTGACCACGGTCATCCGAGAGATGGCGGTGTCGGCCGTGGTGCTGACCGCCAGCGAGTCGATGTTGTAACCCCGCCGGGCGAACAGCCCGGCCACCCGGGTGAGCACGCCCGGCCGGTTCTCGACCAGCATCGAAATGGTGTGTTGCCGCTGCTCGGTCCGGGTCAACTGACCATTCAGGCTGCTCATGCGTCGGCTCCCACCGGCTCGAGGATCGGCTCGGCGGTGTCGCCGCCGGCCGGCACCATCGGCCAGACATTCTCCTCTTCGTGGACCACGAAGTCGACCAGCGCGGGCCCGTCGACCGACTGCATCCACTCCATCGACCCGCGCACCTCCTCAGCGACGAAGACCCGCCGCGCCGGGATGCCGTAGGCCTCGGCCAGCTTAACGAAGTCGGGCGAGACCAGCGCCTCGGGGCTGTTGGCCACGGTGTGCAGCCAGGTCTCGCTGTAGTTGCCCTGGTGGAACAGCTCCTGCCACTGGCGGACCATGCCGAGGTAACCGTTGTTGATCACCATGATCTTGACCGGCACCCGCTCAATCGCCGCCACGGCCAGCTCTTGGATGTTCATCTGGAAGCTGCCGTCGCCGGTGACCAGCCAGTTCTCGCGCTCGGGCACCGCAAACCAGGCGCCGATCGCCGCCGGCAGGCCGAAACCCATCGCGCCGAGCCCGCCCGAGGTGAGGAACAGCCGCGGCTCGGCCGGCTGGTAGAACTGCGCCGCCCACATCTGGTGCTGGCCCACGTCGGTCGAAACGATCGCCGCCCCGCCGGTCAGCTCGTTGAGCAGCTCAATCACGTGCTGCGGCCGGATCTCGCCGCTCTGCCGCACGCGGTGGGGCACCAGCGGGTGGCGCTCGCGCCAGTCGGCCACCTGGCCCAGCCAGGCGCGACGCTCCCACGACTGGATCAGCGGCCGCAGCGCCGCCAGCGCCGCCTTCACATCGGCCTGCAGCCCGACGATCGGGATGCGGTTCTTGCCCAGCTCGGCCGGGTCGATGTCGATGTGCACCACCTTCGCCTCGGGCGCGAAGGTGGCCAGCTTGCCGGTCACCCGGTCGTCGAACCGCGCCCCGGCGCAGATCATCACGTCGCAGCGGGTGATGGCGTAGTTGGCATAAGCCGCGCCGTGCATGCCCAGCATCCCCACCGCCAGCGGATGATGCTCGGGAAAGGCACCCTTGCCCATCAGCGTCCAGGTCACCGGGATGTGGCCCGCCTCGGCCACGGCGACCAGCTCGTCCGTGGCGCCGGCGCTGAGGCAGCCGCCGCCGACATACAGGCAAGGCCGTTCGGCGCCGTTGATCAGCGCCGCCGCCGCGGCCAGCGCCGTGGGCTCGGGCTCGACCCGCACCTGATAGCCGCGCAGGGTCTCGAGCGGCACCTCGAGCTCGCCGGTGAAGGTCTCGTACTGCAGGTCCTTCGGCACGTCGACCACCACCGGTCCGGGCCGCCCGCTGCGGGCGATGTGGAACGCCTCGTGGATCACCTGCGGCAGCTCCTCGACCCGCTGGACCAGGTAGCTGTGCTTGACCACCGGCAGGGTGATGCCGGTCACGTCGGCCTCTTGAAAGCTGTCCTTGCCGATCATCGCCCGCGGCACCTGGCCGGTGATGCAGACCATCGGCACGCTGTCCATGTAGGCGTCGGCGATGCCGGTGACCAGGTTGGTCGCCCCCGGCCCGCTGGTCGCGATGCAGACGCCGACCTTGCCGGTGGCGCGCGCATAGCCGCCGGCCATGAACGCGGCGCCCTGCTCGTGGCGGACGAGGATGTGCCGGAGATCGACCTTGTGCAGGGCGTCATAGAGCGGGATGACCGCGCCGCCGGGGTAGCCGAAGACGACCTCGACCCCCTCGCTGCGCACACAGGCCAGCAACGCTTCCGCACCGTTCATGTCGGTCTCCTTAAACGAAAAACCCCTCGCCAAAGGGGCGAGAGGTCCCGCGGTACCACCCTTCTCACAGCCGAACCCCGGGACCACACCCGGCCTCGACCGCACTCACAGCGCGATAACGAGCGCCAACCGGCGGGGCTTGAATGTTCGGCCCCACGGCTCGGGAGCGACCTTCGGCGCGCGGTGGTACCGGTCTCACAGCCTGTCAACCGGCTCTCTGAACCGCTCGGCGCGCCTACTCCTCTCCGTCGTCGCCAAGGTAACCCGATAGCATAAGTGTTCGACAGCCGGGCGTCAACCACGTCTTGCGCGCTACGCGCGCCGGCCGCCTCGGCGAGGCGGCCCTACCTCGTGCGGGTAGGGCCCGTTCGCCGAACGGGCCGGCGGCTTGGCCTAACCCCCCGACCCCCTT
>CAYONP010000072.1:0-31107 GCA_964405335.1 uncultured Fimbriimonadaceae bacterium
GCCATTCCGGCCGACCTGCAGGAGTCGCAGCTCTTCGGGCACGCCAAGGGCGCCTTCACCGGCGCCACCGAGGACCATACCGGTGCCTTTGCCGCGGCCGACGGCGGCACGCTGCTGCTCGACGAGGTCGGCGAGATGCGCACCGAGATGCAGGCCAAGCTGCTCCGCGCCCTGGAAGAACGCGCGGTCACGCCGCTGGGGCGCAACCAGCCCACGGCCGTCGACGTGCGGGTCGTCGCGGCCACCAACCGCGACCTGGGCGAGGCGGTCGCCGCCGGCGCCTTCCGCGCCGATCTCTACAACCGGCTCGAGGGCGCCGTCATCCACTGCCCGCCACTGCGCGAGCGGCGCGACGACATCCCGGCGCTGACACAGCACATCCTGGCCGGCGTGGCCGAGGCCTACAGCGTGGCGCCCAGAGCGCTCTCGCCCGCCGCGCTCGAGCGCCTCCGCGCCCACGATTGGCCGGGCAACGTGCGCGAGCTGCAGAATGTGCTGCGCCGGGCAGTCATCTTCGCCCCGGGCGAGGTGATCGAGGCCGACGAGCTCGACCTCGGCTCGGCCGCAGCACCGCCCGACCCGCCGGCCGGCGACGGCCTCGGCTTGCTCGAGCGCCGCGAGCGCGACGCGATCATCGAGGCGCTGCGCCACACGGGCGGCAACAAGTCGGCCGCCGCGGCGCTGCTCGGCATCGATCGCAAGAAGCTCTACCGCCGGCTGCGTCGCTACGCGATCGAGTAGGCCCGCGGTGCGCCGGAACATGCCTGGACCGCGCGCCGGTCCGGGCGCCCGTCTGCGCACGTGTTTCTGTTACAGGAAATTCACCTCGACTCCACTTGCGTGCCTCAGGCGGACATGTGTAGACTTGGTTTGGCCACCGGCGCCAGGATGGAGACGGCGGTGGTCCTCGAGGGTTGTTGGCTGGTCAAATGGCAGACCCGCACGAGTGGTGCGGTCGTGCCGGGGCTGGCAGCCTGGTCAGGGCTGGGAAAGGGGGCTCGCCGTTCGGTCGCCTGAATTGACCGATGTCAGGGCGGTGAGCAACGCGTAGAGAGGCTGGGTGTTTCGCACGGGCCGTCGTCCAGGTGACGTCGGTTGCTGCGCGGCTAGAAAGGCCGATGCAGCACCGCACAAACGCTGACCTCCTCACCGCCTTCGCTCCTCAGATCCGCGCGCGGCGCGTCGCCGCGGGTGATCCTCGTGCCGATCCGATCAGGATGCGTTAGGGCGGACGGCGCGAGCGAGGGCCGTTTGGCCCACGACAGGGAGGATTCGAGACATGCGCACCATCGCGCAGATTGCGCTGGCACTGGCCGTGGTGGCCGGGCCGGTTTGGGCGTACACGGGCAACATCACCGTCGTCCTGCGGGACAGTGCAGGCAACCCGGTGGACGGTGGCCGGGTTGAACTCGGCGTCGGCGGTTGGCCGTTCAAGGGCCAGACCGGCGATACCTCACCGGGCACGCTCACCTTCGCCTATGACGGCGGGGACAACATGCGTGTCCGAGTGGTCGCACCGAACTACGGCTCGAGCCAGACCACACCGCTCCAGGACCTGACGGTCAACAGCACGTTCGAGCTTCAGACCGAGGAACTGGTGGTCCAACTCCTCGACCACACCGGCGCGGCCCTCGACGGAGGGGTGGTGACGATCGGACACGGCGGCTGGCCTGTCATCGGAACCACTGGTGACGACGGGCCGGGCGAGGTGCGGCACGAGATGTTCGTTCCGGGTTACGCCGAGGTCCGGATGACTCTCTGGGGCGTCACCGAGACGAAGTCCATCACCACGCCGGTGACCACCTTCCAGACGGGCTTGGTGAGCCTCTGCGGGGGACCCTACCAGCGTGGTGTGAGCGGCTGGCCGCCGTTCATCAACCCGTCCGAGATGCTACCCGTCCCGCACAAGTTCCGACGGCCGGGCGGCCCGGAGTTCTGGGTGACGCCGGTCGCTGGCTCATCGGTCTCGGGCGGCGCTCTGCGGCTGATCGATGCCCAGGGCGACGGGCTCGCCGGTGGCGTGGCGCAGCCCGCACTAGGCGGGAGCTGGAAGCCGGTGATCCCCGGCGAGACGGACGCCAACGGCTACCTCACGTTCGCCGTTGACTACACGCCGACCAAGATCCGGATGACGGTCAATCAGAGCAGTCAGCAGCAGACCGCGGCGGAGATGTCAGCCACCAACTGCACCTGGCAGACCTCGGAGGCGGTGATCTACTGCAATGACTCAGCGGGTGGGCCGCTGGCCGGCGTGGTGATTGATCAGGGCGGCGGGCATTGGGACACCAACAAGGCCGTCACCGGGCCCTCCGGAGTGGTTACGATCCCGATCTTCGCTGGTGCCAGCCCGAAGTTCCGCGCAAACTACGGCGGAACCAGCCAGACGATCACCCAGTCCATCGTAACCCCGTTCGTCTTCCAGACCGGGGCTGTCCATTCGGACAGCGGCTCCTGCGTCAAGTGGGCGAACGGGTCGTGGAAGACCTTCGTGCAGGATATGGAGATCTTCCCTGGTTCGTACAAGTTCGTGTTCAACGATGCGACACCGACCACGGTCTACGCCATCGCGGCCGGCGTGGTGAACACGATCCACTGATCCGGACGACCGGCCGGTATGGTCGGTCCGTGCTCTGGCCGGCGCCTTGCCCTCGCGGGCAGGGCGCCGGCCCCAACCTATTTCTGGGTAGAGGCCGTCGTGGGCGCCGCCCTCGTTTCGGTGGCGGAGCGCCCTTGCCGCGGAGATAGCCATGCGTTTGCTTCGATTACGCGACAAGACTATCGTCGTCATCCTGACGAGCCTGATTCTCGGCGGCTGTGGCGACAGCGATACCGGCACCAGACTCGATGACGCCGGTCCAACCCGTGCCATGCACGAGCACTTCGACGGCTTCGACTTCATGCCGCCGCTGCACCAGTCCAAGAGCCTGACCACGTTCAACGCCGAGGCGAAACCGGTGGTCGAGATCTACGCCGGCACCGAAGCCAACCGCGGCCCCCTGCTGCGGCGGTTCGAGACCGCTGAGATCACCGTCGGATCGGACCTGTTCCAGGTCAACTGGAACACCAAGGACAACCCCGGCGGCCTGGGCGGCAACAGCGCCTGCGTGATCGAGGTCTACTGGGAGACCGCCGGCGCCCGCGACCAAATGGGGTACGTCGACTGCCTGGTTGACGCGGTGGCCGGCAAGGGCAAGAAGACCGCTGACGCCGACTACTCGTTCGACCTCAAAGATGGTCGCACACTGCCGATCAAGTTCGTCATCGACCGTTCGGTGCCAGAACCGGTGGACATCGCCGTCACCGCCATCACTTCGGATTCTGCCGTGCAGGGCGAGACGGTCGATCTGACGGTCACCGGCGCCGGCTTCCGGCCGGGCGCGACCGTCAGTCTCGGCGAGGGTGTCACGGTCCACACCACGACGGTTGCGGGCGACTACCCGGCCACGCAAGCAGCCGTCAACGCCAGCATCGCCGCCGAGGCCGCCGTCGGCCCGCGGAACGTGACGATCACCAACCCGAGCGGCCATACGGCGACGTTGGCCGATGGGTTCAGCGTCGCGGCGCCGCCGTCACCGAGCACCACCGTGCTGCGGTTGCTCGACGAGGATGGCAACGGCTTGGCCGGGGGCAGGGCCCAACCCGCGATCGGTGGGACGTGGCAAGCGACTCTGCCCGGTCAGACGAACGCCGCGGGCGAACTCGAGTGTGAGCTCAATCCCGCCTGGACGAAGATCAGACTGACCGTGAACCAGAGCAGCCAGGAGAAAACCACCGCGCAGCTCCAGGCAGACGTGTACACATGGCAGACGTCGACGGCCCTGATCCAGTGCCTGAACTGGGAAGGCGGACCGCTGCAAGGCGCGGTCATCGACCAGGGCGGTGGGTTCTGGGACTACAACAAGGCAGTGACTGACGAAGCGGGCGAGGCGCGTGTGCCGATGTTCGCTGGTAGCAGTGGGAAGTTCCGGGCTAACTGGAATCACACCAGCCAGACGGTCGGTCAGCCGATCGCCTCGCCGTTCGTGTTTCAGACCGGTGCGGTCGTATCGGCCAGCGGCACCTGCACGCAGATCGCGGCAGGCGGCTGGCGGGCCTTCATCCAGGGTATCGAGCTACTCCCCGGTTCGCGGAGTTTCAGGTTCTCGGATGGCACAACGGAGACTACCTACACCATTCTGCCTGGAGTCGAGAATGTCATTCACTGACTGACCAGATGGCCGAAGGAGTCGATCCCGATCGCTGGTCGAACGGCGTCGCGGTTCAGTTCCCCAGGTAGGTCGCCCGGGTCCCGCCGGCCTCGACCGCCACGCCCATGCGGTGGACCGCGTGCGCGTAGGCTGCGTCGCGGAGGCCGATGTCGTGCTTGTCGGCCACGTGACAGATGCGGCGATACTCCGTGGTGATAATGTGCCGCAGCCGGTTGTGGACCTCTGAAATGGTCCAGTAATAACCGGCCTTGTTCTGCACCCACTCGAAGTAGCTGACGGTCACCCCGCCGGCGTTGGCCAGGATGTCGGGGATGACCATCACGCCCTGGTCGTGGAGGATGGCGTCGGCGTCGGAGCGGACCGGGCCGTTGGCCAGCTCGAGGATCGCCTTGGCGCGGATCCGCGGCGCGTTGTCGGGCGTGATCACGCTCTCCAGCGCCGCCGGGACGAGGATGTGCACCGGCAGCTCGAGCAGCTCGGCGTTGGTGATCGACTCGTGACCGGGCACCTGGCCGACGGCGGCGATGACGCTGCCCTCGCGCGAGGCCGCCTGCCGCACCGCCGCGACATCGATGCCGCCGGCGCAGTAGACCCCGCCTTTCCAGTCGCTCAGCGCAACCACCCGGAAACCTTCTTCGGCCAGCAGCGCCGCGGCGTGGCTGCCGACGTTGCCGAAGCCTTGGATGGCGATGGTCACGTCCTCGTAATTCCACACCCGGTCCTTGCACAGCTCGACGGCCAGGTAGGCGCCGCCGCGGCCGGTGGCGTCGTGGCGGCCGAGGCTGCCGCCGAGTTCGATCGGTTTGCCGGTGATCACCGCGGGTACCTTGCGGCGGGTGATGATCGCGTACTCGTCGGCCATCCAGCCCATCACGGTGGCGTTGGTGTTGACATCGGGCGCGGGGATATCGCGGTCGGGGCCGATAAAGTCGGCCACGGCGTCGATGTAGCCGCGGGCCAGGCGCTCGATCTCGAACGGCGAGAGTTGGGCCGCGTCGACCTGCACCCCACCCTTCGCGCCGCCGAACGGCAGGTCGCAGACGGCGCACTTGCAGGTCATCCAAAAGGCCAGCGCCTTGACTTCGTCGAGGTTGGTGTCGGGGTGGAACCGGATGCCGCCCTTGGTCGGCCCGCGGGTGTCGTCGTGCCGGACGCGCCAGCCGGTGAAGATCCTGAGGTGGCCGTCGTCCATGCGGACGGGGATGGAGACCTCGAGGATCTCCTTCGGCGCCTTGAGTTTCTCGAGCGCCTCGACGCCGATGTCGGCGTAGCGGAACACGCGGTCGATGCGCCCGACGGCGTCGTCGAACAGGCTGACACTCATTCACCCCTCCGCCGGCACGCCGACGAGTCGGAACCGCGAGCCGGCCTCCGGGTCCTTCGACACCTCAATCCGCGAGGGGAAGCGCTCCTTGAGCGAATCGAGATGGGTGACCACGAGGATCAGCCGGAATTCGCTCTGGATCAGGGCAATCGCCTCAACCAACTGGTCCAGGCCGGCCTCGTCCTGGGTGCCGAAGCCCTCGTCGATGATCAGCGTGCGCAGACGGGCGCCGGCGCGGCCGGCGAGCAGGCGGCTGAGCGCCAGGCGAAGCGCGAAGTTGATCCGGAACGCCTCGCCGCCGCTGTAGTTCTCGTAGCTGCGCGTGCCCAGCTCGTCGGCGATGTCGAGGTCGAGCGTCTCGCGCAGCTCGCCACTGCCGGTTTGGCGCTGCAGGCGGATGGTCAGGTTCATGCGATAGTCGGTCAGTCGGCCCAGGATGTCGTTGGCCGAGCGCTCGATCTCGGGCACGGCGTTCTCGATGATCAGCGCCGGGATGCCGTCGCGCCCGAACGCCTCTTCGACGCACTCGGCCACGCGCGCCGCGCGGCGCAGGCGGCTCAGCTCAGCGGCCAGCTCGCCGAGCGCCGCGGCATCCCGTTCGTGCCGACGGGCAATCGCCTCCAACTCGCCGCAGCGGTGGCGCAGGGCATCGAGCGCGGCGGTGGCGCCGGTCTCTGCCTCGCGCGCGGCGGCCAGTTCGAGTTCGGTCGCGGGGCGGTCGAGTCGCTCGGCGGCCGCCGCATCGCGCTGTCGCTCGAGTTCGCGGCGCGAGCGGTCGAGCGCCTCGAGGCGCGTGTCCAGGCGGCCCAGGCGCTCGCGCTCGGCGGGCAGGCGATCGCGGTCGCGTTGCAGCCGGTCGAGCTCGGTCCGCGCCTCGCGCAGCGCAGTGCGTTGCTGGTCGAGCTCGGCCAGGGCTCGCTCGTCGACGGTGATCGCCGCGATGGCCGCCTCGGTCTCAGCCAGCGCCGCGCGCTCGCCGGCGGCCAGCTCGGCCTGGGCCAGGGCGCGGTCGATGCGGTCCGCCTGGTCGCGCAGCTCGGGCAGCCGGGCCTCGGCCTCGGCGGTCAGGCGCTCGGCCTCGTCCAGCCGCTCGCGGTCAAGCTCGGCCGAGCGCACCGCCTCGACCGCCCGGCGCGCGTCGGCGTGTTGCTCGCGATCGTAGTCGAGCGCCTGCCGCTCGGCGCGGAGGCGCTGCAGGGCGGCCATCTCCTCGCCGCCGTAGTCATCGCGCCGCAGACGCCCCTCCAGCTCCGCCAGCGCCATCCGGGCCACGCCGAGCTGTTCGCCGGCGGAGCGCGCCTCGTCGCGGCGGTGCTCGAGCTGCGCCAGCCTGCCCTGCGCCTCGGTCAGCCGCGAGGCGGCCTGCTGCCGCTCGGCCAGCCGGCGCTCCAGTTCGCGTCGCTCGGCGCGGTTCTCGACGCCGAGGCGGCGCACGGCCTCGAGCTCCTGGTCGAGTGCCTGCCGGCGCTGGTCGTAATCGCCGCGGACGCGGTCGAGCCGCTCGCCGGCCAGCTCGGTGTGGCAGACCGGGCAGGTGCCGCCGCCCTGGTTGAGGATGTCGAGGTGGGCGGCCAGATCGGCCAGCGCCGCCTCGGCCGCCTGCTTGCGCAACTTCAGCCCGTGAAACTCGGCGCGCAGCGTGGCCTGCCTTTGCTCGGCCTCGGCGGTCTCGCGCGCGGCCTGGGCCGCCGTCGCGACGGCCGCCGCCGCGTCGGCAGCCTCCTGCTCGGCCGCCGCCAGCCCGTCGGCCTGCCGGCCGAGCTGCTCGGCTGCCCGGCGCTGCACCTCGATCGCCGCGCGGAGCTCGGTCCGGGCGGCCTCGAGCCGCTTCTCGGCCGCCGTGAGCCGGTCGTCGACCGCCCGGGCGTCGGCCTCGGCGCGATCGAGGCGGGCCAACTGCTCCCGTGCCGCGAGCAGTGCCTCGTATCGCTGCCGGATCTGCTCGCGCCGCCCGAGCAGCGCGGCCAGCTCTTTGCGGCGCTGCTCGAGCCCGTCGATCTGGTCGCCCAGCCGGCGCCGCTCCGACCGGGCGTCGGCCTCGGCGAGGTCGATCGCCGCGGCCAGGCGCTGCCGCTCGGTCAACAGCGATGCGCGGTGGTGCATCTGCGCTTCGAGCTCGGTCCGGAGCGCATCGAGCCGGTCGAGTTCGGCGGCCCGCTGCTCGGCCTCGGGCAGACCGGCCAGGCTCGCCTCGATGCGCTCGATCGCGTCGTCGAGCGCGGACCGGTCGGCCCGCACCTCGTCGGCCTCGGCCGTGGACTGCCTTAGCCGCTCGGCCAGGTCGGCCAGCAGGCGCTCGCGGCGGTCGTCCTCGGCCAGCGCTTGGGCCAGTGCTTCGACGCGCCCGGCGGCCTCGCGCAGCGCCTCGGCGGTGGCCTCGCGGTCGGCCTGCGCGGCGGCCAGATCGGCCGGCGCATCCTTGGTTTGCTCGACCTCGGCGCCGAGCGCCTCGTGCCGCGCCTCGGCGGCGGCCAGGGCTTGGTGCAGCTCGATCCGCTCTTGGTGAGCGAGCTTGTGCAGCCGCTCATAGCGCGAAAGCCCGAGCACCTCGGCGAGCGTCGCCTTGCGCTTGGCCGGTGTCTGGCGCGTGAACTCGTCGGCCCGGCCCTGGACCAGGAAAGCGCTCTGGCAGAAGGTCTCGTAGTCCATGCGCAGCAGGGCGGTCAGCCGCGCCTGGGTCTGGGTCAGGCTGCCGAGGGTCAGTGGCCGCCACTCCTCGTCGTCGCGGATGAACAGATCGAGCCGCTGCCCGCGGCTGGTGCGGAAGGTGCGGTGGACGCGGTAGCGCTGGCCTTCGTGGTCGAACACCAGGTCGACCCACATCTCGGTGGCGCCGAGGCGGAGCAGGCCCTGCAGGTTGACCGTGCGCTCGGCGGCCTTCCGCGCGGCGCCCCAGAGCGCCCAGGTGAGCGCGTCGAGGAGTGCCGACTTGCCGTGGCCGTTGGGCCCGGAGAGGCAGGTGACCGAGAGTTGCTGCAACTCCAGCGGCGCCACGCCCTCTCCATACGAGAGGAAATTGGAAAGCTGCAGCCGCACCGGCTCCACACGGTCGCTCCGCCCGGCGAGGATAGAGGGCCGCGGCGACCGCGTCAACCGGAAGGGAGCCGGCCGGGCAGGGCTAATCCGCGAAGGCGACCAGCGCGCCGGCCGCGAGGCACGACGAGGGCCGAGGCATGAGCGAGCGAGACCTGACCGCCCTGGAAGCTGCCGCGCGCGAGCGGCCCGGCTCGGCCGAGGCGCAGGCCGAACTGGCCTACGCCTACCTCGACGCCGGTCGCGAAGAACAGGCGCTGACCACCTTCGAGCGCGCCCTGGCCCTGGCCCCGACCGACCCTGATCTGATGACCGCCGCCGCCGAGGCGGCGCACCGGCTGGGCCACCACGAGCGCACGGCCGCCCTGTGCGAGCGGGCTCTCGACGCCGCGCCGCACCGGCCCGAGGTCCACGCCGCCGCGGCCCGGCTGCTCGACACCGAGACCCACGCCCTCGAACGGCTCCAGGCGGCGGCCAGTTACCTCCGCATGGCGCCGCTCTCGCCCGACCGCGGCACCTACCGCACCATCATCGACCTGGTGCTCGACCGCATCGTCGCCGACTCCGCGGCAGCCGACGACGAAGCGGCCGCCACCCGCCTCGAGCCCTACCGCAACAGCCTCGACGGACTGGCCGGCGTGGTCGACGAGGAGCGTCTGGCGCCGGTGCGTGTCGCGGTCGAGGCGGCGCTCCTGGCCCATCGCCGGCCGGTGAGCACGGCGGTCGAGGCCGACTTCGCCGACCATCTCGACGCCGGCGACGCCGCCCTGGCCGCCGGCGACGCGGGCACGGCGGTGCGCCGGTACCAGGCCGCGGCGGTGCATGCCGAGGACGACCAGCGCCGCGCGCTGGCGTTGATCGGCGAGGCTCGCGCGCGGCGCGCCGCGGGCAACATCAGCGCGGCGCTGCAGGCGGCCAACGAGGCAGTGCTGATCGGCGGCGAGTCGGCCGAGGTGAGGCTCGTCCATGCCGACATCCAGGCCGCCGCGACGGACTTCGACCGAGCGCTCGAATCGTACCAACTCGCCGAGGCCGACGATCCGTTCGATCCGCGCATCCAACGCGGCCTCGGCCTGACCCTGGCGGCGCTCGAGCGGTGGGATGAGGCGCGCGACCCGCTGCAGAAGGCCTTGGCCGGCAACGCCGAGGATGTCGAGGTCTGCCGCACGCTCGGGCTCTGCTTTGAGATGCTCGGTCTCAAGCGATTCGCCGTCGAGTGCTACGAAGAGGCTCTCCGGCTCGACCCGCGGCAGCCCGACGCGAAGGCGATGCGCGACTACCTCGCCGCGGTCGCCGCGCAGGCCGCCGAGCCGGCGGCCGCCAAACCGGCCCAGCCGGCGGCGGTCGACGACGACGACGAGGTCTCCGTCCGCGACGCGCTGCGCAGCCATGTGCGCGACCGCTCGACGCGCCGGCGCGAGGTGGATAACGAGGCGGCCGACCACCGGCCGCGCTGCCCCGTCTGCCGCAGCGCCAACGACCCGGGCCAGGCGCTGTGCCGGCGCTGCGGCGCCGACCTGACCCTGCGCGAGGAGCACGCCGGGCCGGCGCCCAGCCGCTGCTTCATCGCGACCGCCGCCTGCGGCGCCGGCTCGCCCGAGGTGGCCGCGCTGCGCGCCTGGCGCGAGCGAGCGCTTCGTCCACATGCGGTCGGGCGTGCGCTGATCGCTTGCTACGAGGCCTGTTCGCCACCGCTGGCGCGCTGGCTGGCGCCTCGACCGGCCGCGCGACGGCGGGTGCGCCGCTGGCTCGTCGCACCGTTGGCCCGGCGGGTCGGGTCGGCCCTCGCGGAGAAGCCTGTTGAGCCTCAAGCGCACCCCCCTCTATGACCGGCACGTGGCCGCCGGCGCCCGCCTGGTCGAGTTCGGCGGTTGGTCGATGCCGGTGCAGTACCAGGGCATCGTCGCCGAACACAAGTCAGCCCGCGCCGCCGCTGGGCTGTTCGATGTCAGCCACATGGGCGAGTTCCGGGTGGTCGGACCAGGGGCGACGGCGTTCTGCGACCAGGCCTTCACCAACAACGTCGCGACCCTCGCCGCCGGCCGCTGCCGCTACAGCCTGATGTGCGATGAGCAGGGCGGCATCCTCGACGACCTGCTCTACTACCGGCTGGCTGACGACGAACTACTGGTGGTGGTCAACGCGGCCAACTTCGCGGCCGACTTCGCCTGGCTCGCGGGCCTGTCACCGCGCGACTGCGAGCTGCGTGACGAGAGCGACCGGACGGCGCTGCTGGCGGTCCAGGGCCCTGCCTCGCGCGAGCTCCTCGCCGGCCTGGTGGGCGGCGAGCGAAGTCGGCTCGAGGCACTTCGCTACTACCGCTACGAGGCCTTCACCGTCGCCGGGGCCGAAGCGCTCATCTCGCGCACGGGCTACACCGGTGATCTCGGCTTCGAGGTGATGCTGCCGGCCGCCGCGGCGCCGGCGGCGTGGGACGCCATCCTGGCCGCCGGCGAGCCGGCCGGGCTGGTGCCGGTCGGCCTCGGCGCGCGCGACACGCTGCGGCTCGAAGCCGGCTTCTGCCTCCACGGCCACGACATCGGGCCCGACCGCAACCCGATCGAGGCCGACCTGGCGCGATTCGTCGACCTGGCCAAGGGCGACTTCGTCGGCCGCGAGGCCATCGCCGCGGCGGCCGAGCAGGGCACGGCCCAGGTGCTGGTCGGCCTGGCGGTGACCGGCCGCGGGATCATTCGCGAGCAGTGCCCCATCTTCGCCGGCGGCGAGCCGGTCGGCACGGTCACCAGCGGCACCTTCTCGCCGCTGCTCGAACGCAGCATCGGCATGGGCTATGTCGACCGGCGGCACGCCGCCGTCGGCAGCGAGCTGTCGGTCGACGTGCGGGGCCGGATGGTCGACTGCCGGGTCGCCGAGCGTCCGTTCTACCGGCCGGCGTGAGCGGAACTGCCGCCGTCGCCGTCGGCGTTGGCCAGACAGCCGCTCGCGTTGGAGAGGTTCATGCTTGAGGAGTCGCCGGCGACGCTTGATCCCGCCGCCGAGCTGGCCGAACTACGGACACACAACGAGCGGCTGACCCGCTATCTCCACGCGCTGCAGAAGACCCACCGCGCGCTGGATGTCGACCAGACGCTGGAGTCGGTCCTCGATGCGGCCGAGGAGCTGTTCGGCAACACCGCGGCGATGATCGTGCTCCCCTCGCCCGACGGCCGGTCCCGGCTGGTCCACGCCGCGCGCGGCCTCTCGCCCGAGTTCCGCCGGCTGATCGAGCGGAGCGACTCACCCGTGGTCGAGGCGCTGCGCGAGTCGCCGGTGGTCAGCGTGACCACCGGTGACGACGAGGAGGCGGTGCCGATGCCGGCGGCGCTGCGCGCCGAGGCCCGCCGCTGCGGGATCGGCGGCAGCCTGGTCTTTCGCCTCGACCACGACGGCGCGACGCTTGGTGCGCTGGCGCTGCACTTTCCCGAGTATCGCGCAATGTGCTGCGCCGAGCGCGCCGTGGCCGAGATCTTCGCCGCTCAGGCAGCCAGTGCCCTGGCCCACGCGCGCGACTACCAGGCGGTCGATCGCCTGCGGCACGACCAGGAGGTGGCCCAGCAGCGGCTGCAGGAGATTGTCGATTGCCTGCACGACGCCGTGCTGGTCTGGGATTGCCGGCTTAACCTGATCGTCGCCAACGCGGCGGCCTACCGCTTCCTCACCGAGGTCGGCTGGGCGGTCGAGGGCCGGCCGGTCAAGCTGCCCACCGCGCCCGAAACCTGCCCGGTGCACGCCCTGCTGCGCGACGGCAAGGGGTCGATCAGCCGTGTGATTGAGCTGGTCGGGCGGTGGTTCGAGGTCGACTGCCATCCCCTCCGCGACGGCGACGGCGCCATCACCGCCGTGGTCGAGCATATCCGCGACGTAACCGACCATCGCCGGCTGCAGCGCGACCTCGCGCGCAGCGAGGAGCGCATTCGCGAGGCGATGAGCAACGCGCCCGCCGGCCTGATGCTGTTCGACCCGGAGACCTCCACCGTCGTGCTGGCCAACGAGATGCTCGGCGAGATGTGCGGCCGGCCGGTCGGCGAGCTGGTCGGCCGCGACTGGCTCAGCCTCTTCGTCGCCGCCGACCGGCCGCGGCTGCGCGAGGCGGCCGACCGGCTGCGGGCAGGCACCAAGCGCTGTGAGGTCGAAGTCGCGATCGACGCCGCCGAGCCGCTGCCGGTGAGCTGCATGACCGGCCGCATCGACTACAGCGACGGCGCCAGCCATGTGCAGGTGATGCTGCGCGACCTGCGCCCGCGCCGGCGGCTCGAAGCACAGCTCGCCGCGCAGGAGAAGCTGGCGGCGATTGGCCAACTGGCCAGCGGCGTGGCGCACGAGATCCGCAATCCCCTGGGCATCATCGCCGGCGCGCTGTACGACCTGGAGGAGGTGGCCGACTGCTGCAACAGTGAGGCGGCCGAGGACATCCGCATCGCGCGCGAGGAGATCCGGCGCGTGCAGGAGATCATCAACAACGTGCTCGACTTCGCCCGCGGCGGGACGGTCGAGCACGAGACGGTCGACCTCGGCGCGCTGCTCGAGCAGACCTGCGCCCTGGTGCGCAAGAGCATGGCCAGCCGGAACATCGAGCTGGTCTGCGAGGTGGAGGGCGAACCGGTCCTCGAGGCCAGCCCCGGCGCGCTGCGGCAGGTGGCTCTCAATCTGCTGACCAACAGCTTTCAGGCCACGCCCGACGGCGGGCGAGTGGCCGTGCGCGCCTGGGCCATCGACGACCGCGCGGTGGCGATGAGCGTCGCCGACACCGGCGCCGGGATGAGCCCCGACGTGCAGGCGCACATCTTCAACCCGTTTTACACCACCAAGGAGCCGGGCCAGGGCACCGGCCTCGGACTGAGCATCGTCTACACCACCGTGCGTGACCACGGCGGCAACATCGAGGTTGACAGCGAGCCGGGACGCGGCACCATCATCACCGTGCGGCTGCCGCGGCGGCCGAGCGAGCCGGTCGCCGACAGCGGCGCCGACCCCCTCGCCGTCGCGGCCGACCAACTCGCCGCACCGAGAGGAGTCCGTCGATGACGTTCGAGGAGATCAAGGCCATGGACGAGGCCTTCCTGACCCAGAACTACGGGCCGCGACTGCCGTTCGCCTTTGTGCGCGGCGAGGGCGCCTGGCTGTTCGACGGTCGCGGGCGTCGTTACCTCGATTTCCTCTCCGGCATCGCCACCTGCACGCTCGGCCATTCGCACCCGCGGCTCGTCGCCGCGCTGTGCGACCAGGTCCAGACCGTGCTCCACACCTCCAACTTCTTCTTCATCGGGCCGCAGGCCAGCCTGGCCAAGCTGCTCGTCGAGCTGAGCGGACTCGACCGCGCCTTCTTCTGCAACAGCGGCGCCGAGGCCAACGAGGCGCTGCTCAAGGCCGTCCGGCGCTGGTCGGCCGCGCAGTGGGGCGAGGGTGAGCGGCCGACCGTGCTCTGCTTCGAGAACTCGTTCCACGGCAGAACCCTGGCCACGCTGACCGCCACCGGACAGGCCAAGGTGCAGGCCGGCTTTGCACCGCTGATGCCGGGCTTCCGCCACGTGCCATTCGGCGACCTGGCCGCCGCCCGCGACGCGGTCGACGAGACCGTCTGCGCCGTGCTGGTCGAGCCGGTGCAGGGCGAGGGCGGGATCAACCCCGCCACGCCGGAGTTCCTCGGCGGTCTGCGCGAGCTGTGCGATGAGCGGGGCATCAAGCTCCTGCTCGATGAGGTCCAGACCGGCATCGGCCGCTGCGGCACGATGTTCGCCTATGAGGCCTACGGCCTGGTGCCCGACGGCGTGTCGCTGGCCAAAGGGCTCGGCGGCGGCGTGCCGATCGGCGCGGTGGTCCTTCGCGATGACCTGGCCGAGGCGCTGGCGCCCGGCTCGCACGGCACCACCTTCGGCGGCAACTTCCTCGCCGCCCGGGCCGGGCTGACCGTGCTCGAGACCATCCGCGACGAGCGGTTGCTCGACAACTGCCGCAATGTCGGCGGTCGGCTGCGACAGGGACTCGACCGGTTGGCCAAGAGCCGCGACGACTGCCTCGCCGCCCGCGGCCGCGGGATGTTGCTGGCCCTGCAGCTCAGCGAGCCGAAGGCCGCCGCCGTGCGCGACCAGGCGGCCGAGCGTGGGCTGATCATCAACGCGGTCAAGCCCGACGCGGTGCGCCTCGCGCCGCCGCTGATCCTCTCCGCCGACGAGGCCGACCAGGGGCTGGCCATCCTCGAGGCGGCGCTCGACGCGGCCTGACCGAATCGAACGGCCCGGTCGACGTCGACCGGGCCGTTCCGTCCGTCCCCTACTCTGCTTATCTGATCGCGTTCAACGCCTCGGCGGCCAATCGCATTCGCTGCCGATTGTCGCGCTGGCGCAGCAGCACCGCGTCGCGCAGCGCACCGGCCGACGCACCGGTGAAACCGGGGCTGGTCTCGATCGGGTAGATCGGCTTGATCACGCCCGTCTCGGGCGTGATCTCACCGACGTGCCGCAGGTCGGCGATGAGCAGCTTGTTGGCCGCATTGAAGCCGCAGGCGAGGGCGATGTTGTGCAGCACCGAGGTCTGATTGCCGGTCTTCAGGTCGATGATGTTCAGCGTCCAGGAGTCCTCGCTGTCGAGCAGGCCGTCGACCGAGGCATACTTGCCGTCGCGGCTGACCATGACCTGCGCCAGTGGCTGCTTCACCGCCACCTTCTGCGCCGTCGGCACGCGGCGCACCGCGCGCGTCTCGGCGTCGAACACGTCGAGCACCAGCTTGCCCCGGTTGTTCTGCGCGGTCACCAGCGTCCGGCCGTCGGCGCTCCAGCCGTAGGCGACGGGGATGATGTCCTTGACTACCCGCCGCGGCCGGCCGTCGTTGGTCGTCACGCCGAGGTCGACCCGCTCGAACTCGCCCTTCTTGAAGGTCACCTCGAGGTAGGCCACGTCGCGGCCGTTCGACGAGACACCCTCGCTGGTGACGAACGGGAACGGATCGAGCGGCGCCTCGCCCGACGGCACGATGCGCCGCGAGCGGCCGCTCTTCGCGTCGAGCACATAGACACCGTTCTCGGTCACCATGTAGACGCCCAGTCCCTCGGCCGACCAGGCGCTCATCAGGTTCAGCCGGCTGCCGCGCACAACCAGCTCGACCGCGTTGCCCTGGTCGGCCGGCACGGCGTAGCTGCGGGGCACGCTCAACTGCGGGTGGCTGATCGGCAGGGCCGGGTTCTCGGGCAGCAGCCAGACGCCCAGCAGGTCGTCCTGCCGCGACCAGAGCGGATAGAGCCACGACCCGCCGTCCTGCGGTGCGGCCAGGCGACGGCGGACGTTGCTACCGTCAAAGCCGCCGGCATAGAGCGACAGCGGCGCTGTGCCATCGGTCGGCGCGTCGCTCGCGCAGAAGGTGAGCTGATTGCCCGCCGGGCACCAGTCGGTGGTCAGGAACGGGTAGCCACGGAAGATCCGCCGCACCGTGCCGTCGGCGACGGTCAGCGACCAGAGCGAAAAAGTGTCGTCGTCGGTCGGCGTGTCGGTGTCGCGGATCGAGAACAGCACCAGCCGTGTGCCGCCCGCATCGAGCGCCAGCGGCACGAAGTCGGTCGTCCGCTCCTCGGCCGGCTGCTCCAGCCGCTCCGCCTGCGGCCGCGTCACCGCCACGATGGCCGCCGAGCCGGCCAGCAGCGAGGCGGTGACCAGCAGGGCCGTTCGGCGCGCCGCTTTGGCATGGAGCGCGTTGTCGCGCAGCGACCAGTCGCTCAGCCAGGCGGCGGCCACGGTGCCGGCGCCAAGCAGCGTCAGCATGGTCAGCTCACCGCTGAACAGCGCGCCGATCGCGGCGGCCGCGCTGCAGGCCAGGCCGCCCGCGGCCCAGGCGCGCATGGGCGACGCATGATACAATCTGGCCAGGCGGCTGATGCCGAAGGCGACCAACAGGCCGAGGGCAAAGGCCGTCGCCGGCGGCGGGATGAACATCCCGATGGCACCGACCGCCAAGAGCACCGCCGCGGTCACCCAGCCGTCCGATCCGTCGCTCGCTCGCCGCATAGCCATTCCTCCGCCCCAGGCCGACCGGGGCGCCGTATGGTCATAGCACCGTTCGGCACGGCGGAGTTCCGGCTTACCCCACCGCCGTTACCCGCTGGGCGACTCGGCCGGCACGGCAACCAGCCGCGGCTGGCGGTAGCCGTCCAGGCTCACCTCGGTGCGGTAGCGCGACGGATCGGCCCAGAACCGGTCGCCGAGCAGGTAGCCGAGCGCGCCGCGGTAGTCGGCCGGCCAATGCTCAATCACGCTGGCGCCGTCGCGGTCGGCCCGCGTGGCCGAGACGCGCACCGGGCTGTGCAGGCGCAGCCGCATCTGCTCGTCGGGCCGGACGAACAGCCCGCTGGTGACGCAGAGCATGTAGAGACAGCGGGAGAGTGGCGTGCGCTCGAAGGTGGCCGAGATGCGGATGTCATACGGCACGCCCGGGTCGACCTCGAGGCTCGCGCCGGTCGGTTCGGCCAGGGCCGCCACCGCATCGCGGACCGGCACCTCGCTGAGGCTGAGCGTGACCGGCCGGGCGAGCAGCGACGGCGGGTAGAGCAGCGCCGCGGTCGGCACGTCGCCGAGGTCGACGATCTCGGCCCGCTGCGCCGGGTCGAGCGAGACGAAGAGGGTGCCCTCTTCCTCGTACCAGACCAGGCCCATGCGGCGGCAGATCAGCTCGAGCACGGCGTCGAGCGGCTGGTCGATCAGGTTGAGCGTGATCGGCTCGGGCAGGATGCGCGGGTCGAGCAGGATCGGCCGGCCCGTCTCGCGGGCCAGCACCTCGAACACCGCGCGAACCGAATCGCCGTCGGCGGTGACCGAGACCACCGGCTCCTGCGCCACCACCGGCAGGGCCAACCAGCAGGCGAGCAAGTAAACACCGCGCATGGTCGTCTCACCGCGGGGGCCACCACCCGCCAGACGATTCTCTGCCCGCCGGCGCCGGCCGTCAACCCGAACGGTTGACCACCGCGCCGCCGAGGCGCTACCCTTACCGCGGTTGGGCCCTCCGTCGGCGCGGCGCCCCAGGCGGGCATGTTTCCGGCGAGTTTCGAGCCTGCAAAATGCCATCGAAACAGATTGACCAAAAACGGCGGCGGTGCTATTGGAGAGGGCGACCGAGCGGGGTCGGCGGCGGCCGTCGCGGCGGGGGCGAGCGCCATGGCTGAGCTCCTGGCACGGCTCTGGTCTCAGGCCGTCACGGTCACCGGGATCCTTGACATCCTGCTGGTCTGGTTCGTCGTTTTCCAGGCGCTGCGGCTGCTGCGCGGGTCGGATGCCGGGCATCTCAAGGGGCTCGGCATCCTGCTCGGGTTGCTGGCCGTCGCCTGGCTCCTGACTCGGCCCGACCACGGCCTCTTGCCGCTGCCCTCGTTCCACTGGCTGCTCACCCAGTTGGCGCCGTTCGCGCTGGTCGGCCTGCTGATCGTGTTTCAGCCGGAGATCCGCCAGTCGTTCGGGCAGCTTGGCCAGGTCAGTCTGTTCGGTCGGCCGGTGGCGGCTTCGAGCCGGTCGGTGGTGGTGCACGTGGTCAACGAGATCGTGCGCGCCGCCGGCGAGTTGTCGACCCGCAAGATCGGCGCCCTGATGGCGCTCGAGCGGCGCGACCGGCTGGCCGAGATCATCGAGACGGGCAAGGACCTCGACGCCGAGATTTCGGCCGAGCTGCTGATCTCGATCTTCTTCCCCAACACGCCGTTGCACGACGGCGCGGCGGTGATTCGACGCGATCAGGTGGTCGCCGCGGCCTGCCTGCTGCCGCTCAGCGAGCGGCGCGACCTGGCTAGCTCGGTCGGCACACGGCACCGCGCGGCGCGCGGCCGGGCCGCGCGCCCCCACCCGGGGAGGGTGGTGTTCAGCGAGGCGACCGGCGCCATGTCGCTGGCCTATGGCGGCGAGCTGTTCTGGGACCTGCGCGAGGAGGACTTCAAGGGGCGGCTGATCGAGCTGCTGCAGCCGGCCGGCGGCGGACTGCTCGCGGCGGCCGCCGAGACCGAACGGAAGGTGCCCCGATGAGCCGGCTGTGGCGCCGGATCCGGCATGAGTTCGGCCTCAAGGTGGCCAGTCTGGTGATCGCCCTGGTGCTCTGGGCCTGGCGCTCGAGCGAGGGCAACCCGATCGAGGAGCGGCGCTTCGGACCGATGCCGGTCAAGGTGGCCAACCTGGCCAAGGGGCTGGTCGTGGTCGGTCAGCCGCCGCTGGTCGAGGTCACGCTGGTCGGCCCGCGGTTGAGCCTCGACCAGGTCCAGGCGCGGCGGACCCTGGCGCCGGTGGTCGACTGCGCCGACATCGGGCGGCCGTCGTGGCCGGCGCTGCCGGTCACGCTGCCGACGCCCGACACGGTGCAGGTGAAGGAGATTAAGCCGGCCGAGTGGGAAGTCGAGATCGACACCTTCGAGGTCGATGTGCGGCCGATCCGAGCCGACCTGACGCGCGCCGTACCGCCCGAGGACTATGTTTACGAGGCGCCGCAACTGAGCCACACGCAGGCGCAGGTGAGTGGGCCGCGCAAGCTGGTCAGCCGGGTGGCGTCGCTGCTGGCCGAGGTCGATTTCAGCGGTCGCGTGGTCGATTACAGCGGCCAGGCGCGGCTGGTCGCGGTCGACGCCGAGCGCGAGGTGGTCGACGGGGTGACCTGCGAGCCGCGCGTGGTCAACGTCACGGTGCGCGTCGCTCGGCTCGAGGAGAGCCGCGACATGACGGTCGTGGTGCGTTTCGCCGGCGAGGCGACCGAGGCGCCGGCCGGGTACCTGGTGACGCCGTCGCAGGTGACCGTGAGCGGCATGGCCAGCGCGCTGGACCAGTTGGGCTCGTTCATGTCGACGATGCCGGTCGAGGCGACGCGCTTGCGCACCCAGGGCCGGGTGACCGCCGAGCTGGCGGTG
This sequence comes from uncultured Fimbriimonadaceae bacterium, assembly GCA_964405335.1. Classification (GTDB taxonomy): domain Bacteria; phylum Armatimonadota; class UBA10988; order UBA10988; family UBA10988; genus CAYONP01. The sequence goes on from CAYONP010000072.1 coordinate 19,431, forward strand.
CCGTCGGGGGTGAAAGCCGAGCCGACCAAGGTGACCGTGGTGCTGCCGCCGGCCGGCGGCGGGGAGTGAGTGAGGTGTGACGGCGCGGCGGCCGCGAGCGGGCCGACCGGCCACGAGGAGGAACAAGAGCATGGCTGCCACGCCACAGGAGATCCTGACCAGGATCAAGCAGGAGCAGATCGAGTTCATCGACGTGCGGTTCACCGACCTGCCGGGATTGCAGCAGCATTTCTCGATGCCGGCGGTGGCCTTCGACGAGGGCTCGTTCAGCGATGGTCTCGGGTTCGACGGCTCGTCGATCCGTGGGTTTCAGTCGATCCACGAGAGCGACATGCTGCTCATCCCGGACCCCGACACGGCGTTCATCGATCCCTACTTCGAGCACAAGACGCTGGTGCTCTACTGCGATGTCGAGGACCCGCTGACCCGCGAGAAGTACAGCCGCGACCCGCGCAACGTCTGCCAGAAGGCGCGGCAGTACCTGCTCGGCACGGGCCTGGCCGACACGGCCTACTTCGGTCCCGAGGCCGAGTTCTTCCTGTTCGACGGGGTGAGCTACAGCGTCGAGCCGTGGAACACCGGGTTCAGCATCTGGAGCCGCGAGGCGCACTGGAGCTCGGGCTCGCCGACGGTGCCCGGCACCGGCGTGCAGAGCTGGGGCTACAAGATGCGCAACAAGGAGGGCTACTTCCCCCTCCCGCCGGCGGACCAGCTCCAGGATGTGCGCAGCGCGATGGTCAAGACCATGCTCGAAGTCGGCGTCGACATCGAGGTGCAGCACCACGAGGTCGCCTCGGCCGGCCAGGGCGAGATCGACATCCGGTTCGACGAAATGGTCACCATGGCCGACAAGCTGATGACCTACAAGTACGTGATCAAGAACACCGCCCGGCAGTACGGCCTGGTGGCCACCTTCATGCCCAAGCCGCTGTATGCCGACAACGGCACCGGGATGCACACCCACATGAGCCTGTGGAAGGGCGGGGTGAACCTGTTCTGGGACCCCGACGGCGCCTACTCGAACCTGTCCCAGGCGGCGATGTGGTATATCGGCGGCATCCTCAAACACGCGCCGGCGGTGTGCGCTTTCACCAACCCGACGACCAACAGCTACAAGCGGCTGGTCCCCGGCTTCGAGGCGCCCATCCTGCTCGCTTACAGCCAGCGCAACCGCTCGGCGGCGGTGCGCATCCCGATGTACGCGCCGACCAATCCGAAGGCCAAGCGGATCGAGTTCCGCACGCCCGACCCGTCGTGCAACCCGTACCTCGGCTTCGCCGCCATGCTGATGGCCGGGCTGGACGGGATCGAGAACCAGATCGACCCCGGCTCGGCGATCGATCGCAACATCTACGACCTGTCGCCCGAGGAGCGCGGCGACGTACCGACCGTGCCGACCTCGCTCGACAAGGTGCTCGCCGCGCTCGAGGGCGATCACGAGTTCCTGCTCAAGGGCGGCGTGTTCACCAGCGACCTGATCGAGACCTACATCGAGTACAAGCTCGATAACGAGTTCTATGAGGTCAACAACCGGCCGCACCCGGCCGAGTACCACCTCTACTTCGACCTCTGACCTGCCTCCGCGACCGATGCGCGACGGGGACGGCCACGGCCGTCCCCGTCGCGTTGACGGCGCGCGCCGCGCGATGCTACACTCCGGTGGCCGACCACCCCAGGACCGACCAAGCATGGCCGATTCGCCGGCGACCGACTTCGCGCTGACCCTGCAGACCCTCAACTACGCCGCGCGGCTGGTCGCCTCCGAGCTGGACTGGGAGCGGCTGGTCGACCGCGCGCTCGACACCCTGGCCGATTTCGGCCAGAGCCGCCGCGTGGCGCTGCTCAGCGTCGACGAGGAGAACGGGACCGCCGAGGTCGCCGGCCAGCTCGCCGCCGATGGGCTGGTCGACCCCAGGCGCGAAGTCCGCTTGGCCGGCACGCCGCTGGCGCAGATCGTCCGCGACAAGCGCCCGGCCCGCTTCGCGCTCGCGCCAGGCGAGCCGCTGCCGCTGCCCACCAGCGAGGCGGGAGAGCCCGGCCGAAGCTGCTACTGCGTGCCGCTGATCGGCGGCAGCAACCGGCTGGTCGGCCTGGTCACGCTCGATCAGGACGCCGCCGCGCCGCTCGCCGACGAGGCGATGCAGGTGCTCAACGTGGTGCTCACCCTGGTCGCGGTGACCCTCGAGAACGCCCGCCTGTTCCAGCTCGCCACCGTCGACGGGCTGACCGGGCTGTATGTCCGGCGCTACTTCGAAATCCGACTGGGCGAGGAGCTGGCCCGCCTCCGCCGCCATGGTGGAACACTGTCGTTAATCATGACCGACATCGATCATTTCAAGGCGGTGAACGACACCTATGGTCATCAGCAGGGCGACTATGTCCTGCGTGAACTGGCCAACCTGCTGCGCGCGGCGCTGCGCAAGGGGCTCGATATCCCCTGCCGCTACGGCGGCGAAGAGTATGTCACCATTCTGCCGATGACGCCCCGGCAGGGCGCTATCGAGGTGGCCGAGCGGCTGCGCCGGCAGTGCGAGCGGCACCCGTTTGCCGGCTTCGACCCGCCGCGTGCGGTGACCCTCAGCGCCGGGATTGCGTCTATCGACCAGGCCGGCGCCTGCGACGAGGAGGAGTTCGTCCGCCGCGCCGACGAGATGCTCTATGCCGCGAAGGAGGGTGGCCGGAACCAGGTCCGTGCCTGGGGATGATGCGGTGGGAGCCGCCATGCGCCGCGCCGTCCTGATTGGCCTCGGTCTGCTCGTCGGCCTCGCCGCCCAGGCGCGGCCGTTGGCGGTGGTTGTCGCGCCCGACCCGCCGTTCCACGGCCATGCCGCCGACCTGATCGACGCGCTGGTCGACCACGGCGGTTACCGGTTCGACGACATCCACATCGTCGCCGACGACGACGCGCTGGCCGAGCTGCTGGCCGGCCCCGAGCTGGAAGTGCGCGGCTCCGACCGGCTGACCATCGTGCTCGCCGGCCGGCTCGAGCGCGAGGCGGGCGCGCCGGTGCTGGTCACCCGCGGCGACCGCATGCCGCTCGACCTCATGTTCGCGCTCTTCGCTCAGCTCGAGCCCGAGACGTTCGTGGTCCTGGCCGGGCTGGTTACCGGCGACGAGACCGAGCCGCTGCGCCCGCTCGAAGCCTGGCCCGAGGCGAGCCGGCCGGTGGCCATGCTGGTCGGCGAGGGTGAGGCGTTCCTGCGCGAGGCGGTCTTCGGGCTGACCTGGCTGTTCGCCGACGACGACGCCGACGGCGTGGTCGACGCGCGCGAACTGCACGAGTGGGCCGACCGCCGAACCGACGGCCCGCCGCCGGCGCTGGCCAGCCGGCCGAGCGACCGCACGCGGATGACCGTCAGCGGCGAGCGCTCGGCCGACGTGACCGCGCCGCTGGTGCTGGTTACCAGCCCCGAGCTGGGCGACGGCCCGGTGCGGCGCGAGCGACCCGGTGCGCTGCGCGTGCGCGGCGTCGTCGCCGACGACCGCAAGATCGCCTCGGTGACCATCAACGCCATGCCGGCGATGCTCCTGGTGGCCACCGATCCGGCCGATCCGAACCCGCTGCTGCCCGGCCGTGCGCTGACCTTCGAGACCTCGCTGCCGCTGCCACCGGCCGGCCGGCTCGAAGTCGAGGTGACCGCCACCGACCTGGCCGGCAACCTCGGTCGCGAGCGGTTCAGCGTCTGGGTCGGCAGCGACGAGGCGCCGGAGGCGCCGTTGCCCGAGCCGAGCGAGCCGGCGGCGGCCTGCTCGGTCGACGCGGTCTGGTTCGACTGGGGCCTGACCGAAGACTGGCGCTACGGCTTCCGCGTCCACTTCGCCGCCACGGTGCGCGGCCGGATCGAGCGGCAATGCCGCGCCGTGGTGCAGTTCCACTTTGCCGACGGCACGCCGGTGATGGACTTCAACGGCCAGTACGCAGACACGCGCGGGCAGGCGGTGGCCAGCGTCGAGTTCAAGCCGCGATACGATAACACCGTCCTACGCGACCTGGTCGCGTTCATGCCGCAGCGCGAGCTGCACCTGGAGGCGGGCCGGCAGCATCGCTTGTCGGCTACCGTCGTGCTGGTCGATGTCGCCGGCGAGGCGCCGCAGCCGCTGGCGCACAGCGCGCCACAGCCGTTCGAGCTGAGCGAGCCGGCTCAGGGCGCGACGGTGCTCGACTTCGCGGTGGAGCACAACCAGCGCGAGGGCAACCAGCGCGGGCTGCGGCTGGTGGCCGACTTCCACACCGTCGGCGTGAAGGATCGGCCGTGCCAGGTGGCCGTCTACGTGCAGTATGCCGACGGCAAGCCGATGCTCGACCGCAACGGCCGGTACCGCGCCGGCGACGGCACGGTGGCCGTCTTCCGCGACGTTGCGCCTGGCTATGACAGCGCGCGGTACCGCGACTTCGCGCTGTTCCTGCCCTATGACGAGCTGCACCTGGCCGAGCCGGGCGAGCACAAGCTGCGGGCGCGGGTGGTGGTCTGGGACAAGGGCGCCGAACGGGTGCTCGATGCCTCGACCTGGACGCACTTCACGGTCAACCAGGGATAGGAGCCAGCCGCGTGATCTGCCTGCTGCTCGGTCTCATCGCCGCCGACGATCCGGTCACCGCGCCGATCGTCGACCAGCCCGGCCTGCCCCGCGTGCTGCTCATCGGCGACTCGATCTCGATGGGCTACACGCTCGGCGTGCGCGCCCGGCTCGACGGCGTGGCCAACGTGCACCGCATCCCCGAGAACGGTGGGCCGACCAGCCGCGGCCTGGAGCGGCTCGACGACTGGCTCGGCGATCGCCGGTGGGACGTCATCCACGTCAACTTCGGGCTGCACGACCTGAAGATCATGGACGAGATGGGCAGCCGACAGGTCCCACCGCGCGAGTATCGGGCCAACCTCGAAGCGATCCTGAAGCGCCTTCGCGAGGTCGCCGACGAGGTCATCTGGGCGAGCACCACGCCGGTGCCCGAGGGACCGGTCAATCCGCGCCGCGAGCCGGCCGACGTGGTACGGTACAATGAACTGGCGGCCGACCTAGCCGCGCCGCGCGGGGTGGTGGTCAACGACTTGTACGGCCTGGTGCTGCCGCGGTTGGGCGAGTTGCAGCAGCCGGTCAACGTGCATTTCCGCCCGGAGGGCTCGGAGGTGCTGGCCGATGCGGTGGCGGCGGCGATTGTCGCGGCACTCGAGCGGGCTGAGCGGCCGGCGGTGCCGGGTCCGGTGCGGCAGAGGCGACGCTGACGAGGAGCGTGCGGCGCCGGCGCGAATGGTGCCGGAGGAGCGGAGCATGGAGCAGCGCGGGAACGTGTCGCGGCGGGAGTTCCTCGGCCGCACCGCCGGCGCGGGCGTGGCGCTGGGCCTGGGCGGCAGCCTGTGGGGCGCGCGCATCGCCCGCGGGCAGGAGGCGCCGAACACCCGGCTGGCGGTCGGCCTGATCGGTGCCGGCGGCATGGGCGGCAGCCATCTCAACGCGCTGCTGGGCAACCGCCGCGTCGAGCTGGTGGCCATCGCCGATGTCGACGCCAAGCGGCTCAAAGCGGCGGTCGACAAGACGCAGGGCAAGGCGACCGGCTATCAGGATTACCGCGAGGTGCTCGCCCGCGACGACATCGACGCGGTTTGGATCGCCACGCCCGACCACTGGCACGGTCCGATCACCATCCAGGCCTGCCGCGTCGGCAAGGATGTCTACGTCGAGAAGCCGCTCAGCCACAACATCCACGAGGGCCGGTTGATGGTCGAGGCGGCGCGGCAGTATGGCCGCGTGGTGCAGATGGGCACGCAGCAGCGCAGCCAGCGGCACTTCCAGCATGTGATCGAGATCGTCCGCTCGGGGCAGTTGGGCGACATCAAGCACACCCACTGCTGGCGCCAGGCGCGCAAGCAGACGAAGTGGGCGGCCGACGCCGAGCCGCCGGCCGAGCTCGACTACGACATGTGGCTCGGCCCGGCGCCGTACGTGCCCTACAACGAGTTCCGCCTGCACTACAACTGGCGCTACTTCTTCGATTACGGTGGCGGGCTGATGACCGACTGGGGCGTCCACCTGATCGATATCGTGCTCTGGGGCATGGGCAACCCGCAGCCGAAGACCGTTGAGGCGCAGGGCGCGTTCGAGGACGACGCCCGCGGCGACGTGCCAATCACCCTCGAGACCTACTACGAGTTTGACGGCTTCGACCTCAAGTGGACCCAGGACCCGAAGCCCGAGCACGATCCGGGCAACCACTCGTACGGGATCAAGTTCGTCGGCGAGAAGGGCTGGCTCTACTGTGACCGCGACGGCTACCGCATCTACGACCAGGACGAGCAGCCGCTCGGCCCCGACGACCTGCGCGTGCCGAACACCGGCAGCCACCACGACAACTTCATCGACTGCGTCTACAGCCGCGAGAAGCCGGTCTGCGACATCGGCGTGGGACAGGCGATCACCAAGGTCTGCCTGATCGGCAACCTCGCCTTCCGGATCGGCCGCAAGCTGCACTGGGACGGCGCCAACGAGGAGTTCACCGGCGACCCGGCCGCCTCGCGCCTGCTCTGGCGCTCGCCGCGCGCGCCGTGGGGCTACTGACGGAGAGAGCCATGCGCTGGACCGTGTTGGGCCTGCTACTCGCCGCCACCGCGCAGGCCGAGCTGCCGCGGTCGATCGTGATCCGCGCCGGCGACCTCGACCGCGTCGATTGCCCGGTGATCATCCCCCTGACCGGCGAGACCGCGCCGCGTACGGTGAGCTACTCCTACCGCGTGCCCGACGGCAATGTGACCGTGCCGGCGCAGGTCTGCCCCGCGCCCTTTGCCGACGGCGAGCAGCCCGAGGCGTGGGAGCTGGTGCTGGTCGTCCCCGGTCTGGCCGACGGCGGGGTGCTCCGCCTGAGCCTGACCGACGCGGCGCCCAACCGCCCGAGCTTCACCTTCGCCGAGCCGGCCGAGGGCGAGACGGAGCTGCGGCTGGGCGAGCGGCCGGTGCTGCGTTACATGCACCACGCTTTCGACCCGGCCACGGCCGAGACCTACGAGGCGACCAAGAAGGTCTATCACCACGCCTATGCGCCCGACGGCTCGGTGCTGCTGACCAAGGGGTTGGGCGGGCTCTACCCGCACCACCGCGGCATCTTCTACGGGTTCAACAAGGTCAGCTACGGCGACGTGAGCTGCGACATTTGGCACTGCCCGAACGCCAGCCAGGTTCACGAGGCGACCGAGCAGGAGGTGACCGGCCCGGTGCTCGGCCGACAGCGCGTGCGGCTGGCCTGGCGCGGACCCGACCGGCAGCCGTTCGCCACAGAACAGCGCGTGCTGACCGCCTATGCCACGCGCGAGGGCAATCTGATCGAGTTCGCCTCGCGGCTGACCAGCCTGGTCGACGGGCTGCGGCTCGACGGCGATCCGCAGCACGCCGGGTTCCACTTCCGCGCCGCGCAAGAGGTTGCCGACCAGACCAAGGGCGAGACCATCTACATCCGCCCCGACGGCGCGGGCGAGCCCGGCGCGACGCGCAACTGGCCGGCGCAGCGCGAGCATGTCGACCTGCCGTTCGATGCGATGAGCTTCGTCGTCGACGGGCAACGCTACACCTGTGCCTATCTCGACCGGCCCGAGAACCCGAAGGAGGCGCGCTTCTCCGAGCGCGATTACGGCCGGTTCGGCTCGTACTTCGAATACGAACTCGACGCCGGCGAGGTGCTCGAGGTGCGCTATCGGCTCTGGATCCAGGACGGCCCGATGACGGTCGACGAGGTGGCGCGCAAACGCGCCGACTTCGTCACGCCGCCCGAGGCCAGTGCGGAGGGGTGACATGTGGCTGCTGTTCGTGGTGATGCTGGCCGCCGCGCCGCCGGATGCCTATCGCGAGGCGCTGGCCGCCGGTGAGGCGTGCAAGGCGCAAGGCGACTTCGCCGGGTTCGAGGCGGCGCTCAGTGAGGCGCTGCGCCACGGCGAGGGCAGTGAGTATGTCTGGCGCAGCCTGGCCTGGGCGCAGATGCACCAGGGCAAATGGCGCGAGTCGCTGGCCACCGCCGAGGAGAACCTCGAACGCCACGGACGCACCGGCTGGACCCTCGAGCAGTTGGCGGAATCGGCGCTGCTGGCCGGCGATCTCGAGCTGGCACGGGAGTGCCTCGGCGAGTGCGACCGACTCGACGAGGCGGCCCTCGGCAACGCCGCGGGCGCGATCGATGGCACGCGGGCCAAGCTGGCCGCGCTGACCGAGCCGCGGACTTACGAGACCACGTGGACCGTCGACATCGCCTATGCCGGCGCGACCGAGCGGCCGGTTCGCCTGCTCGTCCCACAGCTCGAGTCGCCGCGGCAGCGGGCCGAGTTCGAGGTCGTCGGCGCCGTCTCGTGGCGGCTCGAGAAGGACGGCTACCGCGACGTGATCGCGGTGCAGCAGCGGCCGGGCGAGCCGTTCCAGGTGGTCGGCCGGGTGACGCTGCTGCCGGCGTTCGTCGGTCACCAGCGGCTCGAGGAGCTGCCCGACCTGCCGCCGCCGCCCGAGCTGGCGGACGCGCTCGGGCCGTTCCTGCACGGGCCGGTGTTCGACCCGTCGGTGCCGGCCTGCGCCGACCTGGCGGCGCGCCTGCGCGGCGACACGCCGGCGCAGACGGTGGCCAACATCCTCGGCTGGTTCTGTGACAACTTCGTTTACGATCTCAAGGCCAGTCCGCCTGGGCTGACGGAGATTCTCGAGCAGAAGACGGGCGTGTGTCACCACTACTGCGCGGCTTTCGTGGCGCTCTGCCGCGCCGCGGGCGTGCCGGCGGTGGTGGCCCACGGGGTGGTCATCGCCCCGACCGGCGAGTTCGACGGCGCGCCCGGCAGCCACGGCTGGGCCGAGGTCTACCTGCCCGAGGTCGGCTGGACGCCGGTCGAGCCGCTCGACCCGACCTCGCTGGCCTCGTTCTCGGCCGGCCGCGCTTACATCTACACCGACTGCGCCAACTATACGCCGGACGACACACACTTCCGGTTCGTCTCGATCCAGGGCGCGCAGAACGTGCGCGGGCGGTTGGTCGAGTAGCCGGACTCGCAGGTAGGGTCCGCACCGCGGACCACGGCTGGCCGCCACGTTGGCCCTGGTCCGGCATCGATTGTAGGGCGCGCTATTGCGCGCGGGTTCATCGCGGCCACCCCGGCCGGCGGGACGCCGGCGGTCCGGTTGACGGCGCGCACGGCGCGCCCTACCGTGCCGGCGCGACGCCGGCGGTCTGGTTGACTACCCCTGTAGGGTCCGCACCGCGGACCACGGCTGGCCGCCACGTTCGCCATGGTTGCGGTGCGGACCCTACTATGCGTCGCTACATCGCCCGTGCCTTGGCGATGCAGTCGCGCATGTAGTCGAGGCTCTTGGCCAGGCTGGCCGACTTGTCGCTGCCCGAGACTCCGCACTCGTAGGCCATGTAGCCGTCGAAGCCGATGTCGACCAGGGCTTTCATGCCGGCGACATAGTCGATATCGCCGGTACCCGGCTCCTGGCGCGTGTTGTCGGCCAGGTGAACGTGTTTGACCCACGGCCCGGCGGCGCGGAGGGCGGCCGGCGTGTCGGTCTCCTCGATGTGCATGTGGAAGAAGTCGCTGAGCAGGGCGACGTGCGGGTTGCTTACCCGCTCGCAGATCTCGACGCCATTGGCCTGCGTGCGCAGCAGGTGCTGCTCATAGCGGTTCAGCGGCTCCAGCAGCAGGTAGGTCCCCGCCGCGGCGGCCACCTCGCCGAGCTCGGCCGAGAGCTTGACCAGCAGGTCCTTCTCGAGCGTGATCGCATCGGCCAGCGGCGACAGGTCGGGGATGCGCGGCCCGCCGAAGATGGGCGGGACGATCTGCCCGGCCGCGCCGACTTCGCCGCAGAAGCGCAGATAGGCCTTGCACTGGTCCATGCTGGCGCGGCGCTTGGCCGGATCGGGATCGAGAAAGTCGAACGACGGATTGCCGCAGACCGAGCAGATCGGCACCGGGCTGTTGGCGAACTCGGCCTTGGCGCGGTCGAGGTCCTCGGGCTTGTAGCCCCAGGCTGAGATCTCGATCCCCTCGACACCATGATCGGCCGCCCAGCGCTGCTGGTCGGCCACTGTGTTGCCCGGCAACAGGCCGAGCTGAACCGCGAGCTTCATGACCACAACCTCCACGGCAATGCCGCGGCCGGAGCTTCGCTCGGGGCGCTGCGGCACCTTCCGGCAGGTTTGTTGCAGCCGCCGGGTTGTCGGGTCAGCGGGGCGGGGCAGGTTGGACCGGGAAACGCCGATGGCAAGTGACCTGGCCGCGGTCGACCGCCTGATCGACCAGACCCGCGACCGGACCGGCTCGCTGATTGCGCTGCTGGAGGAGTTCCAGCGCCGGTTCCATCACCTGCCGCCGCGCGCGCTCGAACGCGCCGCCGAGCGGCTCGGCATCCCACTCAGCCAGATCTACGGCGTGGCTACCTTCTACAACGCCTTCTCGCTCCACCCGCGCGGGCGGCACCAAGTCAAAGTCTGCCTCGGCACCGCCTGCCACGTCGCCGGCGGGCACCTGGTGATCGAGGAGATCGAGCGCTGCCTCGGCATCCGCGCCGGCGAAACTACGCCCGACGGGCGATTCTCCATCGAGGTCGTCCACTGCGTCGGCTCGTGCGCCGTGGCGCCGGTGGTCGTCGCCGACGGTGAGTATCACACCCGGATGGATGGGCCGAAGGTCCGCGTCGTGGTCGAGCGCATCGCCGACGAGCCCGACGTTTCGCCGAACGGCGAGGTGAGTACCGAGCCGCCGCCCCACCCCATCGCCAACGGTCGTCCGCCGGTGCGCGAGCCGGGCGACCTGGACCGCTGGCGGGCCGATCTCCTGGCCGCGCGCCCCGCCTATCGGCCCAGCCTGAGCCTGTGCGGCGGACCGGGCTGCCGGCCGCGCGGCGGCGAGGCGATCGACCGGGCGATCCGACAGGCAATCGCCGAGCAGGGCCTCAGCGAGCAGCTCGACTACCGGATGACCGGCTGTCACGGCTTCTGCGACCAGGGGCCGCTGCTGGTGGCCGAGCCGGGGGGCGTGTTCTATGCCGGCGTGCGGCCCGACGACGTGCCCGAGCTGGTCGCCTGCGCCGCCCGGGGCGAGGTCTACCACCAACGGCTCTACCGCGACCCGACCCACGGCGAGCGGGTGACCCATGAGCGCGAAGTACCGTTCTACGCTCGCCAGTCGCGGCTGCTGCTGGGCGACAATCGCCACCTCGACCCGACCTCGCTCGACGATGCCGTTGCACGCGGTGCGTATCAGGGCCTGGCGCGGGCGGTCTCGAGCCTGTCGCCCGAAGAGGTGATCGAGCTGGTCGCCGCCAGCGGGCTGCGCGGCCGGGGCGGGGCGGGCTTCCCGACGGCGCAGAAGTGGCGTTTCTGCCGCGCGGCGAGCGGCTCGCCGAAGGTGGTCATCTGCAACGCCGACGAGGGCGATCCGGGCGCCTTCATGGACCGCAGCATCCTCGAAGGCGACCCGCACAGCGTGCTCGAGGGCATGGCCATCGGCGCCTATGCCATCGGCGCGAGCCGGGGCATCATCTACGTGCGCGACGAGTACCCGCTGGCCGTCGAGCACCTCGAGACCGCGATTGCCGCGGCGCGGGCGCACGGGCTGCTCGGCGAGCGGCTGTTCGGTTCGGAGCTGAGCTTCGACCTCGAGCTGGTCCGCGGCGCCGGGGCGTTCGTCTGCGGCGAAGAGACGGCGCTGATTGC
>CAYONP010000073.1:0-10686 GCA_964405335.1 uncultured Fimbriimonadaceae bacterium
AAGTGCAGGCCGGTGGTCGGCTCGTCGAGCAGGTACAGCGTCTGCCCGGTGCTCGGCCGCGACAGCTCACGGGCCAGCTTCACCCGCTGCGCCTCGCCGCCCGAGAGGGTCAGCGCGCTCTGGCCGAGAGTCAGGTAATCGAGCCCCACATCGACCAGCGTCTGCAGCTTGCCTCGGATTCGTGGCAACTCGTGAAAGTGGTCGCGCGCATCGGCCACCGTGGCGTCGAGCACCTCGGCGATGGACCAACCGCGGTAGGTCACCTCGAGTGTCTCGGCGTTGTAGCGCTTGCCCGCGCACTCCTCGCAAGGCACCCAGACATCGGCCAGGAAGTGCATCTCGATCTTGCGCGCGCCGAAGCCCCAGCAGCGCTCGCACCGGCCGCCCGGGCGGTTGAAGCTGAACCGCTCGGGCCCATACCCGCGCTGCCGGGCGAGCGGCAGCACGGCATAAAACTGCCGCACGATGTCGAACGCACCGATGTAGCTGGCCGGGTTGCTGCGCGGATTGTCGCCGATCGGCCGCTGGTCGATGTTGATCACCTTGTCGAGCAGGTGGATGCCCTCGATGGTGTTGTGCGCGCCGACCTCCTCGCCGGCCCGGTGCAGCTCGCGGGCGAGCGCGGGATGGAGGATCTCGCTGACCAGGCTCGACTTGCCGCTGCCCGACACGCCGGTCACCGCAATCAGGCAGCCGAGCGGGAAGCTCACATCGATGTTGCGCAGGTTGTGCTGGCGCGCCCCGCGAACCGTCAGCGCATGGCCATTGCCCAGCCGCCGCCGGCCGGGGACCTCGATCCGCCGCCGGCCGCCGAGGTACTCGCCGGTCAGCGTGCCCTCCTGCGCGGCCACCTGCTCGGGCGCACCGGTGGCGACGATCGTGCCGCCGAGCCGTCCGGCGCCCGGACCGAAATCGAGCACATGGTCGCTGCGCCGAATCGCCTCGGCGTCGTGTTCGACCATCAGCACGGTGTTGCCCAGATCGCGCAGGTGCTCGAGCGCGCGCAACAGGCGGTCGTTGTCGCGCGGGTGGAGCCCGATGGTCGGCTCGTCGAGGATGTAGAGCACGCCGGTCAGGCCGCTGCCGATCTGGCTGGCCAGCCGGATCCGCTGTGCCTCGCCGCCGGACAGCGTGCCGCTCGGCCGGCCGAGGGCGAGGTACTCCAACCCGACATCGAGCAGGAAGCGGAGCCGTCGCCGCGCCTCGCGCAGCGGCTCGGCGGCGATGGTCGCCTCGCGCTCGTTCAGCGCGATGGTCTCGACGAACTCCGCCGCTTCGTGCAGTGGGAGGCTGCTGACCTCGAGAATCGTCCGACCGCGCAGGCGCACCGCCGCCGCCTCGGGTCGCAGTCGCGAGCCGGCGCAGGTGGCACAGGGCAGGTCGCGGCGCAGGTCGGCAATCTGCTCGCGGTAGTGGCCGTGCTCGTAGAGCTGCTCGAGCGTCGGCACCAGGCCGGCATAGCGGACCGTGCTCCGGCCGCCGTCGTCGGTGATATAGTCGACCGCCGCGTCGACGCCGAAGAAGAGGCGTTCCAGCTCATGCTCGGGCCAGTCTTCGAGCGGCTCGCGCGGGTCCCAGCCAGACGACTCGACGGCCGCCTGGAAGGCGACGCGAAACGGCCGGCGACGGATCAGCAGGCCGAGCAGCGGCACGGCGCCGCCGGCCAGGCTCAGGTCGCGGCGGGCGGCCAGCCGCTCCGGGTCGAGGCCCGGCACAAAGCCGAGGCCCTCGCACCGCTCGCACCAGCCGAGCGGCGTGTTGAAGCTGAAGCTCTGCGGCGTCAGCTCCTCATAGGCCCGGCCGCAGCCGGCGCAGGTCCAGCGGCGGCTGAACAGGATGTCGCCGGGGTGAATGCCGCTCGACTCGTCCGGCAGCTCGAGCACCTCGGCGATCATCCGCCCGTCGCCCCGTTCGAGCGCCGTCTCGACCGCCTCGGCCACCCGCCCGCGCTGGTCCGGTCGGACGATCAGCCGGTCGACCACCACCTCGACGCTGTGCCGGCGGCGGCGATCGATGCTGGGCTCCTCTTCCAGCTCGCGCACCGCGCCGTTGATGCGCACGCGCAGGAACCCGTCGCGGCGCAGCCGCGCGAAGGCCTCGTCGTAGGTCTCGGTCCGGCCGAGCACGAGCGGCGCCAGCAGGTTCAGCCGGGCGCCCTCGGGCAGCAGCAGAATGCGGTCGATCATGTCGTCGACGGTCTGCCGGCCCACCCGCCCGTCGCAGTCGATGCAGCGCCGCTCGCCCAGCCGGGCATAGAGCAGCCGCAGGTAGTCGTGGATCTCGGTCACCGTGCCGACGGTGCTGCGCGGATTGCGGCTGCCCGGCCGCTGCTCGATGCTGATTGCCGGCGAGAGACCCGAAACGAAGTCGACCGGCGGCTTCTCGAGCTGGCGGATGAACTGCCGGGCATAGCTCGACAAACTCTCGACATAACGCCGCTGACCCTCGGCGTAGATGGTGTCGATGGCCAGGCTCGACTTGCCGCTGCCCGAGACGCCGGTCAGTACGGTCAGCTTGTCGCGCGGGATGACCGCATCGACATCCTGCAGGTTGTGCGCCCGGGCACCCTTGACCACCACCTCGTCGAGCGGCGCCCAGGGCGACGGCCGCCCAGCGCCGTCGCCGCGCGGCGACGGCCGCACGCCGTCGCTGACGCCCAGCCCGAGCGCCGGCCGCAGGCTGACGCCGGTGTGGCTGGCAGCGCACGCGGCGACCTGCTCGGGCGTGCCCTCGGCAACCAGGTAGCCGCCCGCCGCGCCGCCCTCGGGGCCGAGGTCGATCACCCAGTCGGCAACCTTGATCACATCGAGATTGTGCTCGATCACGATCACCGTGTTGCCGTCATCGACGAACCGGCCGAGGACATCGAGCAGCTTCTGGATGTCGGTGAAGTGCAGGCCGGTGGTCGGCTCGTCGAGTAGGTAGAGCGTCCGGCCGGTCGAGCGCTTGGACAGCTCACGCGCCAACTTGATCCGCTGCGCCTCGCCGCCGGAGAGCGTCGGCGCCGGCTGTCCGAGCTGCACGTAATCGAGCCCGACGTCGTGCAACGTCTGCAGCGTGCGGGCGATCGGCGGGATGTCGGCGAAGTGCTCCAGCGCCTCGGCCACGGTCATGTGCAGCACATCGGCGATGTGCCGGCCCTTGTAGCGCACCTGCAGCGTGTCCTGGGCGAAGCGTGAGCCGCCGCAGCGGTCGCACTCGACCCAGACATCGTCGAGGAAATCCATCTCGATGCGCTGGTAACCGAGCCCCTCGCAGGCATCGCAGCGGCCGTCGGCGACGTTGAAGCTGAACCGACCCACGGCATAGCCGCGCACCTTCGCCTCGGGCAGCTTGGCGAACAGGGCGCGGATCGGGTCGAGCACCTTGGTGTAGGTCGCCGGATTGCTCCGCGGCGTGCGGCCGATCGGCGACTGGTCGATGTTGATCACCTTGTCGAGCAGCTCGAGGCCGTCGATCCCGTCGTGCTCGCCGGGCGAGGTGCCGGCGCGGTTCAGGTCCCGCGCCAGCGCCTTGTAGAGAATCTCGTTGACCAGGCTCGACTTGCCGCTGCCCGACACGCCGGTGACGCAGACCAGGGCGCCGAGCGGGATAGCGACGTCGAGCTCTTTCAGGTTGTTCTGCCGCGCCCGGCGAACGAGCAGCCGGCGCTCCGGCTCGAGCGCCCGCCGCGCGGCCGGCACGGCGATGGCCTGCTCGCCGTTGAGGTACTTGCCGGTCACGCTGCGCGGATCGTGGGCCAGCTCGTCGGCCGTGCCGGCGGCGACGATCTCGCCCCCGTGCCGGCCCGGGCCGGGGCCGACGTCGACCAGGTGGTCGGCGGCGCGCATGGTCTCCTCGTCGTGCTCGACGACAATCACCGTGTTGCCCATGTCGCGCAGGCGGCAGAGCGTGCGGATGAGATGCTGGTTGTCCCGGTGGTGCAGCCCGATGCTCGGCTCGTCGAGCACATAGGTGACGCCGACCAGGCCGGCGCCGATCTGGCTGGCCAGTCGGATCCGCTGCCCCTCGCCACCCGACAGCGTCGGCGCCGGGCGATCGAGGCTCAGGTAGTGTAGCCCGACGTCGAGCAGGAAGTTGAGCCGGCCGCGGATCTCGCGGACCAGATCCTCGCCGATCAGCGCCTGGCGGCCCTCCAGCCGCACCTCGTCGAAAAACGCCGCGCAGGCGTCGATGGTCAGCGCGCAGAGCTCGTAGATCGGCCGGTCGGCGAAGACCACCTTGCGCGCCGTGGCGCAGAGCCGCGTGCCGCCGCACTCGAGGCACGGCATGGTGCGCACGTAGCGGTTGAGCGGATGCTCCTCCTCGATCGCGGCCACGCCACCGTCGCCGTCCTGGAAGCTGGCCAGCACGCCGGCGTAGCGGCCCTGGTACGGGTAGGTCCGCCCACGGTGGCTGACGTAGGTGAACTGGATCCGCTCGTCGGTGCCGTAGAGCAGCAGGTGCCGCACGTCGTCGGGCAGCTCGCGCCAGGGGGCGTCGAGGCTGAACCGGAAGTGCTTGGCCAGGCCGGCCAGGATGTGCTTCAGCCGCAGCGTGCCGGGCTCGCCCCACGGCGCCACGGCGCCCTGGTTGATGCTCCGTGACGGGTCGGGCACACAGCGGTCGGGGTCGAGCGCGGTGACCTGACCCAGGCCGTGGCAGGCCGGACACATGCCCTGCAGCGAGTTGAAACTGAACAACTGCGGGCTCGGCTCCTCGTAGCTGGTGCCGCAGTAAGGGCAGCTCAGGTCGCGGCTGAACAGGATGTCTTCGCTCTCATCGCTGCCCGGCGCCTGCGCCGCGACGACCAACTGGCCCTCGCCGTGGCGCACCGCCAGCTCGACCGACTCGGCCAGCCGGGCGCGCATGTCGTCCTTGACGATCAGGCGGTCGACCACCAGCTCGAGGTCGTGGCGGCGCTGGCGGTCGAGTTCGATCCGTTCGCTCAGGTCGAGCACCTCGCCGTCGACGCGGACCCGCACGAAACCGGCTTTGCGGGCGTCCTCGAAGACCTCCTGGAACTCCCCTTTGCGCTGCCGCGCCACCGGCGCCATGACCTGCACGCGGGTGCCCTCGGCCAGGGCGGCGATGCGATCGACAATCTGCGCGGTGGTCTGCCGGCCGACCGGCCGACCGCAGCAGAGAATCTCGCCCAGCCGGGCATAGAGCACGCGCAGGTAGTCGTAGATCTCGGTCACCGTGGCGACGGTGCTGCGCGGGTTCGAGTCGCCCGCCTTCTGCTGGATGGCAATCGCCGGCGAGAGACCCTCGATGCGATCCACATCGGGCCGGCGCAACTGACCGAGATACTGCCGCGCGGCGCTGGACAAGCTCTCGACATATCGCCGCTGACCCTCGGCATAGATCGTGTCGAAAGCCAGCGACGACTTGCCGCTGCCCGAGACACCGGTGACCACGATCAAGCGGTCGCGCGGCAGCTCGAGGCTGACTTCGCGCAAGTTGTGCTCGCGCGCTCCCTGAATGACGATGCGTGGCTCAGCCATCGGACGAGAGTATGCTCACGACCCCGGGAATCGTACCGACCCGATCCGTCGCAATCCCGCCTGGGAACGGATGTTTGCTAGGATAACAGGGATGGGCGGTGGTGTAAAGCGGCAATCGTGCCGCGGGCGTTCAGATCACCCAGTTGTCGCCGTGGCTGCCGGCGGCGCGGCAGCGGTCGACCAGATCGCCGAGGGTGGTCTGCGCAAGCTGCTCGCCGACGGCGCCGGCGGCTTCGGCCCAGACTTCGTGGATGACCACCGTGGCGCCGCTCAGGTGGCGGTCGTCGGTGTGGTCGGTCAACGGTCCGTCGACCGCCTCGAGGACTTCGAGCAGGCTGATCTCGGCGGGAGAGCGCGCCAACTCATAGCCACCGCGCGAGCCGCGGGTCGAGACCACCAGTCCGGCCGAGCGGAGCGGGCGCAGCAACTGCTCGAGGTACTTTTCGGGCAGGCTCTGACGCTGCGCAATCTCGCGGAGCTGCGCGCGCCCATCGCCGCGCGACTGCGCCAGATCGAGCATCGCCAGTAGTGCGTACTCCACTCGCCTCGAGAGCCGCAAGGTTGTGTCTCCCCCTGATCGGCCCGGCCGTCCGTGCCGGACCGGCGGCCGTCAGCCCCCTTGCCTTTACCACGACGATTGTCGTGGCATCGGCCCGGGGTTCATGCGTCGGCGGTCAACACCTCCCGCTGCAGGGCGCAGAGCCCGTCAATGCCCGACTCCGCCAGATCCAGCAGCCGGTCCAGCATTTCGCGGCTGAACGGCCGTTCCTCTCCCGTGCCCTGAACTTCGATCAGCCGCTTGCGACCGGTCATGACCACGTTGAAGTCAATCGCCGCCTTCGAGTCCTCGGCATAGTCGAGGTCGAGCAGCACGTCGGTGCCGACCACACCAACGCTGATCGCCGCCACCTGGTCGCGCACCGGGATGCGCTGCAGCACGCGCTGCTCAATCAGCCACTCACACGCCTCGACCAGCGCCACATAGGCGCCGGTGATCGAGGCCGTGCGCGTCCCGCCGTCGGCCTGGATCACGTCGCAGTCGAGGGTGATGGTGCGTGAGCCGAGTTGCGCGAAATCGACCACGCTGCGCAGCGAGCGGCCGATCAGCCGCGAGATCTCGAGCCCGCGCGAGTCGGGCCGGTTGCTCCGCGAGGCCCGCTGGTGCCGCGTGTCGGTGCTCCGCGGCAGCATGTCGTATTCGGCGGTGACCCAGCCCAGGCCGGTGTCGCGGCGGAAGAACGGCACCGTCTCTTCGACGCTGGCGGTGCATAGCACGTGGGTGTCGCCCATCTCGATCCGGCACGAGCCCTCGGCCCACTTGCTCACGCCGGCCTCAATCACGATCGGGCGCAGGGCGTCGGCCGCCCGCCCCTCGGCGCGGTTCATCCGCCTCTCCTCAGCCGACCCGCAGGATGCGTGACTCCTCGCGCCAGTCGCTGCGCAGGCCGAACTCCTCGGCCACCGCGCGCAGCGGCAGCATCCGCACGCCGCCGACCTCTTCGCAGTTGATCCCGAGCAGGCGAGTCTCCTCCCCACTGATTACCTCGTTGGTCAGCAGGTCGAGAATCACCGTCTTGCCCTCACGACGGAGCGTGATCCGGTTCGGCTCGGGCTCCATCCGCAGGCCGAGTTGCGCGGCCAGGTCCGGCGCCGGGATGAGCACCTCGCCGTCGAGCAGGATCGGCGCCGGCAGGTAGAAGCTGCGCCGCCCGAAGACGAACACCTGCGCCACGCGGCGCGACGGGCCGGGCAGCAGCGCCGGCTCGCTGTCGCCGTCGGCCACACCGGCGATCGACTGCGCCGCGCCGCCGAGCGGCCGCTGCGCGATGCGCAGCGAGGCGCCACGGCGCTCGACATAGAGCAGGCCCGGCAGGCCAAAGGTCCAGGTGCCGAAGATCTCCTCGTCGGGCCCGGTGGTCAGCTCGTCGAGCCGTCGCGCGCCGGCCGGGTCGAGGCGGTAGAGCCGCTCGAGGTTGCCGCCCGGCTCGCGCGCGCCGACCAGCAGGTCGCGCTGCGGCGACCAGACCAGGGAGGTGATCCGCCGGTCGGCCAGGCGGAGTAGCTCCTCCTCGGCACCGGTGGCGTCGCGACGGATGAGCAGGTAGTTCTTCGCCCCGACGGCGCTCTCTTCGCGAACGAAGGCAAGCTGCGTGCCGTCGGGCGACCAGCACGGCAGGTAGTCGTTCTCGACCGTGTTGGTGATCCGCGTCAGGTCCTGCCCATGCCGGTTGCAGAGCCAGATGTCGAGCCCGGTGCCGCGCTGCTGAGCGGCGAACAGCAGGCGCCCGGCGTCGGGCGACCAGGCCGGATTACGGGCCCTGGGCAGCAGCCGCGTCTGGGCCGTGCCGTCGGCGCTGCAGAGCCAGACGTCGTAGTCGCTGCGTTCGGAGTCGTAGACTTCGTAGGCGATGGCGCTGCCATCGGGCGAGCCGCAGGGCCGGCTCTCGCGGTCGATGGTCGAGGTCAGCCGCCGCACGCCCAGGCCGTCGGCGCGGACGATGTGCAGGTCGCCGTCACGCACAAAGACGATGCTGTCATCGGCGGCCAGCGGCGTGGCCGCCGGCTCGGCGGCCAGCCCGGCACCGGCCAGGGCGAGAAACGCGCACAGGCGAATCACAGACACAGCCTCTCTGGGCCGGCGGCGCTTGACTCCGCGCCGCGTCGGCTCCTATCATGTCGCGCCGCGCCTGGTGCCGTCGAGCGGGGGGCGCCGGCATCCGAGCGCGCGATGCGGCCTGACGAACACCAGCGGATGTTCGAGCTCGAGGACCACTACTGGTGGTTCGTCGGGCGCAAGTCGATCCTCCGCGCCGTCTGCCGCCGGCACCTGCCACCCGACCCGGCGCGGCGCATCCTCGACCTCGGCTGCGGCACCGGCGGCACGCTCCAGGTGATGGCCGAGTTCGGGCAGGCGGTCGGTCTCGACCCGTTCCCAGCCGCCCTGGCGCTGTGCCGCCGCCGCGGGCTCCAACGGCTGATTGCCGGCGACGCCACGCGGCTGCCCTTGCCCGACGAGTGCTGTGACCTGGTCACCGCGTTCGATGTCTTCGAGCACATCGAGGACGATGCCGCCGCCTTTGCCGAGGCGCACCGCGTGCTCCGCCCCGGCGGCTCGCTGCTGCTCACCGTGCCGGCCTATTCGTTCCTCTGGAGCGAGCACGACATCGCCCTCCAGCACTTTCGGCGCTACACCCGCGGGCTGGTCCGCTCGCGCCTGGCGGCGGCCGGGTTCACGCCGGTCCGGCTCGGCTACTGCATCACCTTCCTGCTGCCGGTGGCCACCGCGCTGCGCCTGCTGCAACGCCTGCGGCGGCCGCACGAGGCACCGGAGTGCGGGCTGATGCCCCTGCCCTCGCCGCTCAATCAGCTCTGCCGCTGGACGCTCGAGGTCGAGGCGCGGCTGCTGCCGGCGGTCGACCTGCCGTGCGGCGTGTCGGTCCTCGCGCTCGCCCGGCGGACGTAGCGAGGGATTGGCGGATCGCGCGCCAATCCCCCGCCTGGGGAGCCAACATGTCAACGTCCGACCGGCGCGAGTTCTTGAGGCGGGTCGGCGCGCTGGGCCTGGTCGCCGGCCTCTCGGGCGGCGCCCGGGCGGCGCGCCGGCGGCCGAACATCCTGTTCTTCATGACCGACGACCAGCGCTGGGACGGCATGTCCTGCGCCGGCAACCGGGTGCTCTCGACGCCGCACATGGACCGCCTGGCGGCCGAGGGGGTGCGCTTTCGCAACGCCTTCGTGACCAACGCTCTGTGTGGCCCGAGCCGCGCCACCTGCCTGACCGGCCGTTACTCGCACAGCCACGGCGTGCGGGTCAACGGCCAGCCGGGCGGACTGACGGTCGACCAGACCACCTTCCTCGAGGTGCTGCAGCGCGCCGGCTACGAGACCGGCTACATCGGCAAGTGGCACAACGAGGGCGCCGGGCGCAACCGCGGGTATGACTACTACTACGGCTTCCAGGGCCAGGGGCAGTACAACAACCCGCGGATCAGCGAGAACGGCGGGCCCGACGAGGTGCGCGCCGGCCATGTCGAGGACCTGCTCGGCGACGCGGCCATCCGCTTCATCGAGCGCCCGCGTGAGCAGCCCTTCGCGCTCTGCGTCTGGTTCAAGGCGCCGCACCGGAGCTGGGTCGCCGCCGAGCGCTACCGGCACCTGTGGCAGGGCTTCAGCTTCCCGCGGCCGGCGACCTTCGAGACCGACTATGCCGGCAAGCCCGAGGCGGTGCGCGACGCCGACATGAAGATCGGCGACTTCGACGACGTGCCCGACCTCGACACCTTCCTCCGCGCCTATTACCAGACGCTGGTCGGCGTCGACGACAACCTCGGCCGCATTCTCAACGCCCTCGACGCGACCGGCCAGGCCGACGACACGGCGGTCTTCTTCACCGGCGACAACGGCTTCTTCCTCGGCGAGTGGCACTTCTTCGACAAGCGGATGATGTACGAGCCGTCCATCCGCGTGCCGCTGCTGATGCGCTATCCGGCCCGCTTCGCGCCGCTCCAGGTGGTCGCTCCGATGGCGCTCAACGTCGACCTGGTGCCGACCATCCTCGACCTGGCCGGCATCGCCGACGCACTGCCGACCCACGGCCGTAGCCTGGCCCCCATCGGCGACGGCCACACGCCCGGCGACTGGCGCACCGACTGGCTCTACGAGTTCTACGAGTTCCCCGGCGTGCACAGCGTGCGCAAGCACCGCGGCGTGCGGACCGAGCGGTACAAGTACATCCACTGGTTCGAAGAGCCGCAGGAGTTTGAACTCTACGACCTGCAGACCGACCCGCTGGAGCAACACAATCTGTATGGCCGGCGCGAGTATCGCGCTCTGGTCGAGCAACTGCGCCGAAGGCTGACCGAGCTGCGGCGCGAGACGGAGGACCCGGACCTGGCCACCGAGTAGGGCGCGCTCTTGCGCGCGGGTCGCCGGCTGACCCGTGGTAGGACCCGGTCGCCGACCGGGCCGATGCCGGCGGGGACGCCGGCGGTCCAGGACGACGGCGACCCGTGGTAGGGCCCGGTCGCCGACCGGGCCGATGCCGGCGGCGACGCCGGCGGTCCAGGACGATGGCGACCCGTGGTAGGGCTCGGTCGCCGACCGGGCCGATGCCGGCGGCGACGCCGGCGGTCCATCCCGAACGGGGCGCGGGCGTCCTCGCCCGCTCCGATCGGCGGCGCGAGCGGCCGGGGACGGCCGC
>CAYONP010000073.1:10786-30965 GCA_964405335.1 uncultured Fimbriimonadaceae bacterium
CCGATCGGCGGCGCGAGCGGCCGGGGACGGCCGCGCTCCGGGACGCCGGCGGTCCAGTCCGATCGGAGCGCGGGCGTCCTCGCCCGCTCCGATCGGCGGCGCGAGCGGCCGGGGACGGCCGCGCTCCGGGACGCCGGCGGTCCAGTCCGATCGGAGCGCGGGCGTCCTCGCCCGCTCCGATCGGCGGCGCGAGCGGCCGGGGACGGCCGCGCTCCGGGACGCCGGCGGTCCGTCCGGACCGGGGCGCGGGCGTCCTCGCCCGCTCCGATCGGCGGCGCGTGCGGCCGGGGACGGCCGCGCTCCGGGACGCCGGCGGTCCAGTCCGATCGGAGCGCGGGCGTCCTCGCCTGCTCCGATCGGCGGTCCGTTGGCCGCTCAGAACGAAAACCCCTGCGAGGTCGAGAACTGCTGCCCCTGCCGCCCGGTGCCGAACAGGCTGGCCAGGCCGGGGAAGGCGGTGATGTTGATGTCCAGCCGATACTCCTGCACCGACTGGCGATAGGTGCCGACCAACTGCACGCAGCCGAGGTCGAGGGTGGCCAGCAGGTCGTGGAAGCTGACCCGCTCGCTGCGGCCGTCCCAGGTCAGGGCCTGCTGCACGCTAAAGCGGCGGATCAGCTCCCAGTAGATCAGGCTGTCGAGGTTGTCCAGCGTGCCGTCGCGCGGGTCGTAGGTGAGGCCGATCTCGTGCTGGTAGCGCGGGCCGGTCTCGAACAGCAGTTGCGCCCGGACCGCCCGCAGCCCGGCGTCGCCGATGCCCCGGCCGTCGAGCGCATAGCTCGTGTTGAGGTTGATCAGCACCTCGTGGATCGGCTGGAACAGTGCATTGATCCGTAGGTCGCGGGCGCGGCCGGTGAGGAAGTCGTAGCCGCCCGAGAAGCGCATCGAGGCGACACCGTTGCGCGGCCGCGCGGGATGCGGCCAGAACAGCGTCAGCCCGTAGTCGAAGTCGTTGATGGTCTGGGCGAAATCGAACCGCCGCAGCGGCGAGAAGCCGGCCACCTCCTGCCAGCGATAGCCGAGGTCGATCCGCGAGTAGCGGCTCGGCTTCCACTCGAACCGCGGCTGGCCCTGGATGATGTACTTGGCCGACGGGTTGGGGTGATCGAAGAAGCTCTGGCTATACCGCACATCGGCCAGGAATCGCGTCGAGGGCGAGAAGGCGACGCGGTTGAGCCGGCCGCGCAGATCGAAGTTGACCCGCAGCACGGTCGAGCGCGAATCGGGCACGTCGCCGGGATTCTGCACGAACTCGCGCAATTGCCCGACGCTGGTGTCGAGCTGGACGTCGATCAGATCGGGCAGACCGAGCCCGATCCGCCGCGAGTCGGTGCGCAGCGTCACCTGCGGGACGATCTCGGTTACCGGCCGGTTGTCGTCGCCGGGGAACGCGCCACCTTCGAGGTCGAACCGCCGCTCATCGATCAGCTCCCAGTCGAACAACCGCAGCCGGCCGCCGAACCGCGCGCGGGTGAGCAGCTCCTCGTCGGTCGGCTGGCCGGTCAGCCCGCGGGCGCTGTAGTCGGCGTTCAGGTCGGCGGTGAAGAGCTGTCCGATCTGCAGCCGCTGGTTGAGGCCCAGCCGGTCGAACGTACTGCGCTGTCCGCCGCTCTCATTGGCCGTCCGGTTGAGCTGCAGGCTGGTCGTGCCGACCGGCCAGTTGTGGGTCAGCAGGCCGGTCAGGTTGCTCTGCCGCGAGGTGGTCGAGAAGCCGCTGTTCTGGCTGAACGCGCCGTTGAGCCGCAGGCTGGTGTCGGGTCCCATGCCCTGGTCAAGCGCACCGCGGACACTCAGCTCGGCGTTGCGCGAGCCGTATTCGAGGTCGAAGTCGCCGACGCCACGCCAGTCGCCGCGGCCGTAGCCGAAGTCGTGTTCGAGACCCCAGAAGGTGCCGCGCTTCTCGGTCACCATGCCCGACAGGTTGCCGAGCTGGCTGTCGGCGATGTCGTAGAAGTAGCGCATCCGTGCGTAGACGCCATAGATGTCGTTGCGCCCGACCTCGGGCAGCCATTCGGTCCGCCGGTACTGGCGCAGCGGAATGACCAGCTTGCCCCAGGCGAAGATCGGCACGCCGAAGAGATAGGCCCGCGCGCTGCGCAGGATGATCTTCCGGTTCGGCACCACCGCCACGGTGCGCGCGGTGAGGTGGTACTTCAGGTCGCGCGGCGGGCAACTGGTCACCAGCACATTGTGCGCGGCAAAGTAGGTGTCGCGGATGGTCAGCGCGTCGCTGCCCTCGATGCGCAGCGCCTCGACCGCGCCGTAGCCGATGAACGCCGGCGACAGCTCGCCGGTGAACGGGCCGGAGAAGGTCCAGTACTTGTCCAGGTCGATGGTCAGGAACTCGGTGTCGAGAAACGAGCCGTCCTGCCGGGCGAGGTGGATGGGCCCGTCGAGCCGGGCGAGGTCGGTCTCGAGGTCGGCGAACAGCCGCGGGGTGGTGACCATCAGGTCGCGCCAGTGGGCGGTCACGTTGCCGGTGGCCAGAATCGCCCGCTCGCCCGGCCGGTCGTTGCCGTGGATGTCGGTCGCCGTGACCATGAACTGGTTGTCGGCCGGGGCGGCGGCGTCGGGCGGGGTCGGGCCGAGAGGCTCGGTCGGCGGCTCCGGGCCGAGGGTCGGCGGCGCGGCGGTGGTCAGGCCGGGGAGCAGGAGCAGCAGCGCCGCGCACTTGCGTGCGCGGCAGCCACTCGCCGTCGCCTGGCGCATGCCGCTGCCTCCCGCCGGGAGTATAGACCGACTCGGGCGGGCTGCTCCTTCAATCCTCGGGGTCGGATTCGGCCGGCGGGTCGAGATCGACGACCGGCGACTCGACCTTCTTCGGCCGCTTCACCGGCGGGCGGCGTTCGACCGCCTCTTCGGCCGGTTCGGGTGGGTCGGCGCCGAACTCGACCTGCTGGCCCCACTCGGGCTCGGCCGGCTCGCCCGGCTCGGTCAGCTCGGCCGTCGGTGCCGCCGGCTCGGCCAGCGGTTCGGTCGGCTGCTCGGCGGGCAGCTCGAGCTTCGGCTTGGGCGCCTCGTCGAGCTCGATCTCCGGCTCGACCTCCTTCGGCTCCTCCGGCTCGCGGCGCGGCGGCTCGGGCAGTTCCTCTTCCAGCGGGCTGGTCGGCCGGGGGCCTTCCATCACCCGCCGCGGCGGTGACTCGTGGGTCTCGGGCGGCAACTCGAAGCCGGGCGGCGCCACCGCCTCCTCTTCGTCAACCAGGTAACCGACGAAGTCCTCGAGCTCGACGCCGAACAGCTCGACCGCGCGCGCTGGGTCGGTGCTCAAGTCATTGCCATAGAGCACCTCGAAGTAGGCCAGGCGGTCGGCCGCCGGGCGGTTGACCAGCCCGACGAACAGCCGCGCCAGGGAGAGGAAGAAGAGCGGCAGCCGCCAGGTCACCACGGTGGTCTGGTAGGCGCGCTCGAACAGCGCCGGCAGCTCGTTCCAGGTGAAGGTCTCGGGCCCGCCGACGCTGAGCACCTGGCCGCAGGCCTCGGGCCGGCGCGAGCAGCGCCGCACCATGGTCGCCACGTCGGCCGGCGAGACGGGACTGATCCGGTTGTCGCCCCGGCCGAAGATGATGAAGCTCCCCGTCCGGCCCGGGTTGTGCACCCCGGGCAGCTCGGTCATGGTGGTCATCAGCGGCGCCAGCCGCAGAATCACGTAAGCCATCTGGTCCTGCCGCGCCA
The DNA here is from genome assembly GCA_964405335.1 of uncultured Fimbriimonadaceae bacterium. Taxonomy (GTDB): domain Bacteria; phylum Armatimonadota; class UBA10988; order UBA10988; family UBA10988; genus CAYONP01. Next base: position 14,462 of record CAYONP010000073.1, read on the forward strand.
GCGCCGCCTCGGCCCGCTGCTTGGCCTCGAACCGTGCCCCGCCGCGGGCGCGATCGACGCCGAGGTGCGAGAGTAGCACGAACTGCTTGACCCCCGCGGCCGCCGCCTCGTCGATCAGGCCGACCGTCGCCGCGCCGTCGACGGCGAGCACATCGTCCTCGCTGGCGCCGTAGTAGGCGGCGTGGCAGCAGAGGATCTCCTGCACGTCGACCAGCGCCGAGGCGCGGTCGTCCGGCCGGGTAACGTCGCCTACCAGAGCGTGCACGCCCATCGCCTCGAACGCCTCGACCGCCGCCGGGTCGCGGACCAGGGCGCGCACCGGGCGGCCCTCGAGGGCCAGGCCCTCGACCACCCGCCTGCCGATGTTGCCCGTTGCGCCGGTAACCAGAATCATGCCGCGCCGCCTTCCGCCAGCCAGGCGATGGTCGCCTCCATCAGCTCACGCTTCCATCCCAAGGCGTAGAAGTTGTGGTTTGCTCCCTCTATCTCAACCAGACCATGCGCGATCCCTGCCCGCTCGAGGATCGGCAGGTAGAACTCGCGCGACGGCGGCGCCTCCGGGTCGCCCGTGCCGTAGACCAGCAGCATCCTGCCGGCGAAGGCGTCGAAGGCCCTCATCTGAGCCGCCGGGTCGGGCTTGCCGCCGGCCGCCTCGGCCGCCGCCGCCTCGGTCGAACGGCCGCCCGACAGCGCGCGGCGGATCAGCTTCCAGTTGAGCCGCCCGCCGACCAGCTTGGCCCAGGTCTCGGCCCGAAAGACCTTGCGCAGATAGCCCAGCGCCGCGGTCCGGCCCCGCCGCGCGCGCCGCTCGAGGGTCAGCTCGCCGCCGAAGATCGGCGCCGACCAGAGGACCAGCGAATCGATCCGCGAGTCGCTCAAGCCCGCGCCGACAGCCACCTCGCTGCCGCTGCAGAGGCCAAGCAGCGTGGCGGTGGCGGCGCCGGTGGCCTCCAGTGCCGCCGGGACGATGGCCACCGCGTCGGCAATCATCGTCTGGAGCGTCGTCTCGGCCACGTCGCCGGCAGAATCGCCCCGGCCACGGAAATCGAAGCTGAGCGCCGCGTAACCGGAGCGGGCGAGCTCGCGCGCCGCCTCGGTCAGCAGGCGACCGGGTCCGATGCGGTAGCCCGACCAGCCGTGGAGCAAGACGACGAGCCGCTCGACGGTACCTTGCGCGGGCTCGTACAGCAGCGCCGTCAGCGGCGTGCCGGCGACGGCGAAGGGCATCACGCGCGCGGTCACGCCGTCGCCGATGGCCACCGGGGTCGGCTCTGAGTGCTGCCCAACCGGCGGCAGCGCGGCCGGCGCGGTGCCGAGGAAGCGCATCACCGCCTCGCGCACCGGCGCCGTGTCGACGATGCCGACGCTTGACCAGAACGGTTCGACGGCAACGTTCTCGACGACCACCTCGGCCCCACCCTCGCGCGCGCGGACGGCCAGATCTTCGAGCGGCTTTTTGATTCGGCCGGAGCCGGAGACCTGCAGGATGAGCGCCCGCTGCGCCCGCGGCACCGGCGCGGTGAGCAGGTCGACGGCGGCAAGCTGGCGATGCAGCTCGCCCGAGACGGCGAAGCCGTCGAAGTCGAACGCCGGATAGTCACCCTCGCCGTCGCTCCGCTCGGGGCCGTCGCCGAGCGTCAGCTCGGCCCGCAGCGCGCTGCGCTGTCGACACTGGCGGAGGTAGCTGGCGCCGTTGACGATCGGCTCGATGAGCACCACCGTCTCGGCGTCGCCGGCCAGCCAGGCGAGCGAGGCGCCGAGGCGCAGACCGAGGCGCAGGCCAGGCGAGTCGGCGCGCAGCGCGGTCAGCCAGGCATCGAGGTCGGCCTCGCCATGCGCGCCGCGGCTGTCGCCGGTGCCGAACAGGTCGGGCCGCCGCACCTCGTAGCCGGCGGCGGCAAGGTGCCGGGCCAGCTCGACCAGCGCGCGACGGGCGGCCTTCTGCTCCTCGGCGAAGGGCTGGATGATGACGGCCGACCCGCGCGCGCCGCCGGCGGCCTGGTGCGCGACGACGAAGCCGTCGGGCCAGCCTGGCTGCTCGAGGAGAGCGGTGGCGAGGGCTGCGTCGGTGCCCGAGGTCATCGCTGCGCCTCACGGGCCCGCTCACAGGCCTGGTTAGGCGGTGACGTAGCGGCGCATCGCAATGCGCCGAACGTCTGACCCGCTCGCCGACCGGGCGCATTGCCATGCGCCCCTACGTGCCGGGCGAGCTTCACGCGTGCTCGTGCTGTTCGACTGGTCACTCCCATCCGTGCTCCACTACCTCAAGCACCCGCACCATCGGTGCCAACGCCGCGTCGATACCGTAGACTACGCACTGCAGGTACCGCAATTGCCGCAACCGATCCTCGGGCGACCGGCTCAGCCAGTAGGCCCGCATGTCCGCCTCGGCCGACTCGAACGAGTCGTAGACCGCGAACTGCGTGCGGTCAAGCCGCGGGAACGGCAGGCCTTCGTCGTCCAGTGGCTCGTCAGGCATCGACCAACTCCCGCTTCAGCACCTTCCCGCTCGGGTTCCGCGGCAGCGCGTCGCGGAACTCGACCAGCTGCGGCACCTTGTATGACGCTAGCCGCTCGACACAGTGGCGGCGGACGTCTCGCGCCTCGATGGCCGCGCCGGGCAGGCGCACCACCACGGCCTTGACCAGCTCGCCCAGGTAGGCCCGCGTGCCGGTGGCCGGCAGTCCCACCACGGCGCACTCCTTGACGCCCTCGAGGTCGAGGATGCAGCGCTCCACCTCGAGCGCGAAGACATTTTCGCCGGCGACGATGATCATGTCCTTCTGACGGCCTTCGAGGTAGACGAAGCCATCCTCATCGATCCGCGCCAGATCACCGGTGTTGAACCATCGGCCGTCGGCGGTGAGCGACTCCTCGAGCAGCCCCGGCCGGCGCCAGTAGCCGCGGATGGCGTTCTCGCGGTGGAGGTGCAGGATGCCCACCTCGCCGAACGCCGCCTCGACGCCGTCCTCCTTGAGGATCTTGACCCCCACCTCTGGAATCGTCTTGCCGATGCTGTCGGCGTGGCTCACCGCCGCGTCGCCGGGCGTGATGTGGGTCAGCGAAATGGTCTCGGTCAAGCCGAAGAAGTTGTGCAACCGCACGCCGGGAAACCGTTCCCGTAGCCGCTCGATGGTCCGCACCGGCATCGGCGAGCCGCTGTAGCCGATCATCCGCAGGCAACTCAGGTCGTACTGCTCCAGGTCGGGCAGGCTGACCACCAGGTGGAAGAAGGTCGGCACCGAGAGGAATGTGGTCACCCGCTCGGCGGCGATCAGCTCGACCACCTCACGCGGATCAGGCCGCGGCGCGATGACCACCGTGCTGCCCAGGTAGCAGCTCGACGGAACCACGCTGTAGAGCCCGGTGACGTGGAACAGCGGAACCAGCAGCAGGTGCCGGTCCTCGTGCCGCCAGCCGAACGGGATGACCGTGTTCCGGAGGTTGAACAGCAGGTCGCAGTGGCGCATCATCGCGCCCTTCGGCCGGCCGGTGGTGCCCGAGGTGTGGGCGATGATCGCCAGGTCGTCGGCACCGATCGCCGCCGGCTTCGGCTCGGCGGCGGTGCGCACCGCGCGACTGAACGCCTCGGCTCCGTCGACGCCGACGCCGATCCGGTGCGGGCCGTCGCCCAGCGCCGGCGCGACGGTCGACATCACCTCGTGGTGGCAGAAGACGACCTTCGGCTCGAGGCTGTCGAAGACGTGGCGCATCTCCGGCTGGCCCAGGCGGGTGTTGACCGGCGAGAGTACGGCACCGCAGCGCAGGATGGACCAGTAGGCCTGGTAGAACTCGATCCCGTTGGGCATCGCCACGGCGACGCGATCGCCCGGTTCGACGCCGAGTTGCTGCAACCGCGCGGCCAGCCGCCGCACGCCGGCATCGAGCTCGCCATAGGTGTAGGGCCGGCTGTCGAAGATCACGGCCACCTTGCGCGGGAACTTCGCCACCGTGTTGTCCCACACGTCGCACAGGGTGTGCAGCGGCAGGCCGGGCATGGTTCACCCCCTCGCCAACGCTTCGTCACGGAGCTGCTTCATCACCGCGAGCGTTCGGCGGCAGACCTCGGCGTTCGGGTTGGCCGGCTCGGGCACAAACCGGTCGGCCGGCGCGAACAAGCCGTAGTGCGGGTCGACGGTGACCGGCCCGTCGAACCCGGCGGCCGCCCAGGTGGCCCACATCGCGCGGTGCGGCAGGTCATCGGCCAGCGGCAACGCCTGCGAGGCATAGGCGGTCGGCTCGAGCGCCACGGCGCGGGCTCCCTTGTAGTGGACGCCGCGCAGCCTGCCGGCGATCCGCTCCCACGGCTCGGGCCAGGGATGCTCGCCGCCCATCCAGCCGTTGACGAAGTCCCAGTTCAGCCCGACATCCTCGGTGCCGGCGAGCTCGAACAACTGCGCCTGCCGCCAGGTCGTGTTGGCGATGCTGTAGGGCTCGGCCTCGAGCATCGCCGCGCCGCGCACGCCACCGGCACCGATGGCGTCGAGGCAGGCGAGCAGCCGCTCGGCCTCCTGTTCCATCTGCTCGGCCGACGGCTCGCCAGACGCCTCGGGTCCACTGCGCACGCCCGGCCGGGCCGAGCTGAACAACCGCACCCGCGCCGAGGCCTCGGCCGCCAGCTCGCCGACCCGCTTGACCGCGTCGAGCTCGCGAACCAGCCCATCGAGCATGCCCAACGCGAGCGTGGCAATCACCAGGCCGGCATCTTCGGCGCGCAGACAGGCCTCATAGAAGGCGACCCGCTCGACCGCTCCGAGAGGTGTGCCGTCGACCTCGCCGCGGAGTTCGAGGCCCTCGAACCCGGCCGCCGCCGCGGCCGCGATTTGGTCGGCCGTGCGGCCCTCAAACGCCTTCGCGTAGACGCACAGGATCATCGTCACCCTCGCTCGGCGCGGTCAGCCGCGCCAACACCGCCGCCGACAGCCGCTGTCGGCACGACCACCAGAGCAGGCGCCGGGCGAAGCAGTAGCCGCCGGCTTCGCGCAGCAGGCCCGCGGCCACCAGCGGGCCGAGACTCGCCTCGACCACCGACCTGCCCAGCCGCTCGCCCAGTGCCGTCGCGCAGAAGCCGAAGTCGGCCGGATCGGCCACGGCCGCGGCGGCCAGCAGCACGGCGCGCTCGGCCGGTGGCCGCGCGTCGACCGCCGCGTCCTCCAGCTCGCGCAGCCGCCACGGCAGCGGCTCCGGCGCCGACAGGTCGTCGGGCACCACGGCGCACAGCTCGGTCACGGCCAGCGGATTGCCGCCGCTCCAGGCGTCGAGCCAGGCGAGCTGCTCCGGCTCCGGCTCGTCGCCGAGCAGATGCGCCGCCAGCGCCGCGGTCGCCGCGGTGTCGAGCGGCGGCACCAGCAGGCCGGCGAAGCCCTCGGGCGGCGGCTGCCGCGAGCCGCAGGCCAGCAGCCGGCCCGGCCGCGCGAGCGACAGATCGGCGTTGGCCACGCCGTCGAGGATGACCGCGGCCGGCTCGCCGTCGCGCAGGCCGACCAGCGGGTCAACCTCATCACGCTCGAGACCGTCGCGCGCCCAGGCGGCGACCTTCCCGCCGTCGGCCTGTACCGTCCGCGCCAGTTCGAGCAGCAGCCGCGACTTGCCGCAGCCGGCCGGGCCGTGGAGCCAGACGGCGACCGACTCGCCCGCGCCGGCCCGGCGCCAGGCGGCGCGCAGTTCGCGCAGCAACGCGGCCTGGCCGCACAGCGGCGGGGCCTCGTCGCCGTGGCGCTCGGCCCAGGTCAGCGGCGGCAACGGCTCGAGCGCCAGGTAGACCGGGCGAGGTTCGGTCTCGCCCGGCGGCGTGACGGTCTCGCCCTGCAACTCGCAGCCAATCGCGCCGAAGACCTGCTGGTGGGTCTCCGGGCAGATGGCCACCTGGCCGCGATCGGCGAGCTTCTCGAGCGCGGCGGCATAGTCGCCCAGCTCGCCGGTAACCGTGCGCTTCCGGCTGGCGCCGAAGCCGACCAGGCTCCACAAGCCGGTGCCGGTAGCGACGCCGGTCGAGATGCCAAGCGCAACGCCGTGGCTGAAGTCGAGGGCGTTCAGCCGAGCCACCTCGTCGCGCATGGCCAGCGCCGCGCGCACGGCGCGCTCGGCCGACTGCTCGACCGCCTGCGGTACGCCGAAACAGGCGATCACCATGTCGCCGGCATAGTTGTCGACGTGGCCGCCGAATCGCCGCACCGCTTCGACCAGCGGCTCGAACACGCGATTGACGATCCTGGTTACCTCCTCCGGATCGCCGAGCAGCTCGGACATCGCGGTGAAGCCGCTCAGGTCGGCCTTGACCAGCGTCACCACGCGGTTCTCGTCGCGCAGTATCGCGTCGCCAGCGAGTCCGCCGCCGGCGACCTGAGGCTGCCAGGTACCGTTGGCCCAGTCGCTCCCGCAGCCGGCGCACTGCGGCTCGGTGACCGGCGTCTCGTGCCCGCAGACCGCGCAGCGGTGACGCAGGGCGGTGCCGCAGGCCCGGCAGAAGCGGCGTTCGGGCAGATTCTCGGCGTGACAACGCGGGCAGACCAGGCCAGGCGACATGGGCAAGCTCGGGCCCCCGATTCGCGCCGGCCGGCCGGCCTCCTCTGCTACCAGCCCCGCTCCGTCAGCCAGGCGGGCAGCTCGGCCACACTCGGCAGCACCTCCGCCGCGCCCGCCGCGCGCAGCTCGGCCTCACCGCGGTGGCCGGTCAACACGCCGATCGGCAGCACGCCGGCGGCCACCGCGCAGGCGATGTCGGCGGTGAAGTCGCCCACCAGTGCAGCCTCCGCCGGCGACAGGTCGAAGGCCGCCAGCGCCGCCCTCGCGTGGGCCGGATCGGGCTTGACCGCCGGCACGTCGTCGCGGCAGAGCAGCAGGTCGTGCGGCATGGCGATGCGGCCCAGCACCTGCTCGGTCACCTCGCGCGCGTTGCGGGTCAGGATGGCGATGCGCCGGCCCTGGCCGCGCAGCGCCGCGAGTGCTTCGGCTGCGCCGGCAATCGGGCGCGCCTCGGCCGCGGCGGCCATTTCGACGCGCCGGATGTGCGCCTCGGCGGCGGCGGCCAGTGGCGGCCGGTCACCGGCCAGCTCATCGACCAGCTCCAGCACCAGTCGCCGGTCGGCGTCGTTGGGCAGCACGCAGCCGGCCTCGCGCAGCAGGTCGAGCACGCCGTTGCGCATCAGGGCGAAGTCGATCGGCGAGTCGACCAGCGTGTGGTCGAAGTCGCACAGCACCGCACGGATGGTCATGCCAGCTCGGCCACCACGGCCCGTGCGGCGGCGACGGGGTCGTCGGCGCGGGTGATCGGCCGGCCGACGACGATGTAGTCGGCGCCCTGCTCGATCGCCTCGCGTGGCGTGGCCACGCGGCGCTGATCGTCGCGCGCGCTGCCGGCCGGCCGCACGCCGGGCGTGACGATGACGAACCCCGGACCGCACGCCTCGCGCACCGCCCCCGCCTCGAGCGGCGAGGCGACGACTCCGTCCAGGCCGCACTGCTGCGCCAGCTTGGCCAGTCGGCCGACCTGCTGGATCGGCGGCACCATGACGCCCAGCTCGTCGCGCAGCAGGCCCTCGTCGAGGCTGGTCATGACGGTCACGGCGATCAACAGCGGAGGCGTGACGGTGCCCTGCCGGGCCGCGGCGACGGCGCCCTCCATCATCTCCGAGCAGCCCGAGGCGTGGAGGTTGAGCATCCACAGGCCGCGGCGCGTGACCGCCCGCACCGCGCCGGCGACGGTGTTCGGGATGTCGTGGAACTTGGCGTCGTAGAAGACCCGCAGCCCCGTCTCGCGCAGCCGATCGAGGATCTCCAGCCCGGCGGCGTGAACCAGCTCGAGCCCGACTTTGACCGCGCCGATCTCCGGCGCCAGCCGCTCGCCCAGCGACATCGCCGTCGCGGCGTCGGAGACGTCCAGGGCGACAATCAACCGCTCCCTCGGCGACAACTCAGTCAAGGTGATATCCGCTCCTCGGGTCATGCTCCCCATGCGCCGCGCCGACCAGCTCGGCCAGCGACGCGACGCCCCGTGCGCGCAGCCATTCGGCGAGCTCGTCGGCGACCCGCAGCGCCGCCGCCGGCTCGATGAAGCTCTGCGTCCCGACCGCCACCGCGCTCGCGCCGGCGAGGATGAACTCGAGCGCGTCGCGGCCGCAGGTGATGCCGCCCATGCCGATGATCGGCACGCTCACCGCCCGCCGGATCTGCCACACGCAGCGGACCGCCACCGGCCGGATCGCCGGGCCGCTCAGGCCCCCGGTCACGTTGGCCAGCACCGGCCGGCGCCGCTCGACGTCGATCACCATGCCGACCAGGGTGTTGATGGCGCTGATCGCGTCGGCCCCGCCGTCGACCGTCGCCCGCGCCAGCTCGCCGATGTCGGTCACGTTCGGCGAGAGCTTGACCAGCACCGGCAGCGCGGTCGCCTGCCGCACGGCGGCGGTCGCCCGGCGGGCCAGCTCGGGCTCGGCGCTGAACATCATCCCGCCCTGCTCGACGTTGGGGCAGGAGATGTTGACCTCGATGGCGGCCACGCCGTCGACGCCCTCGAACCGCGCCGCCAGCTCGCCGAACTCCTCGAGCCGGCCGGCGTTGAGGTTGACAATCACCGGCACCCCGTACCGCCGCAGCAGCGGCAGCTTGTCGCCGATGAAGGCCTCGACGCCGGGGTTCTGCAGTCCGATGGCGTTCAGCATGCCACTGGGCGTCTCGATGGTCCGCGGTGGCGGGTTGCCGGCGCGCGGCTCGAGAGTCAGGCCCTTGACCACCAGCGCGCCGAGGCGCCGCAGGTCGACGAGCTGGTCGTACTCCTGCCCGTAGCCAAAGGTGCCCGAGGCGGTCATCACGGGGCAGCGCAGCCGCAGGCCCGCGATGTCGCAGGTCAGGTCAATGCCCTCGCTGACCGTGGTACTGGCCACTCGCACCGGCCTCCGGCGGTTCGGTTCGCGCCGCGCGCGGCGCGCCCTTCTGGGTTAACGAACTCGGCCCGAGCAGGTCTCCCTGCCCGGGCCGAGTCGGATTGGAGGTGCGATCAGCGGCGCCCACCGACGATGCGGAGCAGCGCCAGGAAGAGGTTCAGCAGGTCGACGAAGAGGCAGATGGTGGCGACCACCACATGCCGCTCGTCCATGCGGCGGAGCATGTTGCTGGTGTTGTACAGGATGCACCCGCCGGCAAAGACCACGATGCCCCAGGCGACCATCGTCATCGCCCAGTCGGACTGGAACACGAAGCCGTTCAGCAGCGCCGCGGCGACCAGGCCGATCCAGGCCATGTGCAGCCCGGCGCCGAGGAAGTTGAAATCGTGCTTCGAGAGGAACGCCACCACGGTCAGCGCGACGAAGATGATCCCCGTCAACGCACCGGCGATGCCGACCACCTCGGGCGCGCCGCGGGCCACGCCATACCACCAGATGCTCGGCGCCGCCCAGGCGCCACAGATGCCGGTGAAGGCGAACAGGAAGACCAGGTTCAACCCCGGCGTGACCGCGATGCGCCGGCCGAGCAACAGCATGACCAGCAGCGCACCCCAGATCAACAGGCTGTAGTTGGCCATCGCCACCACGCCGGCGGGCACCGCCACCGGCCCGGCGCCGAAGTCCTCGGAGCCGACCGGCCGGGTGTTCATGACCATCGCCCCGGCGGCAATCGCCACCAAGATGCTGGCCAGCAGCAGGCTGTAGACCCGCTGGATGAACCGTAACCGGTCGCCACCGGCGGCCGCGGCATAGCCGGCGGTCCGCATCGGCGCGCCCATGTCAGGCTGATAACTCATCGCATCCTCCCGCTAGCGGACCGGTTGGCCGCCGCGTCCATCCATCCTGTTATACCGCACACAGCGGTGACAGGGTTTCCCAAATCACCGTCTCGGCGTCGAACACCGGGCCCTCGGTGCAGACCCGCTGGTAGCGCTGCCAGCCCGGCGTCGTCGTCTCAATCACGCAACTCAGGCAGGCGCCCACGGCGCAGGCCATCCGCGCCTCGAGGCAGACCTGACACGGGATGCCCCGCTCGCCGGCCAACGCCGCCGTCGCCCGCATCATCGGCGTCGGGCCGCAGGCCACCACCTGATCGACCGACTCTTCAGTCAAGTATCGCGCCAACGCCTCGACCGCGGTACCCTCGAATCCATCCGTGCCATCATCGGTGGCGCTGATTACCGTGCAGCCGGCGGCGGCGAACTCATCGCGGCAGAGCAGCCGGCTCGCCGTCCGCGCGCCGATGAACGCCACCCGCTCAAGCTCCGGCTGCCGCCGCGCGGCAAAGTGGAGCGGCGGGATGCCTACGCCACCGCCGACCAGCGCAACCCGCCGAGCAGACGGGTCGAGCGCAATCGGTCGTCCCCCGAGCGGGCCGAGCAGATCGAGCCGGTCGCCGACCCGTCGTCGGCTGAGCCACTCTGTCCCGGCGCCGTAGATGCCGACTACAAGGGTCGCCCGCGCGCCGTCGACGTCATGGAGCGAGATCGGCCGGCGCAGGCAGAGGTCGGGCGCGCCGACGGCGACATTGACGAACTGCCCGGGCTCGGCGGTGTGGAGGAACGGCGCCTCGAGCACGAGCCGGAAGTACTCCGGCGTCAGGCTCTCGCGGGCGATGATGTCTACCAAGCCCTGCCTCACCGATGGGCTCCGCGCGGGCATGGTACCACGGCGGGGTCAGGCGCATCCCACCATGCGCTGGGCCCGGGCCGGCATATTCGTCATCCGACACTTGCAGGGCGGGCTGTGCCCGCCATTGAAGGCCCGACGGCACGGCGGGCTGTGCCGCCCGCGAAGCGGGAGACTCGAGGCAGCCATCCGAAGCGCTCGGGATGTCGCCGGACCGCCGGCGTCGCCCGGGCGTGTTGAAATGCGCGGCAGGGGCGGGTCGCAGACCCGCGCGAATGCCGACGAAACCGCTTCCAAAGCGGCTCGGTCTGTCGAAGGGAGGGTCTGAGAGCGGCCGCTACAACGACTGCCAACACGCCCGCCTCCGCCCGCGAATAACGGTCCGCAACGTTGCGCATGGGCCGCAGTCGATGGCGGGCACAGCCCGCCCTACATATCGAGTATTCGGGCCGCCGCGTCGAACCCGGGCTTCAGCGCCGCATAGGCCGGGCGGTAGAGGGTCTGGTAGATCTCCTCGTACCGCGCCGCGTTGTGCGCGTCCGGCTCCTGGACGCTGACCGCGTGAATCAGCGCCGAACAGGCCTCTTCGACCGACGACCAGACCCCCGTGCCGACGCCGGCGAGCAGCGCGACGCCGAAAGCCGGGCCCTCGTCGACGTTGATCAGCGAGATGGGCAGGCCGAACACGTCGGCCTGGATCTGACGCCACACCGACGACCGCGCGCCGCCGCCGCTGGCCCGCACCTCGTCGATCGGCACGCCGCTGGCCTTCATGATCTCGACCGAATCGCGCAATCCGAAGGCGACGCCCTCGAGCACCGCCCGGGCCAGGTGTCGTTTGTCGTGCCGCAGGCCGAGGTTGAGGAACGCACCGCGGGCGTTCGGGTCGGGGTGCGGGCAGCGCTCGCCGGTCAGGTAGGGCACAAAGACGAGCCCCTCGCAGCCCACCGGCGCGTGCGTGGCGGCCTCGCAGATCAGCTCGTAGGGGTCCTTCGCCAGCCGCGCGGCGACCTGCTTCTCGTCGGCCGCCAGGGTGTCCCGGAACCAACGCAGCGAGCCGCCGGCGCTGAGCATGACGCCCATCACGTGCCACTTGCCCGGCACAGCGTGGCAGAAAGTGTGGGTACGCAGATCGGCGTCGGTCGCCGGCTCGTCGGCCGAGGCGAAGATGACCCCGCTGGTGCCCGTGCTGGCCCACAGCAGGCCGGGCCGCACGACGCCCGTGCCGACGGCGCCGGCGGCGCAGTCGCCCGCCCCGCCGACGACCGGCGTGCCGGCGCGCAGGCCGGTCGCCTCGGCGGCGGCGGCGTTGACCGTCCCGGTGGCCACGGGCGACTCGTGGACGGCCGGTAGCCAGGCGGCGGGGATGCCAATCTTGTCGAGCAGCTTGTGCGACCAGTCACGGGCCGGGACATCGAGCAGCGCCGTACCGCTGGCGTCGCTGACCTCGGTCGCCAGCTCGCCGGTCAGGCGCAGGCGGAGGTAGTCCTTGGGCAGCAGGACGTGTCGGACGCGGTCGAAGTTGGCCGGCTCCTCATCGCGCAGCCAGATGATCTTCGGCGCCTGAAAGCCGGTCAGGATGGGGTTGCGAATGCTCTCGCGCAGCAGCGTCGGCCCCGCGGCGTGGGTGAGGGCGGCGCACTGGTCGGCGGTGCGCTGGTCGTTCCACAGCAGCGCCGGGCGGATGACCTGCCCCGCTGCGTCGAGGAAGACCGAGCCGTGCATCTGGCCACTGAGCCCGATGCCACGCACCTCGCCGGGGTCGATGCCGGCCTTGGCCAGCACCGCGCGGATGGTCTCAACCGCGGCGCGCCACCAGTCCTCGGGGTGTTGCTCGGTCCATCCCGGCCGCGGCGTGAGCAGCGGATACTCGCTGACGGCCGAGGCGAGGGTCTCGCCCCGGTCGCTGTCGATCAAGATGGTCTTGGTGCCGGTGGTGCCGATGTCGATGCCGATCAGCGCTGCCATGCCTGCCTCCGCGCGGGGGACTCTAGCAGGCGCGGGCGGTCGAGGCAATCGGCTCAGCGCGGGCGGTAGGCCTGGTCTCGCCGCGCAATCTCTACCACGGTGACCAACCCCGCATCGGTATCGACTCGATACATGATCCGGTAGCCGCCGACGCGCACACGAAGCATGTCTCGATCTCGGGCCAGACGGACGGCTCCATCGTGGAACGGATCCTCGCCCACTCGCCGCAGCGCCGGCAGAAGACGGTCCTGCACATCGGGTGGCAGCCTGCGGATCGCACGCTCGGAGTGGGCGTTCAGCTCGACCCGATAGCTCAAGTCGTTGGCGCCCCCGTGGCGGGAGGGGCACCGGTCGGGTCACCGCCCTTCTCCGCCCGCTCGGCGGCGATGGCGGCTTCGACGGCTTCCAGGCTCACGGTCGGCTGGCCGGCGCACTCGGCCTCAACCCGCAGGGCCGACTCCAGGGCGAGCTCGTCTTCGCGTTCGTCCGCCGCGGCAAGCAGCCGTTGATACTCGCTCCACGGCAGTATTGCGGCCCGCAGCTCGCCGCCGCCGGTGGCGACGAGCACCGTCTGCCCTTCGGCAACCTGCGCCAGCAGCGCTTCGAGGCCGCGCTCGTTGGACGTCGCGGTCGTCTCTGAGGCGGTCGCAGTGGCCAAAGCACTCTCCTGGTCCCGGTTAACCCGCTGTGCGGGCGGTCGGCGCAATCGGCTCAGCGCGGGCGGTAGGCCTCGTCGCGGCGGGCGACGTCGAGGACCTGGACCAAGCGCCGATCGTTGTCGACCCGGTAGATGACGCGGTAGTCACCGACGCGTGTCCGTAGCGCACCCGGCTCGCTGACGACTCTCTCGGCGTCCGCGCTGAACGGGTCTTCGCCGAGTCCGCGCAAGGCCTTGCCGACGCGGCGCTGTGGCTCTGCCGACAGCTTTCGCAGCGCCCGCTTGGCCTTCGGCGTCAAGTCGACGTCGTAACTCACGCTCCGGCCGCTTCTGCGCCAACAGGCTCTGGCGCTGAGTCGCGGGGCTCAGCTTCGGCCTCGGCCGGAGCTTCGGCCTCTGCCGGAGCCTCGTCCTCGGCCTGGGCTGCGGCCTCCGCGTCGGCCTGCTCCAACTCGGCGAGACAATCTTCGAGCGACACCCACCCGTCACGCTCGGCTTCGGCCAACGCCTCCTCGGCAATCGCCGCGTCGATGCGATCCTCGTGCTCGCGACGGCACTCGAGCAGGTACTCGTACTCATCCCACGGGAGGAGCACGACGCTCGGCCAGCCGGTGGTCGAGGCGAGCACCACCGTATCGCCGTCGAGGGCGCGGTGGAGCATCGTCTCGAGCGGCGTCCGGCGCGGCGGGTCGGGCGCGGCCGACATAGTGGTCTCCTGCGCCCATTATGCCATCACGTCACCGCCGGCGACACCTCGCGCAGCTCCAGGAAGTTCCGCAACAACTGCTTCCCATGCTCGGTGGCGATGCTCTCGGGATGGAATTGCACCCCCTCGATCGCGTGCTCCTTGTGCTTCAGACCCATGATCTCGCCGTCGGGCGCCAGGGCCGTGATCTGCAGGCAGGCCGGCAGGCTGCTCCGCTCGACCGCCAGCGAATGGTAACGCACGGCCACGAACGGGCTCGGCAGGCCGCTGAAGACCCCTGCGCCGCTGTGGCTGATGGGACTCGTCTTGCCGTGCTTCAGCTCCTTGGCCCGGACCACCTTGCCACCGAAGGCTTCGCCGATGCTCTGGTGGCCCAAACAGACGCCGAGGATGGGCAGACGTCCGGCGAAGTGGCGGATCACCTCGACCGAGCAGCCCGCCTCGCGCGGGGTGCAGGGGCCGGGCGAGATGACGATCCGCTCGGGCGCAAGCGCCTCGATGCCGGCGGCGTCGATGGCGTCGTTGCGCACCACCTCCAGCTCGCAGCCGAGTTCGCCCAGGTACTGGACCAAGTTGTACGTGAAGCTGTCGTAGTTGTCGATCATCAGGATCATGGCCTTACTCCAGCCCGCGCTCGGCCAGCTCCAGCGCCCGCCGGATGGCCATCGCCTTGTTGCACGATTCCTCATACTCCAGCGTCGGCTGGCTGTCGGCGACGATGCCGCCGCCGGCCTGCCAGTAGCAGACCCCGTCGCGCATCACCGCGGTGCGGATGATGATCGCCGTATCCATGCTGCCCGAGTAGCTGAAGTAACCCAGCGCGCCGCCATAGGGCCCGCGCCGCGTCGGCTCGAGTTCGTCGATGATCTCCATCGCCCGGATCTTCGGCGCGCCGCTCAGCGTGCCGGCGGGGAAGCAGGCGCGGAGCACGTCGAACTGGCTCCGGTCGGGCCGCAGTTTGCCCTTCACGTCGCTGACGATGTGCATCACGTGCGAGTAACGCTCGATCACCATCAGCTCGTCGACGCTGACGCTGCCGTATTGGCAGACCCGGCCGATGTCGTTCCGGCCGAGGTCGACCAACATGATGTGCTCGGCCCGCTCCTTCTCGTCGCCGAGCAGCTCGGCCTCGAGTGCCAGGTCTTCTTCGCCGGTCGCGCCGCGCCGCCGCGTGCCGGCGATCGGTCGGGTGCGCACCGTGCCGCCGCGCTCGGTGACCAGAATCTCCGGCGACGAGCCGACGATGCTCAGGTCATCGAGCTGGAGGAAGAACATGTACGGGCTCGGGTTGATGCTGCGCAGCGCGCGGTAGAGCTCGAACGGCGCCACCTCGGTGCGGGCCGCGAAGCGCTGGCTGGGCACCACCTGGATGATGTCGCCGGCGGTGATGTACTCCTTGGCCCGCCGCACCGCATCCTCGAAGTCGCGCTGGGTGAAGTTGCTGCGCACCTGCAGGTCGCCCGTGCCGCGCCGGCGGGGCAAGGGTGGCAGCGGCCGGCGGAGGCGCTCGACCAGCGCGTCGACGCGCGTGCAGGCCGCCTCATAGGCAGCGTCGACGTCGCCGTTGACCCGCGCCATGCTCATCACCTTGACCCGGTTGAGCACCCGATCGAAGACCACCGAGGTGTCGGCGAGCATGAAGCAGACGTCGGGCAGGTCGAGGTCGTCCTCGGTCTGGTCGGGCAGCCGCTCGAAGAAGCGGACCAGGTCGTAACCCATGAACCCCACGGCGCCGCCGACGAACGGCGGCAGGTCGCCGTGCGGGACGAGCCGGCCGGCGCCCATGGCCGCCTCGATGACATGGAGCGGATCCTCGCCGTCGCCGAGGGTGTGCTGCTCGGTGCCGCCGTCGGAGACAATGCTGACCCGCCGGTCCTTGGTCCGGATGACCAGCACCGGATCGACGCCAAGGAACGACCAGCGGCCGATCCGCTCACCGCCCTCGACGCTTTCGAGCAGGAACGCATAGGGCGAGTCGGCGAGCTTGTAGAACGCCGACACGGGTGTATCGAGATCGGCGACGATGTCGCGATAGACGGGGATCAGGTTCCCCTCCCGGGCGAGCGCCCGGAACGACTGACGGTCGGGTATCACCGCACATCCTCCTGGTGGCCGCGGCCACCTTCGGGCCGGACCCGCGGTGTGCCGAAAGCACAAAGACCACGGGCTTCGGCCCCGTGGTCTTCGACTCTCTCGGCAGAGCAGACAAGCGACTGCGGGGCGCACCTACCAGGCGCGCCACCACCAGGTCCCATGACCCATGCATCGCTTGCGCATCGCGGCGAGGTTATAGCACTTCGCGAGGGGGTTGGCAAGAGGGATTCGAGAACCGGCCCACGGCCCGGCGACTGGGCGCGAAATACGAACGCACGGAGCGCGGGCGTCCCCGCCCGACCCGCCGACGAGGTGGCCGGGAAGCAACGGAGCGCGGGCGTCCGCGCCCGCCCCGCCCACGGAGCGCGGGCGTCCCCGCCCTCCCCGCCGACGACATTCCATGCCGGCCACGGAGCGCGGGCGTCCCCGCCCGCCCGTACACGCAAGCCGGGCGGCCCCCACCCCCGACCCCTCCCCCTGGCGCGGCGCCAGGGAGAGGGGAGTCAT
>CAYONP010000074.1:0-4167 GCA_964405335.1 uncultured Fimbriimonadaceae bacterium
AGCGTCTGCGTCGCTTGGTCGAGGACGCTGACCGCGATGCTGGTTGTGTGACGCGACTCAGCCATCGGGCCACGGCTCCTCGACGTAGCGGTCGAACTGTGACCGCCCATGCCGTTGGCCGCGCGACCGGCGCGCCAGGCGTCGGGCCGCGGCGGTCAGCTTCGCCGCCTGGCGCGGCGTCACGGCCAGCGCCTGCTCGACGGTCCAGCCATACGCCTCCGCGCAGGAGGCGACCCACTCCCAGACACTAGCCTCGAAAGGCATCCTCGCCGGAGGCGTTGTCCTCCTGCGTGCCGACGCAGAGCCCCTGCCACGCCGCCATGATGTGCCGCACGTCCGAAGGCTTCAGGCCGAGCAGCGCGTCGTCGTCGGCATAGTCGTCGGCGAAGCCGTCAGCGCCACCCATGATCTCCGCGGCCACATGCAAGGCGACGAGCAGCTCGTCACGCTCGCTCAGACTGTCGCCGGCGGCCTCGATCTGCCGTTGCAGCTCGTTGATGCGCGCCTGCTTGTCGAGGATCTGGCCGTAGCTCGGCTCGTCGAGCCAGTAGCTCTTGCCGGCAACGATGACCTCGAACCGGCCCTGTGTCCGCGCGCGCTTCTTCGCCATGCTACCTCCGTCCGATCAGGTCAGGGTCATGGTCAGCGCGCCGAGGTTCGGCTTCGCCCGCATGGCCACGTCGTAGGAGACGCGGTTGCCGCCGACCTGGACGCCCTGCGAGTACTGCGAGTTGGCCATGTTCTGGGCCAGGATGGTCAGTGTGTCGCCAGAGCGAGTGAACACCGTCTGCAGGCTGTTGCTCGTGCCGATGTCGTCGGCCCGGTTGCCACGCACCGAGTCGGCCAACGGCACCCAGATCGTGGCCGAAGCCGAGACGATCTCCTCGCCGATACCCAGGTCTTCGGGGTCGCGCTTCTGGCCCTCGTCGTTGGTCCCGTCCAGGCTGGTCTCGGGGTCGAGCTGGTTGTCGATCTCGTAGCTCGCATCCTGGCACTTCCGTGCCAAGCCACAGACCAGCGTCGCGGCCTGGTACCAGGTGAACGGCGAGCCCGTCGCCGCCAACGGCGAGCCGGGCGTGGTCTCGAACTTATGCAGGGCCAAGATGCTGGCCGTGCCGGTGAGCAGGCCGCGCGTGCTGATCCCGAACCGCATCGTGGCGATGCGGCAGTAGTTGTAGACCTTGAGGATGCCGTCAGCCGCATCGGCGATGCTGAACCACGACAACGCCGAGCAGGGGTAGCCCGACGAGGCGCGGAAGGCCAGCGCCGGAAAGTCCAGGTCGCGGAGCGTGAACTCGACCTCGACCCGGAACTCGTTGAGCCCGCCGAACTGGCTCGACTGCCCGCCGGTGTACGACTCCTCCTCGGGCTCCGCCGCGTCGGACAGCGAACCGCCCTTGGCGCCGAGGCCGATCGGGGTCAGCGGGTTGACCGACTCCGGGTCGGGGTCCCACCGAATGTACTCACACAGGCCACGTGCCATGATGGGCTCCTACAGGGCAACCGTCCGGTCGGGCAGCGCGTACAGCCGCACCGAGCCCGAGCCGCTCGCACCGGACTGGTAGGCCACGCTGCGGAACAGCGGGATGGCCACCGCCGCGGCGGTGAAGCTGTGGACGAGGCTTGCGGTGAGCGTGATGCTCGTGTCGGTCTGAACCGACTCGATCGTCCCGACCTCCTGCAGGTCGTCGCTTTCCCAGATCAGCACCTGCATCCCGGCCACGAACGCCGCGGTCGCACCGAGCGGCACCACGGCCTGGTCAGCCGCTGCCGCGTCGTCGAGCGCCTCCTCGCCGAGGATGGTCTGGGTGTACTGCGCGGCCGTGGACAGGCTCAGCGCCAGGTCCTTGTAGTCGCCCGCGCCCGTGCCCCAGGTGCAGCGGAAGGTCGCGCCGACCGTCTGCGAACCGCTGAGGTTGATGGCCAGGATGCCGGCCGGGCCAATCGCCGCCGGCACCGCGCCGTCGACCGCGGTGATGGCCGCACTGGCATACGTGCCGAAGAGGTGCAGGCCACTCGAGCTGGGGTCGGCCTCATCGGCCGGCCGCACGCCCGGCGGGAAGACCTGCGCCGCGGCCAAGGCGGCCTGCATCGCCTCCTCATGCGCCAGCGCCGCGTAGTAGCCGATCCGCCAGCCCTGCGCCGCCAGCCAGGTGCCGAGCCGCGGCGAGGTGGTCAGCCCGAGGTCGGTGTTGATGTACTCGTCATGTAGGGTGAACAACCGCTTGAGGGTGGTCGTGCCCCAACCTCCGCCGAGTGGTAGGGCGGTGTCGATCGCTGTGATGGACGAGCCCTTGACGCGGTTTTCGTAGGTCTCGTCGTCGGCGGCATCGACGCGCGTCCAGAAGTCGTCGCCACTCGCGAAGCCGCCCCGTTGCGCCTCGCGGCCGGCGGCAACCCGATCGAGGATGCCGAGGATTGTTGCTGGCACCGCCATAGCTCACCACCTTCCCGAGGTCACGCAAGCACCTCAATCTCAGCTCGGATGTCCGCGCCGTAGACATGCACGCCGCTCTCCGGCTCGTTCCACCAGTCCTGGTCGATCTCCGTCGGCACGATGACCGCGCAATCCTCCGGCAGGCCGTACTCGAGCGCGTCGGCGACCTGCTCGCAGAGCTGCAGGTGCAAATAGCCGTAGGTCTCGAAGTCCTGTCCGGCCGTCGGCTTGAAGGCCCATCGCACGCCGGCCAGGAGTTGCACCGCCTGCGCGCCGCTGCCGTAGCCGTGCCCACTCGCCACGGCGCGGTGAACGGTCTGATTGGCCCACAAGGTCACGGTAACCGGGCGGTTTGGCCCGCCGCCGACGTAGACCGCCGCCCCGGCCAGTGGGTCACTGCTCACCGCCAACGCATCGAGGTCGAGCGCCGCCTGCTCGCTCGAGAGCAGAGGCCGCTGCCAGGTCAACCGCTTCTCGTCGAGGTCGGCCGAGCGGATGATGCGCGACACGCCGCCACCGAGGTCGAGCACGCAGAACGGGAACCAGCTTGCCGGCTTGGCTGGCAGCTCGGTGACGGTGATGGACACCAGGTCGTCGGCCAGCTCGTCGGCGGTGAGGCCGGCCGAGAGCACGCCCTTGCCGGCCTGCGCCCGCAGGGTCGTCGCGGCCAACCTGAGTGCCCACTCGGTGAACACGCTACCTCCCGTCGTGTCGGTACGGCCACAGGATGCCCGGCTCGCCGACGCGGCCCGACGGCCCGCAGCCGAGCTTGTGGCAGAGCATCTCGCGCCACAGCTTGTTGCCCACGTGGACCAGTGCGGTTGCCTTCAGCCAGTGGCCGTCCTGGTCGCCACGCCACTGCACCGTGGTGTAGCCGTCGGCCAGCAGCAGCGCGATCCCTTGGCGCTTGAGGTCGCCCAGACCGCCCCACTGCACCGCGACCACGCCGGCGGTCTCCTGCACTGCGGCGGCGAGGCTCGACAGCATCTGCACCGCCAACGCTCGCAGCACGTCACTCGCCGAGCCGCGGCGCAGGGCGGCGTCGATACGGTCGCCGACCAGGCCGGCGCTGTCCGCCAGATCGAACGGTACGATGACCGTCTCACGGAACCCATCGCCGCCGAGCCCGTGGTCGGCCGCCATGAGGCCCAGGCGGAGCCGCGCCCACTCGAACCAGGTGACACCGGTGTCGGTCCACGCCTTGCGGGTGCTCATGAAGCCCCCTTGCTGACCTTGATGCGCGGCCAGGCGGTCGTGTCGACCTTCGCACCGAGCGATTCGGCGACGGCCCGCAGCTCGACCCATGCCTTGCCGCCGATGACTTGGTACTCCGTGCGCTTTCCGCCCGGCAGGATGAGCAGACGATCGGGCTCCGGGCTCGGCAGCCGGCCGATGATGTCGGGCTTGCCGAAGGCTGACAGGCTGCGCGTGCCGCGCGCATCGCGGCCGTTCCAGTGAGTCGTCGAGTTCTCCGCGACAGTCGCTCCGTCGGCTAGCAAGATGCCTACGTGCCCGTAGGGCAGATAGGTCTTGAACAGGATGTCACCGGGCTGCAACGGCGCGGAGCCGAGCTTGCCGGCGTCGCGGAAGAACAACGCAGTCCGCCTGGCCGAGCCGGCGTAGCCGTTGCCGCGGGGAAAGATGGCGTCGTACTCGTGGCCGTAGACGGCCTCGACGACCTCGCGCACGAACTGCCGGCAGTAACCCTTGTCGCGGGCGTAGCCGGTCGG
>CAYONP010000074.1:4267-28190 GCA_964405335.1 uncultured Fimbriimonadaceae bacterium
CGACCTCGCGCACGAACTGCCGGCAGTAACCCTTGTCGCGGGCGTAGCCGGTCGGCGCGGTCACGGCGAAGAGCGCCGCTTCGGCCAGGGCCAGGTTACCCATGCTGTGCTCCTGCCGCCCCAGCATCGAACGGTGGCGGACATGCGCCCTGGGCACACGGGAGGGTGGCCAAGGTGTCTCGGACCTCGTTGATGTCCGCCCGGTGCCGGTCAGCTCGCTGCGATAGCGCGGTCACCTGCTGCTGTAGGCCGGTGACCGCCGCGGGTAAAGGGGACAGCGAGTTGCTCAGCTCGCCCACCTCCTTCCGCGCCTCAGCCACGTCGTCGGCCAGCTCGCGCATCATGCCGGTGGAACCGCCGTTGCCATCACCGACGAGCCGCTTGAACATGAGATCGAACTGCTCGTCGCGTTTGGTGACCATGCGGTTGACCCACCAGACACCCAAGGCCAGCACTACCGGCGTCAGCCCGGCGTCCATGATGGTTTTCAGCGTCTCGCCCATCCACTATGCTCCGGTCCCTGGCGCTACTCCTGGAACGTCATCACCCGCGCCACGGCGGCGTTCACGCGCCGCACGAAGCTCGGCTGCACCTGTCGCATCGCCGGCTCGGCCCACGGGCGCGGCGCGCGGTAACCGCCCTTCGTGTGGCGCCACGCCATCGGGTACTGCTTGCCGGCGGTGCCCACGAACACCCAGTCGCCCGGCCCGCGCTTGGTCGGCGTGCCCTCGGGCAACGGACCGACCACCCCACCGCCGAGCAGCCGCACCGGGAAGATACCGGCCCGCTGCGTGAACCCACGCTCCCACAGCGCACCGTAGCCGACTCGACTGTGCCCGGCCCAGGTCAGGTCGTCGACCATGCCGCTGACCCACGAGCCCAGCAGACGACCGCTGCGGCGACCGAGCACCTTCCCGGAGAGGTTCTCCCGGATGGCCTCGTTGATCTCCGCGCCGGTCTCCTGTAACGCCCTCCGCAACGCCTTGCGGGCGGCATCCGGCCACATCGCCAGGGCCAGCTCGACGCCGCGCAAGCCGCGGGTGTCGACCCGCAGGCGTACCGGCTCAAGTACTGTCCACTCAAACGGCATCACCACTGCCCTTCGAGCCGCAACCGCCACACCTCGCCTTGCCCTAGGCCGGCCGTAATCGCCTCGCGGCCGAGAATGCGCCAACGCCGGCCGTCCTCGTGCTCGACGTAGCGCAACGGCTCCATGCCGGACGCGCCGTCCGCCAACCGCAACAGGTGGCTCGGGTACTCGCCGCCAGCCAACAGCACCGGAGCCTCCCATGGCCGCGGCTGCTGCGCTACGGTGAGCCTGCCGCTCACCTGCACCGGCGGCACCAGTGCCTCGCCACTCTCGTCGAGCACGGTCAGCGTCACCGGCCTCACCGCTCAAATCTCCCGCGGGTCGTCACTCGGCCGGGTGAACTGCCGCACCCGACTGCCGACAATCCCGGTCACCGGCGCGGGGTAGCCTTCCTCGAGCAACCGCCGCTCGAGGTTCTCGAGCGCCTTGAGCCGCTGCGATGCCGTCTCTTGCTCCTGGCCACTGCGCCAGTCCACGTGGCTCGACGCGACGGCGATCATCCGACGCACCGCGGGGATGACTGCTGCCTCGACCGTCTCGTGCAGCGTAATGAGATAGTCCAGCTCGTCGTCGTCGAGCAGAGCCCGCACCGGGTCCTTGTCGCCGAGGATGAAACGGAGCCGGCCACGCTCGCTCTGCGGTCCCGCATAGTCGATGGGCATGGCCGGCTCCGAAGCTCGGGGAGGCGAGCGACCCCGCCTCCCCCACCGTCATCACGAGATGGTCGCCTCGTTCCACGCCCCCGCCCCGCCGATCAGGCCGGCCACGCCCGCCGCCGGCTCCTTCACGGCGATGCCGTAGAGCAGCATGAAGGCGAGGTTGAGCAGCAGTTCCGCGTTCTGCGGAGTGTTCTGATCGACCGGGTACCAGGTGCGCTGGTCGAACAGGATCGGGCCGAAACCGAGATCCTGCGGGTAGGCCAGCCGCAACGGGTTCCGCTCATTGAGCGGCCCGTAGCTCTTGACCATCACGTAGTAGTGCTTGGGCAACGCCGAGCCGAGGTCGACACACCAGGCGCCGCTGTCGGCCAGCTTGCCGTGTGCCCAGGACGGCACATCGGTTACGACGCTCGCCGTCGAACCGCCGCCCGGCGCGATGCCCGCCGCCACCGGCTCGGTGTACTGGGCATCGAGCTTCACATCGGCCAGCGAGGCCCGACCGTGCAGCAGGAGCAGCGGAGCGCCCGCCGAGTGCTCGACGTCGAGCAGGCGATACTGCTCGGCGAAGAGTGCCCGTCGGCCGTCGGCGGTGTCGGCATAGGCCGCGTCGGTCAGGTAGTGAGTGTCGGACGAGAGATCGGTGGCCTTCTTGCGTGGCTTCACCACGTCCTGGTCGGTCCCGCCGATCCACCCGACACCCAAGCCCGTGCTCGAACCGATGATGGCGCGACCGGCCTTGAGCACGATGGCGCGGATCATCTCTTTCCACAGGTCGTTCGCCAACGGCTCGAACGCGCGGAGCACGTCGCTCTCGACCTCGCTGCGGCTCATCGCCTGCGGACCACCACGGGTGTCATCCCAGGTGTAGGCCGGCATCGGCGCCGCGATGCGGACCTCCGGCACCTGGCTGCCCGCGATGCTGCGGCGCTGCCAGTCGATCCGTCCCATGTGATCCTTGCGGAGCCGCTGCGCCTCGACCTCGCCTTGGCGCCACCGGAACGAGAAGTCCGGCGACATCGCCACGAGGTACTGCAGGATGGTCGCCATCTCCGGGTTGTCGGGCCAGTCGAACGCCCCGAACCGCCGAGCGGCCGGAGCGGCGAACCCGAGCGTCTCGCCGTACCCCACCCCGTCGCGGGTGAGGAACTGGTTGAGTGCGGTCAGATCGACGTTGTCGGGGATCCCCGTGTGCGCCGTCGTGTGGATGCCATAGTTCGCCACGGTGGTTCCTCCTTACGCCGCCGCGTCCAGGTACTCGAAGATCACGACGGCGGCGTCGAGATCGCCGGTGGTCGCACCGGTCACCAGATCGACCGTGACAGCCTCGCCGGCCGCGGCCGAGTTGTCGGTGAAGGTGCTCGTCTGCTCGTCGCCGTCGAGGGTCAACGCCGACATCGCAGCCGAACCAGCGAACTTCAACTGCGCGGTCGCGAGGACGGTGGTGCCGCTGAGGACGTGGAGCCGGATGGGTATCCACTGCCGGCCGGTCGCCGGCGCGCCCAGTTTGACCACCACCGTCGCGCCGTCGGCCTGGTCGGCCAGCGGGCCGACGTGCTTGGCGGCGAACCGCAGCGTGCTCGCCTGCACTGCCGCCATGCCGAAGACCCAGATGTGGGTCGCACTCAGCGCCACGCAGACCGGCACGTAGTTGCCGCTCACGTCGGCGATGGGGCACATCCGACCGGCGGTGTCACTCAGGTAGTAGACCACGCCAGGCGTCAGGCCACTGAATCCGCCGACCACGCCCTGGTGGACCACGCGAACCGGATTCCCGGAAGCCGCGGCGTCGAGGATCAGAATCGCGTAGTCGGCATCCGCGTCACGGTCGGCCTTGACGATCAACCCGCTCGAGTTGATCTTGCCCCACATGCCGGCCGAGGCGATGGCCTCGCCGGCGATGCCGGGCCGCTCCATCGTCTGCGCATTGCCGATGCTCGGCGCGGTCGGGAGGGCAGCATTGGACATGTTCTGCTCCTAGTCAGTCTTGAACCCGTGAGCGGACAGACGTGAGGCGTAGGCGTTCTGCGCCGGCGCCTGCTGCTGCCGCCCGGTGGCGGCGCGCGTGCTCGGCGCCGCCTGGGCCGTCTGCGAGTCAACCAGGAACGGGTTGGCCTCGGCGGTCGCCTTGGCCAGTGCGTCGTAGTCGATCTCGCCGTCATCGGGCCAGTCGGTCAGGCGCAGAGCCTTCTCGGCTAGGTCGCGAACGCCGACCTTGGCCAGCGCGGCGAGGTAGCTCGTCCGCCGTTCCAGCTCGGCCGCCTTGGCTTCCGCCGCGGCGCGAGCCGACTGCTCGGCAGCCAACTGCTCGGCGAGCTTCTCGGCCTCGGACTTCTCGGCCTCGACCTTCTCGCGGTGGGCCTTGATGATGGCCTCGGCATCGTCCATCCGCTCAACCCCGAGCCGCTTCAGCGTCGCCGCGTCACGAGTGGTGCGGTCGCGCTTCAGTCGCTCGTCGACGATGCGGTTGATCTCTGCCTGGCGCTCAGCCTCGGCGTCGGCTGCCGGCTCCTGCGTCGTCGCCGGCGGCTCGACCGTGCTGGTCGCCACGCCATTGGCCAGTGCGTCCTCTGCCACGCCCTGCTCCGTCTGGTCCGCCACTGCTTGCTCCCGCCGTTACCGCCGGCGTGCGCGTACAGAGAGCATAGGACGGGCAGACGTCCCGCAGTCGGGTGTCAATAGGGCAGGCGTCACGATTGTGACGTGGCGGTCGGTTACTCGTAGTAGACGATTTGCTCGCGGGTGAGCCGGAAGGTCCGCCGCCACGGCCGGCGGTACGGCCAGCCGAGTGGCGGGAAGGCGCCGAAGATGGGATGCTCGGGTACGTCCCAGGGCATTCCAGCGTTGAGGATGACGTTCTGCCACTCGGCCTCGGCCTCGAACTCCGGGCTGTTCACCGCGTAGCGCGGCGCCGTGCCGTCCCAGAGCATCGTCAGGTTCGCCAGGCCGCGACCATAGGCCGCTCGTTTGAAGGCAAGACCACGCTCCGTGGTCGGCTTCCGCGGCTGCGCCATCCGGTCGCCGAGGAAGCGCACCCAGAAGCGACGCAAGCCCTCGGACTGAAGACCGTCCAGCAGCCGGTCAACCTCGTTGCGGAAGGCGTCACCCTCAGTCGCCTCCCAGATGACCCGATGCTCTACGTCGGAATCGAACGGCATCGTGTCGTACAGCACTCGCAGCCGCGTGTCGGCTGCGTCGTCGGCCGGGCCAATCTTGGTGATCTGCGGCTGCTCGCCGTAGATGTCGCCGGGCTGATCAGCCATGCGGGTTCGTCTCCTCGCAGTAGACCATGGTCTTTCGGATCCCATTATACGGGTCGGTGACCACATCGATCCGAACCACTTTGAGCTTGCTATCCTGCCCGACGATGACCTCGTGCTCGTGGTAGTAGTCGGACACCCCACGGATGCTGGCCCCACGGGTGTTGCGCATGATGACCACCACCGTGTCACGGTTGAAGTACGTAGTGATGGCCGTCGAGAACGACTCGCAGCGAGCAGGGCTGAACGTGTCTCCCACGGCCAACCCCCGGCCGTCCTCGTGTTCGTACCAGCCGAGATCCCCGGCACGGGCGCCATGCGGCGCGTTGATGCCCCGGACAATCAGGCCGTCCCAACCAGGCATCCGATCGAGCCACTTCTGGACCTTGACGTTGACCTCTGGGCTCCGGTAGCCCGACCTCGAGTAGGACGAAACCCCGATCAGCATCTCGTCCAGCTCTTCATCCTCGACATCGGGGAAGTTGCCCGCGCTTCGCACCAACCGCTGCGCACGCGCCGTGAGCGTGCCGCGGTACGGAGTGTCGACTGCCCAATGGTCAGTCGCGGAGTAGGCTCGCGAACCAAGGTGGCCGTCGTCCTGGTCGTCGATGCCGTTTGTCAGCCGGCTCTTGACCTGGGCCAACGCCTCGTCTGGGGCATGGTCCGTCGGCCGGTCACGCCACGTGCCAACCTGGGGGTGCGCTGTGCGGCCACCGGTCCCGAGCGTCACCGGCTTGTCGCCGGGCGCAAGTCCAGCCTTGCGTGCAGCCTTGTGCCGCTGGTCCCGCTCGATCACACCGTCGGCCCACTCGAGCATGTACTCGCGGCGCTCGATCAGGCCCATGGAGACAGCCTGGCGCTGCTCCGACGTGAACCCGACCTCGCCGATCAGTTGGCCAAGCTCTCGGTTGCTCAGCCCCTTGAGCCGCTTGCGAATGGCGCGGGCCAGGTTGAGATCGGTGATGTCCCCGAACACCGACGGCGCGGTCGGGTTCACCGTGCCGGTTCGCAGCGTTGTTAGCTCGGCCGGGAAGTCGGCGAAGTCACCCGGCTTCAGATCGCCCTGCGCTCGCCACAGCAGCCCCCCACCGTGGTCGACAACGACCAGCTTCCCGTCAGCGTTGAGCAGCAGGTTGTCGTACCCGAGGCCGACCACATCCCAGTTGCGGGTCAGCACCGCGTGAACCAGATGGTCGGTCCGCTCCGCCCGACCGCGCTTCTTCAGCCCGAGCTGGCCAAGGGCGGTGAGCGGCTGTTCCTCCGACGCGATGCCAACACTGCCATCTGGCAACACAACCCGCCGACCACCCGTCGACGGCAGGCCCATGCGCTCCGAGAGCCGGCGCCCGAGGAGGTCGGCCGCGACTTGGCCGCTGCTGTTCGGGAACTTGACGTAGTGCCGCTTCCCCTGCTCGTCCTCGTACCAGCCGGCAGGGTTCGAGCCCGCCGCACCGCCGACGCGTCGGAGCCGACCGTCGTCGAGGTCAATCCACTCCGGCGGAGTGACCGCTTGCTGCTCACGACGTGGCGCGTCGAGCTGGGGCTCGGGCATCACTGGCGGTGCTGGCGGGGCAGGTGATTTCGCCTTCTTCGGCTTCTTCGGCACCGTCACCACAGGCGCCGGCGGCGGCTCGACCTTCGGCTGTGGCGGCGACAGGTCGTAAGTCGCCTCGCCGGCCAGGAGCTTCTTGCGCTCGGTCAACGCCGCCTCGAGGATCTTCAGGTCGCGTACTCGGCCGGCGGTGTTGCTCGAGAGCTTGATCCGTTCGACCGCCTCCTCCGGTGTCAACCACTCGACCGCCTCAGTCTCCCAGTGCATCGCCTTCGGGTCATGGTGGACAGCCCGAGCAACGAAGAAGTGGCTGGTGCTCGACCCACTCGAGAAGCCACCGCGAAGCAGACCGACCGTCTCAATGGTGTAACCGGTCTCCTCGGCCACCTCACGCACCGCCGTGTCGATTGGGTGGTCGCCCGCTGCCTGCTTGCCCTTCGGCCAGGTCCAGGCATAGCCACCGAACTCGTTGGTCGGCCGACGGAGCAGAACGCGGCCCTGGTCATCAAAGACCACGGCACCGTAGGCTGCATCCTCCTGCCGCGGACCAAACAGCTCCGGAGTGTGCAGGTCGGCGCCATGAAACGCGCCATCGAGCAGCGGCAGCGCCGACCACTTCGGGCCGGCCAATGGCGGCGGAGGAAGGAACGCCCCCGGCCCGATACCCAGCCCCTCCTCGGTGTCGATGTCGATCTTCCCCGGCGAACGGGGCAACGGCCGCGCGAGGTCATCCGGCACGCCGGTCGGCAACTCAGGCAGCGTCGGCAGCGTCGGCAGACCGGTCGGTGAAAGCAACCCACCGGTCTCGCCGCCGAAGACGCTGAACTCGGTCGCCGGCTCGAGCGAGCAGAGGCAGTTGCCGTGGCACTGGTCGGACCCGTCGCCAGGCCACCCGCCGGCCTCGGCCAGGTATGCCTGGAGGTTGGCATAGATCTTCACCTTGCCGGGACAGGTCAGGCAGTGGTTCTCGAACGCGGTCAATACCCGGCTCACCGGCTGGCCCTCGAACCGCGCCGCGCTGCCTATCTGGCCGGCAGCTCGCACCAACCCACGGCTCCCTTGGCCGGCCCACGCCGCCGCCTGTGCCGGCGATACCTCCTCGTCGGCCAGCTTCTCGGCCAGGGCATCGAACCGCGCCTCCATCCGCCGCTGTGCCTCGGACAGCCGGCGCCAGGTCAGCTCGTTGGCCAGTGGGTTGCCGCCGTACTGCGCCATCGCCGCGGCGAGCAGTGCCGGGCCAGCTCGCTCCTTGAGCTTCTCTCGCCACTCGTCGAGCGTCAGTTCACCGGAGGTAACGCGGCCGGTAAGGTCGGCCGCATAGTCGCGCCAGGTGTCGGCCAGCATCCCCACCGCGCCGCTGCGGGCCCGGGCCGAGCCGTCGGCCCAGGGGTTGGCACGAGCGTCGATGAAGCCGTGCAGCCGCGGCGGGAGGGTCTTCTCGAAGTCAGCCCACAGTGTCGCAGCCGGCCGGCGCCAGTCTGCAAAGCGCTTATCAGGTTCGATGCCGTCGTAGCTGAGACCCGACGGCATGGCTACTCACCTGCGGCCTCGACAGCGCTTAGCCGCAGGGCCGACACAGAGCTGCTCTCTTCGTCCCAGGCGAGCTTCTGGTCCGGCGTCATCCCGAGCACAGCCGCCTGGTGCTCGCGCGGCAGCCCGAGCTGCTGCATCGCCATGACGTTCTGCAGGTCTTCGGCGAGGGTCGTGTAGGACAACGACTGCCAGACAGGCAGCACTTCCGACGGCTCCATACCGAGCATCCGCTGCCACAGCTCGAACAGGCGGATGAAACCGACGCCCCATCGCTCCTGGTACCGCTCAACCTTGTCCCGGAACGGCGCCGTGGTGATGCGCAGGGCAGCGCCGGATGGATAGACCGTGCCGCTGGCCCGCCACGGTAGCACGAAGGTCGAGGTACGGGCCAGCATCAACATCATCTCGACCCGCAGCTTGAGCGCCTCCATCAAAGCCGACAAGTCGCTCGGCGGCAGTGTGCCGACCTGCCCCTTGCGCTCGTCGCTCAGGCTCTGGAACTCGATCGCGACGCCGGGGACCAGGTAGATCGGCTCCGACTGGCTCTTCCCCGTCGTGCCACCCATCATCGGCCGGCAATCGATGGTGTAGGCGATGCGCAGGCTGTCGACCCGTGCCGCCTGGGCCAGGTCGAGCGCGGCGGCGTTGACCAGCCGCTGCGGGTCTTCGAGGTCGGATAGCTCGCCGCCACTCGGTGCAACGAACGGCACCACCGGCATCCCGAACGGCCACTCGTCACCTGGGGTGCCGGGCGCCACCTCGACCCACCGACCATCAACCTCGACCGCTTGGTACTCGGCCCGCCCTGGGTCGGTGATGAAGTGCCGGATCGCGGTCGTGTCGCTGAACGGGTCGAAAACGTACTCTGTCCGGATCATCCGGTCGAGGTAGTCGACCGCGGAGCGCCCCGGCATCCCGACCATCGACCGGAGGTGGTCGACCAGACGAACCAGCAGCGAGGTCCGCCGGTCCCGGACGAGGATCTCGCGCTCGTGTTTGATCGCAACCAGGATGGCGCCATCCGGGTCGACCGCCTTCACCTCGAGCCCGACCGTCCCGTCATAGGCCAGGTTGACCCACGCCGTCGGCTGGCCCTGGTCGTCGAAGTCGGCGATGAGGAACGCCTGGCCGTCGGCGGCCGCGGCGGTGAACAACCCCTCGGTACCGGCCGACAGCTCGCTCCGCTGCCAGCAGTCCCACACCTCGCCCGAAGCCTGGTCGTCGTCGGAGTTCACCGCTTCGAGGTTGAGCGGCGCGACCAACTCGTCGACCACCAGATTGGCCAGGTTGAGCGCGAAGGTCTCGCCGAGGATGTCGACCAGTGAGCCGTGCGTGGCTTTGGTCAGCCTGACCGGACAGCCCGCCAACACCGTCCGCCGCTGCTTGACCGTCTCGGCCTCGAGCACCTGCGCATAGCCGAGCAGGGACTCCATCCGCTCCCGGCCAATGCGAGCGGCGTCGACCACCATGCCATGCTCCACCAGGAGCATAGCCGTGCCGACGGCACGCGCAGGAGGTCAGCCGCCGGCCCACGTCACAATCGTGACGCGCTGCGGTCAGGCGCGGATACCGCCGAGCCTGGCCCCAACCAGCGGGACGTTGGCCAACCAGTTGCCGCAGTGGACACAAGCGTCGTGGCGGTCGTCGTGCGCGCCGTAGGGGAAGCGGATCATCTCGGCGAGCAGCTCCTCGGCCCAAGGCTGGTCCGACGGGAAGTGCATCTTCCCAGCCTGGGCGTAGGGCGTCAGCTCGAGCGCCCGCAGCTCCTTGCTCACCTTCGGGACTACCGACTCGACCGGGCGACGGCGGCTGTCGCGCATCGTCTGCAGCAAGGCAATCCCGACCCCCGCCTTCTCGATCAAGGCGACCTCGTGGTCCGGGCCACCGACACCGTACTCGACCGCTGCCACGAGCTGGTTGAACTCCATCCGCTGCCGGCCGGCGGTGTAGAACCAGAAGTGACCGTACTGGCTGACTCCACCACGGCACCAACCGGTGTAATCCGCATCGGCGCTCGTCGAGCTGGCCGTGTCCCAGGCCGTAACCGTGACCGGACACCACGGCGGGTCGCCGGTGTAGAACGCCTGCTCGAACCACTCGTAGCGCCAGATGACACCATCATCCGGCGTCGGATCGCAGAGGTACTGCGTTCGGAAGTCACGGTCACCGATGGCCACCCGCTGCTCATCGAGGAAGCGCAGCGGGAAGCGGTCCTCCCACAACGCCCGGCGAGCGTCGCCCTCGCCGCTGATCGCCGGCAGAGCCACGTAGCGCCAGCGGCCGCTGGCGTCGGCCATGTTGCGACCAACCAGGTCATGGTCGCCCCACCGCGTAGCCGTCAGCACGGCCCGCGTGTGGGCCTGCATCCTCACCCGCATTGTGCCGGTCCACCACGTCCACACCTCGCGCTGGTACGCCTCGCTCAGCGCCTGCTGCCAGTTCTGCACATAGTCGTCGATGAGGATCAGGTCGGCCGGATAGCCGGTACCCATGCCGATACCGAGGGCAATCAGGCTCGGCTCGTGCTCGGGTCGGCCGACGAACCGCCACTGCGCGGCGCTGGCCGGCTCGACCAGCACCGCCTCGGGGAAGACCAGCCGTACCGGGCTGAGCGGGTCGCGGAACAGGTCACGCACCGCACCGGCGAGCACAGTGGCACGCGTGTGGTTGTAGCAGGCCAGCATGGCCGAGCGGATGGGCCCGAGCCCGGCAACGCAGCGGCCGAGGCACCACGCCAAGAAGAGCAGCGTGCAGAAGGTGGTCTTGCCGTGCTGCGGCGGGCCGCTGACGATGAGCCGATCTCCGTCGGTGGACTCGACCGGGGCCACCGCGCGGACAAACCGCCATTGGTGGTCGGCTACGAGGCCGCCGAGCACATACTCGGCGCAGAAGGCGCAGAAGGTCGCGAAGTCGTACCGCGCTCGATAGGCAGCCTCGCGCACCGGGTCGGCGGTCACGACTCGCCCTCAATCAGACGCAGTCCGCGCTCGGCCAACACCGGCGACGCGGCCAGCTCGGCGCGGCGCTCCTCGGGGATGCGCTCGAACGGATCGACGATGGTGAGCTGTAGCTTGGCCGTCAACAGCTCGCGACGAACCGCGATCTCCTCGCTGCGGCGTCGGTCGGAGAGCACGATCTGAGCCGCCTTGATCTGCTGGTCGAGCGTGCCCTGCCCGTCCATCGCGCCGTAGAGGATCTGCCGCGCTCGCCGCTCGAGTTCTGGCGCCACCTCCTGCTCGGCCCAGGCGC
Source organism: uncultured Fimbriimonadaceae bacterium (assembly GCA_964405335.1). GTDB lineage: Bacteria > Armatimonadota > UBA10988 > UBA10988 > UBA10988 > CAYONP01. The sequence continues at coordinate 15,608 of CAYONP010000074.1, forward strand.
GCGCCTCCGCCCACGCCTGAGCACGGTAGAAACACCAGCTCCTCAGTGCTTGGCCGGGATAGTCGCAGTCCTGGTGAGACCCGAGCCGTTTCGCCGCCGTCGTGTAGCTACATCCACCAACCGCCATCATCAACGCCACAGCGCGCAGACGGTCGGCATCGCCCGGCGGAAGATCGCTCAAGGGCAGGTCAACACTCGCTGGCACAACCCACCCCCTGGTCGACCTCGCACAGCTTCAGCGGCCGTACGCCATCGCGCTCAGCAAGGACCAGCAGATCAGCCTCGCGGGTGACCTGAAAGGCCCTCTGGATCCGGCCCAGAGCATGGCGCACGCCACTCTCGCTGATGCCATACCGCCGGGCGATGGCGTCGTGCGGCTCGAGCGCCAGGCGGTGGCGCAGATACAGGATCTGACGCACCGTGCACTCGTCCCAGGGCGGCGGAACCCCAGCAACCAGCAGGTAGATGTCACCGCTCATGGTCCCTCCTTCGCCCGCACAGCGGCCGAGAGCTGGTCCAATACCTCGGCGGCCGCTAGGCACTCGCGGCCGATATCTCCTAGGGTGCAAGCGGTGACCGTGACGCCCGATTTGATTGCGCCCCAGGTCAGCGGGGCCAGTTGCTCACACCACCGCGCCCGCTCACGCATCGCCTGCGCTCGGTCACCAGCTTGTGCGAGCAATCCCGCCGACTGGTCGCCTGAGCAGCGGACAGGTGCCTCGACCGCCTCACCCGCCTCGACGAGGCGCCGACGCACGTCGCGGACCGTGCCGTGCGGGATATCGAACTGTGCTCGACGCGGCTCGGTCTGCGGCTCCTCGGCGAACACCCCGCGGCGGTACGCCCTGCCATCCGAGCGTTCACCTAACGTTGTCTGTGTAGATTGCACAGACAACACAAGGTTGCCACGCTCGGTTGTGACGGTTCTGTTGGACACCCCAAGCGCGGTAGCGATCTGGCGATCGCTGCGTTCGGGTGTCTCGGCGAGCTGTTCGGCGATGAGGGCGCGGCGCTGCTCCTGCGTCAGGTGCCGGCGGTTCAAGTTCAACGCCCGGACATGCGCCCGCTTGGCGGATTCGTCGGCGAAGACCCGGCGCACCACTGGAGCATCCGCCACATCAACGCCCTCGGCTCGAAGCTCAGCCACCGCACGCAGGCGATGGTGTCCGTCGAGCACCGCGCCAGCCTCGTCGACCTCGATCGGCACCTGGACGCCACGCTCGGCGATGTCGGCCTTCAGCGCGGCGAACTCGTCGTCGGCCAGCGGCGGCAGGATCTGGTAGTTCACGCTGACACCTCCACCGGCCTCACCCGGATGACGGTCCGCGCCGCCTCCGTGGTGTACCGCTTGGCCAGACGCTCCGAAACGATCAGCGCATCGTCGCGCCAGAGCACCCCGGTCAACGCGTCCTCGACCGCTCGAGTGAGCTTGAGCAAGTCCGGCTTGACCGCCGGGTGGGTCGGTGCCGACGGTCGCACCTGGTCGGCGTTGCGGCCCGAGCCGAAGTGGCTCTTCGGCCGCGGCAGCCAGAACTCGACCTGCAGCTCGAGCGGGCCGTCCAGCAACGGGCCGTCGTGCTGCCGGCCCACTGCATCGGCGACCTGGTTTTTCCATTCTCGTGAACCACGGCAATCGTCGGTCACGATGGCGCGACCGCCGCGGACGAAGGCTCGCTTCGACCCGGCCGGCTTCGGCAACCCGAGCACCTCGAAGGAGTGCTCAGTCACGCCACAACCTCATAGAACAGCCCGCCGCGACCCGCGTTCTCGCGTACCGCACCGCTCTTCACGAGTGACTTCAGGGCCGTCTTCAGACCACACACCGACGCGGCGTACTTCGTCTCCCGGATACGCTCGCACAGCTCGTCGTAGCTCACTCGGCCATGTTCACAGACGATGGCGCAAATGGTGTCACCAAAGCCCGTGCGACCGTTCACGCGCGCGTTGGGTGACACGGATGAACGAACAGCCCGCCCGCGTTGCTTCGGCAGCTCATCGACCAGCGCGAGTTGCGCGAGCGCTTCCTTGGCGACGGACATCGGCTCGTCGGGGTCGACCAGCCCGAGAGCGACAGCAACGGTGCCGGTGAAGCCGGCATCACCGCTGTTGACTACGGCCCGCGCCATGCCGGGCAGATGCTCGACGGCAATCCGATGCATCTCCATCGGCCGGCGGATGCGCATTGCGCGTTCGGCCAGGTCGCGCGCGGCGAAGCTGGCGCGGAGTTTCGCCGGCGTGACGCCCATGCGACCGGCCAGGTCCTTGACCTCGGCCGCAGTCAGCTCATCGATGGCGTTCATGCCCTGTCCTTTCTCGGGTCATTCCTGCGCGAACGGGTCGTAATCGGGGTCGTCGATCGGGCTTGCGGGGTCAGCGGGGCCAGCGGGGTCATTTCCAGCCCCTTTATGATCTTGCGTATCCCGTTTCCCCTGCCCAAATTCCCGCGTTGGGGTGAAACTGCCCCCGCTTGACCCCGCTGACCCCGCATCGGTCCGCACACACCACCGGACGACCTTGACGTGCCGATCCTCGCTGTGCCGGCAAAGCCGTATTCCATCTTCACCGTATCGACGATCTAGGTAACGCTTGAACGAGTTGCCGAGCTTGCGGACGTCGGCGTGTCCGGCTGCGTCGACCGCCCATGGCGGCATACACTCGCGCAGTTCGCGGCCGGCTGGCACGTCGTCTTCCTGGGCGGCGGCGATCAGCTCGGCGGTGCGCACCGGGGCGTCGCCGAAGCAGCGGTGCCAGGCCCGGAGGAACGCCTCCCAGGCTGGTCCATCTTCGTCGCTCTCTTCGTAGAGTTGCTCCTGGTTGCCGAGGAAGCCGACGATGCCGGCATGGGCGAGGATGCCGCTGGTCCAATCAAGCCACGACTCAAAGCCTCCGAGTTTGGGCTTGTCGGTGGCCTTCGGCCGGCCGGCGGAGACCCATGACCGAGCGATGGTGAGCAGGGCGGCGAGCAGCTCGCCGCGATGGTCGCCGACGTGCCGACGGAGGTTCGGGATCGCGAAGCGGTCGCGCTCCCATGGTCGGGAGACCTTGGCGTCGAGGCGGATCCAGTAGCAGCGGCGGGGCAGGTCGCCGCCGAGCTGGATGTTGTTGCCGGTGGCGATCCAGGTGGCGCGCTGGCGGACTCGGACGATGCCGCTGCGGCCGAGTTCGCGGTCTTCCCACCAGTCAGCGGTCAACGCGGCGGAGAGCTGGTCGGAGGCCAGCCGGCGGGGGATGTTGTCGATCGCGACGATGCTCGATCCGCCGAGGATGAGGGCGGTCAGGCGCTTGCGCCACTCGTCTTCGTCGCCGGGCGCGGTGATGAAGGTGGCACGGCCGGTGACGCAGATGGCCACGGTTTCGACCAGGAGGCTCTTGCCGGTGCCGGGGCTCGGTGCATCGATGACGGCCAGGGGGACCGGCCCGGCGATGGCGCCGCGGATGACGGGGGTCAGCCAGAGGGCCAGGAGATTGGCGTAGCTGGCCTGGTCGACGAAGGGGAAGTCGGCGAGCACCTCGTCGAGAACACCGCGCGCAGCTTGGCATTCGGCCTCGGTCGGCTCGGGTGGGACGGGCGGCACGGCCAGGCCGTTGGGCGGCGCGTAGACCAGCCGCGTGGTGGTGTCGTAGCCGGGCGTCGCGAGCACGGTGCCGTCGGGCCGCAGGGTCGGCGTCTGACAGATCGCCTCGAGGCCAGGGAGCGGCAGTCTGGGCTCGGCCAGGATAGTCTGCGCGACGGCCATCGGCGGGTGAACCGGCCGTTGCTTGCTGCCGGCCCAACGCGCGACGCGGGCGAGGCGGCCGCGGATGGCTTCGCTGGAGACATCGGCGATGGCAGGCCAGCCGGTCTCGTCGCGGACCACACGGACCATGCGCCCGCTGCGCAGGTACAGCTCGGGTGGGTCGTTGCTCGAGCGCAGGGCGGCGATGGCGTCGTCGGCGACGTCGGAGAGCTGCCGGTCGGTGACTTGGATCATCGGCAGAGGCGCCGGTGGCGTGTGCCATGCAGCGGAGGCGACAGCCCAGTTGACCAGTTCTCGGACCGCGGCCTGGCCGTCGCGCAGGATGGCATCGGAGAAGTCGAATCCGGCCGGTGACGGGTCGGGCCAGGTGGCCTGAGCGGTGACGACACCGCGGCCGGAGAGCGTCTCGATCAGCCTGGCAGCGCCGTCCTGTCCGCCCTGGTCGTGGTCGAACCAGACCAGGAGTCGCTTCCCGGCGAGGAGCGCCTCGGGCAGTTCGCGAGCGACCTTCGCGGCGGCGTTGGCGCCGTTGGTGTGGCTGACGGCGTGGACCCCGAGGGCGCGGAGCGCTTCGCAGTCCTTCTCGCCCTCGCACCAGACGATCGGGTCGGCACCGGCCGGCAGGTCGTGCCAGCCGTAGGGTTGGGCCGAGCCGGTGCCGCGTCGCCAAGGGACGCACTTGAACTGCTTGTCCTTGCAGGCGAACGGGCCGCTGTAGCGCCGCACGTCGAGCAACCGACCCCTGGCATCGCGAACCGGGATGAGGAGGCGCATCCCCGTGGCTTTGGGGCTGAGCCCGAGCTCGAGCGCGCGCTCGGCGGTGAGGCTGCTTAGGCCCCAGCCGCAGGTCGCCGGGTCGATGCCAAGGGCGGCGAGGTACTCGCGCGCCTTGTCGGCCGGAGCGCCGTCGGCCTCGACGAGGTTGGCCTGGAACTTCGCCCACTGTTCGTCGGTCGGCAGAGCCGCGGATGGCGGGGGCGTGTGGGCGTCACCCCCGCCATGGCTTCCGCGGTTCGACCTGGCACCGTTCGCGGAGGGGGTCAGGTGCCACATTCGGGCCAGGTCGTATGCCCCGCCGGCGGCTCCACAGGCGAGGCAGTTCCAGACGCCGCTGTCGGCGTTCCAATCGCAGCTTGGGTGGGTATCGTCGTGGTTGCCGGAGGGACACCGGAAGCGGTACTCGGCCGTTCCGGGCCGCTGCTTGCCACCGCGTTCGAGCACGGCGGCGGTCACCTGGTCAATCAGCTCCCGCGACGGCTCAGGCATTAGCCTGCCCCAACTCCCTGGCGCGCCAGGCGCCACGAACACGGCCCGCTCTTGACCGCACAGCCGCAGGCGACGAGCTGATCGAGCAGTTTCGCGGCGCGCTCGACGGAGTAGCGTCGCGGGAGGACGAGCCTGCGTCGGGTGGCGTCGTCGAGCTGGCCCAGTTCCTTACAGACCTGCGAGGCGACCTGTTCGTCGGTGAGCCACCCGCCGTCATCGCGCAGGACGCGGAAGACCAGTTCGGCTTCGGTGCGCGGGCGATGCTGGGTAGCCGCCTCAGCCATCGCACGCCCCCGGCAGTACACCCTGCCCCTGCTCTTCGAGCCACAGCCGGCAGCATGGTCGCCCTCCTCTGGCCACTCGTCGAGCAGTCGGCGCGCACGGGCTACGGCCGCTTTCCAGCCAGGTGACACAGACCGGTCGCGCAGGTCGCCAACATGGTCCGATGCATCGATCGCCCATCGCAGCGCCGCGCGGCAGGCGGCCGGCCAGCCCTTGCGGGCGGCGCAGATGAAGTCGGCGTCCTCGGCCCGACACACAATGCCCGGCTCATGCGCTAGGGCTACGATCTTCCCCATCGTTCCTCGCGACCACGGCCCCGGCGTCGCCTCGCGGTCCAGCCGGCGGCACTCCTCGCACGCGGTCAGCAGCGCCTCCAGGTCAGCAAGAGTTGGCATGGTCACGTGCCCCGCAGGCTTCGATACCAGCCACCGCCAATGCGGCGATTTGCGCGAACTCATGTCGCATGGATTCGAGGGTGACTGATCCAGGCCGGTCACTACACCCAGCATCCAGCCACGCCTCGGACGCCTCGCCCAGCTCCTCCTGGAGCGCGATCAGTACAACCGCTAAGGTTTCGTTGCCGGGCTCGCGGCGTCCCCACTTCTGATACTGGCGCTGTCGCTCATAGCGAACAAAGGTCATAGCAGCATCGAATCGCTCATGCTGGTCTTCGGTCATCCTATTCTCCTCAACGCTTGGCACAATCGCCCTCCTTCGCGAGCACCACTCCGGTACCGCCGCACTCCCAGCACGTTCCCCGCGGGACGGTGTAGGACCCGTCGGCTGCGTCGTAGTTGAGCACTGTGTCGGTCTCGACCTCGCCCGAGCCCTTGCACGCCTGGCAGACCAGCGCCAGCACTACGCCGGTGCTGTGGCACTCCGCACAGAAAACCAGTGCCCCCCACGTCTGCCACATCCACTCCACGTACGCCCTTGTCGGATCCGGCACCGTTCCAGCCCCATCGCACTCCGTGCAAGCCACCGCCCTGCGCGCCTTCAGCGCGGCGACCTCGGCGCGGAGCGCGACGACCTTGGCCTCCAGCCCGGCGACGCGGGCGTAGAGATGCAGTGCGACGGAGGTCAGTTCGCGCGTCTCGTATGCGGCTTGCACGCAGGCATACGTCTCTCCGTCGGGCTCGCCCTGACCTGTGACCAATGGTGCGTACAGCTCGATGTAACCCACCGCGCTGTCGCGTGCGTCCTCGCACCGCTCGGCAGTCCAGTAGGCCAGCGCCGCGTCGAGCAGGGGCTGCTCCTCGGCGGCGCGGGCCTCGGTGTTCTCGTTGTCACTCACCGTTCACCTCCTCGCCGCGCGGCCAGGTCGATCACGTCGTGGTCGACCTCCTCGTACCGCTCGCGCGCCGGTGGTGCGATCGGCAGGGCGTGGCGTAGCAGCCATGCCAGCAGCCCGACGAGCACCAACGCGGCGATGCTAATCCAGACCGGCAGGTCGGGTGGAGGGCCGAGTTCAGGCGGGTATGACACTGGGATCCTCCCCGAGCAGCTCCAGCAGGTGCCGCGCCTGCCACCGGCGCTCGGCGACCCTGGCGGCGACCTTGGCGGCGGCGGCTTCGGCGGCTTCGGCGGCGGCGGCGGCCCAGGCTGCGGCGGCGGCAGCGTCGGCGGCGGCGGCGGCGACGTCGGCGGCGGCGGCGGCGTCGGCGGCTTCGGCGGCGTCGGCGGCGGCGTCCCAGGCGGAGGCCCAGGCGGCATCCTCGGCCTTTGTGGCGGCCCTGGCGTCGGCCCAGGCGGAGGCCAACTCCTCATCGGTCGCCTGCCCGTCGGCGTACCGCCGCGCTACTGCGATCGCCTCGCGTGGTCGGGGATCGTCGCCGCACAGACGCACCACGCGTTCAGCGCAGTCGCAGGCATAGAGCCGGGCGATACGGGCGTCCCACGGCATCTGACGGAGGAGGCGCGCCTGTTCGACGACCACCTCGCCCTCGCAGACCAGGACCTTGCCGCGCGCCTCGACGCGCCACAGCGTCTCGGCCGAGCGCAGCACCAGGTCGGCACCCTCCAGCACGTGGTAGCCGTTGGCGCACCGCAGCAACGGCAGTGCCACCGCCGGCATCCACTCGCCGGGGGCGTCGGCCGCCGGCGCGGGCCACTGGAGGGGCGTTCCGCCGTGGCAGGAGCGCCGGTCGCCGTCAATCCATTTGTACAGCGGTCCTAGCTCGGGCGGCATGGTCGACTCCCTATCAGCGCGGGCCACACGGCGACCCACGCGACGGTCAGGCAGGCCAGCCCGGCGACGAGCCACACCAGCCACGTGCGGCCTGGCGCGACGAGCGCCGCGGCCAGCATCCGCGCGCCGAGCATCGCGCCGGCGGCGGCGACGATGACTAGGCAGACCCGCTCCCCCGCCGGCACGCGGCGGGGGGCGGGCGCCTGGGGGCGGGGAACGTTGAGGTGGTCCATCATCGGATCCGCAGGTGCTTGCCCTGCGTCACGACGGCGAACGTCACCTGCTGCGGGTTGGTCTTCCAGGTGGCGATGACGGCCCGACTGTCGACCTTCGGAACCATCTCGCCGAAGCCGGCTTCAACCGCGGCCCGCTCGTCCATCTCGGCGATGCTCGGCGGACTGGCCTGAAGGGCTAGGGTGTACTGCTCGCCCTTGACCTTCTCCAGGCCGGCGCGGTCCATGCAGGCCAGGGCGTAGCCCTTGAGGCGGCGGGCCGCGTTCTCGGCCACGCGCCGCTTCATCGCGAACTCGTCGGCGATCGCCTTGTGGGCCGCCGCCTGGGCTTCGAGGTCACGCACCACCCACGCGATGTCGTCGGCCTTGTCGGCGATATCCGCGTCGATGCCGCTGAGCACCGCGGCCAGGTTGGCCTCGCGCTCGGCATGGTCGGCCGGTTCACCCTCCTCGTCGGCGACGCGCAGGAGCGCCTCGATCAGCTCGCAGCGGATGCCGCTCAGGTCATAGAGGCTGGTCATGCTACTCCTCCACGAACGGGTCGGTCCCGCTGTCGTCATCGAAGTCGTTGGGCATGTTGCGCCTGGCCTGCTCGCCACCACCGGCGTCGGCGTAGACCGCCGCGGTGATCACGAAGTCGTTGCCGTCGGTCTCCTCAACCACCTTGCCGGTCTCGCGGTCCACGAAGGCGGTGCGGAGGGAGATGCGAGCCGTCGGCGGCAAGCCGAGCAGGAAGCAGCCGTCATCGCTGATCGGGCCGCTGTACTTGACCAGGCCGTCGCCGGTGTCCGGCCAGAGGCTGGCCAGCTCGACCTGCTCGACACCGGCGCGGGTCTCGCAGTCGAGCATCGCGAGGGCCACCGGGTGGTTCTCACTGGTCTTGCGCGAGTTCTTGATCACCCGACAGACCGACTTGGCGCCGACCCCGATGCGCACCCGCGCGGCCGGGGTCAGCGGGCCGGCGAAGACGGCCTCACCGGGCGTTTTGCCCTTGGCGAGGAACGCGATGCGGGGGTACTTGGTCTTCGAACGTCCGTTGTCGTTTGCCATGCTACACCTCTTCCAGTTCGGCCAGCCGGGCTTCCGCCTCGGTCAGTGCCATGTCCAGGTCGTCGAGCACGTCGTCGAACTCGAGCAGGTTGCCGGCCTTGACGGCGGCATCGCGCAGCTCGGCGACGAGCTTCAGCGCCTCGCCGCTGTCGGCCAGTCGGGCATGGGCGAGGAGCCGCAGACCGGTCAGGCGGCGCGTGATCGGGTGTCCGTCGGGGAGCAAGCCGGCCTCGATCGCGGCGTTCCACGCGCCGTCGGCGCTGAACAGGTCCGGCTCGTCCCGCGCGTTGAGATAGCGCTCGGATAGGTCGGCCGCGACCTCGAGCCGATCGACGGCGAGTTGCCGGCACCGCTCGATCGCCGGCCAGCTCGCGCCGGTCTTGCGCAGGCGGTTGGTCTGCACCGCGGCATCGCGGTCGGCGTCAATCTGCTCGAGCGTCTCGACGCTGCCGCAGTGGTCGTAGCGGCCGGTCAGGTTGGCCACCGTCTCGTGGTCGGACTTGGCCGGCTCGTCGGTCTGCGGCTCCGGCGCCGGTGTCTCGACCGGCTTGCCGTTGGCCTCGGCCTTGGGCTTGCCGCGCCGCCTCGGCGGCTCGGGTTCGGGCTCCGGTTCCGGCTCGGGAGCCGCCGCTTGCTCGATCTCCGGCTCAGTCACCGGCTCGACCTGCGCCCCGTCGCCCTGCTCCTGGATCCACCCGCGGAGGGTGTCGGCAAGCGCCGGATCGCCGGGCTGGAACTCCTGCCCGTCAAGGTCGGCGCAGCGGGTTTTGCTGGCGCTGACCACGTGCGCATGGTCAAGGTCGAGCACCACGTCGAACTCGTAGTCGATGCCGTGGCGCTGGTCAGGTCCGACGCCGACCTTGACCGGCTTGCGGCCCTCTATGGCCCATTCGGTCTTGGCCCGCATGGTCGCGATGATGTGGAGGTTGGATCCGAGCATCGACTCGACCAACGCCCGGTGCAGAGGCGTTACGTCGGCCCAGCCGGACCAGTTGTTGTCGCCCTTCTTGAGGCGGTCGACCAGCTCGAGGGCGCCGCCCTTGCCGGACCAGGCGTGGCTCAGGCTGTCGATGACGAGCAGCTCAAAACCCGACTGAGCCGCATCGTCGATGGCCTTGATGTAGTGCTTCGGGTGGTAGTCCCGAAGCGGGGCCATGGCGAACTCGAACGGCCGGCCACTGTAGCGGCGGCTGCTGCCCTGCTCCGTGTCGAGCAGCGCGATGCGCTCGGCCGCGGCCGGGTCGCCCGGCTTGATGCCGAGCAGTTGGTGAGCCAGCAGCAGGCTGGTGTAGGTCTTGCCGGACCCGCTCGGTCCGACGAGGGCAAGCCGGAGCTTGATGCCCTTGCGGGTGGCGCGCTTGAACAGGCTCATCGCGCACCTCCCTGGTAGTCGAAGCCCTCCTCGCTCAGCAGCCGGGCGACCGACCCGAGGGCGTTGTGGTCATGCTCGCGCGCGGCCTCGATCGCGAACCGGCCGATCCGGTGCTGCGACAGGCGGTGCAGCCGCTCGATCGCCGGCGCCGCCGCGGCGCAGATGCGCACGACGTGGAGCTGTGTGTCCAGCCCCGCGCCGAGGTTGAGCAGGCCGAGGTCGGCCATGGTCTGCCGGAGTTGCAGATCGTCGATGACCGCCTGGGCGAACTCCGCCACCGTGCTGCTCTGCGGCAGCGGCAGCGGGGTGATGATGTCGAACAGGTCAGTCATCGTTGGTCACCTCTTCCGGCTCGCGCGCCGGCTCCGGTCGGGTGAAGATGTAGCGGGCGCCGCGCGGGTCGTCGGGGTCGTCGACCTGCTCGGCCTCGCCATTGCGCAGCATGGCCAGCAGCTTGTCGGCGACCAGCCGATTGGCCACGTCGCCGACCTGCTCGAAACCGTCAGGCCGCGGCATGAGCCACCTCCCGCCGGCGGATGACCGCCTGCAACAGCGCGGTCGCCGCGCAGATGGCGTGGCCCCGGTGGGTCTCGCGCCAGTCGTCGCAGGCGTCGTTGAGCATCAAGGTCGTGGCGCCGTCGAGCGCCCGGCCGTGGTTCGGTTCGAGGCGCAGCAGCATCCCGAGCGCGGCCAGTTCGTCGAGCGGCTCGGCCGCGCGGTGCAGCCACAGGTCGGCGTCATAGGGGTCGTGGCCGGGTGTCGCCTCGGCCAGCGCGTGGGTGCCCTCGATCAGGCCGACCATCGGGTGACGCAGCACCTGTAGACACTCGGCCCAGCGACCAACGTCCTGCAGGTGGCGCTTGGCGTCGACCAGCCGGTCGACCAGCGCGGCGGGCGGCAGGGGAGCCGCCAGCAACTCCTCGACCAGTTCGTCGAGGTCATGGCATCGCACGCCGTCGGGCGGCGGTTGACAGAGCCGCCCCGGCGCGCTACGATGCGCGCAGACAATCATCGTCTTACCTTCCCGCGGCCTCCGGCTTGTCCCCGGAGGTCGCGTCGTCCAGGATGACCAGCAGGTGCTGGTCGCAGCAGGCCAGGCGCGCGCGCCCGACCCTCCCCAAGGTGGCCTCGAAGGCGTCCATGACGTCCTCCTTCGGCCAGTAGCCAGCCCCCTGCTCGGCGTACCACTCGCCCGCGGTCTGACGTGCGTCGCGCGCCGTCGCGACGCGCACCGTGGTGACCGTCGGGGGTGTGTTGCGGACCATGCGTCACTCCAACGGCAGCGCGAGCTGCGCGCCGGCGGAATGGGCCAGGGCGAGGTCGTTGACCAGATCGGCGAGGTTCACCGCGTCGGCCAACCGCTTGCGGGCCTGCTTGAGCTGCTCGGCCGCGCTCTCCCACATGCCCTCGTCGCCGTTGAGCTGCGCGTTAACGAGCAGCTCGGTCACGTCGCCGAGGCAGACCTCGAGGTGCTTCGCGCGATCGATGGCCGGGCGGTTCTGAGCGTAGTTGCTGATTCGCGCCACCGCGCGCCGCCGCTTGGCCGCGGCGAGCGCCTGGCGCAGGTCGGCCAGCCGCGTCGAGATGCTGGTCAGCCGGCCCTGTTCGCGCAGCGGCTCCTCGACCCGCTCGAGCCGCGAACGCTCGGCGCTCAGCTCGGCGATGCGCTCCTCGATCTGCTCGATGTCGTCGGCCGAGACGGTCTCGCTCAACGATCGCAGGCGCCGCATGAAGGCGTCGAGGTCGACCTCCGGCCCGTCGCCGATACTGATCGTCGCGCTCAGTTCGTCGCTCATGCGTATTCCTGTTCCGCGAACTCGGGGTAGTGCTCGGGGGCGAGTTCGCCGACGCCGTACCGAGCCTCAAGCGCGGCCAGGCCCTCGGTGATGACCAGCCGCGCTGCGTCAGACCAGCTCCGGACCAACGCGCGCATCGATGGCACGTTGGCCAGAGCCGGTACCAGGTCGGTGATACGCTGGTCGTCCTCTGGCGGCAGGTAGATCTGCCGCTGAACCAGCCGCCTCTCGTCGCTGTTGGCCACTGACTGCTCCTGTCCTGTGACTAGGACAACCTCACTCTGCCACAGGAACACCTGTGTGTCAAGCAGATTGCATCCGTGCCAGTAACAGTTTCGTAAGGCTCTTGACTTTGTGTCCGGCAGGCTGCACACTCGCTGCGCTAGGCGGGGAACAGGCGGGCGATAGGCAGGGCGCAGACTGGACTATGGCTGAGCTAGGCGCGGCAATACGCCAGACTAGGCAATTGGCAGGCTGGACGCAGGTTGAGGCTGCCGAACGCACAGGCGTGGACAAGGGGAACCTGTCGAAGAGAGAGACGGGCCGGCTCAATGTGCCGCATCCGGAGATCGAGCGGTGGGTCGCGGCAACCGGTATTCCGCTGGTCGTGACCCCTGCCGGCTGGTCGGTCTACGCGCCGCCGACGCAGGAGCTGCCCT
>CAYONP010000074.1:28290-30789 GCA_964405335.1 uncultured Fimbriimonadaceae bacterium
GTCGTGACCCCTGCCGGCTGGTCGGTCTACGCGCCGCCGACGCAGGAGCTGCCCTACTACGGCCGCGTGCCGTGTGGCGTGCCGCTGCTCATCGAAGAGGCGGCGCCCGAGCAGGTCGACCTGGCCGACCTGACCGCCGGCACCTGGCACGACGGGCACAGCTACATGGTCCAGGCCGACGGCGATTCGATGGAGCCGGCCATCCGCGACGGCGACTGGCTCGTCGTTCGGCGCTACGGCAATCGCGCGCCGCGGCTGTGGGATATCGCCGTCGCGGTGGTCGAGGGCGAAACGGTCATCGCGCAGGTTCGGCCGCACCCGGAGCGCGACGACTGGCACACCCTGGGCAAACTGAACGAGCGCTACGCGGTGACGCTCGACGACGGCGACGACGTGCGCCTGATCGGCCACGTGGTCGGCAGCCTACGCTGGCGACCAATGCGGGAGTGAGCGATGGACTCGCGCAAGATCACATTGACCAACTCGCAGATGCTGGCGATCTGCCTGTGTGTGGGGATCATCTGTCTGCTGTCGGCCATCGGCATCGGCTACGGCTGGGGCGCGTCGCAGACCGTAGCGCGCCTTGCCGCAGAACAGCCTGCGGCCCCGACAGCACCAGCAACGACCAGCGTTCCTGCCGCGCCACCGCCGGCACTTCGTCCACCGCCGACCGAGTTCTCTGGGTTCGGCCCGCCGGCGGTACGCGCCCTAATCTACCAACCGTCGTTCGATGGGCCACATCGCGGCTTGCTCGGGCAGTACTACTACACGGTCTACGCGGTGGTGCGCAACCTGCAACCAGGCCGCGGCGACATTAAGGTAGAGGCGCAGCTCATCCGCGATGGCCAAATCATCGGCAGCGCGACCGGATACGCGATCGACGTGCCGCCCAGTTCGGCCAAGCCGGTCAAGGTAAACGTCGACGTGCCGGACGGCCAGGCCCCGCCGACTCACTGCTTCGTCGTGCCGCGGTGACCCGCCGCGCGGTCGGCTACTCGCGGGTCAGCACCGAAGAACAGCGCGACGAGGGCATCTCGCTCGAGGCGCAGGCCGAGCGTGTGCGCGGCTACGTCGTCGGCCACGGGTTCGCGCTGGCCGAGCTGGTCACCGACCCCGCCGTGTCGTCGAGCGTTCCCCTGGCCGCACGTCACGGCGGGCGGCGGCTGCTCGAGCTGATCGACGCCGGCGCCGCCGAGCTGGTCGTCGCGGTGCGGCTCGACCGGCTGTTCCGCAACACCGTCGAGGCCGTCGGCCACGCCTCCGATTGGCAGGAGCATGGCGTTGCGTTGCACCTGCTCGACCTCGGCGGGCAAGCGGTCGACACCAGCTCGGCCATCGGCCGGCACTTCTTCACGATGATGGCGGCGCAGGCCGAGTTCGAGCGCAACCTCCTGCGCGAGCGCATCCGCGAGACCATCCGCTACGCCCGCGAGACCGGTATCTACTGGACGCGCCACGTGCCGTTCGGCTACCGCAAGCTCGGCCGCGGCCGACAGGCCCGCTTCGTGCCCGAGCCGCGGCAGGCCAGCATCGTAGCCGAACTGTTCCGCCGCTACGCCGCCGGCGAGACGACCCACCAGCTCAGTGAGTGGCTGGCTGAGCAGGGCATCCGCGGCAACGGCGGGGAGCCGTGGCGGTCGACGCCGCTCCGCCGACTGCTCACCAATCCGATCTACCTTGGCTTGTTACACGAGCGGGTCGACGGCCGGCGCGTGCCGATGCGCCAGGCAACCAACGTCGAGCCGATCATCGACCCGCTGTTGTGGCAGGCGGCACAGGTGCAGGAGCGCGCGCAGCGGGTCGGCGCGCGGCCGCGGCGCAGCGACTACTCGCCGCTCGCCGGCCACATGGCCTGCGGCCACTGCGGCGCCCGGATGCACACCGTGGTGATGCACAAGGGCGGCACCACGTATCGCTACTGGCGCTGCGGCAACTACGTCAAGGGTTCGTGCCGACCGCCCTACGTGCGCGACGACACGGCCTGGGAGGTGGTTGCCGATTGGCTGGTCCGCGACCTCGACCCCGAGCGCATCGCCGCCGAGCTGTCTCGGAGCGACGGCCGCGAGGTTGACCTCGATCGGCGGTTGCTCGACATCGCCGCGCAGCTCGAGCGCCTGACCGGCGTCTACCTGCGGCAAGAGGCCCGGATGAGCGAGGGGGAGTATCTGCGCCACCGCGGCGAGCTGCTCGATCAGCAGGCGCGATTACTGACGGCCAGGACACCCTTGCCCGGTCGCCTGTCGCCGCTGCCGCCCGACGCGGACGAACGCGCGGCCATCCTGGCCGAGATGACCATCTCCGAGCGCCGCGCTTTGCTCCGCGCCCGCGGGCTGGTCGTGACGGTCACCGGTGGCATCGTGACCGCGGTTGAGGCCATCTCGTCTGGACATGATTTGTAACCTAGATGCCTCGACTAATACACACGCAGGTGTGTACAATGGGCGAGGAGACAGCGATGAGCGAGTGCGACACGATGACCCCCCTCGACATGCTGAAAGA
>CAYONP010000075.1:0-16201 GCA_964405335.1 uncultured Fimbriimonadaceae bacterium
ATCGCCGTCTCCGGTCCCTCGCTCCACCCAACACCGCGGCGCCGGGGCCGGTTTCCGGTCAGCTCGCCCAGCCGCCGGCCCGGCGCACCGCCTCGCGCCAGCGTGCGCGCAGGTCGGCCACCTGCTCGGCCGGCTGCGACGGCGTGAACACGCGGTCGGCCGCCGATTGCCCGGCGAGCTGCTCGAGGCCGGGCCAGACGCCCGTCGCCAGGCCGGCCAGATAGGCCGCGCCGAGGGCCGTGGTCTCGGTCATCGCCGGCCGCACTACGGGCACGCCCAGCAGGTCGGCCTGAATCTGCATCAGCAGGTCGCTGCGCGCGGCGCCGCCGTCGGCGCGCAGCTCGGGCAGCGGCCGGCCCGTGTCGGCGGCAACGGCATCGAGCAGGTCGGCCGTCTGCAGCGCGATCGACTCGAGCGCGGCGCGGCAGAGGTGCGCGGCGGTGGTGTCGCGGGTCAGGCCGAGGATGGCGCCCCGGGCATAGGGGTCCCAGTGCGGCGCGCCGAGACCGACAAAGGCCGGCACCAGGACCACGCCGCCGCTGTCGGGCACGGTGGCGGCCAGCGCGTCGATGCCCGCCGCGGTGGGCGCCAGCCGCAGCTCGTCGCGCAGCCACTGGACCACGGCGCCGCCGACAAAGACGCTGCCCTCCAGCGCGTAGGTGGTCTCCGAGCCCAGCCGCCAGGCCACCGTCGAGAGCAGCCGGCTGGCCGACGCAACCGGCTCGGCGCCGCTATTCTGGAGCAGGAAACAGCCCGTGCCGTAGGTGTTCTTGGCCTGCCCCGGCGCGAAACAACGCTGGCCGAACAGCGCCGCCTGCTGGTCGCCCGCGATGCCGGCCACCGGGATGCCGGCCAGGCCGTCCACCGTCGCCTCGCCATAGACCTCGCTCGACGAGCGCACCGCGGGCAGCATCGCGGCGGGCACGCCGAAGCGGTCGAGCAGCGCCGGGTCCCATTCGCCGCGCCCGAGGTGGTAGAGCATCGTGCGCGAGGCGTTGCTCGCGTCGGTGACGTGCGCGCCGGTCAGGTTCCAGACCAGCCACGAGTCGACCGTGCCGAAGGCCAGGTCGCCCGCCGCGCCGGTGTGGCGAAGAACCCACTCGAGCTTGGTGGCCGTGAAGTAGGCGTCGAGCTCGAGTCCGGTGGCCGCGCGGATCTCGTCGCCGCAGCCCGCGGCGCGCAGCTCGTCGCAGCGGCCGGCGGTGCGGCGGTCCTGCCAGACAATCGCGGGGTAGACCGGCTCGCCGGTGGCGCGGTCCCAGACCACGACCGTTTCGCGCTGGTTGGTGATCCCGATTCCGGCCACGTCGCGGGGCTGCAGGCGCGCGGTGTCCAGCGCGGCGCGGGCGACCTCGAGCTGGCGGCGGAGGATCTCGCACGGGTCGTGCTCGACCCAGCCGAGCCGCGGGTAATGCTGGGTGATCTCGCGCTGGGCGAGCGCGACCGGCTCGCCGGCGTCGGAAAAGACAACCGCGCGGACGCTGGTGGTGCCGGCGTCGAGGGCGAGCAGATGGGGCATGGCGGGCTCCCCGGTCAGGCGCTGGACTGCTCGTCGGGCACGTCGGGCAGCGTCGAGTCGACCGGCCGGCGGCGCGACGAGACCAACGAGATAGCGATCCCCGCGGCGAGGATGAGGACGATGATCAGGAGCATCAGCCCCGGCTCGAGGTGCAGCTCGAAGATCATCTTGATGGCGATGAACAGCAGCAGCGCGACCAGGCTGTACTTGAGGTAGGCAAACCGCCGCATCATGCCGGCGAGGACGAAGAACATCGAGCGCAGGCCGAGGATGGCGAAGACGTTCGAGGTGAAGACGAGAAACGCGTCGCGCGTGATGCCGAAGATGGCCGGGATGCTGTCGACGGCGAAGATGACGTCGGTGCTCTCGATCACCAGGAGCACGACGAACAGCGGGGTCATCGCCCGGCGGCCGCCCTCAAGGCGGGTGAAGAAGCGCTGTCCGTCGAAGCTCGGCGAGACCGGGTAGAACCGCCGCGCCAGCGTGACCAACGGGTTGTGGTCGGGGTGCACATCCTCGTGCTGGCTGAACAGCATCCGCACGGCGGTGACCAGGAGCAGCACGCCGAAGAGCTGGACGGTCCACTCATAGCGGGTGATCAACGCGGCGCCGACGGCAATCATGATCCCGCGGAAGACCATCGCGCCGACGATGCCCCAGAACAGCGTGCGGTGCTGCAGCTCGGCCGGCACGCCGAAATAGGCGAAGATCAGCGCGATGACGAAGATGTTGTCCATGCTGAGCGAGAGCTCGGCCAGGTATCCCGCGACATACTGCTGCCAGGCGGCGAAGCCCGAGTGCGGGTAGTGCGGATTGGCCGCGTGAGCCTCGCCGAGCCAATGATGGTCGTAGGCCAACCAGACGAAGCCCGAGAAGAGCAGCGCGATGCTGACCCAGAGCACCGTCCAGCGCAGCGCCTCGCGCGTGCCGATGATGTGCGCCCGGCGATTGAGCACGCCCAGGTCGAGCCAGAGCAGGAGGCAGACGAAGACGATGAAGCCCGACCAGACAGGTGACATGCGACCAGCCTCGACCGCGCGAATCATGCCGTAGCAACCGCGGATGGTCAAGCCGCGGCCCGCCCGCGGCTACACCCCGGCCGAGCGGTTATTCACGTCGGCAGGGCGCGGCGGCCGGGCCACGAATCGGGCGCAACCCGCCGCGCGCCGGTGTTGAGGTCCACGGAGAGCGTCAATGGCCATCAAGCGCCAGTTGCAGCAGACCGCCGGCAGCCCGGAGCGGATCGCCTCGCGCGCCGCGGCGCGACTGGCCTACCTCGGCGAGACCGTCGAGCCGCTCGGCCCGACCGCCTTCGAGTGGCGACCGAAACCGGCCGAGCGACTGCTCTTCCGCACCCCCGGCTGGATCCGTGTGACCTGCCTGCCGGCCGACAAGCCGGGCCACACCAACGTGGTCATCGAGCACGATCCGAAGACCCAGTCGGGCAAGTGGATCTGGGGTCTGGTCGCCGTGCTGGCCCTGCTCGGCGGGCTCTTTTCCCTGCTGCTACCGCCGGGCTGGCCGGTCTATAAGCTGATCATGCTCGCCTTTCCCGGCCTCTGGGCGGCGCTGGCCGGGCCGGCGATCATGTCCAGCGGCTCGCTCTCGCGGCTGACCAAGCTGTGCGCGGGCGGCGCCTCGGGGGTGTTCGATCAGGTCGACGGCGCCGACGAGTTCCTCACCCGCGACGCCGCCGAGCGCGAGCGGATCGTCGGCGAGCTGGCCAACCGCGGCGCGCGGATCAGCGCCGAGCAGCAGGGCGTCAAACAGCTCCCCTACGGCGGCGAAGACCGGCGCAGCACGGTCGAAATCCTCGGCTGGCCGCTGTGGAACATCGCCCTCGGTCGCGACCCGGTGACCGACATGGCGCGCGAGGCCCGCGGCTGGTATGCCCGCGGCCAGTTCGCCAAGGGCTGCGTCGCCGTCGGCCAGCGCGCCCACGGCTGGGCCGCCGTCGGCCAGCTCTCCTATGGGCTGGTCGCGCTCGGCCAGGCCGGCATCGGCGTCATCGCCGGAGTAGGCCAGGCCGGCGTCGGCGCGCTGGTCGGCATGGGCCAGCTCGCGGTCGGCCTGGTCGCCGCCGGCATGATCGGGCTCGGCGCGGCGATGGCCGCCATTCCGCCCATGGCCGACGCCCTCGGCGTGGCCATGACCGCCCTGTTCGGCGCCATCTTGGCCGTCTTCTGGCTCGGCGTGCTGTTCGGCACGCGCACCGTCGTCGGCCGGGCGCAGTCGCGCGAACTCGAGCGCCAGCTCGAACAGCACCGTGAACTCGAGCGCGCCTACGCCGACTCGGCCAGCCTCTCGCTGGCCGAGCGGATGACCACCAGCGCCTCACCCGACCGCGGCCTGTCACAGGCCGAAGTCGACGTCGACGCATAGACCGCTTGACCGCTACGTCACGAAGATCCGTGCTCGGAAAACTGATCAGCGTCCCTGATTCTGGCGAGGTGGCTGGGGCAGCGGCAGTCGGACGAGCCGAAGCCGCGGACCGGCTCGGTCACCCCCTCGCGCGCGGCCAACGCGCGGTGCAGCTCGCATTCCTGTTCGGGCCGCGTCGGGTCGAGCTCGAACGTCTGGTGGTCGACCACGGTGGCCACCGCGGTCAGGTAGTCGATGTGCCAGTGCAGCGGCTTGTCGCGCCGGGCGTGGCGGCGCAGGCGGTGGCTCAGGCCGCGGCGGGCCGAGCCGGTGTAGACATAGTAGCCGGCGGCAAACCGGACCTTGCCGAGCCGGCCGACGGTCAGCTCGACCCCGTGCTCGAGGTGGAGCAGGAGCCGGTAGCAGCCGGAGTCACTCATCCGGATCGCGCGGCGGCGCGGCGCCGAGGCGGATGAACTTGGCCCCGAAGTAGAGCAGCATCACCGCGCAGGCGCCGATCAGCGTGCGGTAAGCGCCGTCGGTGAGCAGCGCGCGGCCGGTGGCCAGCAGCAGGCTGACCAGGCTGTACCAGGCCAGGTCGCTGCTGATGTGGCCGGCATAGAAGGCGGCCATGCCGGCGCGTCCGCGGTGCGCCATGGCGGTCGACATCAGCCCCAGGCCGATGGTCGCCCACCAGATCCAGAAGTATGGGTTGGCGGCGCTGAGCACGAAGCCGGCGACCACCGGCCCATGCGCGACCGGCACGACGGCGGTGTCGCTCAGCGACAGGCGCGGCAGACTGCGGCCCATGTCGAAGGCCATGAGCAGCAGCACCACTCCGCCGAGGCAGGCGACGGTGCGGACCAGGCGCGAGCGCGGGTCGCTCAGCGCGCGGGCCAGCCCGGCGCCGACGGCGAGCACGAGCAGCAGTTCGATGGCCCCGTGGCCGAGGGTGATCAGCGGTCCGACGGCGGCCGAACCGGTGTCGATGGTCAGCGCGATGGCGGCGGCCAGCACGGGCCCCGGCATGGCGGCGCCGCTGAAGCCGGTGAGGAACGCCTCGAGCGCAATGCGGCCAAGTCGCATGGGAATCCGAATCGTCGATGGAACCGCCGCGAGGGAGCCATCGTCAGACGGCATACAACGTCGCGCCGACAAGCACGGCGTTGGTCAGGGGCGCCGTTCAGCGTGCTCGGGCCATCCACGCGAACGGCGCGCCGACCTCCAGAACGGACCCTCGGGGCGGGCGCCGAAGTTCGGCGCCCGTCTCGTTTTGCGCCCTTCGCCGCGCCGCGGCGACCTCCTCCGCGAAGGAGCCGGCGGCCCGACCCCGAACCCGGCGCCGGGAGCCGTGCCGGATGCGCAAGAAGTCGCAGCAGTTTCTCTACGACCTGCTCGGTGTGCCGACCGTCTCGGGCTATGAGCAGCCTGGCCAGCGCGTGGTGCGCGAGTACATCACGGGCGCCGCCGACACCGTCGAGACCGATTCACACGGCAACGTGATCGCCTGCCTGGGCCCCGAGCGCGACTGCCGCGTCATGCTCGCCGGCCATGTCGACCAGATCGGCCTGCTGGTTCAGCACATCGAGGACTCGGGCTTCCTCCGCGTCAGCGGCGTGGGCGGCTTCGACATCGCGATCCTGCTCGGCCAGACGGTCGTCGTCTGGACCGACGAGGGCCCACTGCCCGGCGTCATCGCCCGCGCGCCGACGCACCTGCTCTCCGCCGAGGCGCGAGGCAAGATGCCGGAGCTCGACAAGCTCTGGATCGACACCGGTCTGGCCGACGCGAAGGCGGTCCGGAAGCAGGTGCGCATCGGCGATCCGGTGACCTACACGCTGCGCATCACGGAGCTCGGCCGCGACCTGATTGCCGCACCCGGCATGGACGACAAGGTCGGTGCCTTCTGTGTCATCGACGCGCTGCGGCTGCTCGCCGGCGAGAAGGAGCTGGCCGCCGGCGTCTATGCCGTGAGCACCGTGCAGGAGGAGATCGGCCTGCGCGGCGCGCGGACCAGCGCCTTCCGGGTCGATCCGCAGGTCGGCATCGCCGTCGACGTGACCTTCGCCACCGATCAGCCCGACGTCGGCGCGGCCAAGACGGGCGAGGTCAAGCTCGGCGACGGGCCGGTCATCTCGCGCGGGCCGAACTTCAACCCGGTGGTGGTGCGCCGGTTGATCGAGGCGGCCGAGGCGGAGAAGATCCCGTTCCAGCTCTGCGCCGCGCCGCGGGCGACGGGGACCGACGCCAACGCCATCCAGATCAGCCGCGCCGGCGTCGCCGCCGGTTTGGTCAGCATCCCCAACCGGTACATGCACTCGCCGGTCGAGGTCTGCAGCCTCAAGGACATTGAAAACGGGGCGAAGCTCTTGGCGGAGTTCTGCCGGCGGATGTCGGGCGAGGTCGACCTGACGCCCTGACGGCCAGGTAGCGCCGCGAGGTAGCGCCGCCTCGCCGAGGCGGCCTATCGGCAGCGGGTTCGGCGAACCCGCCCTACCCGAACGGAGGCGGCCTGCCGGCGGCGGGTTCGGCGAACCCGCCCTACCCGAACGGAGGCGGCCTGCCGGCGGTGGGTGGGAGGAGCAGTCGCGCCGCATGAAGTTCCTGATCCTCGGCAACCAGCTCCTCTACCCCGCCGACACCGGCGGCAAGATCCGCTCGTCGAACCTGTTTGAGCGGCTCAAGGGCGACCACGAGATCGCTATGGTCGTGTTCCGCCGGCCCGACGAGACCGACGAGCAGGTGGCCCTGATGGAGCGCTGCTGCCACCGGCTCGAAACGGTGCCCTGGAGCGAGACGCCGAAGCGCACCTGGCCGTTCTACCGCGAGCTGCTGCAGAACCTCTGGTGCGAGCAGCCCTACATCGTTTGGAAGTACGATCGGCCCGAGATGCGCCGCCGGCTGGCCGAGCTGGCCGACGAGCTCCGCCCCGACATCTTCGTGTGCGACTTTCTGCAGCCCTCGGCCAACTGCCTCGACCTGGCCATACGGCCGCGGATCCTGTTCCAGCACAACGTCGAGGCGGTCATCCGCCGCCGGCAGGCCGCGCAGGCCGGCCGCTGGTCGCGCTGGTACTGGGACCTGCAGACCCGCCGGCTGCAAAACTATGAGCGCAACACCTGCCTCGCCTTCGACCACTGCCTCATGGTCTCGCCCGACGATTGCGAGACGATGGCCAAGGAGTATGGTGTCCGCCGCACCTCGGCCGTGCCGCTCGGCGTCGATGTCGACTACTTCGCGCCGAGCGACACGCCGCCCGTGCCGGGCCGCGTGGTCTTCACCGGCTCGATGGACTGGCTGCCGAACGAGGACGCGGTCGAGTGGTATGTCGCCGAGATTGCCCCGCTGATCGAGCGCGAACAGCCCGACGCCAGCCTGGCCATCGTCGGACGGCGGCCCAGCGCGCGGGTCGAGGCGCTGGCTTCTGAGCAGGTGCAGGTGACCGGCACCGTGCCCGACATCCGTCCCTACCTGCACCAGGCCGAGGTCTATGCCGTGCCGCTGCGCATCGGCGGTGGGACGCGAATCAAGATCTTCGAGGCGATGGCCGCCGGCTGCGCGATCGTCTCGACCACCATCGGCGCCGAGGGTCTGCCCGTCGAGGACGGCGTCGACATCTTGCTGGCCGACACGCCGGCCGAGTTCGCCGCGGCGACGGTGCGGCTGATGCGCGATGCCGACCTGCGCCGGCGCCTGGCCACTGCAGCCCGGCGCAAGGTGGCCGAGGAGTATAGCTGGGAGCACGCGGCGCGGGTCTTCGCCGAGCAGTGTGCGGCGGTGCTCGAGCGGGTGAGGTCGTCATCATGAAGGTCAGCGTCTTCGGGCTGGGTTACGTCGGCGCCGTCTCGTCGGCCTGCTTCGCCAACGATGGGCATGAGGTCATCGGCGTCGACCTCAACGCCGACAAGGTGCGGCTGATCAACGACGGCCGCGCGCCGGTGATCGAGGCCGAGCTGCCCGAGCTGATCGCCGCCGGCGTGGCCGCCGGACGGCTGCGGGCGACCACGAGTGTCGCCGAGGCGGTGGCCGAGACCGAGCTGTCGGTCGTCTCGGTCGGCACGCCCAGCCGGGCCAACGGGAGCCTCAACACCGCCGCGGTCGAGAAGGTGGCCGAGGAGATCGGCGCGGCGCTGGCGGGCAAGTCGGCCCGCCACACGGTGGTCATCCGCAGCACCGTGCTGCCCGGTACGGTGGCCGAGCTGGTCGAGCCGGCAATCGCCCGTACCTCGGGCAAGGCCGTCGGCGACGAGGTGGGCGTCTGCTTCAACCCCGAGTTTCTGCGCGAGGGGGCGAGTGTGCAGGACCATTACCACCCGCCGTTCGTGCTCGTCGGCCGGCGGCGCGAGGAGGACGCCGACCGCGTGGCCGAGCTCTATGCCGGGGTCGAGGCCGAGCTGCTGCGCGTCTCGGTCGAGGCGGCCGAGATGGTCAAGTATGTCTGCAACGCCTGGCACGCGTTGAAGGTCGCCTTCGGCAACGAGGTCGGCGCGCTGGCCCACGCGCAGGGCATCGACAGCTGGGAGGTGATGGACGTCTTCTGCCGCGACACCAAGCTGAACATCTCGGCGCGGTACCTCAAGCCCGGCTTCGCCTTCGGCGGCTCGTGCCTGCCGAAAGACCTGCGCGCGCTGCTCTACCGGGCCAAGGAGCTCGACCTCGAGCTGCCCGTGCTGGCCGGCATCTTGCCGAGCAACAAGCTGCTCATCGAGCAGACGGTCGCGCGCATCCTGTCGCTGGGCAAGCGGCGCGTCGGACTGCTCGGCCTCAGCTTCAAGGCCGGCACCGACGACCTGCGCGAGAGCCCGAACGTGACCCTGGTCGAGCAGCTCCTCGGCAAGGGCTACGACATTCGCATCTATGACCGCAATGTCTCGATGTCGACCCTGGTCGGCGCCAACCGGGCCTACATCGAACAGGTCATCCCGCACATCGGCCAGTTGCTCTGCGACGAGATCGACACGGTCTATGACCACGCCGAGCTGCTGATCATCGGTAACGGCGACCCGGAGTTCCGCGATGCGCCCCGGCGCGCCGCCGGCAAGGCCATCCTCGACCTGGTCCGCGTCGCCGCCGAGCTGGACGACCTGCCCGACGGCTACCAAGGGGTGAGTTGGTGAGCGGCCTCACCCTCCGCCTGCGCCGCGAGCTCGAAGATGCCCTGACCGTCGCGCCGGCCGGCAAGCGGCTGCGCTATGCCTGGCACCTGGCCCGTGCCGGCCTGATCCGCGGCGATGCGCAGGCCGCCCGCTACCGCCGCATCGAGGAGCTCTGCGCCGCGGTGCGGGCGAGCCCGAGCTACCCGGCGCCCGACACGGCGCAGGCCCGACTGGCCGCCGAGGTGGCCGCCTGGCCCGAGGGGCCGATCGACTGGCCCGCGCTGGTCAGCCCACCCGCGGCCGGCATCCGCAAGGGGCTGGTGCTCAAGGCGCCGGTCGGCGACGGTGAGCGCGGCGTGTGCTACGTCATCTTCGAGCGCGAGTGGCTGCGGTTTCTGCACCAGAGCCACGACCTGGAGGCCTTCGCCCGGCGTTACCAGCTCATCGTCGCGACGAGCTGGAGCCCGCCGCACGTGCCCATTGTGGCGCTGTTCGGCCGCCACTACCCGGCCGAGGTGCTGGTCCGGTTGAGCAACTTGCGCGACCTCGAGACGCTGCCGCGCTTGTCGCCACGGCTGGTGCCGATCCCGATTCTCTCGTCGATGTTCGTCAATCCGGCGCAGTTCGCGCCGCGGCCGTTCGCCGAGCGCGACGTCGACATTCTGATGGTCGCCAACTGGGGCAAGTTCAAGCGGCACCACCTGTTCTTCCGCGCGCTGCGGACGATGCCCAGCGAGCTGCGCATCGTGCTCGTCGGCCAGGACGAGACCGGCCGCACCAGCGCTGACATCGAAGCCGAGGCGGCGGCCTACGGCGTGGCCGGGCGGTGCGAGCTGCTCAGCAACCGTGGGTTTGACGAGGTGGTCGAGCTCTACGGCCGGGCCAAGGTCTGCCTGCTGCTCAGCCAGCGCGAGGGCTCGCCCAAATGCGTTGCCGAGAGCCTGTTCGGCGACTGCCCGATCGGCATGTTGGCCGGCGCCGACAACGGCTCGATGGCGTTCGTCAACGAGCAGACCGGCCGGTTGCTGCGCGAGCGCCACCTGGCCGAAGATGTGCTGGCCTTCCTGCGCGACGCGGGCGAGTTCCGCGCGCGCGAGTGGGCGCTGGCCAACATCGCCTGCCAGGTCACCAGCGGCAGGCTCAATGACCTGCTGCGCGAGCGTGCCCAGAGCTTGGGCGAGCCGTGGACGCAGGACATCACTCCCCTGCACCACAACCCCGACCCGGCCTACCTCGACCCCGCCGACGCCGACCGCCTGGCGCCGGCCTATGCCGAGCTCCGCGACGCGTACGGGATCTGGTTCAGCCGCGGTTAGCGTCGGCTCGACCGGCCGGTTGAGAGGTGGTGTAGGGGCGGGTCTCAGACCCGCCCGCAGGCCGGTGAGTCCACTGCCGGAGCGGGTCGAGTCGTCTGCGGGCAGGTCTGAGACCTGCCCCTACCGGGAGGGTAACGCGCCTACTACCGCCGGCGGCGCGGCGGCCTGGCCGGCCGGCGCGGCCGGCGCAGGTGCTTGCGCGACAGCGGCGCGGGCGCCGGGCGGGGCGGTTCGACGGCGGCCATCACCCGTGTCGACTCGCGGACCAGCCGCTCGTCGCGGCTGGCGGCGGCTTCGGCTCGGGCGCGTTGCTGCTCGGCCTGGCGTAGCTCGGCCGCGGTGCGCTGGTCGGCTTTGGCCTGCTGCGCAGCCTGGGCGGCCTGGCGCCTGGCCGCGCGGGTCTGACCGCGCTGCTGCTGCCGTTCGCTCTGCGCCGCCTTCGTGGCCGCGGCGCGCTCGCCGGCGGCTGCTCGGGCGGCGGCCTTCTGTTCGCGCCGCGCCGCGCGTGCCGCGGCGCGCTCGCGGCGCACCTCCTCGGGCGGAATGAGCGCCGGCGCCGCGACCCAGACCAGCAGGCCGAGGACGACGAGCACCGAGCCGATCAGGAACCAGCGCCAGGTGAACGCGGTCGCCTCGAGCCGCTTGCCGGCCACGGCCTCGCCCAGCTTGACCGTCCAGACGGCGGCGCCGGGCGCGGTCGAGTCGGCGTTCGTGTCGCTGACCGCCCCGCCCAGGTTGACCCGCACCGTGGCGGTGAGGTCGGCCAGGCCGGTGAGCAGCGGGTGGTCATCGGGCAGGTCGAGGTCGAGGTCGAGCGCGAAGGTATGCTTGACCTTCAGCCGCAGCGGTCCGGCGACCTCTTCGGCGACGGTCAGCTCGGGGTTGTTGCGCGGGTCGATGCGGCGGCTGAGGGTCAGGCGGACATAGTCCCCCTCGGCGCGGCGGCGCAGGCGCCAGGCGCCGGGCTGCAGCCTCTCGACCATGGCCACAAAGAGCGTCTCGTCCTCGGCCGGGACAGTGGCGGTGACGGTCTGATCGATGCGCTTGGGTGAGCGCACGTCGACAGCCACCTCGGCCGGATCGCAACCGGTCAGGGTGATCGCCGCGGTCAGCCCGAGCCACCATCGCCAACTCATGCCGCGCCTCCGTGCCAATGATACGCCGATCTACCCCCTGGTGCGCAAGGGCGCAAGGCTGAACGGTGGTTGCGGCCGCCCGCGATGTCGGCTATACTCGCCCCGCTCGCCACCAGGGACAGCGGTCCTGATGAGACGCTTCGTCATCCCAGCCTTGAGCCTGCTGCTCTTCGTGGTGACCGTCGCCTTCGGCCTCTATGCCTGGTTCCACTGGCGTGAGAACCAGATTGTCGAACTGCTCTGGCTGTGGGGCCAGCACCTCGAGCTCAGTCCCGGCCAGCTCATGGTCAACTGCTTCGCCGTCGGCGCCGGGGTCGGCATCACGGCCTCGATCCTGACCTTCGGCGCGGGTGCCGTGCGCTGGCGCGAGACCAACGAGAAGCTCCGCGGTGACCAGCGGCGGCTGGCCGCGGCGAACCGCGCCCTTGAGGCGGCACTGCCTGTGCTGCGGGAGAAGTATGACCGGGCCATCGGCGCGCTCGACCCAAGCGTCCACGCGCTCCATGAGCCGATTGGCGGCGCCGACACCGACGATCAGCCGCTGCCCCGCCTGACCCTCGACATGGACACCGTGCCGGCGGCCGAGGCGGCGCTCGAGCCGGAGGGTGAGACCGTGTCGGTTGGCGAGATTGCCCGCGAAGAGGCGGCCGCCCGCCGGCCGCGGGTCTAGCCGAGTGGCCCGCACCCGCTGGCAGGCCGCGCCCGACCGGCGCGACGAGGCCAGGCAGGCCGCCGCGCAGACCGGCGTGCATCCCGTCGTCGCCCACATCCTGCTCAATCGTGGCCTGAGCGCCGACCAGTTCGCCGGCTTCCTCTCGCCCTCGGCCGCGACGCTGGGCGACCCGTCGCTGCTGGCCGACCTCGACCGCGCCGCCGCCCGACTGGCGCTGGCCGTGCGCGAGCGGCAGAAGGTCTGCATCTACGGCGACTACGACGCCGACGGGACCACCGCCGCGGCCATCCTGACCCGCTTCCTGGCGCGCAGTGGCGTGCCCTTCGCGTATCACCTGCCCGACCGCTTCGCCGAGGGCTACGGCGTCCACGCCGCGTCGCTGATCCGACTGCTGGCCGCCGAGAAGCCGGCGCTGCTGGTCACCGTCGATTGCGGCATCGCCGCGGCGGAGGAGATCGACACCGCCGTGGCGCTCGGCTGCGACGTGATTGTCACCGATCACCACCAAGTGCCCGAGCGGCTGCCGGCGGTGCCGGCGGTCGACCCGCACCGGGCCGACTGCCGTTACCCGTTCAAGGAACTCTGCGGCGCGGCGCTGGCGGCCAAGCTGTGCTGCGCCGCGGCGGCCGAACTGGGCGGCGACGCGGCGGCCTGGGCCGATGAGCTGCTCGACCTGGTGGTGATTGGCACCGTCGCCGATGTGATGCCCCTGGTCGGCGAAAACCGCTACCTGGCAAAGTCCGGCTTGCGGGCGCTGGGCGAGACCCAGTCGGTCGGCCTGCGCGCGCTGTTCGAGGTCGCCCACCTCGACCCGGCACGGCTGACCGCGCGCGACATCGGTTTCGGCATCGGCCCGCGGCTCAACGCGGCGGGGCGGCTCGAGCACGCCCGGCTGGCCTATGAGCTGCTGGTCACCGACGATCGCGGCAAGGCGTTCGAGTTGGCCGAGACGCTTGAACGGCTGAACCGCGAGCGGCGCGAGATCGAGGAGCGGCTGGTCGTCGAGGCCGAGGCGCAACTGGCCGAGGTGAGCCTGCACGAGACCTGGGGCCTGGTGGTCGGCGGCGACGGCTGGCACGAGGGCGTGCTCGGCCTGGTCGCCGGGCGGATCTGCCGCCGGCACACGCGGCCGGCGCTGGCGGTCAGCCGCGATGGCGAGCGGGCGCGCGGCAGCGGCCGTGGGATCGACGGGCTCGACCTCCACGCCGCGCTCGGCTGCTGCGCCGAGGTGCTGACGCAGTTCGGCGGGCACACCAAGGCGGCCGGGTTCACCCTGCCGGCGGCCAACCTGCCGGCGCTGGGACCGGCCTTCGACGCGGCGGTCAAGCTTCAATTGAGCGAGGACGATCTGGTGCCGCGGGTGTTGACCGAATGCCCCGTCCGCGGCGGCGCGGTGTCCCTCGAGCTGGTCCGCGAGCTGGACCGCCTGGCGCCGTTTGGCGAGGGCAACCGCGAGCCGCTGCTCGACGTCCGCGGGCTCAAACTCGCCACCGGCCGCGCCACGCGCGACGGCGCCCACCTGCAACTGCAGTTCGAAGATGAGAAGGGCCGCACGCTGAAAGGGTTCTGGCCGCGCGAGGGACAACTGGCGCAGAAGCTGCCGCTCGGCGCGGCGGTCAAGGTGGCGGCGTGCTTGCGGGTCGACGCCTGGAACGGGCGCGAGCAGCCGCAGCTCGTGGTCAGCGACCTGAAGCGCGACGGCGCGGGAGCCCACGGTGGCTGAGCCCCTCTTCACCCCCGAGAGGCGAGCGCAGACCGCCGGCCTGCTGGTGGCCCTCGCGGCGGCGCTGCTGCCCGTGCTCGGCCGCGGCCTCTACCTCGACGAAGTGGCCACGCCCGAAGCCGCGCACGGCCGGCTGGCCCTGGCGGTCATCCTGCTCATCGCCCTCATCGCCGCCCCGCCCGGCGCGCGGCGCGACCCGGCCATGCGCTGGCTGCTCGCCCTGCTCGCGGTCGGGCTGATAGCGGCGCTCATCCCGCGCGGATTGCCCGGGCCGATGGGCGAGCCGCTGCGCCTGCCCGCCGACCGCGAGGCCGGCGTGCGCGAGCTGGCCCGCCTCGGCTTGCTGCTGCTGGCCGGCGCCGCCGCGCTGCGCGTGCGGCCGGGCTGGGTCCTCGGCGGCCTCTTTGCCGGCGCGCTCTGGGCGGCCGGCGGCGGGCTGCTGCAGTATCTCCAGCAGTACCGGCAGGGCGACACCAGTTTCCGTGTCCTGAACGGCTTCGTCAGCCCCAATCAGTTCGCCACCTACCTGCTGGTGGTGCTGCCGCTCTGCATCGCGGTCGTCGCGCGGAGCGGCGAGCCGAGCGCCTTCACCCGTTGGCTGGCCGCCCGGCGGGTCAAGCGGCCCGAGCGGATCCTGCCGCTCCTCGCCGGCCTGGGCGCGCTGCTGGTGCTCGTCGCCCTCGGCATGACCGGCTCGCGCGGGGCGATGCTCGGCCTCGGCGCGGCTGGGCTGGTGGTCGCCGCGGCGCTGGCGCGGCGCGGCACCGCGCGGGCGCTGCCGCTGCTCGGCGGGCTGATCCTGGTCGCCGCGTTGCTGCTCCTCGGCCCGATGCGGCAGCGGCTGGTCGAGGCTACGGCGCAGTCACACTCGCTGCTCTTCCGCCAGCTCACCTGGCTCGGCACGCTGGACATGATCGCGGCGATGCCGGTCCTCGGTTGCGGTTTCGGCGCCTGGCCCTATGTCTATCCCCTGTTCGCGCAGTCGTCGTTCACGCTCCACGCGCACAACGCCTGGCTGCAGACCGCGGCCGAGGGCGGGCTGCCGGCGCTCGTGGCGCTGATCGGCCTGTTCACCATCTGGCTGCGGACCGGCTGGCGCGCGGCTGCCGAGGAGGATCCGTCGCGCCGGGCGTTCGGCCTGGCGGTGCTCGCCGCGGCGGCCGGCCTGGCGGCGATTTCGGCGTTCGATTCGGGCTGGTACACGCCGGCGGTCGGCGCGGCGATGGTCATGCTCGGCGCGAGCCTGGCGCCGCCGGGAGGGGGAGTTGACCGGCGCTGGCCGGTGCTGCTCCTCGGCCTGCTGCTGGCCTGGGTGCTGCACACCGAGTGGCGCGGCGAGCTGCTCCGGCAGACCGCCGGCGAAATGGCGCAGGCGGCCCGTTCGTCGGGCGGCCGCGACCGCGACGGCGCGCTGGCCGCCGGCTCGGGCATGTGTGAGCAGGCGATTGCGCGGGTGCCCTGGGCCGTGGCGTCGGTCGAGCAGCAGGCGGCGCTTGAGGCGGGTCGGTCCATCGGCAGCCGGGGCGAAGAGCTGTACCGCCGCGCGATCGCGCTGCGGCCGACCAGCGCGCGGCTGCACTACCGGCTGGCCGGCCTGCTCGAAGAGCGCGGCCGGCCCGACGAGGCGATTGCCGAGGCCGAGGCGAGCGTCCGGCTCAGCCCGCTGCACCTGCAGGGCTGGCTGCTCTGGGGCCGCCTGCTCGAGGCCGACGGTCAGACCGCGCGGGCGCGCCAGGTCTATGCCAAGCTCGACCAGTTGGCGCAGACGCCGAACCTGCGCGAGGCGGCGCCGATCCAGAAGAGCGAGTACCTGTTTGAGCCGACGCAGGCCTATGCCCTGATGCGCCTGGCGGCTCTGGCTGACCAGGCCGGCGACACCGCCGCCGCCCGCGACGCCTGGACCCGCGCGCTGGCCGATTTCGAGCAGTACGAGCGAACCTACGCGCAGCAGGAGGCGCTGGTCGCCGAGCTGGACCGCCGCGAACGGCGCCAGTTCTTGGCCATGCAGGGGCTCTATCCCGATGAGCGCGAAGAGGTCCAGGGCCTGATCGCCGAGGCGCGGGAGCGGCTGGGGCAATAGGCCGCAGGCCGGCGTCGTCGCGCAAATGATGCGCGTCGCGGGGGTGATGCGCGTCGCGGTAGGGGCAGGTCTCAGACCTGCCCGTGGCCCCTTCGAGCTGCTCCCGATGCGGCGCCGTGGGCATCCGGGCGGGTCTGAGACCCGCCCCTACCGGCGCCCTTCCAGCACGCCGGTCGCCTCCCTACTTCGGGTTGAGCAGCTCCTGGATCTCCGGCTGGTCCAGCGGCACCGTGGCGCGGCCATGATGCGCGTCGCGGTAGGGGCAGGTCTCAGACCTGCCCGTGGCCCCTTCGAGCT
>CAYONP010000075.1:16301-29419 GCA_964405335.1 uncultured Fimbriimonadaceae bacterium
CAGCACGCCGGTCGCCTCCCTACTTCGGGTTGAGCAGCTCCTGGATCTCCGGCTGATCGATGTTCTCGGCGGTGACCACCACCACGCCGGTATCGACCCGCCGCTCGACCGTCTCGCCGCGGATCGCTTTGACCGCCAGCTCGACGCCCATCTGGCCCATCTTGAACGGGTTCTGCACCACCAGCGCCTGGATCACCCCGTCGCGCAAGAACTTCTGCTCCTCGGGCGAGCCGTCGAAGCCGACCAGGACCACCTTGCCCTGCAGCCGGCGCTCGACAATCGCGTTCGCCGCGCCGATCGCGCCCGCCTCGTTCGCGGCGAAGATGCCGGCCAGGTCGGCGTGCTGGGTCAGCATGTCCTCGGTGACCGACTTGCCCTCGCCCACGTCGCTGTTCGAGTAGAGGGTGGCCACCAGCTCGATGCCCTCGGTCTCGTCAACCGCCTTGACGAACCCCGCCTCGCGGTCGTTCGAACTCGCCGCGCCCTTGATGAACGGGATCAGGCCGACCTTGCCCTGGCCGCCGATCAGCTCGAACAGCTTGAGCCCGGCCTGATAGCCACCCTCGACGTTGTCGGTGGCGACCAGCGAGCGGACGTCCTTGTAGTTCACGCCGCTGTCGATGGTGATCACCGGCACGCCTGCCTCTTCGGCCTCGCGGACCGGCTCGACCAGCGCGTCGGCGTCGCAGGCGGCCATGACAATCGCATCGACCTCCTGGGTGACGAAGTCCTGAATCATCGCGATCTGCTGGTCGACGTTGGTCTCGTGGTCCGGCCCCTTCCAGATCACCTCGGCGCCCGCCTCGGCCGCCGCTGCGCGGGCACCCGCCTCGACAGTGGTCCAGAACTGGTGCGTCACCGCTTTCGGCACCACCGCGATGCGCAGCTCGACCGCCGCCGGCGCCGGCGTGCCGCCGGGCGGCCCGCTCGACGAGATCGGCGGCGGCTCGCCGATCTTCTTGCCGCACCCGGCGGCGAGGCAGAGGGCGAACAGGGCAACGACGAGTCGACGTGGCATGGCTCGGCTCCCAGGTCGAGTGTAGCACCGCGGTGAGGGCGGCTCAACTCGGCGCGCGCCGCGGGGCTGCCCGGCGGGGTGACGGCGGCCGGCGGCGGGCGGGGACGCCCGCGCTCCGGGGCGCGCCGCCGGTGGTCGCGACGCGGGTCCGGCTCAGTCCGCGGCGGCCATCAGCCAGGCGCGGTCGTCGGTCTGGCCGGTGGTCATCTCGGCGCGGCCCATCGGCCCGCGCTCCCAGCGGCTGATCTCCCCGCTGCCAACGCGGATGTAGTCACGGACGTAGAGCTGGTCGGGCCCGGCCAGGCCGTACGCCTCGGCGCACTTCCAGAGGTGGATGTTGCGCCACTTGACCCACTCTTTCCAGGCCTCGTGCGAGGTGACGTCGGCGGCGGCGGTCATCGCCTCGTTGAAGCCCGGCTCGTCTTCCTTGACCACGTAGCGTGGCAGGTTGAGGTTGCTCGCCGCGACCACGGTGTTGTAGGCCTGGCGGTCGCGCCCCGGCTGCTCGACGGTGCCGGCCTCGACATACTCGTCGGGCAATGGCCGCGTGTAGTCGCGCGTACCCCACAGGTCCGTCGTCGAGACATCGCCGAGCTCGGCCAGGCGGGCATACTCGTCCTGGACGTAGGCCGGGTCGGGCTCCATCCAGAGCGAGCGCAGACTGCGGCTGTAGGTGCGGTAGTTGCCGTACTCAATCGACAGAATGGTGCCGCTGATCTGCCAACCCTGGTTCTTGGTGAAGAGCAGTCGAATCTGCGCGATGCTCTCGCCAATCAGCGCATTGGGCAGCCGCGGATCGAACGGGATGCCGCGCATCTTGAGGTGGTTCATGAAGCGGTGCATCGACCCGATAAAGTAAAGATAGTTGCTGACATACGCCGCGCTGCGGGTGACCGTCTCCTCGAGTGTTCGCTTGTCGCCGCTCAGCTCCTCGCCGGCGGTGTCGAGGCGGCTGCGGTAGAGGCCGGTCATCGCCTCATGGTGCGCGATGCCCTCGTCCTGCAGGTCGGCGAACGAGCCGGTGGTCGCCGCGGCGACCGGCGTCAGGCGGCCGAGCTGCCGGCCCGACATGTTGGTGTACCCGCCGACGAAGGCGCGGAACTCGTCCATCGTGTCGGGGTGGCGCAGCACCGCGACGGCTTCGAGGAAGTCGATCCGGCTGGCCCAGTCGATGCGGCCGAACATGCCCTGGCCCGGATCATCGCCGAGCAGCATCGAGTCGAGCCGGTCCTTGGTCGTGTCGGCCAGCGCGTCCTCGGGTTGCAGCGCCAGATAGGCGACCATGTGCACCGCCGCCAACTGCTCGTTCGCCTGCGTGCCTCGATACCGATTGAGCAGCAGGCCGAGCTGCCGGTGCGCGCGCCAGTGCGCCGGATCGAGCCGCACCGCGTTCATGTACTGGTCAATCGCGAACGCCGCGCGGTCGGCATGGGTGTCGAAGTGCCCGACGTTGATGGTCTGGATCCAGCGCGCATACTCGGCGTCGCTGATCTGCTCGGCATGGCGGCCGCGCTGATAGAACGTCTCGGCCCGCGCATAGTCGGCCGGCGAGGCCAACAGCCCGCGCCCGCTGAGCAGCAGCACCACCACCCACAAGGTCCGTCGCATCACCGTCTCCCGCGCCGGAGCAGACTCCGCCGCATGGTTCGATACCCGCGCCGAGCGCTGGTTACACGCACTGAGTCTAGCGCGACTCGCCCGTGCGAGTCAATCGGGCAGCCAGCGCCGATCTTTGCCCTACGAAAGTGCGTACATCGCCGCCACCCAGTCGCCCAGTTGCGGCAGCAGCAGCACCGCCAGCGCGCCGGCAATCAAGAACGGGCCAAAGGCCAGGCCCTCGCGCCGCCCGAGCCGCCCGGTGGCCAGGAGCAGCCCGCCGATCACCGCCCCGCCGAGGATGCCGAGCAGAAAGAACGCCCAGAACCGCCGGCCCGGCCCGAGCAGGGTGCCCAGCGCCGCGGCCAGCAGCACATCGCCGCCGCCCATCGCCTCCTGGCCGAAGATCACCCGGCCGAGCCGCACGATCGTCTCGAACACCAGGTAGCCCACCGCCATGCCGGCCAGCGACAGGCCGAACGACGGCAGCACCACCGGCCCCAGCGCCGCGGGCGCCAACGTGCCGACGGCGCTGGCCAGCAGGCCCACCGCGGCGATCACCGCCGGCAGCACGCCGGGGATGATCTTGTGCCGCAGGTCGATCACGAAGGCGGCCAGCATGGCCACCCCGGCAACGGCATAGGCGATGCTGCCCAGCCCGACGCCGAAGCGGACGAAGAGCAGGCCGAACAGCACGCCGCAGGCGAGCTCGACCCAGAGATACTGCCCCGACAGGGCGACGCCGCAGTAGCGGCAGCAGCGGCCGCCGCGGAGGAACGACCAGAGCGGCACCAGGTCGACGCCGGCCAGCGGTGTGCCGCAGCAGAAGCAGTGGCTGCGCGGGGTGACGACCGGCCGTTCGCGCGGCAGCCGATAGGCCAGGACGTTGGCGAAGCTGCCGGCGGCCAAGCCGAAGGCCACGGCGAAGCTGATCTTCACCGTGGCCAGGCCGGCCTCGCAGATTTGGAGCCAGACGTAGGCCGCGCCTACGAGTCGCTCCCCGACAGGCTCTCGATGATGGCCACCAGGGGCAGGAACATCGAGATGACGATGAACCCGACGACGAAGCCGAGGAAGACGATCATGATCGGCTCGAGCGCGGCGGTCAGCGTCTCGAGCATCGCCTCGACCTCGCTCTCGTAGAAGTCGGCGACTTTGGAGAGCATCGAGTCGAGCGCGCCGGTCTCCTCACCGATGGAGATCATCTGCACCACCATCGGCGGGAAGTAGCCCGACTCCTGAAGCGGCCGGGCAATCTCGTCACCCTCGCGGATGGCCGCCCGGGCGTTCATGATCGCCGTGGCGATGATGTCGTTGTCGACCACGCCGGCGGTCGTCTCCATCGCCGAGAGGACCGGCACACCCGAGTTGAGCAGCGTGGCCAGCGTGCGCGAGAAGCGGCCGAGGGCAATCTTGTGCGACAACTGCCCAAAGACCGGCACGCGCAGCTTGGTCCAGTCGTAGATGCGCTTGCCCGACCTGGTCTTGCGCCACTTGCGGAAGAGGAAGACGAACACGACCATCAGTGGCCAGGTGACGAACCAGCGCTTGAACATCCACTCGAGCATGAAGTCCGAGGCGTTCTTCAGGAACAGCGTCGGCGCCGGGAATTCGGTCACGCCGAGGTCCTCGAAGAGCTGGATGAACTTGGGCAGGATGAACGTCATCAGGAAGGTGACGATGCCGAAGGCGACGATGACCACCAGGATGGGGTAGGTCATCGACGACTTGATCTTCCGCCGCAGCTCCTGGTCGCGCTCAAGGAAGATGGCCAGCCGCTCGAGCGTCTCGTCGAGCACACCACCCACCTCGCCGGCGCGGACCAGACCGATGAACAGGTCGTTGAACACGTTGGGGAAGCGCGCCATCGACTTCGACAGCGACTCGCCCGCCTCGACCTGCTGCTGCAGATCGCGAATGATCTCTTTCAGCTTGTAACTGCTGCTCTGCTGCTCGAGCACGGTCAAACAGCGGATCAGCGTCACGCCGGCGTTCATCATGGTCGAGAACTGGCGGCAGAAGATGGCCAGGTCCTTGCCCTTGACCCGCCCGAAACTGAGCAGCGGCTTCTTCTCGCGCTGCTGCCCCTTGGCCTTCGCCGCGGGCTTGGCCTTCTGCTTCTGCCGCCCGCCGGCAAGTTCCTTGACCTCGGTCGGGAAGTAACCCTGGGCCTGCAGCCGCTGGCGCAGGACGCGCTCGTCCTCGGCCTCGGTGGTGCCCTTCTCAATCTTCCCGGCCGCCGTCTTGGCGACATAACTGAACGTCGGCATCACGCTCTCCCGATCGCCTCAGGCGACCCTCTAGCGCCGGCGCGGCCCGGACACCTGCTGCTCGGTCTCCTCTTCGGCACCGAAGATCAGCTTCTTCAGCTCCTGCGGCTGGACCGCCTTGCGCATCGCATCGTCGTACGTGATCAAACCCTTGTGATAGAGATCGCGCAGACACTGGTCCATCGTCTGCATGCCCTCGGCCACCCCCGTCTGGATGACCGTGTTCATCTGGTGCGCCTTCGCCTCGCGGATCAGGTTCCGGATGGCGTTGTTGGCCAGCATGATCTCCATCGCGCAGACGCGGCCGGGCTGACCCGCCCGCGGTAACAACTGCTGCGACAGCACCGCTACCAGGTTGTTACCCAACTGGACCCGAATCTGCTCCTGCTGATCGGCGGGAAACTGGTCGATCATCCGGTCGACCGTCTCCGCCGCCGTGTTGGTGTGCAGCGTGGCGAACACCAGGTGCCCCGTCTCGGCGGTGGTGATCGCAATCTGGGTCGTCTCCAGGTCGCGCATCTCGCCGACCAGAATGACGTCGGGATCCTCGCGCAGCGCCGAACGCAACGCATTGGCGAAGCGGTGCGTGTCTTCGCCCAGCTCGCGCTGGTTGATGATCGACTTGCGGTGCGTGTGCAGGTACTCGATCGGATCCTCGATGGTGATGATGTGCACGCCCTGGTTCAGGTTAATGTGGTTGATCATCGCCGCCAGGGTGGTCGACTTGCCCGAGCCGGTCGGACCGGTGACCAGCACCAGGCCGCGCGGCTTCTCGGTC
Source organism: uncultured Fimbriimonadaceae bacterium (assembly GCA_964405335.1). Classification (GTDB taxonomy): domain Bacteria; phylum Armatimonadota; class UBA10988; order UBA10988; family UBA10988; genus CAYONP01. The sequence continues at coordinate 21,964 of CAYONP010000075.1, forward strand.
AGATCCTTCAGGATCGCCGGCATGTTGAGCTCGTCGAGGGTGGGGATGCGGGAGGGGATCTGCCGTAACGCCGCCGCGGCGTGTCCGCGATCGCGGAACACGTTCACCCGGAAGCGGGCCAACCGCTGCATCGCGTACGAGAAGTCGAGCTCGAAATCGTTCTCGAACCTCTGCACTTGCTCGTCGGTCAGGATGTCGTACATGATCCGCTGCGTCACCGCCGGGGTGAACTTGGTGTACGGCAACGGCACCAACTCACCATCGATGCGCAGAATCGGCGGCAGGCCGACGGCAATGTGCAGGTCGCTGGCCCCCTTGTCGACCACGATGCGACACAGATCGTCAATGTGCACGTCCTCGACGGGCGTGGCATTCTTGACGGTAGTGGTGATCCCCATCTAACACCTCTTGCGGACCACGCCGCGCGGGCACGCGGCGCGGTGACTCTTCCCTCGCCGGCGAGTGGCTAAACCGGCCGGCGACTACTCCTGTCCGATCGACTGCACCACGCGGAGCACCTCTTCGATGGTGGTGATGCCCTCGACCACCTTCTTCAGGCCGTCCTGCTGCAGCGTGCGCATGCCGTTGGCCAGGCACGCCTCTTTCAGCTCCTGCACCGAGGTGCCCTTGACGATCAGCTCCGAGATCTCGGCGTTGACCTGCATCAACTCATAGATTCCAACCCGGCCTTTGTAGCCGGTGTTGCGGCAGGTCTCGCAACCCATGCCCTTGTAGAAGGTGATCGGGTTGTTCGGATCGGCGCGGAACCCGAACCGCGCCAGCGACTCGGGCGGCGGCTGATAAGCCACCTTGCACTCGCTGCAGATCTTGCGCACCAGGCGCTGGGCCATCGAGCCAATCAGCGAGGCGGCGATGAGGAACGGCTGCACGCCCATGTCGACCAACCGGGTGACCGACGACGGCGCGTCGTTGGTGTGCACCGTCGAGAGCACCAGGTGGCCGGTCAGCGACGCCTCGATGGCCACCTCGGCCGTCTCCAGGTCGCGGATCTCACCGACCATGATGATGTCCGGGTCCTGGCGCAGGAACGAACGCAACGCGTTGTCGAACCGCACCCCGGCCCGTGCGTTGACCGCCACCTGCGAAATGCCCGGCAACTGGTACTCGACCGGATCTTCGATGGTGGTGATGTTGCGCTCGATCGAGTTGAGCCGGTTGAGCACCGAGTACTGCGTCGTGGTCTTGCCCGAACCGGTCGGACCGCAACTGAGCAGAATCCCGTACGGCTGCTCGATCAGCCGCTCCAGTTCGCTCTGCGTATCCATGAACATGCCCAGCTTGGACAGGCCCAGCAGCACCGAGCTCTTGTCCAGGATGCGCATCACGGCCTTCTCGCCGTTGACCGTCGGAATGACCGACACGCGCAGGTCGAAGTCCTTGCCGCCATGCCGGATGCCGATCCGACCGTCCTGCGCCTTGCGCCGCTCGGCGATGTCCATCTCGGCCATGATCTTCACGCGCGAGATGAGCGGCGGGTGAACATACTTCGGCACGCTCATCAGCTCGTGCAGCACGCCGTCGACGCGATACCGGATGCGCACGTTGCGCCGCTGCGGCTCGATGTGGATGTCCGACGCGCCATCCTGAATCGCGCGCACCATCACCGTGTTGACGATGCGAATGATCGGCGCCGCCTCGACCATCGCCTCGACGTTGTCGATGTTCTCCTCGTCGATCGACACCTCGAGCCCGCCGCGGTCGGCCTCGATCTCACCCAGCGCCGACTGCATGAAATCACTGTCGACGCCAATCTCCGCCCCGGCAAAGGCCGACGCGCCGCCACCACCGCCGCCACCATCCTCCGCCGCCTCGGCCACCGCCACGGCGTGCCGGCCGAGCGCCGCCTCGATCTCCGCCGCGGTGGCCACCACCGGCTTGACCTGCAAACCCATCATGCGCAAATCGTCCAGCGCGATGATGTCCTGCGGATCGGCCATGGCAACCCACAGTTGGTTGCCTTCACGACGAATCGGGATGATGTTGTGTTTCGTGAGCAGATGGTGCGGCACGGCGCGGACCGCCGCCTTGTCGATGTTGACCTTGCTCAACTGCACGCGCTGGACGCCCATCGACTGCGCCTTGGCGTCCATCACTTCGTCGAGCGAGGCGAACTCCATGTCGACCAGGACCTGCTCGAGCTGTGTGCCCTGCGTCTGCTTGACGACATCGACCGCGGTCCGCAGATCGGTCTCGCTGATGATGCCCTTCTCAACCAGAATCTGACCGAGGTTGCGCTTGCCCGTTCCCACGGCGGTTACCTCGCCTGCGGCCGCTGCCGCTTCTCTCCGCACCCGGCGACGCCAAGCAGGCTGACGCCCGTTGTCCCCACCCACGGTGGGGCCCCGGCGAATCTAGCATGTCGGCGATCCCGCTGTCAACCGGCGCGCCGCCGACGCTGTATCTCGGCGACCAGAACCTCCCGCATCACCGCCACCGGCGGCTCGCAGCCGGTCCAGCGCCGCAACGACAACGCCCCCTGATGAACCAGCATGTCCAACCCGCCCAGCGTCTTCGCCCCGCGCCCGGCCGCATCCTCCATCAAGCGCGTCCGCGACGGCGTGTAGATGATGTCGACCAACCAGGCGCCCGGCTGCAACGCCGGCAAGACCAACGGTCGCTCCTCCTCCCTTGGATGCATCCCAGCGCTGGTTGTGTTGACAATCAGCTCGGCCGAGGACAATTCGGCCGCCAACCGCGGCTCGTCGAGCCCCATCGCCGCAGCCCGGCCGGCGCCGTGAGCGTTCAGCCGCGCCGCCAGATCGGCCGCCCGCGACGCCGTCCGGTTGGCCACCAGCAGCCGCGCCGCGCCGGCCTCGAGCAGCGCCGCGCCGACCGCCCGCGCGCTGCCCCCCGCGCCGAGGAGCACCACGCGGCGGCCGGCCACGGGACAGCCGGCGGCCTCGGCGGCGGCGATGAAACCCGGCCCGTCGGTGCTGTCGCCGAGACTCCCCTCGGGCGTGAAGTGCACCGTGTTGACCGAGCCGGTGCGCTCCGCCGCGGGGGTCAGGTGGTCGACCAGCGCGACCAGCGCCTCCTTGTGCGGAATGGTGGCATTGAAGCCGACCACGCCCGCGGCGCGCAGGCCGGCGACGGCCGCCGGCAGATCGTCCGGCGCGACCTCGAGCGGGATGTAGACATAGTCGAGCCCGAGGGCCTCGAGCGCGGCGTTCTGCATCGGCGGCGAGAGGCTGTGCCGCACCGGCCAGCCGAGCACGGCGAGGACCCGCGTGGTGCCCTGGACGGCGGGCATCAGCCGCTCTCGGCCCGGGGTTCGATGCCCCAGCGGCGGAGCAGCCGGCGCTCGAGGCGCCGCATCGGGCGGTAGAGCACGAAATCGCGGGCACCCAGCGAGGGAACCAGAATCGTGGTCAGCCCGGCCAGGTTGCCGCCGAGGATGTCGGTGAACACCTGGTCGCCGACCATCGCCGTCGCCGCCGGCGCGGTGCCGAGCAGCGCCAGCGCGCGGCGGAAGCCCGAGCGGGCCGGCTTGCGGGCGAGCGAAATCGCCGGCATGCCCAGCGCCTCGCCCATGCGGGCGACCTTGCCGATGTGCCGCGAGTTGCTCAGGATGCACAGCCGCGTGCCCGCCGCGCGGAGGGTTTCGAGCCAGGTGGCGACCTCGGGCGTCGGCTCGTAGCGGCTGCGCGGCACGAGGGTGTTGTCGGCGTCGAAGACCAGCCCGTCGAGCCCGTGGGCGGCGAGGAACTCGGGGGTCAGCTCGCGCACCGAGGCCAGGCTCAGGTCGGGCCGGCAGAGGTGGATCACCCGCGGCTCCCGGCCTTCGCTCGGGCGTGCTCGGCACCGGTCCGCGAGAAGATGTGCCGGCCGTTCTCGCCGAGGACGAAGAAGTAGTAATCGTGCTCGGCCGGCGACACCGCCGCGGCCAGGCTGGCCCGGCCGGGCGAGCAGATCGGCCCCGGCGGCAGCCCGCCGTGGAGGTAGGTGTTGTAGGGCGAGCGGACCTGCAGGTCGCGGTAGAGCAGCCGTTCGCGCGGCTCGCCGAGCGCGTAGATGACCGTCGAGCAGAACTCGAGCCGCTGCCCGTCGGCGAGCCGGTTCTCGATCACGCCGGCGACCTTCGCGCGCTCGTCGTCGCGCTTCACCTCGCGCTCGACCAACGAGGCGATGATCACCGTCTGGTGCCGCGGGTGCGGCGCGCCGTCGGTCGGCAGGCCGCGCCAGACGGCGACGAAACGAGCGACCATCGCCTCGATCAGCTCGCGCGGCCCGGCGTCGAGGGGCAGCAGGTAGGTCTCGGGGAAGAGATAGCCCTCGAGCGTCGCGCCGTCGGGCAGGCCGGCGAGGCCGAAGCCACTCGCCTCGTCGCGCGCCAGGCGGAGGAACTCGCGCCGCGAGCCGAACCCCGCCTGCTCGACCCGCTCGGCAACCTCCTCGAGCCGCAGGCCCTCGGGAATGGTGATCTTCCGCGTCGCCACCTCGCCGCCGACCAGCTTGCGCAGCAGCTCGGCCGGCGCGGCGGCCGGCGTGAGGCGGTACGAACCGGCCTTCAGCGCCCGGTCGACCCGCTCGCGGCGGGCCAGCCAGCAGAGCGCCGGGCCGCTGCGAATCAGGCCCTCGGCCTCGAGCCGCGCGGCCACCTGCGCCAGCGACTCGCCGGCGCGCACCTCGAACAGCCGCACCGCCCCGTCGCCCACCGGCTCGAGCGCGGCACGCATCTGGCGCGACCAGCCGGCGGCCAGGCTGCCGCCGGCGGCCAGCGCCAGGGCCAGCAGCCAGCTCCACCGACGGGCTCGACGAGGTCGGCTCATACAGCTCTCGATCGGCTCCGCGAGCGGGGATTATAGCATGTCGCGAATCGCCGGGCCCAGGGAGGAGGCGCCAACGCCGCGACGAACGCATGTTTGAGACGGAGACGGCGCGATGAGTCCGTTGCAGACGACCTTGGCCGAACAGTTCGAGCGCCACTTGGCCATGCTCGGCGCGGCGATTGAGGCGGTGCCCCAGGACGACTGGCTGCGCGGCGACGAACCGCTGCTGCCGGCGCGGATCCTGCTCCACGCGGTCAGTGCGGTGGACTTCTACCTCCACCGCGACGTGGAGGACTGGAAGCCGCACGTGCGCTACCACTTCGACGAAGAGACGGCACCGGCCGAGCAGCTCCCCGGCCGGGCCGAGCTGGCCGGCTACCTGGCCGACATCGGCGACTCCTGGCGCGTCTTTTTGGCCGCCTCCGACGACGCGGCGCTGCTTGGCGCGAACGGCTTTCCGTGGACCGGGCCGAACCCGCTGGCGCGCATGATCTACACCATGCGCCACAGCTACGAGCACGTCGGCGAGATCAACGTCCTGCTGCGCCAGTGGGACCGCCCGCGGGTCAAGTGGCGCTAGGTTCGCTCTTCGGCTTGGCCAGGGCGCGCTGCTGCTTGCGCTGCTCGGCCTGCCGCTTGCGCCGCCGGCGCCGGCGGCGGGCAATCTCGCGTTGACGTTCCGACTGTCCCATCAGTGCTCCTAACTCCTGGCCGCTTCGGCTTCGAGCCGCTCCAGCAGCCGCCGAATCTCATACATGACCTCGCTGCCAACCCGCTGCAGGGTGGCCCGGTCTGACGCGTCCCCGGAAAAGTGCAGCGCCGGCCCGGCGGCCATCCTGATTGGCACCGGCCGCAACGGGCCGCCGCGCGCCAGTGCCTGGAAGGTGCCGTGGATAGCCACCGGCACAATCGGCGCGCCGGCACGCAGCGCGATCGCAATCGCGCCGAGCTGGGCGGGGCGCAGCCGGCCGTCGGGTGTGCGGGTGCCCTCGGGAAAAAGGCCGACCAGCGCGCGCTGCTCGAGCAGCGCCGCGCAGTTGCGGAAGGCCGACATGTCGGCCGCGCCACGCCGCACTCGAATGGTCATCAACTGGTCGAACACCCAGCCCCAGAAGCTGCCGTGGTGCAGCTCGGCCTTGGCCATGAAGCAGAGCGGGCGCGGGCAGAGGTTGGCAATCAGCGGCGGATCGAGCACGCTGGCATGGTTGGCCATCAGCACCACCGGGCCGCTCCGCGGCACATGCTCGCGGCCGTGCAGGCTCAGCCCGCCGTACAGCCGGGCAAACAGCGCGAAGCCGTTGCGCACCAGATAGTAGACGCAAGAGCCGTGGTGGGGATCGCGCCGGGCGCGGATCACGCCACGCTCCCGCAACGCTCGCGGACCAGAGCGATGATCTGCTCGGCCACCTCGGCGGCGGTCAGCGGCTCGGTGTCGATCCGCACCGCGTCGGCCGCCGGCTGCAGCGGCGCCACGGCCCGCCCGCTGTCGCGCGTGTCGCGGTCACGCAGATTGGCCGCCACCTCGTCGCGGCTCATCCGGCCGGGCGGCAGCTCGCGGAAGCGGCGGTCAGTCCGGATCGGTTCGCCGGCGTCGAGGTAGATCTTGAGCTCCGCGCCGGGCAGCACCACGGTCTGAATATCGCGGCCCTCCATGACCACCGAGCGCCCCGCCGCCAGGGCCCGCTGCTGGGCGACCATCGCCTCGCGCACCGCGGGAATCGCGCTGACCGGCGAGACCACCGCGTGAACCGCCGGCGTGCGGATGGCGTCGGTCACCTCCTCGCCATCCAGCCAGACTCGCTGCCGGCCCGCCTCGAGCGGACCGAAGCGAATCTCGACCCGGCCGGCCAGCTCGCCCATCGCCGCCTCGTGGTCGACCGCCAACCCGCGCCGCAAGGCCGCCAGCGCGACGCAGCGGTACATCGCACCGGTGTCGACAAAGAGGTAGCCGAGTCGCTCGGCCACCAGCTTGGCGACGGTGCTCTTGCCGGCACCGGCCGGGCCGTCGATGGCGATGTGGCAGCACTGCACGCATGTCCCCAGGGGGAAGGCGGAGTCTAGCCGCGCCCCACCCGCCTGTCAACGACCCGGGGTCAGGTCTCATGATCGCGCGGTCGATGACAGAATCACGCCGGTTTCGTGACCAACGACATGATTCTGAGACCTGACCCCGTCCTACCGTAGCGGCGCATCGCAATGCGCCGTCCGGCAAGCGCTGCACGCCGGCCTCGGAGCGCTGCAAGGCGCCGGCCAGCGAACGCTGCACACCGGCCTCAGAGCGCTGCAAGGCGCCGGCCAGCGAACGCTGCACGTCGAGTTCGTCGCATTGCGATGCGCCGCTACCACGCGGAGTGGCGCTTGCCTCGCGCTGCTAACGACATGATTCTGAGACCTGACCCCGAGCTCAGGGCCAGGTGGCCGTGAGCAGGGCGGGGAGGAGTTCGCCCGCCTTGCCGCGCAGCGTGAAGGCGGCCAGGTGCGTGATCGGCGTCGGCTCGGGGTTGAGCTCGACCACCGTCGCGCCGGCGGCCGAGGCGGTCAGCGGCAGGCCGGCGGCCGGATAGACCAAGGCCGAGGTGCCGATGCAGAAGAACAGGTCGCAGTCGCCGGCGGCGGCGGTGGCGGCTGCCATCGGCGCGGCGGGCAACAGCTCGCCGAACCAGACC
>CAYONP010000076.1:0-26884 GCA_964405335.1 uncultured Fimbriimonadaceae bacterium
GCTCGGTGCGATCGTGCATCCGTCCGGGCGGAGCAGCAGCAGGTGGTCCAGCGACGCAGCCGCGGACTCCGCCGCTGCCGCCGTCGGCGCCTCGAGCCACGCCTCAAACGCCTGCCGCGCCGTGCGGTACCGCTCGGCCGCGTCGCCAAGCGACACACCGTCGTGGTGCCGCGGCTGCGGGCGGTTGGGCTGCGCGGCGGCAAGGCCGGTGACGAACAGGACGGCCAGGAGCGCGACTTGCGTCCTGAGCATTGCGGTTGACTCCTTTCGTCAAGCCGGGTTTCAGCGGCCGCTCATTCCGGGTGACGGAGGTACCAGAGTAGAATGTCGCCAGGATTCGTTGGGCAGTAGACCTGTGGGATCGGATCGTAGTTGAGTACATCGTCGGCCACGTCGTTGTCCCACATCACGCAGTTCCGGGTTGTCTGGCCGCCAGCATCATTGTGATCCTGCATATTGATCGCATTGCCTAGATCATTGCCAATGGCAAGGCGGTAAACGGCCTCATCGCGTTGATCTGTAGTGGTTGTGTCGTGGGTGGGATTTGTCCACTGGCGGATGATCCACTTGGACACGGCGATCATCACCCTGCCTGGCAGATGGCCTAACACCTGCATGGGCACGGGTCGGTACCAGTAGCCGATCACGATCGGGTGGGCTTCTCCGGCACTGTGATGCGACGATGTGAACCGGTTCACCGGCCCGCGATCATATGCGCTGGGCCACAGCTCTTCGCTGGGATCCTCATCGACGAGGCCATCATCATCATCATCAACACCGTTGACCGGGTCCTCGTCGGTCTCTCCATCCTCGTCCTGGTCCTCGAGTTGGTTCTCCGGCCACGGCACGAAGCCGAAGTCGTCGGCGCTCACATAGTGCACCGCCAAGCCGAACGTCTCGATCACCGAGCAGTCTAGCTCGTCAATGTTGTAGATCCAGACGTCTTTCACTTCCGGATCCGTGTCGCTCCACTCCCCGTCGACGAGCGCGCCCCGGTACTCCTCATAGCGACTGAGTGAATCACCCGGGGCCGGCTCCTGCGTTTGGCGGTGGTGGTTCTCCGGCTCCGGATCGTCATCATCATCCGGATCGCCGTCGTCGGTCCACCCATCCCAGATGTCCGTCCCATCCTCGTCCACCGGGAAGTGCGCCTCGTTGATCGGGTTCGACACTGGCGTCGTGTCCAACCGCGCGTAGATCGTGTTGAACTCGTTGCCGATCGAGCCCATCACCTGCGCCCGTACCGTGCCCCACGCGCCGAAGTCCAGGCAACGCACCGTCAGCGTCGCCTCGATCACCGCGTCGGCGGTCAACGCCATCGCGTAGTTCGGCGCGCCGGTGACAGTCATCCCCTCGTTCTCGTCCGGATCGATCTTCAGATCGTTGTCATCAGCCGTCGTCCGCCGCCATTCCACGCCGTCCTCAACGGTCTTGTTCAGGCAGTAGCCCGGCTCCTGCGAGACGTTGTTCAGCGTGAACGCGATCTGCCGCCCCATGCTGCTATCCTTGTGGTCGAGCGTCGGTCGGATTGCGACGTTGAACGCCAGTGTCTGGTTGTAAATCGGCCGCACGTCGGGTCGGTCGATGGTGAAATCCCAGACCGTGATCTCGGTCGGCTCGGACCATGACGGCTCATCGTCGGCGAACGGGATGCCCTCCTCGAAGTCGCCCTCGATATCGTCGAACCACGCGCTCAGCTCGACGATGCCCGGCATCGCGCCCGCGCGGTAGTGGGTGACCAGGCTCGGGTCCTGCTCTTCGACGAAGCCGAGTTGCGGGTCGATCCGGCCGAACAGCCCGCCCGCTCCGCCGTCGCTCCACCCGACCACCTCTGAGCCCTGGTACGCCTCCCGGTTCCACAGCCCGCAGGTGCCTTCGCCATCGCAATAGTCGATATCGACCGGGATGATGGTGCCAAGGAACGTCACGCCGCCGCAGCGGATGTACTCCTCGGGATAGAGCACCATGCCCCAGCCGGGCGCCAAGTGCGGCGTGATATGGTGCGTGTGGTTTGGCGGCGGAGGAGGGATGAAGTCCAACTCGACGCAGGTGTCCTGCGCCTCGCTGATCACCGCCCGCATCCGCGGCGCGCCGGACAGCCGCGTCCGGCCATCGACATCACTCGGGGCCGCCGCCAGAATCAGCAGCACCCCCCCGCTACCCAACTCATGCGCATGACTCGCCCCCTTGCCCGGCGGCCGTGCCGCCGGATCACCAGCATGCTACCCAGCCGCTGGTGTTGTCAAACGCGAATCTCAGATGAATGTTGCGCGGTGGTTGACCGGCCGGCAGCCGTCAGCCGGCTGCCGGCCAGGGACTGCGCTCTCGCCCGCGGGCCGGCTCAGTCGTGGTCGTGGCCGGCGTGCGGGTCGGTCGCCTCTTCGCCGGCGGCCGGCTCGGCGGGGGCGTCGCTCTCACCGTCGAGGATGGCCAGGTACTTGGCCGGGTCGGCCTCGAACTTGGGCGCGCACATGCCGCAGCAGAAGTAGACGGTGCGGCCGTCGTGCTCGGCGCTGTACTTGGCCACCGCCGGCTTGCCCATCACCGGGCAGGTTTCGTTGGCGCCCTCGGGCAGCGAGGCGGTCATACCCTGCGGCGGCTGCATCGCGCTGTCGGGCATGTCGGTCGACTGCATCGGCGGCGCGGCGGCGGTGTCTTCGGCGCGCTTGGTGCAGCCGGCGGTCAGCGCCGCGAGGGCGAGGGCGGGGACGAACCAGGTGCGTAGACGAAACATGGGCTCCCTTTCTGGTCGCAAGCGGTAGCAGAGACCCGTCACCCCCGCGGTGGTTCCCTCGGCGCGCGGTGGCGTTTCACGGTTCGCCGAACGGAGGGAACCGGCCGGCGGCTCGAAGCTCTCTCCATGCAGGAGTTCGGCGGCACGCTGGAACCCGAGGCGGGCGAGCTGCGCGCGCTGATCGACCGCGCCCGGGCGGGCGATGCCGATTCGTTCGAGTCGCTCTACCAGCGGTATGAGCGGAGCATCTTTCAGCTCTGCTTCCACCTGCTGGGCGACCGGCACGCGGCCGAGGATGCCACGCAGCAGGCGTTCTGTGGCGCGTGGGAGCAGATTGGCCGGCTGCGGCACGCGGCGGCATTCACCGCCTGGCTGCGCTCGGCGGCGCTGAACGCCTGCCGCCACGCCCGCCGCAAGGGTGGGCGGCAGCAGACCTTCAGCGAGACCGAGAGCGACGCCGACGAGCTGGCCGACCCGGGCGCCGGGCCCGATGCGAGCCTGGCCGGCGACGAGCTGACCAGCGCGGTGCGTGCCGCGCTCGAGCAGCTTTCGCCGGACCATCGCGAGGTGGTGGTCCTGCACCACCTGCAAGAGGTGCCGCTGCGCGACATCGCCGCCGCGCTCGGCGTGGCCGAGGGCACGGTCAAGTCGCGGCTGGGCCGCGCGCGAGCGCGCCTCGAGACACTGCTTGCGCCGTACCTCGAGGCGGAGACGTAGATGAGCGAGCGAGAAGAGAGACTGACCGCGCTGCTGCGCCGGCTCGACGCGCCCGCGCCGTCGCCGGAGCTGCGCGGCCGGGTGATGAGCATCGTCCGCGCGACGCCCCGCCGCCTGCCCTGGAGCTGGACGCGCCGGCTCGCGCTCGCCGGCAGCCTGGCCGCCGCCCTGCTGGTCGGCCGGCTGGCCGTGCCGGGCGAGCGGCCGGTGACCGCGGTGCCGCGCGGCGAGCTGTCGTCGGATGTGCTGATTGCCCAGCACGTGCGGCTGGCCGCCGGCGGCGCGCTGGGCGACGGCGCGCTGTTGCACGCGCTCGGCGCGCAGGCCGACCGCGACTCGCGGAGCCGACTGTGAATCGTCGCCTGCTGATCGCCGGTCTGGTGCTCGCCACCGCCGCGCTGATTGGGCGGCAGTGGCAGCGTCAGTTGGTCGGCCAATGGCTGGCCGCGGCGCAGGCGGCCGAGCGGTGGGTCGATTACCACGGCGTGCAGCAGGTGCGCTTCGATGGCGGGTCGACCCGGGTGACCGTGCGCCACCGCGCGCCGGAACAGACGCGCTACGAGTATCTTGGGCCGTCGTTCGCCGGGCTGGTCGTGCTCGAGCTCGGGGGCAAGACCTACCGCCTCGACCCACAGCTCGACCAGGTGGTCGCCAGCCCCTCGGCCGACTCCCTGCCGCCGTCGCTGGCCGGGCTCGGCGCGCGGCTCGGCACGACGGCGCGGATTGCCGGCCGGCCGGCGCAGTGGGTTCACCTCAGTGGTCGCGGCTGGCGGCGGCATCTGGCGGTCGACCGCGACACCGGCGTGGTCCTGGCCACGGTGGCCACGCGGGCCGACGGCGCGACGGTCGAGTCGCGGTTCGTCGAGTTTGCCCTCGGCGACGGTGGGTCGGACGGGTTCGAGCCGCCGGACGGCGCCGTCGAGCGCGATCGACCGCGCAGCCTGGCCGAACTGCGCGAGGCGCTGGGCCTGCCGCTCGAGGAGCCGACCTGGCTGCCGGCCGGCTATCGACTGGTCACCACCGTGTTGTGCGACTGCGCCTGCGGCTGCGGCGGCTGCACCGCGCAACTGCTCTACAGCGACGGCATCGGCTCGCTGAGTGTCTTCCTCGGTGGCGACTCCTGCCCCGACTGCATCGGCTCGGCCACCGCCTGCGAGGCGTGCGGCGTGCTCGATGCCTGCGTCACCGCCGACGCCGGCGCCCTGCCGGTGGCCGCGCGGCTCGACGGCCTGCCGCGGATCATGGTCGTCGGCAATCTACCCGCCGGCACACTGGCGCGCATCGCCGACTCGGTGCCGCGTCACTGATTCGTTAACTCATCCGGCACGCCGCTTGCAGATCACCCCGCCGGAAGCCGGCGCGTCGAGCGGTGCGCGAGCTTTCCCTGCGCGTTCGCGTGATTCAGTGCAGAATAGTGGTTCCTGGGGAACCACTCGTCTGATGGGTCACCCGACGAGTGAGGGGAGTCGGTCGCCACCACGCCGTGGGGCCTCCGAGGGGTAGAGAACTTGGATCAGTACTACGTCAAGCTGCTGCAACTGCTCATCATGGGCTTCGGGATGGTGCTCGCCGTCGTCCTGGCGCTCATGTACACCCAGTACAAGACTCGCCAGCAGGGCTACCAGGCCGTTGTCCGCCGTGAGGTGACCCAGCGCATCGAGCGCTACCGCATTCTACGCAGGCTCCGCGACTGCTGGCTCAGCGAGGATTTCGAGGCGGTCGACGAGACCGACCACCACCGCGTCGTGCTGCGCGTCATCCACGCCGGTTTGGCGCACGATCTGCACCTGGTCGACGCACTCCGCTCCGAGTCGGAAATCCACCTCGCGGTGGCCGACAAACTGCCCGGGGCGGCGCTGGTCGAGTACGAGCGGACGAGCGTCGACCCGCGCACGCAGCGGGCGTTCGCCGTCTACCGCATGGCCGAGGGCAACTCGCTGGCGAGCGAGATGGAGCGCGGCTATCGGCCGCCGCTGGGCGATGTCACGGCGATACTCAAGCCCATCGCCGCGGTGCTCGACACCGCCGCCGGGCTGGGCTCGCCGCACCGCTCGCTGCGGCCCGACAAGATCTATGTCAAGCGGGCCTTTATCCGCGCCCGATCGGTTGACTACTCGTCGGTCGAGAGCGCCAGCCTGATCGACTTCAGCCCCGCCTCGTACGAGTTTCAGGCGTCCGAGAACCTCGACGCCTCGACCTTTGGCGACCTGGCCTATATGGCCCCCGAGCAGCGCCGCGGCGAGCCGGTCCGCGGGCGGCCCGACGTCTACGCCTTCGGCTGCATCGTCTACCAGATGCTGACCTCCTACCCGCCGTTCCGCTCGCTGCAGAGCGACCCGCGCGAGCTGCTCCGCCTGCACGCGGTGGCGCCGGTGCCGGCGCTGCCGGTCTGGGTGCCGGCCGAGATCGGCGAGGTCGTCTTCCGCGCGCTCGAGAAAGACCCGGCCCGCCGACCCGCGACGTGTACCGAGATGGTCGAGGTGATCGAGGCGGCCGCCCTCCGGCTGGCCGCCTCGGCCGCATCAGCAGGCACCGCCACGGCGCCGCCGACACCGGCGCCGACGCCGGTGCCCGAGCCGGAACCAACACCAGAACCCGTCGCCGAGGAAGTGATCGACTGGCAGCCGCCGGTCACCGTCGAGCCCGAGCCCGAGCCGCGGCCGATCGAGCCGGCGCTGGCCGATTTCGAGCCGACGCCGAGCGAGCGTTCACCGAGGGTCGAGCGCCATCCCACGCCGGCCGACGCCCTGCCCGAGCTGCCGGCTTGGGCCACCGCCCTGGCCGCCCGCGCCGCCGAGCCGACCTTTGCCGCGCCGTCGCCGGCCCCCGCCGGCCCCGCGCCCGGCGCCGCTGGCCGTTACGCCGCACCGGCCGCCGCGCCGCGCACCGCGCCCGCCGCGCGCCTGACCCGCCTGCCGGCCGCGCCGGCGGACTTGGCCCTGCCAGGCGCCGCGCTCCTGACCCTCCCTGCCACCGCGGCCGAGGATCGGCAGCTCCCGAGTTCGACCGCCGTCGCCGGCGCGCTCGCGGCGACCGCGCCGGTGCGCCACCTCCCGCGGGCCGTCGCCGCCTCGGCCGAGCTGACCGCGGTGTCCGGCAGGTCGCTCCGGCCGGCGCCGGTCGCCGCCGGCGCGGCAATCGTGGCCGAGGCGGCCGTGCTCGCCACGCGGCCCGCCTGGTCGCTGCCGGTGGCCACGCTCGTCGCCGGCCGGCAGACCGGCACCGCGCGCCTGGTCGGCCTGGCTCCGCCGGCGGCCGACCGGTTGCCGGTGGCGGTGCCGCTGCTGAGCAGCGCCGCGGTGGCCCGGCCGGTGGACCTGGCCGTGCCCGACGAGCTGGTCTCCGCGCGCGTGGCGTTGGCCGCCGAGGCGGCCGAGCAGGCCCGGCTCGACGACCTGGCCGCCGCCGCCGCCAAGCTGCTGCTCGCCGGCGGACTGAGCGGCGGCAGCCGGGTGCCGTTGCGGGCCGCCGGAACCACCGTGACGCGGCTGGTCGCGCCGCGACCGATCGCCGTGCCCCTGCGCCGCGGTGCGCAGGCCCCCGTGGCGGCGCCGAGCCGCCGGGTCGCCCGACTCGACGAGCTGATCCGCCGCGCCGCCGGCTCGCCGCCGGTCCGCCGACTGGTCGACGTCGATGCCGCCGAACGGCCCGAGCTGGCCCCGCCGAGCCTCAGTCCGACCGACGGTGAGCCGGTGCTTCGCCCGGCGGCGGAGTATGAGCCGCCGCAGCCGAGCGCCGAGGCGCAAGCTCCACCGCGCCCGGCCGCCGGTCCGCCCGCTCCGGTCGAGCCGGCGGTGCCCGAGCTGACGGCCCATGCCGCCGCGGGCCCGCTGTTGCAGCCGATGGCGATGGCGGCCGCGACCTCGGCGCGATTGACCAACGGTCTGGCCGCGCCGCGCGGGGTGCAGCCCACCGCCGGGATCGGCATCGCGCCGCCGGCACCGGCCTGCGAGAACCTGCCCGAGCCCGACAAGCCGCTCATCCCCGAGCCGCCGGCGCTCGGCGTGCCGGTGGTCATGGTGCCCATCGACGCGATCGACTTCACGCGCTGCGACTGGTCGGCCGGCGCGTCGCTGGTCTTCAGCGTGCCGGCGGTCGACCAGGTCTTGCGCGGCTTCGATTTCGATCCGACCGGCAGCAAGGTCTGCCTGATCGGCCGCGAGATGGCGCCGGTGGTCTGGTGCCTCGAGTCGGGCCGGGCGCTCTTCACCGTTGACGCCGCCGCGCGCGACGCCAATGCCGTGGCCTGGAGCCCCGACGGCCGCTGGCTGGCCTTCGGGGTCAAGCGCCACGTGCTGATCTGGTCGGTCGTCGAGCAGTCGTGGCACAGCGAGCTGATCGGCCACCACGCCGACCGGCCGGTGCGCGCGGTGGCCTTCACGCCCGATGGCGACAGCCTGGTCAGCGCCGGCGACGATGCCGACGCGATCCGGTGGGATTACCACACCTGCCGCGAGCTATGCCGCTACGAGGGTCACGACCGGGCGATCTGGGATCTGGCCTTCCTGCCCGACGGCGAGCGCTTCGTCACCGCCGGGGCCGACTCGATGGTCCGCTTCTGGGACCTCGACTCGGGCGACTGCCAGGTCGCCTTCCGGGCCCACTCGCAGGGCCTGATCGGCATCGCGGTGAGTGGTGACGGCCGGCAGATGGCGACCTGCAGCAAGCGCGGCACGGCCAAGCTGTGGGACCTGGAGGCGCGCGACCTGAAGGCGATCCTGCGCGGGCATGCCAACCGCGTGGTGCAGGCCAGCTTCTCACCCGAGGGCGACCGGCTGGCCACCGCCTGCCTGGACAGCCGCGTGCGCCTGTGGGACACCACCACCGGCCGGGATATCACGCGCTTCAAGGTGCCGCGGGTGCCCTGCCGTGGGGCGCGGTTCAACCCCGACGGCCGCACGCTGGCCAGCGTCTGGAGCGATGGTGGGATTCGGGTCTGGGCGCCGCGCTACACCGCCGAGGCCGAGGCCGCCTTAAGCGCCGCCTCGTAACACTCGATCGCCCGACTGCGGTTGGCCGGGGCGTCACCCGGCAGGTCGCGATAGGCGTTGCCGAGCGCGATCATCGCCCGCGTCCAGTCGCCGCGGTCGAGGGTCGGCGACCAGATCTCGAGCGCGTCCTCGAGCAGCGTCACCGCCTCGCGCAGCGCCGGCTCGCGGCCTGCACCCTCGGTGGCCAGCAGCGCCTGGGCCAGGTTGCTGCCGAGCAGCGCCCAGTCGTGGGGCGAGTGGCTGCGGTCGAGCACGGCCAGGCCGGCCTCATAGGCCGAGACCGCGCGCGCGACCAGGTCGGCCCCGCCCTGCTCAATCTGCCGCGCATAGGCCGCGCCGAGGTTGTTCTGGCAGCGGGCATACTCGAGCGGCGTCGCCGCCGGGTCGAACCGCGCCGAAGCCTCGGCCAGGTTGGCCACCGCGGCGGTCAGCATCGATGGCTGCTGGTCGGCGAGCTGGAGCTGCGCGTAACCGAGATTGTAATAGGCGCGGGCCGCCTCGAGCGGGTCGCCCTCGGCGCCGAGCACTTCGAGCGCCGCCTTGTAGCACTCGATCGCCTCGTTGAGCGCCTGACCGGCGTGGCCGTTGGGCATCGCCAGATAGGCGCTGCCGAGGTTGTACTGGGTGCGCGCCCAATCGAGCGGCGGGCCATACTCCTCGAACACCGGCAGCGCGGCCTGATAGGCCTCGATCGCCCGGGTCAGATTGACCTCGGGCTCGCCCTCGGTCTGGGTCAAGTAGGCGTTGCCCAGGTTGTACTGAAGCACGGCCCACTCGCGCGGTTCCAGATCGCCTTGCATCGCGCCTTCCTGATCTCTGGTGCTGCTATCGGCCCACCGTGCGCAGATTATACCCCAAGCCGGCGCGGGCAGGTTGCCATCCGGTAAGCCCGGCGGCGTGGTCACGCCGCGACGGAGGTTGCCGCTGCCCGCAGCGTAACCTATAATCGAGCCTTCGCGCAACCGAGGTCGAGGTCGCATGCGCCTGCCCCGCCTGGTCGATACTCCGCCGGTCAAACTCGCCCTCGGGCTGACCTGGCGCGCGGCCCTCGGCGCGGCGCTCACCGGCCTGGTGGTCGCCTGCTGGCTGCCGCGACAGTATGCCAGCGAGGCGACGCTGGTGTTCATGCTGCCGACCCAGGCGAGCCCGGTGAGCGAAATCCTCAGCGCCGGCCTGGGCCGCGCCACGGTGCCCGAGAACAGTGACTTTCCGCTTGGCACCTATGTCACCGTGCTGACCAGCAATCCGGCACTGCTCAACGTCGCGCGCGAGTTCGGCATCCAGGAGCTCTACCGGCTGCAGAATGAAGACGAAGCGCTGGTCAAGATGAAGGAGATCGTCAGCGCCGACGTCGACCGCGTGAACCAGACCGTGGTGGTCCGCGCCCGCATCCCGGGCACGCCGCGGGTGGTCGGCGCGCGCGACCTGTTCGACGGCGGCTGGGCCAAACAACGCGACGAGGCACACATGCGGCTGACTGTTGAGGTGGTCAACGCGGTCATCGCGCAGATGACCCGGATCGCCGACGAGATGCAGCTCGATCGGTACAAGCACAATCTGAACCAGCTCAACAGCCGCCTGGTCCGCGAGCGGGCGCTGCTCGACGAGCGTGTGGCGCAGCTCGAGCGGGTGCAGTCAGAGCTGGGCAACGTCGACATTGTGACCTACACCGGCGGAGTGACCCAGGCGCTGCTCGAAGTGCGCGGCCGGCTGGGCGAGATCGAGGGCGAGCTGGCGCAGTACGAGACGATGCTCGGCTCGGCGCGGACGCAGCTCGACCGCCAGTTGGCCAGTGTCGAGGCGCTGCCGGCCGACCTGCCGCTGCTCTTCGAGGCGCGCCGGCGGTATACCGAGGCGCGGGCCAAGGTGCGGCTGCTGGAAGAGAAGTTCGGCCCGGAGAACCCCGAGCTGCTGGTCGCCCAGCGCGAGCTGCAGATCGCCGAGCGCGACCTGCACGCCAGCATGGACGCCGCGCGCGGTGGCCTGACCACCGAGATCCTCAGCCTCGAATCACGCGTCTCGGGACTGCGGGCCCAGCGCACCGAAGCGAACCGGCTGATTGCCGGGCTCGAAGCAGAGATGAAGGCACTGCCGGCCGACGTGGTCAGCCTGACCCGCCTCGAGGCCGAAGTGCGGCAGCAGACCGCGGTGGTCGAGCGGCTGGCCGCCCAGGAGCTCGAGGCACAGCTCGCCTATGACCGCCGCGGCGTGCGCTACCAACTGCTCAACGAGCCGCGCGTGCCGGTGCGCAAGAGCGGCCCGGCGGTGGTCGGCTCGGTCATCCTCGGCGCACTGGCCGGCATGGCGCTGCTCGGCTTCCCGCTGCTCAGAGACCTGGCCGCGCGGTATCTCTTCCCGCCGCCGGCGGCGGAGTAAGCCGTGGCCGCCGAACCGGCCCAGCCGCCCGAGCCATCGTGGCTGCTGCTCCGCGCGCACCTCTGGATCTGCGCCGCCGCCGCACTGGGCGGACTCGTCGCGGGATCGGTCGGCTATGACCCTGAGCGGTGGCTGCGGCCGATGCAGCTCCTGGTCATCGCCGCGCTGGCCTGGTGTCTCGCCTCGTTCCTGGTCCTCCGCCGCACGATGCTGCTGCCCTACGTGCTGTTTGTGCTCAGCTACACGGTTTTCCACGCCGGCGATGTGATCGTCCAGCTCCTCGGCTGGTCGGCCGAGCCGCCGCTCGACGGCCGCTTCTCCGACCGCATCTACGTCGCGTCGCTCTACCTCGTCCTGCTCGGCGCACTCGGCCTGCAGGCCGGCGCGCTGCTCGCCGTGCGCCGCGCGGCGGTCGAGCCGGCGCCGGACGAGTGGCGGCCCGACGGGCTCGAGCTCGAGCTACGCCGGGTCGGCCTGCTGCTCCTCCTCGCCGCCGCGCCGCCGACGCTGCAGGGCCTGCGCGAGGCGCTCGAGGTGGTCGCCGGACACGGCTACGCGGCGATGTGGCAGCAACGGATCCTCAACCCGACCACCGGGCTCGACGCGGCGGGCAGCCGGCTGGCCTCGTTCCTCAACCCGGGCCTGATGTTCGTCATCGCCGGCAGCCGCGACCTTCGCTGGCTGCGCCGTGCCGCGGTCGGCCTGCTGATCGCCAACGCGCTGGCCAACCTCTCGCTCGGCTCGCGCGGCGAAGTCATCCAGCCGGCGCTGGCGGTGCTGTTTCTCTGGAGCCAGTACATCCGGCGGGTCCGGCTGCTGCCCGTCGCCGTGGCGCTGGCGGCGCTCTTCTTCGGCCTCTTCCCCGCGGTCAAGGCGGTGCGCAACCTATCCGGCGGCGAGCGCAGCTCGACCGCCGCGCTGGCCCAGACGATGGCTGGCCGGGTCGATCATCCAGCGGCGCTAATCCTCGAGGAGCTGGGCAATACGCAGAGCACCATCGCCTACACCATCGAGCTGGTGCCGACTCACGACGACTTCGAGTATGGTGCCGGCTACGCCTGGATCGCGCTCATGGCGCTGCCGAACGTCTTCTGGGACGTCCATCCCAGCGCCAGCCGCGTGCTCTATGGCAATTGGCTGGTCGAGCGCGCCGAGCCGTTCAAACGCCTGATCGGCGGCGGCAACGGCTTCTCGGTGCTGGCCGAGGCCTACCTCCAGGGCGGCTGGTGGTTCGCCCCGCTGCTCATGGCCGCCGTCGGCTTCTTCATCGTCCGCCTGACCGATTGGGCCGTGCTGCCGCGGCATCCCGGCCGGCTCGCCGTGGTCGCCTCGTTCCTCTGCTGGATGGTCATGTGGCCGCGCGGCTCGACCGCCAACCTGATCCGACCGTTCCTCTGGTACAGCCTCGCGCCCTATCTGCTGGCCTGCTACCTGCACGCCCTCGGCCGCCGGCAGAGAGCGCTGAACCCGACGAGCGAGGCATGAGCCGCCGCCCGCGACTGCTCATCTGCGGCAAGAACGTCTTCCCGCAGCCGTTCGATTCGCGTCACGTGCGCTGGCTGCCCTACCAGGCGATCGCCAGCGAGTGCGAGCAGGTCGATCTGATCGTCGTCAGCGATGCGCCGGCCGGCCACTTTGAAGCTCAGGGCGTCATCCGCATCCACGCCGCGCCGCGCCTGCCAGGGCCGCTGGGCCACCTTGCCTTCCTGCTCCATGCCTGGCGGACGTCCCGGCGGCTGCGGCCCGATCTGGTCTGGTCCGAGGATCCCCTCACCGCCGGGCTGGCCGCCTGGTGCGCCGCCCGCCGCGCTCGCTGTCCGCTGGTCATCGCCGTGCGGGGCGACCTGCTGCGCCTCAACCGCGTCCGCTGGAGCTGGCTCAACCGCGCGGTGCAGCAGGCGCTGACGCTGTTTCTGATCCGCCGCGCCGACCGGGTGAGGGTGGTCTTCCAGCGGCTCGGCGCCGACCTCCGGGCGATCGGCCTGCCGGCGGAGAAGGTCGTCGTGCTCGCCTCGCCGACCGACCTGAGCCGGTTCGACCCAGAGCCGCCGCGCGGCCGGCGCGCCGCGTGGCGGGCGCGCCTCGGCTGGGATGAGCAGCAGGTTGGCGTGCTCTTCGTCGGCAGCCTCAACGCGACCAAGGGGCTCGACCTGCTGCTCGACGCCTTCGCCGCCGCGCACCGCGACGAGCCGGCGCTGCGCCTGGGCCTGATCGGCGACGGGCCGCTGCGCCACGAGCTGGAGACGCGCGCGGCGCGCCTCGGGGTGGCCGCGGCGGTGACCTTCGCCGGCAGCGTCGGCCACGACGAGGTGCCGGCGGTCCTGGCCGCCGCCGACGCGCTGGCGCTGACCTCGCGCGACGAGGGCCTGCCCCGCGCCGCGGTCGAAGCGGCGGCGATGGAGCGGCCGTTGATCATCACCGACGTCGGCGGCTGCGCCGAGACAGTGGTCGACGGGGTGAGCGGCTACCTGGTCGCACCGGCGACGGACTCGATTGCCACGGCGCTGCGGCGACTGGCGCGCCTGCGGCCCGAGCAGCACCGGGCGATGGGCCGCGCCGGCCGGCGACACATCCTGCGCGGCACGTTCGAGGCCGAGCGGAACAACGCGATCGCGGCGCGCGCCCTGCTGCACGAACTGTGGTCACCGCCGGCGTAACACATGGACCACGGTGTGTCCGGCCCACGGCCGGGCGAGGCGCTCGACGGCGCTACGGGTCAGGCGCGCCAGGCGGCTCGGGCCACGGTAATCGGCCAGCCGCTGCAGCGGCGCGCGCAACCAGGCGACCTCGTCCTTGAGCCCCTTGTCGCCCGAGCGGGGCCGACACTCGAGCAGCTCAAACCCCGCCTCCCGCGCCGCTTCGGCGACCTGCCGCGGATCGAGCGCGAACTGGTAGAAGCCATCGGGCGCAGCCTCGCCACAGAATCGCGGATAGCGTCCCAGCCGCGCCTTCGCCCGCCGCAGCGCCGACAGGGCGGGGTGGGTCAGGAACAGGATCCCGCCTGGCCGCAGCACGCGTGCCGCCTCGCGCAGGATCGGCTGGTAGCCGTCCCAGAAGTGCTCGATCACGCCGAGCGACCAGTAGCCGTCGAGCGAGGCATCGGCGACCGGGAGGTGGAACACGTCGCCGAGCACGAGCTCCAGCTCGGGCACCGCGCCATGCACTCGGCGGAGCGTGCGGCCGGCATAGTCGAGCCCGGTGATGCGATAGCCCGCCGCGCCGAGGGCGTGGACAAACCGCGCCCGGCCGCAGCCGCCTTCGAGCAGGCGGGCCGGCGGCGAGAGGTAGCGCCGGGTCAAGGGCACCACCAGCGAGCCATGCCCGCGGGTGATTTCGGCGCGCAGGTCGTCGGTCCGCCAGAGATCGTCCCAGTAGTCGGCCGTGGCCTCGTCGCCGACGAAGATCAGCCGCCGGCGCGAAGCGTCCCAGAGCTGCCTCATGCGTCGTCGTCCGGCCGGCGGCAGAGGAGCATCCAGCCCTTCGCCTCGCTCGGCTCGAACCGGTCGAAGAGCACGGCCAGCAGGTAGAAGACCAGCGAGATGGGCAGACTGGAGAGCAGCACCAGCCCGTGGCTGGCGGCCCGCGGCAGCCAGCGGGTCCAGCGCTTGACCCGGCGCGACAGGTTGTCGGCCAGCCGGCTGCCCCACAGCGCCCAGAAGCCGCCCAGCTTCTCGATCGCTTCGATTTCGAAGCCGTGTGATTCGGCCAGGTAGGCGAGCCCGTAACGGGTGAAGCGCCAGAAGTCCCACGGCTCGTAATGCAGGTTCCACGACATCGGTGCGGTGAGATAGAGATAGCCGCCCGGCCGCAGCACGCGATGCAGCTCGGCCATCACGCGATGCGGCTCGGGCACGTGCTCGAGCACCTCCTGGCACATCGCGCAGTCGAAGCTGGCCGCGGCAAACGGCAGCCGCTGCGCGTCGCCACGCACGTCGGGCCGCAGTGAGCGGTCATACTCGAGCCCGACATAGCCGGTCACACCACCGAGGAACCGGCTGTACGACCGCCGCCCGCAGCCGGCGTCGAGACACCGCCCGCGCAGCTTGCCGGCATGACGGCGAAACACCGCGCGCATGATCTTCTTCGAGATGAACAGCGGCGTGCTGAGCAGGATGTCGAGATCGGCCGGCATCAGCCGCTCCGCAGCGCGCGCGAGCGGACCAGGCTCCAGGCCACCGCGCGCGGGCCGAGCAACCCGGCCAGCAGGAGCACCCACAGCTTGGCACTGAAAGGCTGGTGGCGCAGGCAGCGCAGCGCGAAACGCAGCCCCGGCCGGCGCCGCCCGGCGAGGAAGCTCCACCGCGCCGCGCCGGCGGCCAGGTAGCAGAAGCCGGCGGCGTCGGCCGCCTCGGCCGCGTCGGCATGGTCGGCCATCATCGCCTCGCCGACAGCCGCGGCGCTGGCCGCGTCGCGGACCATCCGGCCGGCCGGCGAAACCGTGTTCCGGCCGGGGATCTGCGTCTTCGCCAGGGCCACCACCTCGGGCACGAACCGGGTCCGCTGGACGCGGCTGAAGTCGAGGTGGTAGACCACCCCGAACCGCCGGCCGGTGGGATACCGGAACTGCGCGAACGTGTCGCGCCGGGTGCAGGGCAGAAAGTCCTTCGGCCCGGTGGTGCGGCCGAGCCAGGCGATGAACCCAGCGTAGTCCACCGTCTCGTCCCGCAGCGGTGGATCGGGGGTCGTCGCCCCGGTGTCGTAACGGTACATGAAACCGACCCGGCCGACCGACGCGTCGAGCGCGTCGACGACCGCCGCGATGCGGTTCAGCGCGCCCGGCAGCAGCTCCTCGTCGCTGTCGAGAAAGAGGCACCAGTCGCCGGTGGCATGTTCGACCCCGGTATTGCGGCCCTGCCAGTGGCCCAGGTTCTCGGCGTGGCGGACGACCGTGACGCGCGGGTCGCCGCTGCTCGCGGCCGTGGCTGCCGTCTCGTCGGTCGAGGCGTCATCGACAACGACGACTTCGAGGTCGTCGAACTCCTGGCACAAGCAACTCGCGACGGCGGCCGCGGTGAGCTCGGGCCGGTTGAAGGTGGGGATGATGATGCTGAACCGCGGCATGGGTCCCGTTCGGCTCGGGCAGGGTGAGTATAGGCGCCGGGCCGCCAGCCGGCAAGCCCGAATGCCCCGCGGGCCACCCGCTGCCCTACGGCACCGCCGGCTCTCCGCCGCGCAGTTCGGGCAGCCTCCTGCGGATCTTGACGAAGTAGGCCGCGGTGACGAGCAGCGCCGCTGCGCCGGCCAGCCGGACCGCCAGCGGCACCTGCTCGATGCCGCCGATGGCGAAGGCCGTCAGCGCCGCGCCGGCGCCGGCCAGCACCAGCTCGGCCGAAGGCTGGCCAAAGCGCAGTAGCCGCCGCGTCACCCACCCGCCGAGCAGCGCCATGAGACTCGTCGAGACGGCGCCGGCGACGGCCGAACCAACCGCGCCGTGGTGCGGCACCAGGGCGAAGTTGAGCGCCAGGTTGACCACCGCCGCCACGCCGACCACCACCGAGGTGAGGTGCGGGCGGCCGACGTAGAACGGACCGTAGCCGAGGGCGCTGAAGCCGCCTCGCATCAGGGTGCTGACCAGCACCCACTCGACCAGCGGCACCGCCTCGGGGTACCGGCCCTGGCCCAGGAAAGCCACCACCTCGGGGCAGAGCACGCCGACAGCCAGCACACTGAACGCACTGCAGGCGGCCAGGATGAACGTCAACTGGCGCAACTGCCGGCGGTCGGCCTGCTCGATGCGATAGAGACTCGGCCGCAATGCCTGCTGCATCGGACCCATGATCAACTGCGGCAGCGCCGCCGCCTTGGCCGCGATGGTGAACCCGGCGACGGTGCTCAGATCGGTGTAGGCTTCGAGCACCACGCGGCTGAACGAGACCTCAGCCCGCGCCGCGAGCTGCGACGGCACGACGCCCGCGCCGTAGCGCAGCAGCTCGCCGCACAGCCGGCGCCGGGCATGGGTCACGGCGCGGCCGGTCCACCACGCCAGCTCGCCGGCGACCAGGATGGCGTAGGTCGCCAGATAGGCGTTCAGCGCGCCGGCGATGCCCTGCTTGAGCACCACCACAAAGAGGATGTTGGCGCCGAAGCGAAGGCCCGTTTCGACCCACAGCAGCGCCACGAAGGCGTGCGCCTGCTGGCGATAGCGCAGGATGGTGACACTCGCGTCGTGCAGGCCGTTGAGCACCGCCACGGCGGCCAGATAGGGCGCGACGAAACTGTTCTCGGGCCCGCCCATGACCGCCGCCACGGCGCCGTCGCGGGCCAGCAGGGTGAGCGCCGCAACCACCCCACCGGCGCCGAGCATGACCGCCAGTGAGCTACCGAGCACCTCGCGCGGGTCGCGGTTCTGGCGCAGGGCGAAGTAACCGTAGGCCTCGCCGACGCCCATCTGGACGATCAGGCCGAGCACCGCCAGGCCGACCTCGAACATCGCCAGCAGGCCGAACTCGGGCTTGGCCAGGTGCACCGCGTAGATTGGCACGAGCACCATGCTCAGCCCGCGGGCGACCATCAGCCCCACGCCGTAGACCAGGGTCTCGGACAGGAAGCGGCGCATCGGCGCGGGCTGTTCGGCCATCGGTCAGGTCGCCAGCAGAACGGCGCATTGTACCACGCTGCGCCGCGCCCTCAGCCCGCCGGCACGGTCACCCGGTAGACCACACCGCCCGCTCGGTCACTGACCAGAAACTCGCCCTCGCCCACAATCAGCACCTCGCGCGCGGTGCCCAGGCCGCTCGCCAGCAACACCGGCGCGCCGCGGTCGGCCGCCGGATCGAGCCGCCACAGGCTGCCGTCGCCCTCGGCGGTTAGGTAGACCAGCCCGTCGGCGCCGATCGCCAGGCCGCTTGGGCTGGGCACTTCGGCCAGCCAGCGCTGCCATTCGCCGCCGGGCGGCCGGCGGTAGACCACCCGCCGCGCCTCGTCGGTCAGGTAGAGCGTGCCGTCGGGCGCCAGCGCGAGGTCGCGCGCGCCGTAACGCGGGCCGTCCGGCGCCGCGTCAACCACCTCCGGCGCGCCGCCGGCCAGCGGCACGGCGTAGACGGCCGACTCGGGGTGCGAAACGACCCACATCAACTCGCCGTCGGGCGCGGCGATGAGACCCAGCGGATCCGCCAGCTCGCAGACCACCTCGACCACGCCGTCGCGCAGGCGCAACACGCGATTGCCCTTCCGCTCGCCGACGTACAGCGCGCCATCGTCGGCCAGGTAGGCGAAGGCCGGCGTGTTGAGCCCCTCGGCCAGCACTCCCAGCCGCTCGCCGGCGGCCGAGTAGCGGCTCACCCGGCCGGCGTTGTGCTCGACCACCAGCACCTCGCCCGCGGGCGTCAGCGCCAAGCCCTGCGGCGACTCGAGCCCGTCGGCAAAGACGGCGACCGTGCCGATCGGCTCGGCCCGCGGCAACTGCGCGGCGACGGGAGCAAGCGAGAGCACGAGCAGCGCGATCCGACGGTCCATCCAGCTCTCCTGACGGTCATGGTTGGACCGGCTCGCCCATCGCGCAGGGAACGACCCGGGGTCAGGTCCAAGAATCAAGCGATCGATGACGGTCAGGCTCCTCGGCCGTAACCTGATCGAGGATCTTGGGACCTGACCCCGGGGCGTGGTGGCGGGTGGCTGTGGTAACATGGTCCTGCGCGCGGCCTCGGCCTGGGCGGCCAAAACGATGCACCGCCGTGGCTGGAGGCCCTTCGGACGCGGGGATTGACTGTGAATCGACAACCTACTCGACGTGATTTCCTTGGCGGCGCTGCCGTCGCCGGGCTGGCCTTCTGGGCCGGCGGGCGGGCGGCGGCCGAGCCGGCGCCGGGCGTGAAGCTGCGCGTCGGCTCGATCGGCGTCAGCGGCAAAGGCGATAGCGACACGCAGGACCTGGCCAACGGGAACGAGGTCATCGCCCTGTGCGATATCGACCGCCATCGCCTCGACGGCATGGCGCAGCGGTTCCCCGGCGCCAAGCTGTACAGCGACTGGCGGCGGATGCTCGAGGCGCATCCCGACCTCGACGCAGTGACCATCAGCACGCCCGACCATCACCACGCCCCGGCGGCGCTGACGGCGATGCTGATGGGCATCTCGACCTTCGTGCAAAAGCCGATGTCGCACACCGCGTATGAGGCGCGGCTGATGCGCGAGACGGCCATGAAGATGGGCGTCTGCTCGCAGATGGGCAACCAGGGCACCTCGAGCGGCCGGCTCCGCGAGGGTGTCGAGGTGGTCAAGGCGGGCCTGATCGGCGGCGTCAGCGAGATCCACATCTGGACCAACCGCCCGGTCTGGCCGCAGGGGCTCAACCGCCCCGACGGCGAGGACGCCGTGCCCGACCACATCGACTGGGACGCCTATATCGGCCCGGCCGATCCGCGACCGTACAAGAACGACGTCTACCACCCGTTCCGCTGGCGCGGCTGGTACGACTACGGCTGCGGTGCGCTGGGCGACATGGCCTGCCACACCATGAACCTGCCGTTCTGGGCCGGCGAGCTGGGCTATCCCACCTCGATCGAGAAGGTCGACAGCTCGGACCTGTTCGACGAGACCTTCCCGAACTGGAGCGTCCTGCGCTACGAGTTCCCGGCCCGCGGGATGCACCCGGCGACCACCGTCTACTGGTATGACGGCGGGAAGAAGCCGCCGAGCGAGCTCTTCCCCGACGGCTTCGTGCCCGACACCGGCTCGCTGATGATCGGCAACAAGGGCGTGCTCGTCTCGGGCGGCGACTACGGCGACAACTACCGCCTGTTGCCCGAGGCCGACTTCGAGGCGTTCGAGAAGCCCGAGCCGACCATCCCGCGCTCGCCCGGCCACATGGAGGAGTTCGTCCAGGCCATCAAGGCCGGCGATCCAACCCTGGCGATGTCGAACTTCGACTACGCCGGCCTGCTCACCGAAGTCGTCGTGCTGGGCAACCTGGCGCTCCACTGCGAGCACAAGATCGAGTGGAACGGCGAGGAGATGACGGCGACCAACGCACCGGAACTGGCCGGGTTCATCAACAAGCCCTACCGCGCCGGCTGGGAGCTGCCCTGTCAGCTCGAGGACGAGACCGGCGGCCGGCCGACGTTCCGGCGGCGGCGGCGGTAGTTCGCCCGGGGCGGGCCGGCAACGGCCCGCCCCACTCGACCGACGGCGCGCTCGGGGCGGGCGGGGACGCCCGCGCTCCGGGCGGTGACGGAGCGCGGCCGTCCCCGGCCGCACGCCAACGAACCCGCCGGCCTGGGGCGGGCGGGGACGCCCGCGCTCCGTGCCGACCGCCGGCGCGTTCGGCGAACGCGCCCTACCTCGCCAACTCGCCCACCTCCGCCACCAGGTCGACCGCCGCCTCACCAGCGAACCGCCAGCGCGCCGGGCAGCGCACCATCGCGCGCAGATCGGCCAGCGGCGCGCCGTAGTTGGCTCTCGGCTGCAGGCAGTAGGTTGGCACGTTGGGATCGAACGCGTCGGCGTAGTCGCGCAGGCTGTCGAGGCCGACGATGAAGTCGATCGACGGCTCCATGAGCGCGGCGAACAGCGCGATCTGCGCCCCGGCGCTGCCGCTGCCGATCACCCCGACGCGCGGCGCCAGGCCGTCGACCGCCGCCGCCGCGCGCGCCGCGTCCCAGCCCATGGCGAACGGATCGGCCGTGCCGAGGTAGGCCATCAGCCGCGGGTCGAGCCCCGGCAGCTCGCCCCAGCCGCGGACGTCGATGGCCAGGCAGGCGTAGCCGGCGCGGGTCAGCGCCTCGACCGGATAGACCTGCCGCGCCGCCTCCTTGCCCAGCTCGGCGACCAGAACCAGCACCGCCTTCGCCGCGCCGGCCGGGCGATAGAGCCGGCCGGGGATGCGCAAACCCGGCTCGGAAACGAAGCTCACCGGCGCGCCGTCACCCTCGCCGAGCTCGGCCTCGAGCGGCACCGCCGCGGGCAGGCCGCCGTTGAGCGCGACCACCTCGTCCCAGGTGCGCGCGGTGGCCGTGGCCAGGTTCGCCCGCGCCAGGTCGGTCATCGTCGCGACGGTGTCGGGCGGCCGCGTCAGGCAGATCAGCTCGCGGCTGTCGGGGTCCTCGGTATGTCGCGCCGGCTCGGGCACCGGCGAGCCGTCGCCGAGCCCGCGCAGATGCAGGTCGAAGAAGCCCATCGCCGCCTCGCGCATCGCCTGGTTGTAGTCGTGGCCGCTGTTGAACACCCGCCACTGCACGTTCTCGCCGGCGCCGAGCAGCTCATACTGCGCCCGGAGCTTCTCGCCGGTCCGAATCGTGCCCTCGGGTGGAAACTCGACGTCGTCGAGCGCGCCGATGACGAAGCAGGGCGCCGGCGCGCGGAGCGCCAGCACATCGGCGCGGTCGCCGACCTGCAGCACGCCGGGCACGTGGTTGCACAGGCAGCCGTTGTGGGGGTGGACTTCGAGCGCGGTGGCATAGCAGACCGGCACGCCGACGCTGATCCGTTCGTCGACGGCGAAGGCATAGAGCGTGGCCAGCCCGCCGCCCGAGGCGCCGGTCATGCCGACGCGGCTCAGGTCGGCCTCGGGCCGCGTTTCGAGGTAGTCGAGGGTGCGGATCAGGTCCCAGACGTAGACCGAGGTGGCGTTGACCGAGCCCTGGATCAGGCGCAGGTCGTTGTGATTGCCGGCCCAGGTCCGCTCGACCGGCGTCGGGCCCTCGAAACTGCCGCCGGGCGAGTCGACGACGATGGCCAGATAGCCGGCCAGCGCCTGCGAGATGAGCCGCTGCTGAACCACCGGCTCGGTCTTCTTGTGCGCCCAGTGGCCGTGCGGATTGACGATCACCGGCAGCTTCTCGCCCTCGTGGCCGGCGGGCAGGTAGAGGTGCGCGGTGACCGGGAAGTTCGGCCGGCTGTCGAACACGATCGTCTCGATGCGATAGCCGTTCCGTTCCAGAACGGCGTTCACCCGCGGGTTGAGCGGCGTGCGCGGCGGCAGCGGGTCGAGTCCGAGGCAGCGCAGCAGCTCGGCGCGCCGGCGGGTCCGTTCGGTCTCGAACGCCGTTCGGTCGGCCGGCACCGGCCGGGCCGCGGCGGCGCGGACTTTGCCGAGCAGGAACTCACGCATCATCTCGGGACCGCGCCCGCCGAGCACCGGAGCGTCGGCGGCAACCACGGCAACCAACAGCCAGGCCGTCATCGTCTCTTCACCTTCCGCGGCTACGGCGCCAGCCGCGCCAGCAGCTCCCCGCGCGTCGTCTGCCCGGCGGTGAAGCCGTCGGGCAGGCCCGCGCCGAGCGATTCGCTCCACGCCTGCGCCTCGTCCGCCGTCGCCGGCTGATCGAGCCGCGCCTCCCAGCCGTCGATAGCGCCCCGCAGCGCCAGCAGTTGCAGCGCGGCGTAGCCCGGATCGCCCGGCGCCGCGTCGCGGAAGTAGACCAGCACCGCCCCGTCGTCGAGCAGTTGGAGCTGCAGCGGCAGCGGGTCGAGCCGCCGCGGGGCGACTCCGGCCGCCAGCGCCAGGTGCGCGGCGGTGCCGGCGGCCTGGCCCATCGCCATCCAGCACGGCTCCATGCGCAGCGTGCCGAAGCCGAGGTGCGTGGCGCTGACCGCCACCGGAACGAGCAGTCCGTCCACCTCGCGCGGCACGATCACCCCGTAAGGCACGGTGTAGGGCCGCGTCGGCTGGCTCAGAAAGCCGTCCAAGTGCCACCGCTCCGGCTCGCGCTTGCGGTGCGCGTGCGAGTCGATCGGGTAGTGGCTGGCGGTGATGCTGTCGGCCGCGACGGGCGGTCGCGCGCCGTCGGCCACGGGCAGTGCGTCGTGACCACTGAACCGATACTCGCCCTCGACGCGCCGGCCCTCACGGACGTAGACCTGCCGCGGAAAGCCGCCGTTGTCGCGGTACTCGTCGGCCGCCAGGCCCCACTCCAGGCAGGCGTGGCGGAACTCCGCCGGCACGGCCTGGTCGTGCTGCGCAAACCAGAACAGGCCCAGGGTGTAGTCCCGCAGCCGCAGCGCGAAGCGGTCGCGCCAGGCCCAGTCGGCCGTCGGCCAAGGGTAGTTCTCCTCGGGCAGATCGGTCGAGAGGAAGGCGAAGTGCTGGTTGTTCGCGTCGAACTTGCCGTTCGGCAGAGACACCATGTTGGTCAGCCGGGCGATGCCCTCGGGCACCGTACCGCCCGTCGTGCGCCGCTCGACGATGTCGTCAATGAGCGACAGGTACTCGGCTCGGTCGTAAACCGCCGGCCGCGGGATGGGCAGCCGGTTGTCCGGCTCCCGGGTCAGGCAGAGACGGTAGTTGTAGGCCTGGATGGTCTCGTCGCCCTCGTGCGTCGAGGCCGGATCGACGGCGCCGCCCCAGCGCTTGTAGACCCGTCCGGCCAGCGACTCGCCGGTCTCGTCGCGCCCCTCGCGGCGCGTGCTGAACGGCGCGCCGGCCGCCGCGGCCAGGTCGCCTTCATAGGTCGCATCGACGAAGCAGCCGCCGCGGTAGCGCTCGATCGCCCCGCTGTCGCGGTCGCGGACCGTGATCTCGACCAGCCGCGCGCCCTGCTTGACCAGGTTCTCAGGCAGCGCGTCGAACTGCCGCCGGCGCAGGGTGGTGATGCTCGGCTGCTCCGCCAGCATCGCCTCGAACACCGCCTCGGCCACGTGCGGCTCGAAGTGGTAGCCGTCGGAGCAGTCGCGCACCTGCGGCGAGTCGGCGCCGTACTCGGCCACGTAGGCCGCGCGGATGCGCTGGACGAACTCGCGGAACAGCCCGCCGGTGGCGCCTCGGGTGGTGATGTCGGTGGCCCCCAGCCCATTGGCCGGCAGCCCGCCGAGATGCTCGCCGCGCTCGAGCAGCAACACTGAACGGCCCAGCCGCGCCGCGGCCACGGCGGCCATGATGCCGCCCGGCGTGGCACCCAGCACAACCACCTCGTAGTCGGCCGCGGGCGCCGCCTGCAGCGCCAGCCAGAACCACATCACATCCGCTCCACGGCGGTCATGCAGGCGCGCATGTAGCCCAGGGCGTAGGCGATGCCGGCGTGCCACGGCGCGGGGCAACTCGTCGACGGCGTGTGGTCGGGGATCATCACCCCGTCAAAGCCGCTTTCGTGCCAGGCGCGCATCGCCTCGAGCATGTCGACGTCGCCCTCGTCGATGAACACCTCGATGTAGTTCGGCGCCGTGCCGCGCACGTTGCGGAAGTGGACGTAGCCAACGCGGTCCTGCGAGGCGTAACGCCGCACGGCTTCGAGCGGGTCGCCGCCGGGCATCTCGGTGATGGTGCCCTGGCAGAACTCGAGCGCGTTGTGCCAGCTCGGCACCAGGTCGAGCAGGCGCTGGTACCGGTCGGGATGCGTGATCAGCCGCGCCGTGCCGCGCAGCGTCGGCACCGGCGGGTCGTCGGGATGCGCCGCCAGCCGGACTCCGGCCTCCTCGGCGACGGGCACCAGGTGCTCGAGGAACCACTGCAGCCGGGCCCACATCTCGTCCTCGCTGACCGTGCCGATGTCGCCCTCGCCGGCCTCGGGATCGTACGTCGTGCCCCACACCTCGCCGCGCGGGATGGGCGTCTCGGCGGGCATCTGGTCGGCAATCATGCCCACCGTCTGCGCCCCGCCGCGCGCCCACGGCCCATGCACGCGGGCCCAGACGCCGGCCAGGCTGAAGTAGTAGCCCATCACCGGGATGCCGGCGGTGCCCAGGTTGCGAATAGTCTGTTTGAGGTTCTCCATCTGCGCGTCGCGCCGCGGGCCGTCGAGCAGGATGTCGCTCCAGAAGTGGGCGGGGAAGTTCTCGATGGCCTCGAGCTTGAGCTCGAATGAGGCCATGTGGTCGTGCAGCCGCTTGAGGTCATCGGCCGACCAGACGCCGTCGCGTCCGGAGGGCAGGTCGTCGAGGTTGGGCAGGTGCTGGATGATGTGCGTACACGAGAGCTGACGCGCGAACGAGAGGTTGTCGGCGGTGGCGCCGCCGGCATAGACGCCCATGCCGAGCTTCACAGCGGGTCTCCGGGGGGGTGGGTTCCGGGCGGCGGGGCGGGGTCCTGCGCGAAGTGCGGCGGGCTTGGGACGTCGGCGCACACCGACGAACGGTGCCGTGCTTGGGCGGGGGCTGGCGCGAGTGCTCAGCAGACCTTACCATGGAGACGAGCCCGGCGAGGATGCGACATGGACCTGACCCTGGAATGCGAGCGCGAGCAGGACGGCCGCTGGCTGGCCGAGGTGCCGCAGCTTGCCGGCGTGCTGGCCTACGGCCTCACGGCGGACGAGGCGATGGCCCGGGCCGAGGTGCTGGCGCTCCGGGTGCTGGCCGAACAGATCGAGCATGGTGAAGCGCGTCCGCAGGCGATTCGGTTCGTGATTCCGGCCACGTGAGCGGCTGGAGGTCGGCCAAAGCGCGACGCGTGCTGGCCGCGCTCGAGCGGCGCGGATGGGCCGTCAAGCGCCGGTCCGGCTCGCACCGCACCCTCACCCGCGAGGGCTGGCCGGACTTCGTCTTCGCCTTCCACGATGCCGACGAGCTCGGTCCCCGGATGCTGGCGCGCATCGCCAAACACACCGGCTTGAGGCCGGACGACTTGTAGTGGCCGCACGGCCGTTCCGTTGCCTCCTGCGGGTAGATCCCGCTCGACGGCCAACGGTGGACGCAGATGCCGCGGACGGCCTGAAGGGATCATAGGCCCGATCGCCGATCTGCCGGCGAGAACACCATGTTGCTGCTCCCGCTCGCCCTGCTCACCACCGCGCCGGCCGAGTCGCCCTACCTCGCCGCCGTGCGCGATTGCCTCGACCGACTGCTCGAACACGGCACCGACCGGTACGGCGACGTTCATACGCCGATGCTGATGAGCGTGATCGACGTACGCACCGGTACCGCGCCGCGCGAGCCGGAGCTGTTCGATTCGTACATCCGCAGCGAGGAGCGGCCGGGGCGTCGCAACCCGGGCGGCTGCGACCTATGGGACGACGGGCCGCTGCTGAAAACCCTGGTCGAGTTCGGTCGGCGGGTGGGCGACCCGCGCTACGAAGCCGCCGTCGACGCCTATATCACCGCCTTCTGCGCCCGGGCGCGCAAGGAGAACGGCCTGCTCGGCTGGGGCTCGCACCTCTACTACGATGCATACACGGAGTTTCTGGCGGACGACGCGCATGGTCATGTGCACGAGATTCTGGTCCACGACCCCGACTGGTCGCGCCTGCATCGCCTGGCGCCCGAGGTGGTGCGGGCCGAAATCGAGGGCATCTGGCAATGGCACATCGTCGACCACGAGACCGGTTACCACAACCGCCACGACGACGGCCGGCCGGGCCTCGATTTCGCCTTCAGCGGCGGCTCGTTTGCCACCGCCTTCGCCTTTTGGAGCACCGTGGCTGACCGTGAGCTCTGGCTGGCGCGGGCCAAGCTGGTGGCCGACAACCACTGGCGGCGCCGCGATCCGGTGACCGGCCTGGTCGCCGACACGCCCGGCACACCCGGCCGCTACGACGCCGAGCACTGCTTCACCACCATTCCCGGCCCGCACGCCGCGGCGCTGCTACGCTGCGCCGAGCTCACCGGCGAGACCTGGTTTTGCGATAGCGCCGTGTCGTACATCAAGGCCTTTGACCGATATGCGTGGGATGAGGCGGCAGGCCAATACTACGCGGCGCTCAAGCTCGACGGCAGACCGGTGCCCGAGGCGGCTCGCGGCGAAGGCTACGATGCCTGGATGCCGACCGGGTACGTCGATGTCTGGCCGGCCACCATCTATGCCTACGAGTGGCCGCTGCTCGCCGCACAGGCGAGCATCTACGCCTATGAGCGCACCGGCGACGCGGCGCTGCTCGACATCGCCCGGCGCTGGGCGCGCAACATCCGCGGTGCGATGCCTCCGGCGGTCGGCCGACGCTGGCGCGACGAGGTGCTCGCGGCGGTGCCCGGCGCGGCCGGCGGGGCCTATGCCGAGGGCTATGGCCGGGCGATCAGCTTCTTCTGCCACCTCCACGCGGCGACCGGCGACGCCGCCGATCTGGCCACCGCCCGCGAGCTGGCCGACGAGGCGCTGGCCAAGCTCGGCCACGACGGCTGGCTGGTCGGCCTGCCGGGAAAGCCCTACTACGAGGCCACCGACGGGGTGGGCGTGCTGCTCTATGCGCTGCTCGAGCTGAGCCTG
>CAYONP010000076.1:26984-29263 GCA_964405335.1 uncultured Fimbriimonadaceae bacterium
CTGGTGTTCTGGAGTTACCTCGTCGCCGCGGCACTGATCAGCGCCTGCGGCATCGCCGCGCACGCCATCGCGCCGGGGCTGTCGGTCCGCGCCTGGGGCGTGATCCACTCGCTCGCCGCGGCGCTGTTCGTCATCCTCGGTCGCTACGAGACCTTCGAGCGGCTGATGAAGGGCTTCATCGCGATCATGTTCGTCGCCCTGATCGGCTGCGCGCTGCTGGTCCAGTCGCCGGTGGTGAGCCTGGCCGCCAGCTTCGGCGAGGCGGGCATCCCCGCGCTGCCGATGGTGCTCAGCGTGATGGGCGGCGTCGGCGGCAGCGTGACCGTGCTGGCCTACGGTTACTGGATCCGCGAGCGCGGCTGGCGCGGCCCGGCCTGGCTGCCGGTGGTGAGGGTCGATCTCGCCGTCGCCTACGCGCTGACCGGCCTGTTCGGCGTGGCCCTGATGGTCGTCGCCGCCGCGCTGCTGCGGCCGGCGGGCATCGAGGTCAGCGGCGCCGGCAGCGCGGTCACGCTGGCCGATATGATCGCCGGCGTGCTCGGCCCGGCCGGCCGCTGGATCTTCCTGCTCGGTTTCTGGGGCGCGGTGACCACCTCGATGCTCGGCGTCTGGCAGGGCGACCCGTACCTCTTCTGCGATTTCGTCGGCCTCGTCCGCCGGCTGCCCGAGGCGACCCAGCAGGCACTGATCGACCGCCGCTCGAAGCTCTACCGCGGCTACCTGCTCTATCTCGCGGTGCCGCCGCTGGCCCTGCTCTGGCTCGACAAGCCGGTCGCGGTGATCACCGCCTACACCATCGTCGGCGCGCTGTTCATGCCGTTCTTGGCGGTGACCCTGCTGCTCATGAACAGCCGCCGCGCCTGGGTCGGCGAGCTGCGCAGCGGGTGGGGCACCAACCTGGTGCTGCTCGCCTGTCTGCTGCTCTTCGGCGTGCTCGCCGCGCTGGCCATCGCCGGCGACGCCTCGGCCGCGGGGTGAGGGCCATGAGCGAAACCACCGGACCGCGCTTCCCGCCGGGCGTCTGGCTCGCCGCCGGGCCGCTCGCCGCGCTGCTGATGATCATCGCGATCGACTTGCAGCCGGGCGAGCCGCGGATCACCGCCATGGCCGCCGTGGCGCTGTGGATGGCGGTCTGGTGGGTCACCGAGGCGGTGCCGCTCGGCGCCACCGCGCTGCTGCCGGTGGTGCTCTTCCCGCTGCTCGGCATCATGGGCGGCAAAGAAGTGGCGCCGGTCTACTTCAACAGCACCATCCTGCTCTTCCTCGGCGGATTCCTGGTCGCCATCGCGATGGAGCGCTGGGCGCTGCACCGGCGCATCGCGCTGCGGGTCATCCTGACCGTCGGCGGCACCCCGCGGCGGCTGATCTGGGGCTTCCTCCTCGCTTCGTGGTCTCTCTCGATGTGGATCTCGAACACCGCCTGCACGATGATGATGCTGCCGATTGCCATGGCGGTGATCGACCGGCTCGACGAGCGACTGCAGCCCGACCTGCGCCGCCGCCTGTCCATCGGCCTGCTGCTGGCGATCGCCTACGCGGCGAGCATCGGCGGCCTGGCCACGCTGATCGGCACACCGCCGAACCTGAGCTTCGTCCGCATCCTGCACATCGTCTTTCCCGCCGCGCCCGAGGTCACGTTCGCTCAGTGGCTCGTCTTCGCCCTGCCCGTCTCGCTCTGCCTGCTCGTCGCCGCCGGCCTGCTGCTCAGCCGCGGCCTGGCGCGCGGGGGGGTCGAGGAGTCGGCCCGCTTCCGCGAGGAGTACGCCGCGCTCGGGCCGCTCGGCCGCGAAGAGAAAGTCGTGCTGGCCGACTTCGTGCTCCTCGCCCTGCTCTGGATGACCCGCAGCGAGCTGGCCATTGGCGGGCTGGTCCTGCCCGGCTGGTCAGCGCTGGCCGAGCCGCTGGCCCTGGCCGACGACGGCACCGTCGCCGTCGCTCTGGCGCTGCTGCTGTTCTGCATCCCGGCGCGCGGCGGCGGCCGGGTACTCGACTGGTCCGACACGGCCAAGCTGCCGTGGGGCATCGTCCTGCTCTTCGGCGGCGGGTTCGCCGTCGCCACCGGCTTCACCGAGACGGGGCTGTCGGACTGGATCGGCGGGCGGCTCGAGGTCCTCGGCGGGCTGCCGCCGGTGCTGATGGTTGGCGCCGTCTGCCTGCTGCTCACCTTCCTGACCGAGCTGACCTCGAACACCGCGACGACCGAAATGGTGCTGCCCATCCTGGCCGCGCTGGCGGTGGCAGTGCGCTGCGACCCGCTGCTGCTCATGATCCCCGCCACG
>CAYONP010000077.1:0-29202 GCA_964405335.1 uncultured Fimbriimonadaceae bacterium
GGGGGGGTGCCCCGCCGGGGCCCCCACCGAGGGGCTGCACCGCCGGGGGGGCCACGCCGCCAGTGGCACCAAGCGCCGATGCCAACGACAAACTGACGCCTCTGCCCATTCCAGGGTCCTTCAACGGGCCCTAGACGTCGACATCCCGCGGGTCGAGCCGCGGCATGACGCGGTGGAGGAGCTTGAGGCAGCGCTCGCTGAGCCCCTCCATGATCCGGAAGGCGACGGGGATGAAGGTCACGGTCGAGACGGTCTGGACGACCAGTCCATAGCAGATGGCGCTGGCCAGCGGCGAGAGGTAGGCCGAGCCGCCGCCGATGCGCAGGGCCATGGGGAGCAGGCCGCAGATGGTGGTCAGGCTGGTCAAGAAGATCGGCCGCAGCCGCGTGCGGGCCGCTTCGATCAGCGCGGCGTCGCGCTCGTAGCCCTCGTTCTGCCGCAGGTGGTTGATGTAGTCGACATAGACCACCGCGTCGTTCACGGCGATGCCGCACAGCGCGACGATGCCGATCATGGTCGACAGGTTGAACGTTTCGCCGAAGATCAACATGCCCCAGATCACGCCGACGATGCTCATCGGCACGACGAACATGATCACCAGCGGCTGCCACAGGCGGTTGAACTGCACGACCAGAATCACGTAGATCAGGAACGCCGCGGCGACGAAGGCGACAGCCAGGCTGCCGAACGACTCGGCCTGCTCCTCGGCCTCGCCGCCGAACTCGATGCGGTAACCGGGATGCTCGGTCGCCACGCGGCGGGCGAACCGCTCGCGGATGCCGCCGTTCAGCTCGGCGCTGTTCGCCTCGGGGCCGCGCGGACCCATGCGGATATCGGCGGTGACGGTGATCACATGGTCGCCGTCGCGGCGGAAGACGGCCCGCGGGCCGACGGCGCGCTCGATGCTCACCAGCTCGGTCAGGGGCACCGGCCGGCGGCTGATGCTCGGCACGGTGACCTGTTCGAGCGCGGCGCGCAGCTCGCGCAGCTCGGGCGGGCCGGCGACGGTGATATCGACCGCCTCGTCGTCCATCCGCCGCTCGTCGGCCTTGAGGCCGATGAACATGGTCCGGCAGGTGAGCGCGACGGTGGTGAAGTCGACGCCGGTTCGGCCGCACTTGTCCTCGTCGATCCGGATCTGCAGCTCGGGATTGCCCTCGCGCCGGTCGTCGTCGATGTTGATGGTCCCGGGCTGCTCGCCGAGCCAGGCCTTGATCTCCTCGGCAATCGGCTCGAGCACGGCGAAGTCGTCACCCAGGACGCGGACGAGGACGGGCGAGCCGGTCGGCGGGCCGGAGTCGGGCACGGCGACCTTCAGGCGGGTCAGCAGCGGGTAGCGGCCTTCGAGCCGCTCGCGAATCTGCTCGACCGTCACGAAGCCCGACTGCTCGCGCTCGCTGCGGTCGCGGAGCACGCAGATGACCTGCCCGACGTTCTTCCCACCGGCGCCCCAGCCGTCGATGGAGTAACCAATCGCCGCGTAGATGTCGACGATGTCATCCACTGCCATCGCCGCCACGTCGCGATGGATGGTGCCGGCTACCTCCTCGGTGGCCGACAGCGCGCTGCCGGCGGGCAGCTCGTAGGTGATGTAGACCTCGGTCGGTTC
Source organism: uncultured Fimbriimonadaceae bacterium (assembly GCA_964405335.1). Taxonomy (GTDB): domain Bacteria; phylum Armatimonadota; class UBA10988; order UBA10988; family UBA10988; genus CAYONP01. The sequence continues at coordinate 1,610 of CAYONP010000077.1, forward strand.
GTCGTCGGGGAACATCTCGATTTGGATGGTCCTGGCGGCGACAACCAGGCTGACGATGACGATGCTCGGCGGCAGCAGGAAGGCCAGCCGCGGCCGGCGGAGCAGGAAGCGCAGCGCCGACTCGACCAGGTCCTGCATGCGCAGCATGAGCCGGTAGCCGGCCGAGCGGTGGTGGGCGGTGAGCTGCTCGGCCGAGATCCACTCGGCGACATGCGCGGGTGCGAACAACAGCGCTTCGATCACGCTCCAGCAGAGCACCAGGATGACGACCTTGGGCAGGAAGCCCATGAACCGGCCGATGGTGCCGGTCATCAGCAGCATGGTTGAGAAGGCCACCACCGTGGTGCTGACCGCGACGATGACCGGCATGGCCACCTGTCGCGCGCCGACGATCGACGCGCGCCGCGGCGATTCGCCCTGTTCGGCGTGGCGGGTGATGTTCTCGACCACGACAATCGCGTCGTCGACCAGGATGCCGAGCACGATGAAGATGCCGTAGAGGGTCATGAAGTTGATCGAGATGCCGAGCGCCTGCATCAGGATGAACGTGCCGAGAAACGAGAACGGAATGCCCGCCGCGACGATCACCGCCCGGCGCAGGCCGAGCTGGAACCAGAGAATGAGCACCACCAGCACGAACCCCTGGGCGCCGTTGGCCAGCAGCTCGCGCATCCGGTGGGCGACCTGGATGCCGGTATCGAACACTTTGGCGATGCGCACGCCGGGGTAGACCGTCTGCAGCTCGGCGGCGAGGTCGTCGGCGCGGTTGACCAGGTCGGTGGTGCTGGCGAAGTCCTCTTTCGAGAACTGCACCAGGACCGAGCGCCGGCCGTTGAGGTGGGCCAGGACCGAAGCGTCCTTGAACCCGTCCTCGATGGTCGCCACGTCGGCCAGGACGACATTGGCGCCCTCTTCGCGGCGGAGCACGATGTCGCCGAACTCGCCCAGCCGCCGCGGTTTGCCGAGCACCCGCAGCAGATACTCGTCGCGGCCGACGAAGAGGCTGCCGGCGGGTAGGTCGACGTGCCGCGCGGCCACCGCCCCGCGCACCTCGGCGGCGGTGATGCCGAACGCCTCGAGCCGCTGGGGATCGAGGCGGATGCGGATCTCGCGCTCGCGCGCGCCCGAGGTCCAGGCGCTCTTGACGCCGTGGGTTTGCTCGAGCTCGTCGCGGAACTCGTCGGCCAGTTGCTTGACCGCCAACTCGGTCGGCGGGCCGCTGAGCGCGTAGATCGCGATCGGCATGTTAGTCGTCGCGATCTTGTTGACGTACGGCGTGCTCGCGTCACCCGGCAGGTTCTGCACCCGGTTGACCCGCTGCTGAACGTCGCGCTCCTTGTCGTCCATCGCCGCGGCGCTGACCGAGGCGGCGTAGTAGACGGCGATGGTCGAGCTGCCCTCCGCCGAGGTCGACTCGATGTAGTCGACATCCTCCAGCCCACTCAGCTCGTCCTCGATGGGGATGGTGACGAGCTGCTCGACCTCTTCGGCCGAGGCGCCGGGATAGGCGGTGCCGACGGTGACCATGTTCATCGCCACCGGCGGCCAGAGTTCCTTGGTCAGGCGGCGGATGGAGACCAGGCCGGTGACCACCACGGTGAGCACCATGACGAAGACCAGGCTGGGGCGGGTGACGAAGAATCGGATCATGCCACGTCCTCGGCGCGGGTGGGCGGGCCCCCGCTGTCAACAAGGCGTCGCGCTGCGGGGTTCCGGCACGCCGGGAGTCTAGCGCCTGGCCGCGATTCTGTCAGGCGGCCGTCGCAGCGCAGCGTCAGAGTGTAGGGTCCGCACCGCGGACCACCGCCGGCGAGCACGTGTGCACGGTCCGCCGTGCAGACCCTACGACGAGCGCCGGGCGGTGTTTTGGTCAGCCTGGTGGCTAGAGTTGCTTGCGATACAGCACCAGCGCCAAGATCATGCCCAATATGCTGAAAAAGCTGAGACTGAGGGTGAAGCCGAAGGTCAGCTCGCAGACCACCAGGTTGATGCTGAACGGCGGGTCGAAGCCCATCGGCAGCACGCGAACCAGCCACTCGGGCGCGTGTGCCGCGGCCAGCAGGCTGTTGACCACGCTGCCGACCACGGCGCCGACGGCGAGCAGGACCAGCAGTCGCGAGTGCTCTTTCACCATGCGCTCCACTCATCGGCTTAGACCGGCCTACCGCGCGATGGTCTCTGCTATACTCGCGCACCCGGAGCCGAGTATGGACGAGCTGCGCGGGCGGGCCCAGGTGCTGGTCGAGGCGCTGCCCTATATCCAGCGCTTCGCCGGCGCCGTGGTGGTGGTCAAGTACGGCGGCGCGGCGATGATCGACGACGCGCTCAAAGCCGCCGTGCTGCAGGACCTGGTGCTGCTCCGCTTCGTCGGCCTGCGACCGGTGCTGGTCCACGGCGGCGGGCCCGAGGTGACGGCGCTGATGCGCCGGCTGGGCCGGGAGCCGGCGTTCGTCCGCGGGCTGCGCGTGACCGACGCCGAGACCATGGAAATCGCCGAGATGGTGCTCGGCGGACGGCTCAACAAGCACCTGGTCGACGGCCTGCAGCGCGCCGGCGGCCGCGCCGTCGGACTGAGCGGCAAAGACGACCGGACCATCCTGGCGCACAAGCTCGACACCCATGACGGCGAGGCCATCGACCTCGGCTTCGTCGGCGAGATTGTCGCCGTCCGGCCGCAGCTCATCCACCTGCTGGTCGACCACGGCTTCATCCCCGTGCTCAGCTCCGTCGGGGTCGATGAGCACGGGACGAGCTACAACATCAACGCCGATCACCTGGCCGGCAGGCTGGCCGCCGAGCTGGGTGCCGAGAAGCTGATCGTCCTCACCGACGAGCGCGGCCTGCTCGACGATCCGTCGGACGTGACCACCCTGATCGGCCGCCTGACCGCCGACGAGGCGGCGGCGATGCTCGGCTCGGGCAAGTTGCAGGGCGGCATCGTGCCGAAGCTCGAGGGCTGCCTGACGGCCACCCGCGGCGGTGTGCCGCGGGTCCACATCATCGACGGCCGCATTCCGCACGCGCTGCTGATGGAGATCTTCACCGACCGCGGCATCGGCACGCTGATTGCCCGCGACGCGGCGGCGATGCCCGAATAGCACGAAGATCGAGGTGTACCCGCGGTGTTGGAGCCAGCATGAGCGAGTTGCTGCAACGCGAGACCGCCGAGCTCGGCCTGCGCGAGCATGCCGACGAGCCCGCGCCGATCGTCTATGAGAACCGCCGCTCGATGCGCGTTCTGAAGCGGCTCGTGCTCGACCACCGCGGGATCACCTGCGACTACGGCCGCCGTCAGGTGACCGCCGCGTGGGACGAGGTCTATGGCGTGCAGCTCAAGCCCGACCACTGCCTGGTTCGCCTCGCCGGCCGGCGGCTCAAGGTCGACCGCCGCTACGGCGACTGGCGCGAGTTCGCCGAGCAGGTCGGCGCGCGGGCGGTGCTGCTGCAACCGTCGGCCACGCCGCGCGAGGTCACGCGCGAACGGATCGCCGAGTGGCTCGGCATCGCGCCCGACGGCATGGTGACCTGCGGCTTCCGCCACCAGAAGCTGCTCGGCTGGGGGCTGATCGGCTGCTACCTCCTCGCGGTCATCGCCATGAGCACGGGCGGCAGCGGTGGCGCGGCGGGTGGCATGGTCTCGCTACTCATGATGGGCGTCTTCATTCTGATCAGCGCCAACAACGTCACCGCCGACGTCGACGGCATCACCATGCGCGTGCGCGGCCGGCCGCGGGCCTTTGCCTGGAGCGAGATCGAGCAGGTCTCCGACAGCGGTCAGGGCATCACCGTGACCACCTCGCGCGGCAAGTTCGCGCTGTCGAACAATCTGCCGAACAGCCAGAACCTCCGCCAGGCCCTACGCCACATCGCGGCGTCGCAGCAGCTCGGCCTGGTCCTGCCCGACGAGCGACCCATCAGTGAAACCGCGCTGAGCCGCTCGAGCGGCACGACGCCGGCGGCCGAGGCGCTCGAGCGCGGCCTGAGCCGCAGCGGGGACGAGGCATGAACGAGCTGCTGGTCGAGGAGACCGAGCCCGAGCTCGACCTACGCGAAGCGGTGGACGCGCCCGCCCCGATGATCTACGAGAATGTCGCCTCGCCGCGCGTGCTGCACCGTATCATCGTCGACGAGCCGGGACTGACCGAGGTCTATCGTCACCGGCAGATCACGACGCCGTGGGACGAGATCTACGACGTCACCTGGAAAGACCGCAGCGTGGCGATCAAGTTCGCCGGCCGCAGTCTGGTGCTGCGCGACAACTTCGCCGACTGGCGGCGGCTGGGCGCCGAGGTCGAGGCGCGCGCGGTGCTGCTGCGGCCCGAGTCGCGGCCGGCCGAGGTGACCGACGAGCGCATTGCCGAGTGGCTCGGCATCCCCCTCGACGGCGTGCTGCGCTGTTCGTTCGGCCGTCGCCGGCTGTGGGGCTGGGCCATCATCGCCCTGTGGCTGCTCATCGCGGTGGTGCCGATGATCTTCAACCATGACCTGTCGAGCAACCTGGGCAGCACCTGGATGATGCTCTGGATCGGCGCCGCGATGCTGGCCAGCGCCGACCACATCAGCGCCGATGTGCACGGCATCAGCCTGCGGGTCAAGGGCAAGCCGCAGACCTACGCCTGGGCCGAGCTCGAGTCGGCCAAGGACGACGGCCAGTCGCTGACGGTGACCACCGCGCGGGGCAAGTTCCGCCTGGCCAGCACCATGCCGGGCAGCGAGCGGCTGCGCCTGACCATCCGCCACGTCACCGAAACCAAGCGGCTCGGCCTCGAGCTGCCCGACGAACGGCCGATCAGCGAGACGGCGATCAGCCGCTCGAGCAGTGCCGCGCCGACGGCCGAGGCCGCCGAGCGGGGGCTGAGCCGCTCAGCCGACTGAGGCGATCGCCTCGCGCAGCAGCGTGTCGTACAGCTCGAAGGTGGCCAGCGGCACGTTCTCGCGCACCCGGTCGTCGAGCATCGGGAGGTACCGCCCGGCAGCGAGCAAAGGCTTGGTCCGCTCGCCAATCTCGCGGCGCACCGCCTCGGGTCCGTCGCGCAGCGCGCGGTCGTCCACCCCGCCAATCAACGCCAGGTCGGAGCCAAACTCGTTGCGTAGCGCTGGGTAGTCCACTCCGGCGGCGGCTGCGTGGGCGATCCAGAGCCCATTGCAGCCGGTCTCGAGCACGGCCGGCAGCAACGGCGTGGCGTGGCCGTAGGTCTCGAAGATGAACAGCTCGACGCCGGCCGCGCGGCCCAGGCCGACCAGCTCGCGGTAGAGCGGGGCCAGGTGCCGGCGGAAGGTGTGGGGCCCGATCACCGGCCCGTGGTGGCTGCAGATCGGCTCGTGGAACATGATGAAGTCAATCACCAGGTCCTCGAGCGCCCGGGCAACCAGCTCGACGGTCAGGTCGGTCAGGTGGCGCAGCATCGCGTCGACGGTGTCGGGGTAGTCACACAGGAACAGCAGGTGCTCCTGCAACGAGTCTCCGTCGCTGACGCCGAAGCTGAGGAAGAGCCCGCGGAAGACGCCCAGCCCGAGCGGCCAGTCACGCTGCTCGACCGTGGCGACCTGGGCGGCCCAATCATCGGCGATGCGGCCGTCGCGGCGGAAGTGCTCGCGCCAGGTGGCCGCCTGATCCGGGTGTGTCGGCGTGAACTCGAGCGGCGGGTCGGCGAAGAGGTTGATTCGCGGCGTGCCGTAGAGCCCCGCGTTCTGCCAGCGGTCGAGGCCGAAGTGCTGCTCGGGCGGCGCGCCGGCGGGATAGCCTTGTTCGACCCAGACGGCGAGCACCTCGTCGCGAATTTCGCGCTCGAGCCGCGGCGGGCAACCGACGGCGCCGTCGCGCAGCGTGGCCAGGAATCGATCGCGGGTAGTCATCCCAACTCCCGCGCGAGGGTACGCGCTGCGGCGCCGCGGGTCAACCGGCGGCCCGCGGGGTGCTCCTCCGGGTTGGGGGCCGCGTCGTAGACCCGCATTGAAATGATGGTCTGTCGGTGCCAAACCCGCCCGAAGGGCGGGTTTCGCCCTTGCAGCCACGGGTTTCAACCCGTGGCTCCAGACGCACCGACGCGAGTCTAGCCTGCCGCGGCCACCAGCCTGGCCGAGGCCGCCCGCGCGCGGGACATGACCTCGCCGACATCGACGGTCAGGACCCGCCGGTCTCGCATCACCGGCTCGCCGTCGACCATGCTCCAGACCACATCGGCCGCGCCGGCGGCATAGGCCAGGTCGCTGACCGGGTTGAGGCCGGGGCAGAGGTGCGGCGCGGTGAGATCGACGCCGATGATGTCGGCGCGGTAGCCGGGCATCAGCCGGCCGAGCCGGTCGATGCCGATCGCCTCGGCGCCGCGCCAGGTGGCCATCTCGAGTGCCTCGACGGCGGTGATGCACTCGGCATCCTGCCGCACACCCTTGTGCAGCAGCGCGGCGAGGCGGATCTCCTCGAACAGGTCGAGGTTGTTGTTCGAGGCGACGCCGTCGGTGCCCAGGCCAATCGCGCAGCCGGCGGCGAGCAGATCGGGGATCGGCGCGATGCCGCAGCCGAGCTTCAGGTTGCTGGTCTGGCTGGCCAGCACACCGACACCGTGCTCGGCCAGCAGGGCAATCTCCTCGGCGTCGACGTGGACACAGTGCGCCGCGCAGCAGGGCACCTCGAACAAGCCCAGCCGCTGCATGTGGCGGACTGGCGTCTCGCCGTGCTCTTCGCGGCTGAGGGCCAGCTCGCCGGTGGTCTCGCTGAGGTGCGTGTGCACCGGCACACCGCGCTCGGCCGCGGCGGCGATGACCCGGCTGAAATAGGCGTCGGGCACCGTATAGGGCGCGTGCGGGCCGAACCGGATGTGGCAGCGCGGGTGTGCTTCGGCCAGGCAGCGGTCGACGAACTCGATCGCCTCGTTGAGCATCTCCTCGGCGGTCGGGATGACACCGATCAGCACGCCGCTGGGGGCGACTCGCAGGCCGGCGTCGAGCCCGGCGCGGAGGGCCTGGTCGGCGTGCCAGTACATGTCGTGGAAGCAGGTCACGCCGCCGCGAATCATCTCGACGGCGCCGAGCTGGGTGCCCCAGTAGACGTCGTCGGGCAGCAGGTTGGCCTCGAACGGCCAGATCTTGGTCTCCAGCCAGGGCATCAGCGGCATGTCGTCGGCATAGGAGCGCATCAGCGTCATGGCGACGTGGGTGTGGGCGTTGATCAGGCCGGGCATGACCGCCTGCCCGGCGGCGTCGAGGATGGTGCCGTCGGCCTGGTCGCGTGCCGGGCCGACGTAGTCGATCACCCCGTCGCGCACGCCGACTTCGCCGTCGGGGATGACGCGTCGCTCGGGGTCGAGGCAGATCAGCGTGCCGCCGCGGATGCGGTACGAGGCCAAGGGGGCTGCTCCGAGCGGGCAGTCTATGGCGCGGCCCGGCGGTCGTCAAGGCCGGCGGCGGGTATGCTATGCTACGCGCCGGAGTGAAGGTCGATGAGCCTGCTGCGCGAGGCGCTGGAACTGGGGCTCGGCGCCCTGGTGCTGACCAAGGAGACGGCCGAGGAGATGCTCGCCGGCGCGAGCGAGTTCACCGGCGACGACACCGGCGACCTGCGCGCCAAGGGCCGCCGGCTGGCCGACGAACTGACCTCACTGATCCGCCGCGAAGTCGACGCCACGGCGGCGCGGGGCGGCTTCGTCCGGCGTGACGACCACGAGGCGCTGGCGGCGCGGGTGGCCGCCCTCGAAGCGGCGCTCGCCGAGCTGACTCTCGAGCGTGACGGCATCGAACCGGCCGCCGACCTGTAGGACCAGACTGTGCGAGTGCTCGAGCGATTCCGCAATGCCGCGCGCCTGAACCAGATTGCCGCCACGGCCATCCGGTTCGGGTTCCGGCACGTCGTCCAGCAGACCGAGCAGTTCGAGTGGGGCTTCCGCCGCCGCCTGCGACGGACCGAGCCAAGCGAGGACCCGAAGCTCTCGAGCATGTCGATGCCCGAGCGGCTCCGGCGCATGTTGGAGACGCTCGGCCCCGCCTTCGTCAAACTGGGCCAACTGCTCTCCACCCGTCGCGACCTGATGCCGCCGTGGGCGGTCGAGGAGTTCTCCAAGCTCCAGGCCGACGTGCACCCGATGTCGTACGAGACGGTTCGCGAGCAGCTCGAGCGGCATCTTGAACGCCCGCTGCACGAGCTGTTCCGCGAGTTCGACGAGCAGCCGCTGGCCGCCGCCTCGCTCGGCCAGGTGCACCGCGCGGTGCTGCCCGACGGCACGCGCGTGGCTGTCAAAGTGCAGCGGCCGGGTATGGACAAGCTGGTCGAGCGCGACCTGAGCGTGATGCGCGACCTGGCCCAGATGTTCGAAGGCCGGCTGGCCGTGGCGCGCCACGTGCGCCTGACGCTGGTCGCCGACGAGCTGGCTCAATCGATGCGCGACTCGCTGACCTACACCATCGAGGCGCGCAACGCCGAGCGGGTGGCGTCGCACCTCGAGGCCAAGGACCCCATCGTCATCCCGCGGGTGCACTGGCCGCTGACCTGCGGCAAGGTGTTGGTCACCGACCTGCTCGACGGCCCGCACCTGAGCGCCGAGACGCTGCCGCCCGAGGAGCAGCGGGCCGACCTGGCGCGCCGCTTCGCCGATTTCATGCTGCGCCAGATCCTGGTCGACGGGTTTTTCCACAGCGATCCGCACCCGGGCAACCTGCTGCTCCTGGCCGACGGCCGGCTTGGTCTGGTCGATTGGGGCGAGGTGGGGCATCTCAGCCGCTCGCTGCGCGAGAGCCTGGGAGAGATCTTGATTGCGATGGTCAGCCAGGACATCGATCGCCTGACCGACGAGGTGATCCACCTCGGCCTGGTCGACGACGAGTCGGACATCGAGGGCTTTCGGCGCGACGTTGCCCGGGCGCTCGACCGGTACCTGGCCCTGACTCGCGAGGACTTCCCGCTGACCGAGGTGCTGCAGCGCCTGATGGAGCTGAGCTACGAGCACCGCATCCAACTTCCGGCCGAGCTGGCGATGCTGATTAAGGTGCTCGCCGAGACCGAGGGGACCTGCCTGCTGCTCGACCCGGAGTTTCAGCTCAAGGAAGCGTTCCGGCCGGTCGTCCGGCGGATCGTCGGCGCGCGGCTCGAGCCGGCGCATCTGGCTCAAAACGTCACCCAGGTGCTGCGTCAGGTCAACCGTTTGGCGACCGAGACGCCGCGCAGCATGACCGCCATATTGGCGCGACTCGAGGCGGGCAACCTGCGGCTCAAGGTCGAGACGCAGCAGCTCAACGACGCCGCCGGCGCGATCGCCCGGGCGGTCAATCAACTGACCCTCGCGCTGCTCGCCGCGGCGATGCTGCTGCTCACCGGCCTGTCGTGGCAGCACCAGCAGACCATGGCGCTGGTCAGTCTGGTCGTCGGCGTGCTGCTGGCCGGCGGCGCGGTGCTCTCGGTCGCCCGCGCGGGGCGGCTGTAGGAGGAGGCGATGTCGACTCGAATGGCCCGCGTGGCCGCGGCGTTGCGGCGCGATATCGCCGAGATCATCCACGACGAGATGAGCGACCCGCGGGTGGTGCTCGTCTCGGTCACCGAGGCGCGGGTCAGTCGCGACCTGATGCACGCCACCATCGCGGTGAGCTGCCTGGGCGATGACGACGCACTGCGCGAGGCGGTCGAATGCCTCGAATCGGCCGCCGGCTTCGTCCGCCGCAAGCTGGCCGAGCGGATGAGCCTGCGGGTCGTGCCCGAACTCCGCTTCGTCGGCGACGACACGTCCGCCCGGGCGGCGCGAATCGAGAGCCTGCTGCGCGAGCACCGCGCCGAGTTCGGGCCCGGCGAGCCAAGCGACGATGACTGAGCCGGCCGGCCTGCTGCTGCTTGACAAACCGAGCGGCCCCACCTCGCACGACTGCGTTGCCCGCTGCCGCAAGCTGTTCGGCACCAAGAAGATCGGCCATGCCGGTACGCTCGACCCCCTCGCCAGCGGCCTGCTCGTCCTCGCTCTGGGCCGGGCGACGCGGCTGCTCGAGTACCTGCTCGGCGCAGGCAAGAGCTACCAGGCCGAGGTCCGCTTCGGCGTCGCCACCGACACCTATGACGCGGCCGGCACGGTCACCGAGTGCGGTGACCCGTCGGGGCTGACCCGCGAGTCGGTCGAGGCTGCGCTGCCTGCTTTCCGCGGCGTGATCGACCAGGTGCCGCCGCCGGTCTCGGCCAAGCAGGTCGGCGGCAAGCGGCTGCACGCGCTGCACCGCGCCGGGCAGGCGGTCGAGCTGCCGCCCTGCCGGGTCGAGGTGACTCGGCTGGAGCTGACCCGCTTCACCCCGGGCGAGCAGGCGTCCGCGGCGCTGGAGGTCGACTGCGGCAGCGGCACCTACCTCCGCTCGCTGGCCCACGACCTGGGCCGGGCATTGGGCTGCGGCGCGCACCTGACCGCGCTGCGGCGAACGCGAGTGGGGCGCTTCGCGGTCGCCGAGGCGGTGACGTTCGACCGGCTCGAGGTTGCAGCCGACCGCGCGGCGCTGCTGCTGCCGCCCGAGTCGGCGGTGGCCGGGCTGGCCGCGGCGACGACGGCGCACTGGCTCTACATCGCGCAGGGCAAGCGGCTGTCGCCCGAGCAGTGGAGCGGCGCGCCCGACGGCCCGGTGCGGCTGATGTCGGCCGGCCGTCTGCTGGCGGTGGGGCGGGCCGAGTCGGGCGGGTTTGTGCCCGAGAAGGTCTTCATCCAGCCCGACGAGGTGGGAGGAGCGGCGGCCCCGTGGGCCGAACAGGCGCGGCTGAGATGACCAACAAGGACGTGCTCGCGGCGCTGAACCGGATTGCCGACCTGCTCCAGCTCAAGGGCGAGGATCCGTTCCGCGTGCGCGGCTACCAGCGCGCCGCCGACACGATTCGCGGCCTGACCGAAGACCTGACCGACGTCGCCGAGCGGGGCGAGCTCGAGACGCTGCCCGGCATCGGCAAGGCCATGGCGGCGAAGATCGAGGAGCTGCTGAGCACCGGCGAGCTGGGCTTCCTGAACCAGCTGCAGGCCGAGGTGCCGGCCGGCCTGGTCGAGCTGCTCGGCGTGCCCGAGCTCGGCCCGAAGACAGCCCGCAAGCTGTATGACGAGCTGGGCGTCGAGACCATCGACCAGGTCGAGGCGGCGGCGGCCGACGGGCGCGTCGCGGCGCTGAAGGGCTTCGGCAAGAAGTCGGCCGACAAGCTGGTCGCCAACATCGCGCTCTACCGCCGCGGCCGCGAGCGGGTTCTGGCCGCCGTCGCCCTGGAGCAGGCCGAACCGCTGCTGGAGCGGGTCCGCGCCGCGGCGGGCGTGCTCGAGGTCAGCCTGGCCGGCAGCCTGCGGCGGGGCCGCGAGACGACCAAGGACGTCGACATCCTGGCCAGCGCCGAGGACGGCGGGCCGGCGATCGAGGCGTTCCTGGCCTCCGACGGGATCGAGAGTGTCACCGGCCAGGGCGAGACCAAGGCGAGTGTGCGGCTGAACTCCGGCCTGAACGCCGACCTGCGCGTGGTGCCGCCGGCGAGCTGGGGCGCCGCGCTGCAATACTTCACCGGCAGCAAGGAGCACAACATCGCCGTTCGCTCGCGCGCGCGCGAGCGCGGGTTGACCATCAACGAGTACGGCGTCTACCGCATCGGTGATGAGGAGGGCGAGCCCGTCGCCTCGGTCAGAGAGGAGGAGGTCTACGCGGCCGTCGGCCTGCCCTGGATCGCCCCCGAGCTGCGCGAGGACCGCGGCGAAGTGGCGGCGGCAGAGGCGGGCGAACTGCCCGAGTTGATCAGCGTCGACCAGATGCGCGGCGACCTGCACACCCACACGCTGTGGAGCGACGGGGCGCAGACGGTGGCGCAGATGGCCCGCGCGGCACTCGAGCGCGGCGACGAGTACCTGGCTGTCTGCGACCACAGCAAGTCGCTCCTGATCGGCCACGGGCTCGATGAGCAGCGGGTCCGCGAGCAGGCGAAGGAGATTGAGCAGGCGCGTGCCGAGGTGCCGGGCATCGCCATCCTGCGCGGCATCGAGGTCGACATCCTGAGCGACGGCCGGCTCGACCTCGAGCACGACCTACTGGCCGAGCTGGACGTGGTGGTGGCCTCGGTCCACGTGGCCTTCACGCAGGACCAGGAGACGATGACCCGGCGGCTGTTGGCGGCGATTGAGACGGGACTGGTCGACATCCTGGGGCACCCCACCGGCCGGCTGCTGACCCGCCGTGAGGGGTTCTGGTTCGACTTCGACACGGTGGCCGACGCCTGTCTGGCGCATGGTGTGGCGATGGAGATCAACGCCGCGCCCGAGCGGCTCGACCTCGATGAGGTCAACGCCCGGCGCGCCCGCCGGCGCGGGCTGATGCTGAGCATCAACACCGACGCGCACCATGTCGACCACTTCGACTTTCGCCGCTTCGGCATCAGTCAGGCGCGCCGCGCCTGGCTGGGGCCCGAGGCCGTGATCAACACGATGCCGCTCGAGCGCCTGCTCGCGTGGCTGAAGGGCTAGACCGTTGGACGTCATCATCCTGGCCGCCGGCTATGCGACCAGGCTCTACCCGCTGACCCGTGACCGCGCCAAGCCGCTGCTCCGCCTCGGCGACCGGCCGATCATCGATCACATCGTCAACCAGATCGAGCGGCTCGACGGCGTCGACTGCATCCACGTGGTGACCAACGAGAAGTTCCACCGCCATTTTCAGGCCTGGGCCGCCTGCCGGGCGGGCAGGCGCCGCATTCGGGTGCACAACGACGGGACCACCAGCAACGCCGATCGGCTCGGGGCGATCGGTGACATCGCCTACGTGATCGACCATGCGAAGATCGAGAGTGACCTGTTTGTCGTCGCGGGCGACAACGTGTTCCAGTTCGATCTCGGCGATGCGCAGGCGTTCTACCGCGCGCACGGCACCACGGCGATGCTCTACCGCGTGGCCGACATGCGCTTGATTCCGAAGTATAGCGAGGTCAAGCTGGGGGATAATCAGGTCATCACCAGTTTCGTCGAGAAGCCGCCGGCGCCGACCTCGAACCTGGTCGGCATCTGCTGCTACTTTTTCCAGCCGGAGCACCTGGGCATGTTCCGACGGTGCCTGGAGCACAATGAGCGCGACAACGACGCGCCGGGGTTCTTCATGCAGTGGCTGCACCGAGAGGCGGTCGTCCATGGCTACGAGTTCGACGGCCTCTGGTATGACATCGGCGATATGGGCAGCCTGACCGAGGCCGACAACCTGTTCCGCCTCGGCCTCGGTCTGCCGACACGGGAGATCTATGCGCTCTGAGCCGGGAGACCGGGCGGCGACCGTCGACCGCATGTTGACCCGCGCGCGGCTCGAGCGCCGGCGGGGGCAGTTCGCCGCGGCCTGGCAGGCGCTCGACGATGCGCTGCTGCTCGCCCCCGACTCGCCCGATGTGCTCGAGGAGATGGGTTACCTCAACCTCGACGAGGGCGAGCCCGAGGCGGCGGCGCAGTGCTTCCGCCGAGTGCTCGATCTCTCGCCCGGCCGGGCCGGCGCGGAGATCGGCCTGGGCAACGCGACCATCGAGGCGACCCGCGCCGAGCTGGCCGAGGCGCAGGATGACCAGCCCGACACCTCGGCGCTGGCCAAGCGCAGCGGCAGCCATGCCGCCACGCTCTCGTCGCTGCTGCCGGGGCTGGGGCAGATGTACGCCACCGAGTTCGGCCGCGGTTGGGCCTTCCTGCTCGCGGCGATGCCGTGCTGGTACCTCACCTTCTGGGGCGTCATGAGCCGGATCATCCCCGGTGCCAAGGAGGCGCCCGCGGCGCTGCTCTCGCTCGGCCTGACCGGCGTGATCGTGATCCACGGCTTCGCCGGCTGGGACGCCTGGCAGGCCGTGCAGCGGCTCCACGACGAACGCCGGCAGGTGCTGTGAGCGCCGCCTTCCGCCGCGCCGGGCAGATTTTCCACACGCAGCCGATCGCCTGGCTGCCGGCGGTGCTCATCCAGGCGCCGCTGCTCTTGCTCTGGTTCGCCTGGATCGCCTCGCTCGGCCGGCTGCCGGCGCTCCCGACGGCCACCGACAGGCTGGCCGCCGGCGCCGGACTCGTCGCACTGCTGGCCGCGCAGGCGGTCTATGCCGCCGGCCACCTGTGGCTGCTCGACCGACTGTTGCGCGAGGAGCAAGCCGAGTGGCGCGATCTGCTCCAGGGCGCGCGGCGGCTGACCGTGCCGATGCTCGCCGCGCGCTGGCTCCAGGCCCTGGCCGGGCTGCTGCCGGCCGGGCTGCTGCTGGCCCTGCTCTGGTTGTTCTACACCGGCGGCAGCCTCGAGCGATGGCTCGAGTGGGCCCAAGCCGGCGCGAACGGCTCGCTGCTCGGCTTCGTCTGGGGCCGGCGCGGCGCGGTTTGGCTGACCGCGGTGATCCTCGGCCTGGCCGCGGTCTCTGCCGCCGACACGCTCCGCCGGCGCGGAGCGGTCTGGTGGCGGCCGGCGATGGTCTGCGAGGGTGTCGATCCGGTCGAGGCGGCCCGGCGGGCGCTCCGCTTCGCCGCCGCGCAGCGTGCCGTACTACCGCGGTGCGGTCTGGCGCGGATGGCAGTCTGGCTCGCCGCGCTGCTGGCGCCGCCGGTCGTCAGCTATCCGGCGCGTTTTGCCGCGGTCTGGGTCGAGGCGCCGGCGGGCGTCGTCTTGGATCAGGCAATCCAACTTCTCTGCTGGCTGACCTTGGCGATCAGTCTAGCGTTGGCTTCGTCATACTTGACGCTGGCCGACCTGATCTTCTACCGTCTGTCCGGCGGGGCCGACGCTGACCCGTCGCTGGCCGTGCGTGGGACGCGCGAACGGCGCCCGCGGTGGAGCGAGCGCCCGCGCGCGGCGGCCGATGGATGGGTGATCGCCAGTGAGCCGTCGGCGCGGGTGGTCTGGTATCCAACGGTGGCGCCGGCCGATGATCGGCCCGGTCTGTGATGGCACGCCGGACCCGGTCGCCGGCGTTATGGACTGCGAAGGGGACCGAGAGCGGTGACGGGTGAGCTGAACCTGGCCCAGATGCGGCAGCATTACCGCGCGGCGATTGCCGACAGCGAGGAGAACGCGCAGCGGCTACTCTCGCTCGGCGTCGGCGCGGCGGCGGCGGTGCTGCTGCTCACCGCGCCGATGCTCGGCCCAGCGCTGCAGGCGGTCTGGGTCGGGCTCTGCATCGGCCTGGCGGTGGGCAGCCTGCTCGGCCACCGCCGCGCCTACCGGCGTCTGCACGACGTGCTGCTCGAGCAGCAGCTCCAGCTCCACACACCGATCGATGTCGAGCTGTGGCACCGCGTCGGCGAGCTGCGCAACCTGCCCGCGCCGCTCGACACTTACGTGGCGCGGTTCCTCTCGACCTATCGCGACATGCTGCTCCGCCTGCGCACCGAGGATGCGGTCGAGCTGGGTCAGGTGCAAACGCTGCAGTACCGCGACCTGGTGTTCGAGTTTCTCGAGCTGGCCGAGCGGACGGGCAACATCCTGACCGCCATCGAGACGCAGGGCCATCGGCTCTCCGACGACGACAAGGTGATGCTCCGCCGGCGCTTCAGCGAGCAGTGCGCCGGCCTGCAGCAACTGGTCCAGAGCTTCGACCGCAGCCTGGGGAACTTCGTCATGGCTCAGGTGCTGGGCGACAGCCTCGGCGAGTCGACCATCGACGACGTGCGCGAGCGAATGCGCTCGATCGAGGACGAGTTCGACGAAGTGAAGCACGCCATCTCGGTCGAGACCTCGTGAGCCCGCCGCTGCCGGTCGAGCAGGCGCTCGATCGCATCCTCGCCCGCTGCCGGCTGCTCGGCAGCGAGCGCGTGCCGCTCGAGCAGGCGCATGGCCGCATCCTGGCCGACGATGTCCGCGCCGACCTCGACCTGCCGCCATTCGACAACTCGGCCGTCGACGGCTATGCCGTCCGGGCCGCCGAGTTGGCCGATGCGCCGGTGACGCTGCCCGTCATCGAGGGCGGCATGGCCGGAGTCGAGCCGTCCGGCTTGGCGCCCGGCCATGCCGCCAAGATCATGACCGGGGCCCCGCTCCCGGTCGGCGCCGATGCGGTGGTCATGGTCGAGCAGACCACGTCGGCCGAGCCCGGCCGGGTGAGTTTCGCCGCGCCGATTGCCACAGGCGCCAATGTCCGGCCGCGCGGCAGCGACCTCGAGCGCGGCGAGATCGTCGTCGCCGCGGGCACCAGCCTGCGCCACCCGGCCATCGCGCTGCTTGCCGCCGTCGGCTGCGCGCGGCCCGAGGTGGCCCGCCGGCCGCGGGTGGCGCTGATCAGCACGGGCGACGAGCTGGTCGACCTCACCGCCACCCCGGCGCCGGGCCAGATCCGCGACAGCAGCCTGCACGCGCTGCCGGCGCAGCTCCGCGCCGCTGGGGCCGAGGTAGCGCGCACCGCCCACGCGGTCGATTCACCGGCGGCGATGGAGGAACTGTTCGACGGGCTGACCGGCCTCGACCTGGTGATCACCTGCGGCGGAGTCTCGATGGGCGAGCGCGACTTCGTTCGGCCGGTGTTCGAGCGGCTCGGCCAGGTCGACTTCTGGCAGGTGGCCATCAAGCCGGGTAAGCCGCTGCTCTTCGGCACGCTGGGCGAAGCGCTCTTCTTCGGCCTGCCGGGCAACCCGGTCTCGTCGATGGTCTGCCTCGATGTCTTCGTCCGCCCGGCCATCGACGCGCTGACTGGCCGGCGTGACGGTGGCCGGCTGCGCCTGCGCGGCCTGCTGACCGAACCGCTGCGCAGCGACGCGCGCCGGGCTGAGTACGTCCGCGTTGTGGCCTGGGCCGACGAGAGCGGGCTCTGGCAGGCGACGCCGACGGGCGACCAGGGCAGCGGCCGGATGTGCTCGATGCTCGGCGCCAACGCCTACGCCGTGGTGCCCGCGGGCCAGGGCGACGTGGCCGCCGGTGACCCGGTGGCCATCGAGCTCTACGACCCCGGACCGGGAGCGGCGGCATGAGCGAGCAGGTCTGGTGCGTGCCGGCCGAGGCGGTGCACCGGGCGCGGCCGGCGCCCGGGTTCTGGCCGGCCGCCTCGCCCACGGTGGCGATGCGGTTGGCCGAGGAGGGCCGTTACCTGCCGCGCGAGTCGGCCGAGCACGACGAAACCTGGCGGCAGGTGATTCCGTATGTGCTGCTGCGCGCCGCCGGCCGCTATTTCGTCTACCGCCGGCTGCGGGGCGGGGGCGAGGCGCGGCTGTTCGACCTGCATTCGCTCGGCGTCGGCGGGCACATCAACGGCGACGGCGAGGGTGATCGGCTGGTCTCGGCGCTGCACCGCGAGCTGGACGAGGAACTGCACCTACCGGCCGGCGCGCTGATCGGATTGGGCCTGCACGGCTATCTGGCGCTCGACGAGAAGCCGGTCGATCGTGTCCATGTCGGCGTCGTCGCCGTGGCCGAGATTGCGCCGCCGGCCGCCCGGCAGGTCGACGTCCGCGAGACCGACAAGCTGGCCGCGGTCGGCTGGTTCACCAGCGGTGAGCTGCGCGGTCGGCTGGGCGAGTGGTCGTTCGAGGGCTGGAGCCGGACGCTGATCGAGGCGGGCTTGCCGTAGGAGAGGCGGATGGGCCGGACCGAGCTGGAGGTCAAGGAGACCGAGACGCGGTTGCGAACCTTGCAGCGCGAGGTCGACCGCGAGCTGCGCCGCGAGTCGAAGCAGGCTCGGCGGACGGAGCGCCGCGCCGGCCGCTCGGCCGGCGAGTTGGTGCTCTGGGCGCTGGGCGGCATCTTGGTGCTGGGCTTGGCCATGCGCCTGATCCAGTTCGTGGTGCCGCTGCTGGTCCTGGTGTTGATTGGTGCCGGAGTGTGGTGGCTGGTCACGGCGCTGCTGCGCCGGAGCAGCAAGTAGCGGGAGAGACGAACATGCCGCGCCTGTCGCACGAAACGGAGCAGCGGGACGACCTGCTGCGTGAGATCGAGACCGAGCTCGACAGCGATCTGGGGCTCGACCGCGAGGAGCTCGAGATCACTCGCGAGAAGCGCTCGACCCGCGCCAAGCAGGGCCAGAAGATGACGCCGATGACCTTCGCGGCCTATGCGGTCGGTGGCGCGGCAACGCTCTGGATCGTGCTCCGCCTGTTCGCCATCGTCTGGCCGCTGCTCAAGATCGTGCTCATCGTCGGCCTGATCGGCTACGGCGTGCTGTGGTGGCTGGGGCGCAAGAACCGCTGAGCGGTCTTGCGGCCGGCGGTGCGGCGAGGTATCCTCCTCGGCGGCTCGGCCCGGCAGCCCTGATGCCGCCGCGCCGGGGAGGTAGTAACCATGGCCGACCGACCGAACCTCGTGCTCTTCGGTGTCGACAGCCTGTGGGCCGACCACATGTCGTGCTACGGCTATCCCCGCCTGACCACGCCGCACATCGACAAGTTCGCCGCCGAGGGGGTGCTGTTCGAGGGCAACTACAGCCCGCACATCCCGACCACGCCGGCCTATGCCTCGATGCTCACCGGCATGGACTGCTTCTCGACCGAGGTGGTCGCGCTCCGCCACCAGGGCCCGCTGACCAGCAAGGTCAAGACGCTGGCCGAGATTCTACGCGAGCAGGGCTATGAGACCACCTGCGTCGGCTTCACCGGCAATCCCAGCTCGCGCGGGTTCGACAACTACCTCAACTACGCCGGCTGGGGCTCTTGGGAGGACCGGCCGAGCCGCAAGGCCGAGGCGCTCAACGAGGTGACCGTACCGGAGCTGGAGCGCCTGACCCGGCAGTACAACGACACCGGCCGGCCGTTCTTCCTCTTTCTCCGGCACATGGACCCGCACGCGCCGTATCTGCCGCCGTCGCCGTTCGACACGATGTTCTACAGCGGCGATCCGTGCGACCCCGAACTCGACGACACCATGGGCCCGGTGCGCGACTTCAAGCCGTTCTGCGACTTCCATCTCAGTTGGATGCCGCCGGGCATCCGCGACATCGACCATGTCACCGCGCAGTACGACGGCGCCGTGGCCTACATGGATGCCTGCATCCAGCGGCTGTTCGAGCACATCGACGAGCTCGGCCTGCGCGACGACACGCTGGTCGCGCTCAACGGCGATCACGGTGAGACGCTCGACGAGCATGGCTGCTACTTCGACCACCACGGGCTCTATGAGCCGACCCTCTATGTGCCGCTGATCCTGCGCTATCCCGGCGTGCTGCCGGCGGGTGAACGGGTCGGCGGGATGTGCCTGCACCAGGACCTGGTGCCGACGCTGCTGGAGCTGATGCGGGTCGACTGCGGGATCGGCTTCGACGGCACCAGCCTGCTGCCGCTGATGCGCGGTGAGGTGGCGACCAACTACTCGGAGTTCTACATCAGCGAGTGCACCTGGATGCGCAAGCACGGCTGGCGGACCAGCGAGTGGAAGCTGATCCGCGCGCTCGAGCCCGACTTCCACTACAAGCCCGAGGTGGAGCTGTACAACCTGATCAGCGATCCGCTCGAGGTCGACAATGTGGCTGAGCAGGAGCCCGGCGTGGTCGAGCTGCTGACCGCGCGGATGAACGCCTGGATCACGCGCCGCGAGGGCGAGCGGGGCATCGACAACCCGATCTTCACGGTGCGCAACTGGAGCGGCGCCAAGGACGGTCCGTTCGCCTCGAGCGACGAGGCCTACAACCTCCAGCACATCGGCGGGCCCAGGCAGGCGGCGCGGCTGCAGGCGGGCGACAAGGACGCGGACAAGAAGGGCGAGAAGGACTGAGTCGTCGGGTGCGTTCTGCACGCCGCCGTTTCCGCCTGCCCGTCAGGTAGGGCGCGCCACGCGCGCCGATGCCGGCGGTCCGCTACGACTGCGAAAACGCGCACGGGAGGGGTTGCGATGGAACCGAAGTACGTGGACCGGCCGGCGTTCTGGGTTCTCGGGGTCGAGATCCAGGCCGAGCCGAGCAAGGCCGACTATGACGACCTGTGGATGAAGCGCTTCATGCCACGCCACGACGAGATCCGGAAGCTGGCCGTGGACGACCGCTACTATGCGGTCTACTCGGCCGGCGACGAGCCGGGCGTCGACCGCATCCTGGCCGGCATGTCGGTTTCGGGCGAGGTTGCGGTGCCCGACGGCCTGCGGCTACGCGAGCTGCCGGCCGCGCGCGAGGCGGTGTTCGAGACCACCATGGGCGAGATTGGCGCCACCTGGCAGCGCATCTTCGGTGAGTGGCTGAGTGAGACGGGCAACGTGCCGGCGCTTAATGTGCCGTCGTATGAATGCTACCCGGCCGAGACCGACGGCGCGCCCGAGTCGCCGTTGACCATTCACCTGGCCATCGGGTAGTCGCCGGCGGCATCGTAGGCGGTTGAGGTAGGGCCGGCTCGCCGAGCCGGCCGGCGAGCGATGTGCGGCGAGGCGGCCGGCGCGTTCGGCGACCGCGCCCTACCCATGCGCGCCCGCCGGTCGTGGTAGGGCCGGCTCGCCGAGCCGGCCGGCGCGGGGCGCAGGGCGAGCCGGCCGGCGCGTCGCGCAGTGCGCGACCTACCGTGCCGCCGTGGTACAGAAAGCGACGTCACGTACCGATGAGAATCCTCTACCTCGATATCGACTCCCTCCGCCCCGACCACCTCGGCTGCTACGGCTACCACCGCGCCACCTCGCCGAACATCGACGCGGTGGCGCAGCGGGCGGTGCGGTTCGAGCGCTGTTTCACCAGCGATGCCCCCTGCCTGCCTTCGCGGACGGCGATGTTCAGCGGGCGGTTCGGCATCCATACCGGCGTGGTCAACCACGGCGGGAGCAGCGCCGATCTCTGGCATCAGGGCGCCTCGCGCGGCTTCCGGAGCGACTTCTCGAGCACCTGCTGGATGAGCCGACTGCGTGGGGCCGGGCTCTACCCGGTGATGATCTCACCATTCGCCGAACGTCACTCTGCGCACTGGTTCAACGCCGGTTTCCGCGAAATCTACAACCCTGGCAAGGGCGGCCTCGAGCGCGCCGACGAGACGCAGCCCTATGTGCTCGACTGGCTCGGCCGCAACGCCCGGCGCGACGACTGGTTCCTGCACGTCAACTACTGGGACCCGCACACGCCCTACCGCACGCCGGACGAGTATGGTAACCCCTTCGCCGACGACCCGCCTCCGGGCTGGCTGACCGAGGAGACCCGCCAGGCGCACTGGGATGGCTGGGGCCCGCATTCGGCGCAGGAGCCGTACGACGTGGTGCCGGGCGACGGCCGCTGGCCGCGGCAGCCCGACCAGATCGACAGCCTCGACGCGTTCAAGCGCTGGATCGACGGCTACGACGTCGGCGTCCACTACGCCGATCACCACCTCGGCCAGGCGCTCAACCTGCTTGCTGACCAGGGCGTGCTCGACGAAACGGCGATCATCATCACCGCCGATCACGGCGAGAACCTGGGCGAGAAGAACATCTACGGCGACCACCAGACGGCCGACAACCTGACCAGCCGCATCCCGATGCTGGTTGCCTGGCCGGGCGTCGAGCCGCGGGTCGACCGCGGCTTGTGCTACAACCTGGACCTCGCCGCGACGCTGACCGAACTGGCCGGCGGCTCCGTGCCCGAGGTGTGGGACGGCCGGTCGTTCGCCGGCGAGTTCCGCGCCGGGCGCGAGCAGGGGCGTGACCACCTGGTTGTCAGCCAGTGTGCCTGGAGCTGCCAACGAACCGTCGAGTGGGGCGACTGGCAGCTCATCCGCACCTACCACACCGGGTGGAAGATGTTCGCGCCGCTCGAGCTCTACCACCTGGCCGACGACCCGCACCTGCTGCACGACCTGGCCGGCGCGCGGCCCGAGGTGGTCAACCAGGGGCTGGCCATCTTGGAGCAGTGGCACGCTGAGCAGATGGCCCGCTCGCCCCACGCGACCGACCCGCTGTGGACCACGATGCGCGAGGGCGGCCCGCTGCACACCCGCTGGTCGCCGCGCATGGCGGGCTATCTGGAGCGCCTGCGAACGACCGGACGAGCGCACCACGCCGACCGGTTGGAGCAGCAATACGCCCCTCGCTGAAATAGGGACGGACCCGATTGTTAACAATCGGGTCCGTCCCTATTTCATAGGTTGGGCACCTCGTCGAGGAGCGCGCCCGTGGCGTCGTAGACCCGCAGGCCGATGCGTGGGCCGTCGACCTCGAACAGGCAGTAGTGGGTCGAGCGGGCGAACGCCGCGACGCGGTCGGCCCATGGCACGTCCGCATCCTGGCTGTAGAACGGCGCGCCGCAGCCGCCCGAGACGATCTGCCAGACGGGGTGCTCGAACGCCGGGTCGAGGGTGGCGTCGACCAGCATCCGGCTGTAGTTGTGCTCATCGCCGCAGAGCACGGCGACGACCTTTGCGTGGCGGGCGACCAGGCTCCAGAATCGGTCGCGCATGGCCACCACGTCGCCCAGCGGCTGGCTCGGGTCGTTCAGTCCCTCGCCCGACTCGCCGCGCCAGTACATGGCATCCTCCACGTGGCCGCCGCAGGGGAACGGCGGCTCGTGCAGGAAGATAACGATGTGGTCGGTGTTCGGGTCGGCCTCGGCGGCGGCCAGGTCGCGCTCGAGCCAGGCGAGCTGGCGGTCCATGACGTAGCCCTCGCGGTTGCCGCCGAGCAAGCGCAGGGCGAGGGCGGTCTGGGCCTGGTCGCTCATGTTCTCGGGCCCGCCCCAGCCGGCGGTGTACCAGTAGTTGGTGTTGAGCGCCACGAAGTGCACGTTGCCATAGGCGAACGAATAGACCGTCTCGTCATACGGCGGGCCGGTGCGCGGGCCGCCGGTCTGTTCGGCGGCCGCCTCGGGCTCGGGCGGGCCGAAGCCGAACCGGCTGCCGCGCGGATTGACGAACAGCCCGGTGAAGATCGCCTCGCCGCTGTCAGCGCCCAGCCGGCCGCAGAAGGCCTCGATGGCGCGCTCTTCGCCCGGCAGCCGCAGATCAGTGTAGTCGCCGAGCTGCTCGTGGTTACCGACGCACTCATAGACCGGGATGCGCGCGGCCACCGGCTGCGTGGCCGCGCGCCAGGTGCGCAACTGCGAGATGTAGTCGCTGCGGCTCGAGGTGTAGCCGTTGACCAGGTCGCCGCCGAAGCAGATCAGGTCGGCGCCGCGGCGGTAGAGCGCGGTGAGGAAGTCCTGGACCACCGCCGAGTTCACGCCGTTGACCTGCTCGCGCGCCCCGCCGACACCCTCGCGGCTGTCGCTCAGGTAGCCGAAGCTGAACGGCCGCTGGCTGCCCGGCGACGGCGCGGTGCGGAAGCCGTAGCGCGGCGAGGCGAAGCCGCCAGCCGGCGCGATCTGATAGGCGTAGCGAGTGTCGGCGCGCAGGCCGTCGATCGGCACTTCGTGGTGGCGGGCGGCGTCGCGTTCGATCCGCCGGCCGTCGCTGAGCGTCACCGTCGCGGCGACGGGCTGGTCGCTGGTCCACGAGACGATCGCGCCGTCGTGCGTGACCCGATCGATGAACGGCCCGTCGGTCAGGCAGGGCGCGCGCAGATAGCTGCCCTCGCCCGGCTCGCCCTCGCGCCGGTAGGCGAAGCGGCCGTCGTACTGTCGCGCGCGGCCGGCTTCGGGGTCCCACAGCTCGATCCGCCAGAAGACCGTTCCGCCGCCGCCGGCCACCAGGCCTGACTCGTACTGGCGGCTCTCGAGGCTGCCGACGTCGATGGCGATGGCGTGCTCGGTGGTCATCGGCTCCTCGCCGGCAGGCTCGGTCGCAGACTTGCGATAGCGCGGATACTCGAGTTCGGGCGAGAGCAGGTCGGCGCCGTAGTAGACTGTCGCCGGCGGGATGGGGCGAACGGTGGTGAACTCGAGTCTGGCCACCGACCCATCGAAGCTGCCGAGTCGCGGCGGGCTATCGAGCAGCAGGCCGCTGGGGTTGTCGACGCGCTCCACCTGCACGCTGCCCAGGTCGATGCTCGGCGCGGCGGGTGAGCGAACGATCGCCGGCGAGCTGGCCTCTTCAACGCGAGGGCCGCAGCCGGCCAGGGCGGCAAGGCCGAGACAGGTCAAGAGTTGACGCATGAACCGCTCCGCGGCACGGCCGAGGATAGCGCGGCGGGATTGCGATTCGGTTAGCGCGGTGATTGGGTTGCCCCGGCAGGCGCGCGGCGCAGGCGGGCGAATCGTGGTGCGCCCGATGCTGGAGCCCGCCATGTCAAGATTGCTCCTGGTTCTGCTGGTGACGCTACCCGCCGCCGCGCAGACCTACCGCGACGACTTCGCCGGATATGATGACGGCGCCGATCCGGTGCCGGCGTGGAGCCCCGAGGCGCTCGGCTTTGTCGTCCGCGACGGCGCGCTCGACGGCGATGAGGGCCTCTGCCTGTGGCAGACGGTGCCGTTCGCGCGGCGGGTGCGGTTCACCTGCGATCTGACCGTCACCGCCCTGCCGCGGCGCGACGACGGCTGGCACACCGCCGGCATCGGCCTGCGTGTCGACGACCGCGACGAGTGGATGCTCAACCTGGTCCTGGCCCCCGCCGACGTGCCGGTCCGGCGCTACCTCGAGCAGCACGAGCGGCTCGACGGCGTCTGGCTGGCCGAAAGCGTCGAGGGCAGTCGGCTCGAGCACCTCGAGGGGTTCGGCGGCGACCATCCCTGGCAGGTCGGCGTCACCTATCGGCTCGAGATCGAGCTGCATGCCGATCGGGTCACCGGTCGGGTCAGCGAGGGCGACCGGGTAGTCGGCAGGTTCGCCTGGCGGCTCGGCGGCGCGGTGCCCCAGGTGGTCACCGGCCGGCCGGTCCTCCGCGCCAACGGCCTGCGCGCGCGGTTCGACAACGCCGAGGCGACGGTGACCGAGACCGCGCCGGAGCCCACCACCGACCGCGACATCCCGCCCTGGGTTTCGCGCGACGCGCCCCAGATTGCCGAGCCGACCGGCTACTTCCGCGCCGTCGAAGTCGACGGCCGCTGGTGGCTGGCCGACCCAGAGGGCCGGGCCTACTTCGCCGTCGGCACCGACCACTGCCGATTTGACGGTCATTGGTGCGAGGCGCTCGGTTACGCGCCCTACGGCCGCAACATGCGGGGGCAATACGACTCGGTGGAGGCCTGGGCCGCCGAGACGGCCGAGCGGCTCGACGCCTGGGGCTTCAACACCGTCGCCGCCGGTCACGGGCCCGAGATGCGCCACCGCGGGCTGACCCACCTGCTGTTCGCCAGCTTCGGCAGCCGCTTTGCCGCGCGCGACTATCTCTGTGAGCCAATCCACTGGACCGGCTTTCCCAACGTCTTCAGCCCCGACTGGCCGCGCTTCTGTCGCCTGCTGGCCCGCCAGATGGCACGCGAGAGCCGCGATGATCCGTGGTGCTTGGGCACGTTCCTCGACAACGAGCTCGAGTGGTACGGCAAGGACGGCCACCTGGTCAACGAGGCCTTCCGCCGCGGCGCCGACCATGAGGCCAAGCAGGCCCTGCTCGCCTGGCTGATCGACCGCTACGGCGACCTCGACGGCATCAACCGTGCACTCGGCACGGCCTACCGCAGCGCGCCCGACTTCCTCGCCGCGACCGAGCTGCCGCCGGCCAGTGACGCGCTGACCAACGTCCGCGATGGGTTCCTGCGCGTGATCGCCGAGCGCTACTTCCGGGTCGCCTACGAGGCGATGCGCGAGGCCGACCCCGACCATCTGGTCTGGGGCGCGCGGTTCGCCGGCCAGGCGCCGGTCGGCATCCTCGACATCGCCGGCCGCTACACCGACGTGTTCACCATCAACACCTACCCGCGGATCGACCTTGCCACCGGCCGGCTGCACGGCGTGCAGCAGCAGTTCACCGAGTATTACGAGCGAGTGCGGAAGCCGTTTGTGATTACCGAGTGGAGCTTCCCCGCGCTCGACAGCGGCCTGCCGTGCACCGCCGGGGCCGGGATGCGGGTCGACACACAGGCGCAGAAGGCCGACTGCTACGCCATCTTCGCCAACGCCATGGCCGACCTGCCGTTCATGGTCGGCTACCACTACTTCATGTGGGTCGACGAACCGGCGCTGGGCATCTCGTCGACCTTCCCCGAGGACAGCAACTACGGCCTGGTCAATGAGCAGAACGTGCCCTACCGCGAGCTGGTCGAGCGGGCGACGGTGATCAACCGCGGCGCGTTCGACCGCCACACCGGCAGCCGGCCGTACCTCGAGCCGCCGCATGAGCCGGCGTGGCGCACGGTCGAGGTCGCCGACGAGCCGCGCGAGGTGGCCGAGCTGCTGGTCGAGGTCGCTGGCGCGCGCTGGCGGGCCGCGCTCGGGCCGGGGCCGCTGTTCGGCGCGGTGGCCGCCGGCGACCTGCCGCTCGGCGAGGTGACCATCGCGATGCACCAGGTCATCGCCGGCGAGAACCAGTGGGTCTCGGCCGACACGGTCGAGAGCATCGTGCGGTACGGCGACGCGCCGGTCTGGGACGTGGTCGTCGCGCTGCGCGGCGAGGGTGCGCCGATCACCGCGGTCGACCAGGCCGGCGTCCAGGCGCCGCGGCGGACCGGCCCGGCGCGGTACCGCGCGGCGGTGCGGCTGAGCGGCCATGCCGAGTTGCCGGTGGTGACCGTCCAGCCGCTCTGGGTCGAGAGCCTCGACGAGCGGCCGTGGCTGCTTGAGGAGGTCTTCGTGTTCAGCCGGCCGAGCATCGCCGGCGACCCGGACAACGACGTCGCCGGCGGGCCGGGCGTGCCGAACTACTATCTGCCCAGCGCGTTCTGGACCGACCCGGCCGCCGGCGGCGCGTTCGGCGCGGCGGTCAGCGGCGACAGCGCCTGGCAGCTCACCTTTTGGAAGGACGAGGGCGGGCTGTTCCACCCCGACACACGGCTGCCGGTCCGTCAGACTCTGCACCAGGGCCAGCGCGTGACCGTGCCCGAGGCACCGGGCGCCTGGCTCTATGCCCTGCGCGACGCCGACGGCTGGCGCGACCTGACCGCCGCCGCGCTGGCCGGGGCGACGCTGCTGCGGCGCTGACGCGCGTTGGGCGGGAGGCCTGATGGGTGATGTCCTGGTCATCGACGACGTGCTGCGCGAGCGTGGCTTCGACACGCCCGCGGCGCTCGAGCGCGGCCGCGAGCTGCTCTGCGAGGCGAGCCTGACGCGGCCCGGCAAGACGGGCATCTCGGCGGCCAAGCTCGAGGCCATCGACGAGGCCCTGGCCGCCGTCGACCTGGTCTGCGACAACGCACAGTGCCAGCGGCTGGCCGGCTCCCGCGGCGGCGGGCGCGAGCGGCTGACCGTGAGTGCCAATGCCTGTCACGTCTGCGGCGGAAGTGACGCGGTGCGCGCCGCCGGCCGCATGGGCGAGGCGCTGGCCGGCTCGTCCATCCGGCGGATCCTGATCCTCGGCGGCACGCCGACGCAGCATCGCGAGCTGCGCGACCTGGCCGCCGGCACCGCCATCGAGCTACGCTGCATCGACGGCTCGACCGGCGCCCACTCGAGCGAGACGGCTCGTTCGAACCTCGAGTGGGCCGACCTGACCCTGATCTGGGCGAGCACCCCCATCTCGCACAAGGTCACCCAGGCCTACACCAACACGGCCAAGCAACGGGCGCGCTGCCCGCAGATCACCGTCTCCCGCCGCGGCATCCCCGCGCTGTGCGACGCCGTCGTCGAGCACCTGAGCCACCGCCGGTAGTCGCAGGGTCCGCACCGCGGACCAAGCCACCATCCGGCGCGAACGTAGGGTCCGCACCGCGGACCAGGCCACCATCCGGCGCGAACGTAGGGTCCGCACCGCGGACCAAGCCACCATCCGGCGCGAACGTAGGGTCCGCACCG
>CAYONP010000078.1:0-29093 GCA_964405335.1 uncultured Fimbriimonadaceae bacterium
TTGCCGATTGCCGATTGCCGATTGCCGATTGCCGATTGCCGATTGCCGCCTGCCGCGGCGACTGCGTGGCCGGGCTTCTGCGGCCGCGACTGGTCGTTGACGCCACCGGCCTTCGCTGGTAGCCTATGCGTTTGCCCGATAGCGGAGACGCGGCCTTGGCGCGGTATACCGGTCCGGAACATCGAATCTGGCGGCGACTTGGTGTCGAAAGCGCGCCACCCTGGGTGCGCGTGCGGCGCGAGACTCCGCCTGGCCAACACGGCTCCGGCCGGATGCGCGGCGGCAAGCAGTCCGAGCATGCCAAGCAGTTGATCGAAAAGCAGAAGCTGCGCTGCTTCTATGGCGTGCTCGAGAAGCAGTTCCGGCGCTATGTCGCCCGCGCGCAGCGGATCCCCGGCGTCACCGGCCACAACCTCATCCGCCTGCTCGAAACGCGGCTCGACGTGGTCGTCTACCGGCTCGGCTTCGCGACCACGCTGCGCGCCGCGCGGCAGTTGGTCGGCCACGGACACATCGAGCTGAATGGCGTGAGGACCAACATCCCGAGCTGCCAGGTCAAGCCGGGCGACCGCGTGCAGGTGCGCGAGAAGAGCCGCACGCTGCAAGTCGTTCGCGACGCGCTCGAGCATCGTGGCAATGTGCTGCCGCCTTACCTCGCGCTCGATGCCGCGCGCATGGCCGGCGAGCTGCTCAGCGACCCCGAGCGCACCGACATCGACGTCAACGTCAATGAGCGCATGGTGGTCGAGTATTACGCCCGGCGCAACGTCAGCGAATAGCCCTGGGGGCACCGGAATCAGGCGGCGGGACGCTCATGCGTCCCGCCGTGCTTGTTGGGCGAGCGGTCAGATCATCCGGTCGACCGGCGCGGCGAACATGTCGTCGGGCGTTTCGTACCGAGCGCCGAACCGCGCCAGGCGCAGGCGCTCGGCGGTCGGCTGGTCGGCCCGGCCGAGCTGGCGATAGACCTCGGCAAACTCGTCGTAGCCGTAGGTGGCGTGCACCTTCAGGCTGGCGCTTCGCTCACCGCGCCGAACATCCCCGATGTGGCTGATGTAGTAAGCCTTGTAGATCACGCCTTCATGGGCGAGGTAGCAGTGGGTGTTGTAGATGTCCGGCGGCACCTCGAACTTGCCGTTGAGCAGTAGGATCGAGTTGATCCGCTGGGTTGCGCCGCTGGGCGACTTGGCGTCGACGATCTCGTCGGTCCGGCTCAGCTCGCGCGTCGCCGTGCCGAGCTTGGTCCACTGCCCGTCGCGCAGCAGCCACAGGTCCGACGGCTCGGCCTCGGGCGGCGCGGGCACGTCCGATGCGGGTGTGGCGCCGGCGGCCGCGGCCGGCGCCGCGGCTGCCGTCGTCGCGGGCCGCGCCGTGCGCTGCTGCTTCGGCGGCGCGGCGCTCCACCCTTGCTCCTCGGCGAGCCGGCGGAACTTCATCAGCGCCGATTTGCACTGCCCGCGCAGCTTGCGGTCCTCGATCTGCTCGTCGAGTGCGTCGAGCGAACCGCCGACCGGATCGTCAGGCACCGCCACGCCGGCCGCCTCGAACGCCGCGGTGACGGCCGCGAAGCGCTCGGCCAACTCATCCGACATCGGCGGCGCCTCGTACGGCTCGTCCTCCTCGGGTTCAGGCTCGGGCTCGGGGAGCGGCTCCGGCTCGGGTTCCGGTTCGGGCGCGGGGGCAGCGGCCTTCTGCGGGATGACCATCGGCGCCGGCTCGGGCTCCTCTGCCGCGGCGACGCCGCTGGCCACACCCGCGGCGCGCTTGTACTTGGTCAGCGCCGACTTGCACCGGCCGCGCAGCCGCTTGTCGGCCACCAGGCTGTCGAGGTCGCCGACGGCCAGGCCGCCGGGGTTGTCGGGCAGCTCGATGCCCGCCTCGGCAAAGGCCTCGCGCAGCGCGGCGAGCAGCTCCTCCATGCGCCCATCTCCGGCGGCAGTATGACCATCGGGCAGGTGGCCGTCAACCGCGTCAGCGCCAGCTCAGATCCCGTCCACCGCCGTCCCGTCGGGCATCACCGGGCGTTCGGTCAGGGTCACCTCCGCGCTGGCCGGGCCGGTCGGGCGCAGCAGTGACAGTCGGAGCTTGGCCCCCGGCCGGGCCGCGGCGACCAACTCGCGCAGTTGGCCGACGGACTCGACACGCTGGCCGTCGACCGCGGTGATAATGTCATAGGGCTGCAAACCGGCCAGGTGTGCCGGCTGGCGGCGGTACATGCCGGTGATCAGCAGGCCGGCGTTTTCCTTGACCGACAGCTCGGTGGCCAGCCGGCTGGTCAGCGGCGAGGCCTGCACGCCGAGCCAGCCGCGGATCACCCGCCCGTGCTCGAGGATCTCTTCGACCGCCGGCCGGACGATGTGCGCCGGCGCGGCGAAGCCGATCCCTTGGTAGCCGCCGGACTGCGAGAAGATCGCCGTGTTGATGCCGACCAGACGGCCGTTGATGTCGACCATGGCGCCGCCGGAGTTGCCGGGGTTGATCGCCGCGTCGGTCTGGATGAAGTCCTCGAACCCGCTGAACCCCACCTCGCGCCGCCCCTTGGCCGAGACGATGCCGGCGGTGACCGTGTTGCTGAACCCAAACGGATTGCCGATGGCGACCACCCACTCGCCGACGCGCAGCGCGTTGCTGTCGCCCCACTCGGCCACCGGCAGGTTGGTCGCATCGATCTTCAGCACCGCGATGTCCGACTCCGGGTCGGCGCCGACGACCTGCGCGGCGAACGACCGGCCGTCGGCGAGGATGACCTCGATCTGGACCTCATCGGCCCGCCCGGCGGCGATGTTGTGGTTGTTCGTGACCACCGTCCCGTCGGCGCTGATGATCACCCCCGAGCCGAGGCTCTCGCTGCTGCGGTCGGGCGAGCGCTCGCGCCAGCGCTGGCCGAAGAGGTCCTGAAAGACCAGATCGCGGCCGCGCTGGATGCGCGTCGCGTTGATGTTGACCACCGCCGGCGTGACCTGCTCGGCGATGGTGGCGAACGAGTTGCCCAGCGCCGTCAACGACTCGGCGGCCTGCTGCCGATCGGCCGCCGGAACCGTCTGCGCCGCCGCCGGCGGGGCGAGCCAGGCAGCGAACCGGCCGAACCGCTGGCCGAGCAAGATGCCGAGCATCAGGACGATGACCGCGCCGGCGACCAGATCCCGCTTGTTCCACCGCATCGCGCTCTCCACGGGTGGTGTACCGTCGGCTCAGCGCGCCATAACAGCAGCGCCCTCACGCAGCGCCGCCAGGGCGGGCCGGTACGGCGGGTAGGCCACCCCTCGCTCGCAGATGATGGCCGTGACCAGCTCGGCCGGTGTGACGTCGAACGCAGGATTGTAGACGCTTGCCGCCGCCGGTACGGTAACCTGCGTCCCACAGCGCCGCAGCTCGGCCTCGGCGCGCTCCTCGATGGGGATCTCGTCGCCGTGGTCGAGCGCGAAGTCGACCGTGCTCAGCGGCGCGGCGACGTACATCGGCAGGCCGTGGTGGCGCGCCAGCACGGCCAGGCCATAGGTGCCGATCTTGTTGGCCACATCGCCGCCGGCGGTGATCCGATCGGCGCCCGTCACGACGCAGTCGATCGCGCCGTGCCGCATCAAGCTGGCGGCCATGGAATCACCGATGACCGTGACCGCGATGCCGAGCTGGACCAGCTCCCAGGCGGTCAGCCGCGCGCCCTGCAGCAGCGGTCGGGTCTCGTCGGCATAGACCCGCTCGACCTTGCCCTGCTCGGCCGCCGCGCGGATCACGCCCAGGGCGGTGCCGTAACCGGCGGTGGCCAGCGCGCCGGCGTTGCAGTGAGTCAAGATGCGCGCGCCGACGGGGATCAGCGCCGCCCCGTGCGCGCCCATCGCCCGGCAGCTCGCCACGTCTTCGGCGTGGATGGCACGCGCCTCGGCGAGCAGCGCCGCGCGCAGGGAGTCGGCGTCGCCGGCATGGCGTTCGGCCAGCGCGGCCGTGCGCTCGAGCGCCCAGAACAGGTTGACCGCCGTCGGCCGGGTCCGGGCCAGGCGCGCTCGCGCCGCCGCGAGATCGGCCAGCAGCGCCTCGCGCGAGCCGGCCGGCGACCGACTGGCGGCCAGCGCAATGCCGTAGGCGGCGGTGACGCCGATAGCCGGCGCACCGCGCACGCTGAGCCGCTCGATCGCCGCGGCGACCTCCTCGACGCTGCGGCAGTCGAGCAGCACCAGCTCGCCCGGTAGGCGTGTCTGGTCGATCAGCCGCACGGCGCCGTCGTGCCAACAGACCGTCTCGACGGGCTCACGCATCGCATGCTCCCACGTGATCGTAACCGCGGCGAAACCCTCGCGCTCCTGCGCCCATAGCGAATGCCCGCATAATGATCTCATCCATGAAGCAGTTGGTCGGCTGGCTTCGGTTCCCGCTCGCCGCGCTCCTCCTGGCGTGCGCCGCAGGCACCGGCGTCGAGCCCGCGCCGCCGACCCGCTTGCCTGCCGCCGATGGGCCCGACCTGACGCTCTTCGCCGCCGCCGACGAGCGGATCACCGTGGTGATCTTCATCTCACCCGACTGTCCCGTCTCCAACGGCTACGCGCCGACGGTCCACCGCCTGTGTGAGCGCTACGCCGAGCGGCCGGTGCGCATCGTGCTGGTCCATCCCGATCCCGACGTGACCGCCGGACGCGCCCGTGACCATGCCGCCGACTTCCGCTACACCTGCGAAGTGGCCCTCGATCCGGAGCAGCGGCTGGTCAGGCTGGTCGAGGCCACGGTGACTCCCGAAGCGGCGGTGTTCGGTGCCGATCACCGGCTGGTCTACCTCGGCCGGATCGACAATCGGTGGGAAGACTACGGCGTCCAGCGCGACGAGCCGACGACCCACGAGTTGCGCGACGCCATCGACGCCGCCCTGGCCGGCGAGGCGCCGCCGATCGACCGCTGCACGGCGGTCGGCTGCCCGATTCCGCCACGCGACTGAACCGGAGGCGAACGCCATGCCGTTGCTCGTGCTCAGCCTGCTGATTGCCGCCGGGCCGCCGCCGACCTACAACGGCGAGGTCGCCCAGATTCTGTTCGACAACTGCACCGTCTGCCACCGCGACGGTGAAGTGGCGCCGTTCCCGCTGGTCAGCTACCGCGATGCGCAGAAGCGCGCCGGGCAACTGGTCGACCTCACCCGCCGGCGGATCATGCCGCCGTGGCTGGCCGAGCCGGCGGTCCATCCCTTCGTCGGCGAGCGGCGCATGAACGACGAAGACATCGCCACACTGGCCGCCTGGGTCGCCGCCGGCGCGCCCGAGGGTGAGGGCGACCCGCCGCCGTTGCCCGACTTCCCCACCGGCTGGTGGCTCGGCGAGCCCGACCTGACCCTGACCATGGAAGAGGAGTACACCACCCCGGCCGAGGGCCGCGACATCTATCGCGCGTTCGTCTTTCCCACCGGCCTGACCGAGGACAAGTGGGTCACGGCGGTCGAGTACCACGCCGGCAACGCGGCCGTGGTCCACCATGCGCTGTTCTTCGTCGACAGCCGCGGCATCGGCCGGCGGCTTGACGAGGGCGATCCGGGCCCCGGCTACGACAGCTACACCGGCCCAGGCTTCCTGCCCGACTCCGGCCTGGGCGGCTGGGCGCCCGGCGCGTTTCCGAAACGCCTGCCCGAGAATACCGCCCGCCTGGTCCGCGCCGGCTCCGATATCGTCGTCCAGGTCCACTTCCATCTGACCGGCAAGCCCGAGACCGAACGCTCGACCATCGGCCTCTACTTCGCCGACGCGCCGCCCACCCGCGAGGTCCGCATCGCGCCGCTCGGCTCGGTCTTCCTGCTCATCCCGCCCAACAAGCCCGACCACACGGTCACCGACGAGTTCGTCACCCCGGTCGACCTCGAGCTCCACGGCATCGTCCCCCACGCCCACCTGCTCGGCCGCTCGATGTCGAGCCGAGCGCTGCTGCCCGACGGCCGCGTGCTCGACCTGCTGAGCATCCCGCGCTGGGACTTCGACTGGCAAGAGCAGTACCGTTACGAACAACCGGTCATCCTGCCCGCCGGCACGAAGGTGACCATGGAGTGGGTCTACGACAACTCGGCGGCCAACCCATTCAACCCGCACCGGCCGCCGAAGCTGGTCACCTTCGGGCTCGAGACGACCGATGAGATGTGCTGCCTGTGGCTGCAGATCATTGCCTGCGACCCGGCCGACACTCCGGCCCTGAACGAGGCGCTGCGGGTGCAGAACCGCGGGCGCGGGGGCGGCGACTACCTCTGATCCCCGGCAGCGCGGCGCGGGGGTGACGGGCGGGGGCGCGGTCTTACCGCGCCGCCGGCCGTCGGCGCCGCGGTCGACGACAGCCGCCTACCGGCGACCGAGCCCCGCCGGCCCGCCGCGCAGGTGCGGCCACAGCGCCGTCGCATCGAGCCCGCCGCCGCCCGTCGCAATGGCATACAGCCGCCCCGCGTTGTCGCCGATGTAGAGCGTCCCGTCGGGCGCGATCGTCGGCGACGAGGCGATGTAGCCGCTCACCGGCACCTTCAGCGCCAACTTGCCCGTCGCCACGTCGACCGCATAGACCGCGTGCGAGTCACTGCCGAACCAGACCCGGCCGTCGGCAGCGAGGGTGGGGGAGGAGGCGATGGCGGTGAAGGTCGAGAACCGCCACCGCGGCTCGCCCTCGGCGCTCACCGCGTGGAGGTCGCCCGTCTGGTCGCCAACGTAGATCGTGCCGTCGGCCCCGACCGCCGGCGAGCTGACCGACTTGCCCAGCTCGTCGTACCGCCACCGGATCACGCCGTCGGCCGACAGACAAACCAGCCCCGCGTCCATGGTGGCGACGAGGATCGTCTCGTCCGCGCCGGGCGCCGGGCAGCCGAACACCTCGCTCCCGACCGGCCGCTGCCAGACCGGCGCGCCGCGCCGGTCGAGCCGCGTGACCAGCCCGGCGTCGCCCGAGCCGGCCACGATCACGTCGCCGCCGGGCAGCGCCAGCGGCGACGACTCGAGCGGCTCTGACGCCGTCCAGGTCCAGCGCAATGCGCCCTCCGCGTCGAGCGCGTAGAGCTGTCGGTCGGCGCTCGGCGCGTAGACGTTGCCCTGGCGATCGACCGCCACGCCGGCGACGATCCGATCGTCGGTCTGCCGGTGCCAGCGCTCGCGGCCGGCGGTGTCGAAGCAGTAGACCCGGCCGTCGAACGCTCCGACGACGATCCCACGGTCGCTCACCGCCGCCGGGGCATGGACGAAGTCCCGTGCCGTCGCCGACCAGAGCCGCTCGCCCGCCGGCGAAATCGCCGCGAAGGTGTGGTCGTGGCTGCCGACGTAGATCGTCCCATCCGGCCCGAGCGACGGCGCCGCGGCGACCACGTCGCCGAACTCGACCACCCACCGGATGCGCGGATCGAGCCGCGGGCCGCAGCCGGCCAGCAGCAGGATGAGCCCCGCGGCCAGCCTCCTCACAGCTCGCTCAGTCGGCCGTCGAGCATCTCCAGCCGGCGCGACGCCAGCCCGCCCAGCTCGCGGTTGTGCGAGACCATCACGATGGTCAAACCCTCGCGGTTCAGGTCGCCCATGATCCCCATCACCTCCTGCTCCGTCTCGCTGTCCAGGTCGCCGGTCGGCTCATCGGCCAGCAACAGCTCCGGCTCGGCGATCAGCGCGCGGGCGATGGCCACGCGCCGCTGCTCGCCGCCCGACAGCTCCGCCGGCAGCGCGGTCAGCCGGTCGCCCAGCCCGACCCGGCGCAGCAGCTCGCGCGCCCGCAGCGCCGCGGCGTCCGAGTCGCCCGCGCCGAAGAGCAGCGGCAGTCGGACGTTGTCGAACGCCGTCAAGGTGGGCAGTAGGCCGGCGAACTGGAACACGAATCCGAGCCGCGCCGCGCGCAGCGCCGACAGCGCCGCGTCGTCCCGCGAGCCGACCGGCTCGCCGAACAGCCGCACCTCGCCACCGCTCGGCACCGCCAGCGTGCCGAGCAACGCCAGCAGCGTGCTCTTGCCGCTGCCCGAGCGGCCGGTGACCAGGCAGAAATCGCCCGGCTCGACGGCCAGGTCGACTTCTCGCACGGCCGTCACCTCGCCTGCCGGCGTGGCGAAGTGCTTGCTCACCGAAGCCAGCTCGGCCACCGGCATCAGGCCTCTCCCTGCCGGATGGCGGCGTATGGATCGACCCGCGCCGCCGCCGCCGCCGGCAGCCAGGCCGCCACCGAACCGGTGACGATCCCAGCGGCCCACAGGCCCACCGTGAGCCTCGCCAGATAGGCCGCACCCGGCCCGAGGTAAGGGACTCCCAGCGCCTCGGCCGTCGTCACGCCGCCGATGCCGACCAGCAGCACGGCGGCCGTCAGTCCGACGGCGGCGCCGGCGCCGGCGACGAGCGCCGCCTCGGCGACGATGACCCGAAAGACGAACCGCCGCGTAGCACCCAGCGCGCGCCACAGGCCCACCTCGCGCCGCCGCTCGGCGACGCTGAGGGCGAAGACCAGGCCGAGCGCCGGCACGAGCAGCAGCCAGACGAACCCACCGGCAAGCAGCGCCAGCCGCAGCACGCCGGCCAGCGTCTGCTGACCGGCCGCGATCGCCTGCGGCGCCAGCACCACCTCGACGCCATCGAGCGCGTTGGCCACCGCCTCGGCCGCCGCTGGTGGCGGGACACCCGGCGTTACCTTGACCAGGATGACCGAAAGCTCGTCGGCACCGATGCGGACCGGCTTCTCAGCCCGCGTCGGCGAGTTCCGGATCATCTCGCGCAAGCCGGCCATGGGGATGAAGACCGTCGAGTCGATGGCCACGCCGGTCGGCGCGAGGTGGCCGCCGATGCGGAACGGCGTGCCGAAAAAGGTCACCTCCTGGCCGAGCCGCAGGCTCACCCGATCGCCGACCACGGCATCGTACGGCCCCATGCCCGTCCGCTCGCGCAGCCACGGGGCAAGGGTGAAGTCGGTCGCCGGATCGAAGCCGACGAGGTGAAACTCGCCCGGGCAGCAGCGCGCGTCGGTCAGCGTCTCGACATGCACCTGCGGCGACGCGGCGGCCACCTCGGGTAGCCGGCGCACCTGGTCGAGCATCGACGCCGGCAAGGTGGCCCCGCCGGCGTGGCCGACGATCATCGCGCCGTCGCGTTCGGCCGTGCCGCCGGCGGGCAGCACCACCAGGTCGGCACCGAACCGTGCGGTGCCGATGGTGATGCCCTGGCTCATTCCGCGCAGCTGGAGGCAGAGCAGCGCCATGCCGCCGCACAGCGCGGCGACGAGGAACCCGAGCGCGGCGGTGCGGAATCGCCTACGAGCCAGGTTGCTCCGCAGCAGGCGCCAGAGCGTCAAGCGCGGCATCGAGGTCCGTCTCCGGCGCGGCCTGCCGCCACGCCACTGCCGCCGCGACCAGCGCCAGCGCCGCCAGGGCATCCTGCGCCTGCGCGCGGGGCAGGTTGTGCGGCATCACCGGCACCAGCAGGTGCAGGCAGAGCGGCGCGGCCGCCGCGGCGAGCATCGCCGCCGGCGCCAGCGCCCGCACCGCGCCGCGATCGACCGAGCTCGCGATGAGCCATCCCACTCCCCCGAGCACCATCTGCGGTGCCACCACGGCTCTGAGCGCCCAGTAGCAGCTCATCTTCAGCGGCCGCGGGTCGGCCACCGGCCACCAGACCGCCGCCAGCAGCACCGCCACCGCCGCCAGCAGCATCACCGCCAGGCCGGCAGGCTGCCACGGCTTCATCGCCGTCCATCCTCAAGCTGTCGCCGGATGCGCTCAGCCGCCGCCTCGATCTCCCCGCGATCGGCCGCGCCGGGCGAGAGGTGGAGGTAGCTTTCGAGACACTCCAGCGCCCGGCGTGGCTCGCCGGCCAGCTCCAAGATGCGCCCCAGGTCGCGCCGCTCCACGACCGCGCCGGGATGCAGCAGCAGCCGCTTCTCGAGCACGTTCCGCACCCGCGACCAGTCCTCGCGCCGCAGGTCTGACAGCTCCAGGTTGCGGAGCATCCGGTCGGCGATGCGGCGGCTGTCGACCACGGCGTCGAGCCGTTGCCGCACCGCCTCGCCCAGCGCCACGGGCGGCAACGAAGCGAAGGCCGGCCGGGCCAGCGCGAGGCACTGGCCAGGCTCGAGCAGCCGGCCGCCGTGGAACGGGTCGATCACTAGCAGCTCGCCCTCGGCCAGGTAACGGAGCAGGAAGTGGACCGGAAAGTCGATCCCGACCAGCGGCCAGCCGAGCCGCTGCGCCACGGCCAGGTAGACCACGCTCAGCGCGATGGGCAGGCCGCGCTTGCGCCCGATCACCTGGCCCAGGAAGCTGTTGAGCGGGTCGTCATACTGCTCGGTCTCGCCGTGGAACCCCTCCTCGCCGCAGAGCACCTGGCGCAGGCCGGCCAGCCGCCGGCGCGGCTCGCTGCGTCCGCCGACGGCGCGGCCAACCAGGAAGGCGTAGAACTCCATTTGGCGTTCGACCGCCTCGAGCTCCACGGTGTCGAGGCCCTCGCCGACCAGGACCGCGAGGTCGAGCAGCGGGCTGTCGGCATCCTGCGCCGCGGCGGCGAACCTCGGGTGCAGCGCCGCGGCGGCGCGCAGCACCGGGTCGCTCTGCTCGGCGGGCGATAGCGCGGCCGTGGTCGTTCTCCGCCGGCGAGTATTATCCGCCGCCGGAGCGCCGTCAACCCGCGCGGCGGAGGAGACCGCCGCGCGGCGTCTTAGCCACGCCGTGGAGCAGCGCATGGCAGCCCGCCTGGCCGTCGATGGAGGGGAGCCGGTCCGGCGTCAGCCCTGGCCGCCGCGCCGGCTGTTCGGCCCGGCCGAGCGCGCCGCCGCGCTGGCCGTGCTCGACCGCTGCGTCGCCGAGGGGACGGTCTATGGCTACGGCGGCGCCGAGTCGCGGCGCTACGCCGAGCGGTTCGTCGAGTTCATGGGCGGCGGCTTCGCCCACCCGGTCAATTCGGGCACGGCCGCCGTCTTCGCCGCGCTGGCCGCCTGCGAGCTGCCGCCCTTCAGCGAGGTGGTCGTGCCGCCGATCACCGACCCCGGCGGCGTGATGCCGGTGGCGCTGCTCAACCTCGTCCCGGTCGTCGCCGACGCCGCGCCAGGGAGCTTCAACGCCGGGCCGGCGCAGATCGCCGCGGCCGTGACCGAGCGCACGTCAGCGGTGGTCGTCGCCCACATCGCGGGTGAGCCGGTCGACGTCGAGGCGGTGCGCGACCTGGTCGGCGACGGCACCGCGGTGATCGAGGATGCGGCGCAGGCGCATGGCGCGACCCGCCGCGGCCGCCTGGCCGGGACGCTCGGCGACATCGCGGCGTTCAGCACCATGTCGGGCAAGCACCATGCCAGTGGCGGGCAGGGCGGCATCATCTACGCGCGGGACGAGCAGCGCTTCCTGCGCGCGCGGCGCTTTGCCGATCGCGGCAAGCCCGTTGGCCTGACCGACTCGACCAACGTGACCGCCGGCCTGAACTGCAACCAGGACGACCTGAGCTGCGCAATCGGCGCGGTCCAGCTCGAGCGACTGCCTCAGATTGTCGCCGGCCGGCGCGCTTTCGCCGCGTTGGTCGGTGAGCGGCTGAGCGCCGTCGATGGCATCGACCTGGGCCGCCGAGAGCCCGACACCGAGCCCAGCTACTGGTTCCTGCGCCTGCGGCTCGATCCGGCCCGCGGGATTGATCTGGGCCGGTTCGTCAGAGCACTCGGCGCCGAGGGTGTTCCGGTCGGCTGGCCCTACGCGCTGCTCACCCCCGAGACGACCTGGTTCCGCGAGCAGCGGGTCTTCGGCCGCCCGGGCTGGCCGTGGCAGGCGCCCGAGTATGCCGGCGACCGCCGGCCGAGCTACGCGCTGCCCAATGCCCGCGCCGCACGTGCCGAGCACTGCATCCTGCACGCGCACGAGCGGTGCGGCGAGCGCGAGGCCGACGACCTGGCCGCGGCGGCGGCCAAAGTGCTGGCGGCCTATTCTTGATCGTCGGGGGTGAAGGCGAGGCCGAGGTCGCCTTCGAGCCGGGTGTCGATGTCGCGCACCAGCGCGTGGTGGACGGCATCGGAGATGATCCCACGATGGACGGCCTCGTCGACCGCGGCGCGCTGCGCGTGGAGCACCCGCCGCGCGGCGCGGCTCTGTTCGGCCTGGCGCAGCTCGGCGTGGGTATCGAGCATCTCGGCGACGGTGCCGCGCAGCCGCTCCTCCTGCTCGCGCAGCGTGGCGGCCAGGGCGTCGTGCACCTCCTCCGATAGCTCGCGATGACTGCGCATGGCGGCCAGCTCGGACAGCCCGGCGTTGAGCGCCATCTTGGCTGCCAGGGCGTGTTCGAGCCGCTCCTGCCCGGCCGCCTTCGAGGCGATGCCGAGCGAGTTGAGCATCGAGCGCATCGACAGGCCCTGGACCACCAGCGAGAGCAGCACCACGCCGAAGGCGACGGCGAGCACCGGTTCGAGCTGCGGGCCGCCCAGCCCGGCGGTGCCGCCGACCAGCGCCAGCGCCATGGCCACTGGGATGCTGCCGCGCACACCGCTCCACCAGATGACCGTCAGCCAGGCCGTTGGCGGCCGCTGCCTGCCGGCCAGCAGCGCGCAGCCCCAGACGGCCAACACGCGTGCGCCGAGTCCGATGATGAACAGCCCAACAATCGGCCGCCAGTAGTCGAGCATGTCGCCCGAGTTGAGTTTGAGGCCGACGACCAGGAAGAGCACCGAGTTGGCCACGAAGGCCAGCACCTCCCAGAACGAGCCGAGCGTCAGCCGGGTGGTCGGCGACATGCCGAGCGTCTTGCCGTAGTTGCCGATCACCAGCCCGGCACAGACGGTCGAGAGAACGCCCGAGGCATGGAGATGGTCGGCCACGATATAGCTGCCATAGGCCAGCAGCAGCGACAGCGAGACTTCGATCAGGTGGTCGTCGAGGCGGGCCAGCAGCCGGTAGGTGAAGTACCCGAGCACGATGCCGACCAGCGCGCCGCCGCCGACCTCCCAGAGGAACATGCCGGCGGCGCCGGTGGCGGTCACCTCGCCGCCGGCGAGGAGATCGAGCAGGATCAGGAAGACGACCAGGCCGACGCCGTCGTTGAGCACGCTCTCGCCCTCGACGACGACCGCCAGGTCGCGGCCGACGCCGAGTTCGCGGAACAGCGCGATGACGCTGACCGGGTCGGTCGGGGTGACGATCACGCCGACCAGCAGCCCGACCAGGAGTCGCTGTTCCGACGCCAGACCGAGCGCGTCGCCGATCAGGCGGTAGGCGGCAAAGCCGACGATGCCGGCGGTGAGTAGCGTGCCGCCGAAGGCGAGCAGCAGGATCAACCGCGCCCGGGCGCGGAACTGGTCGAGGTTGATGTTGACACAACCCTCGAACAGCAGGGGTGGGAGGAGGATGAGGAAGATCAGGTCGGGGGTCAGCGCGTCCGATGGGACATCGAGCACCTCGGCCGCGTGTTGAGAGAGACCGAGCACCGCGCCGACGAGGACCAGCGCCACGGTGTAGGGGATGCGGATAAAGCGGCAGCAGAGGGCGATGGTCAACGCCAGGGCGAGCAGAAGCAAAGCCGGCGCGACGCCCGGCAGGTCGCTCGCGCCGTCGGCGGCCACCAGCAGCGGTAGGAGGTTCATGGACACCGGTTCCCGCGACCCCCGAGCCCGGCGGGTTCAACATTCGGGCTGCCGGCCGCGGTTCCTCCACCGCCCGCCCGTGGGAGGAACCGGCGGCGCGGCGGCGAACCGCGCGCCCGGGTACGGTCAGTCATGCCGACGGTGATCCTGCTCGAGACCGACCAGCTCGACCAGAGCCTGAGCGAACGCGCCGCGGCACCCGGCCTGCTCGAGGTCGCCGGCCGGCCGATGGTCCGTCACGCCGTGCGGGCCTTCGCCGCATGCGGCAGCGTCGACAGGATCGTGCTCGCCGGGCCGACGGCCTATGACGCGATCGAGCTGCCCGGCGTCGACGACCGGGTGCTCGACGACCGCGGCCCGACGGCCCTGCTGGCCGGCCTGCTGGAACGGTACGGCGACGCGGAGGAGTGGCTCCTGTGGCAACCCAATGCCCCGCTGATCGAGCCGCCGATGCTTGACGCCTTCCTGGCCCACGCGCCGCTCGGCGCCGCCGTCTGCGGCGCCATGGTGCGGGCCGAGCGGGTCGAGGCCGCGTTCGGCGAGCTGCCGCGGCTGGCCGCCCACACCTTCGTTCACGACCGGCTGGTGATGACCCCGCTGTTCGGCCTCTCACCGGCCTGCCTGGCGCCGCATCGTGAGCTGCTCGGGCAGCTCTTCGGCGGCGGTGGCGCGCGCGTCGAGCTGCTCAAGCGCCTCGGCGTCGGCTTTGCCATCAAACTGCGCAGCGGCCGGGCCTCGTTGGCCGAGCTGGCCGCTCGGCTCGGCGAGCAGGTCGGCGGGCCGGTGGTGATGCAGATCCTACCGCACCCCGAGCTCTGCCTCAAAGTCGCCTCGCGGGCCGAGCACCGCGTGGCGCGCAGCCGCCTGGAGGGCCGCTGATGGCCGCCGGCCGCCTCGGCGTGGGGCTGCTCGCCGCCGTGCTGGCCGTGCTCCTGGCTTACGTGGGTGGCTGGCTGCTCGCCGCGGCGGTGGCGCTGCTCTCGCTCACCGCGCTGCTCGAGCTTCGCTGGGTGGCCACCCGCTGCCGCCTGCGGCTGTCGCTCGAAGTGGCCTATGCCATCTGCGTCGCCTACGTCTTCGCCGCGCATTGGTTCGCCGACGACCTGGAAAACTTCGGCATCGCGCTGCTCGCGCTGACCGTGCTGATGCTCCTGGTCGACTTCGCCCTGCACCTGCACCACGGCCTGGCCACGCCGACGGCGAACGTCAGCCTGACCGCCTTCGCCTGCCTCTGGTGCGGGCTGATGTTCGCCTCGCTGGTCCTGGTCCGCGGCTACCAGCCCGACCTGACCGCCACCACGCCGCTCGGCGCCGACTGGCCGCTCGGCCGGCGGCTGCTGCTCTACCTGCTCGGCGTCACCCTTGCCGGCGAGCTGGCCGCCGGACTGGGCGACACCCATGCCGGCCGCCGCCGGCTCGACCAGACGGTCCATCCGCACCGCACCTGGGAGGGCATCGGCGCCGCGCTGCTGGCCGCCGTGCTAGCCTCGCTGCTGTTCGCCTGGCTGTTCCGCGTCGAGGCGATGCCGTCGGCGACCAGCACGCCCGAGCAGGTCCGCTGGCTGACCCTCAAGCACAGCCTGCTGCTCGGCCTGCTGCTCGGCGCGGCGGGTCAGCTCGGCGACTTCGGCGCGAGTATCTTTCGCCACGAGGCGGGGGTGCGCCACTTCGGCGCGCTGCCCGGCTCGCGCGCCGGGGTGCTCGACCGGCTGGCCGCCCTGGTTGCCGGCGCGCCGCTGCTCTACCTATACGCCAACCTCGCGCTCTGAGCCGCCCTCGTCGACGCGCGCGAGCTGGGTGCGGATGGTCCGGGTGGGCACGCCGAGCTCGCCACAGACGCGGCGGATGCGGTCCCATCCCTCGCTCGGGTAGTGCTCGTCGACCAGTACCGCTTCGCTGACTCGATGGCTCGAGAGCACGTCGCGGATCGTCTCGCTGGTGCCCAGCACGGGCACGCCGTGGATCTCCAGGCCGACCGCCTCGGGCTCC
Source organism: uncultured Fimbriimonadaceae bacterium (assembly GCA_964405335.1). GTDB lineage: Bacteria > Armatimonadota > UBA10988 > UBA10988 > UBA10988 > CAYONP01. The sequence goes on from CAYONP010000078.1 coordinate 15,502, forward strand.
TCGCAAATCACGCCGCACGGCTCCATGCCCAGGCCGCGGTCCATCTTGAGCCGCCGGAGGACCAGGTCCGACTCGTCGCCGTTGCCGATCACCAGCACCTGTCGTCGCTCGCCGCCGCCGTCGGCCAGCACGTCGCGGAGCAGCTTATAGCCGACGCGCGAGCCGGCCAGCAGGCCGAGCTGCAGGATCCAGTTGATCACCAGCACAGTGCGCGACATGCCGGCCAGCCGGCCGAGCAGGTAGAGGCCGATCAGGGAGAGCAGCAGGCCGATGGTCACCGCGCGAGCGAAGCGGGCCAGCTCGGCGACGCTGGTGTGCCGCCAGATGCCGCGGTAGACGCCGCTGGCGAAGTAGGCGACCAGATGCGCGACGATGACCACCGGCGCGGCCTGGCGATAGAGCGCCTGGACATAGGGCGATGACATCTGCGCCTCGTAGCGCAGCAGGTTGGCCAGGTAAAAGCCGACGGCGACGGCGAGGGTGTCGATGATCAGCTCGGCGATGCGCCGGCGGTGCCGCCCGCGGGCCAGCAGCGGCACGGCGGGCCGGTCGAGCAGCTCGCCCAGCTCATCGCGCTCGTGATAGATGCGGACCTGCCCGAGCTGCAGGCCGAGCGCGCCGATGCAGAGCAGGAAGAGCGGCATGAGAAGGTTGCCGAGCACCCAGTCGAGCGAGTTGACCGCCAGGGCGCAGAGCCCACCGGCTGCGCCGAGGCACCAGAGGAAGAGCACCGCGCGTCGCTCGCTCAGGCCGAGCGCGACCAGGCGATGGCTGGCATGGTCGCAGCCGCCCTGGCTCACCGGCCGTCGCGCCAGCCGCCGGGCGATGGTCACCAGGGTGGTGTCGAGCAGCGGGATCATGAGCACCAGCACGGGCAGCGCCAGGATGCTGACGATGCTCTGGCTCTGGCCCTCGACCTTGCGTAGCAGCGGCGCACCGGCGAGGAACATGCCCAGCATCAGGCTGCCGCTGTCGCCCATGAACACCCGTGCCGGGGCGAAGTTGTAGCGCAGGAAGCCAATCGTCGCGCCGCACAATGCCGCGCAGAGCGCCGCCACGGCGAACTCACCGCTCTGCAGGCAGAGCACGCTCAGGCTGGCCGCCGCGATGGCGGCGATGCCGGCGCACAAGCCGTCCATGTTGTCGAGCAGGTTGAACGCGTTGCCGATGCCGACCAGCCAGAGGATGGTCATGAGCTGATCGAAGTAGACGAAGCCCTCGACCGTCAGGCCGAAGCGGAAGCCCACCTCGACCAGGCCGACGGCGACCGCAATCTGGGCCAGGAACTTGGTGTGCGGTTTGAGGTGCAGTCGGTCGTCGAGCAGGCCGACGACGAACATGAACGCACCGGCGGCGAGCAGCGCCAGGCTCGACCGATCGAGCTCCCGCACGACGACCAGCGAGCCGGCGAAGAAGGCGACGGCGATGGCGATGCCGCCGTCGAGCGCGACGGTTCGCCGGCCCCAGCGGTCGCTGCGCGGGTTCGAGACCCAGCCGGCCCGGCAGGCCAGCGCCGCGGAGACCGGCGTCAGCGCCACGGCGAGCACGAGCGAAATCGCGAAGGTCACCGCGACGGTGGTCATACCCGCTTCTCAGCTCCCGGCCGGCGACAGCCACAGACTACCACCGCGGCAATCGCGGCGCAACTCGCCGGTGTGCCCCGTTTCGGCGCCGGGCGCGAGCGGTTGGCGAACCGTCGGAACAGGTCACAGGCGTCGGACGTAGGTGTCGGGTGCGGGCGGGGACGCCCGCGCTCCATGGCTCACCCATCGGCGAGGGTCGCCGATGCGTGACCTTGGCGGCTGGCCAGGCGCCGCTCACGCGGCGGCGATCTCGACGCCCTGGTCGGCCGCGCCGACCGGAATCGCGGCGAGCTGCGCCTCGCGCCGGCGGCGCAGCTTGGCCACGCCGGCGGCGGCGGCGAAGATCAGCGCGGCGGTGAGCACCGCCGATGGGCCGGTCGGCAGGTTGTACTCGACCGGCGCGCTGTAACTGGCCCAGATGCCGACCAGCAGCGCCGCCAGGCCGACCGCGCCGGCGCCGACCAGCACGCCTTGCCAGCGGCAAGTGAGCTGGCTCGAGGTGGCCGCCGGAATGACCAGCATGGCCGAGACGAGCACCACGCCGACGACCTTGATGGAGACGACCACGGCCACCGCGCAGATGACCAGCAGGAGGATGCGCATCGGCTCGAGCGGTACGCCGGCGGCATGGGCCGACTCCTCATCGAAGCTGATGTAGAGCAGCTCCTTGAAGAAGACGGCGACGAGCAGGCTGATCCCGACGGTGGCGCCGAGCAGCAGCCACAAGTCGCTCGGCTCGACGGCCAAGATGTCGCCAAAGAGATAGGCCAGCAGGTCACGCTGCCAGTTCTGGGCCCGGCCCATGAGCACCACGCCGAAGGCCATGCTGGCGGGGAAGAAGATGCCCATGGCGGTGTCTTCGCTGACCCCGCGCTTACCTAGAGCCGCCATGCCGAGCGCGACCACGATGCTGAAGCCAACCGCCCAGATGATGGGTGACTGGCCCAGAATCACGCCGATGGCCACCCCGCCGAGCGCCGCGTGCGAGACGCCGACGGCGACGAAGGCCATGCGCCGGAGCACGATGAAGAAGCCGACCACCGCTCCGAGCACGGCTACCAGCAGGCCGGCATAGACGGCATGACGGGCGAACTCGTAGCCCCAGAAGGTGGTCAGCGCCGCCATCAGCCGGCGCTCCGGTGGGTCGGCTGCGGGTCGGCCACGGCGTGGTGCATGCAGGTGGGGCACCAGTCGACCGCCCGGCCGTCCTGCATCGCCAGCGCGGTATCGACTACCGTGGCGAGCAGGTCGAGCTGGTGGGAGATGGCCACAATCGTCATCTCGCGCTCGTCGCGGATACGCCTCAGCTCGCGGTAGATCCGCTCGCGCCGCAGCTCGTCCAGGCCGGTGTCGGCCTCGTCCATGAGCAGCAGCTCGGGCTCCTGCGCCAGCGCGCGGCAGAGCAAGACCAGCCGCTGCTGCCCGCCGCTCAGCGCGTTGAACGGCCGGTGCGCCCATTCGGCCAGGCCGAACCGCTCGAGCGCGCTGAGCGCCGCGGCCCGGTCGTGGCGACAAGGCTGGCGACCCAGGCCGATGCGCCCGGCACGGCCCATCATCACCACGTCGCCGACCGCCAGCGGAAAGGCGCGCTGGAACGTCTCGCGCTGCGGCACATAGCCCACCGCCCCGCTGCGCACGGCCTCGGCCGGGCGACGGCCGAGCACCTCGACGGAGCCGCTGGTCGGTTCGAGAATGCCCAGGATGAGGCGCATCACCGTCGACTTGCCGCAGCCGTTCGGGCCGATCACGCCGACGAACGCGCCGCGGTCGACCGCGAAGCTGACCTCCTTGACCACGGGCACCGCGTTGTACCCGAAGGTCACCCGCTCACAGACCAGCGCCGGCTCAGCCATCGGACAGACCTGCTTTCACCTGAGCCGCATTGTACCGCATCATCGCCGCATAGCTGTCGCGGCCCTCGATGCCCGGGCCGCCGAACGGGTCGAGCGCGCCGAGCCGCAGGCCGGCGTCGCGGGCCACCGCCTCGGCCGCCGCCGGATTGAGCTGCGACTCGACGAACACCGCCCTGACCGCCTGCTCGCGCGCCAGGTCGATCACCTCGCGCCGCCAGCGCGCCGAGGGCGCCGCGCCGGGCGCCAGCTCGATCGCCGCCACCTGGTCCAACTCGTAGCGCTGGTTGAAGTAGTTCCAGCCGGCATGGCTGGCGATGTAGCGCCGATCGGTCAGCGGCCGCAGCTCGGCCCGGATCTCGTCATCGAGCAGCGTCAGCTCGGCCTGCAGCGCCTCGAGCCGCCGGGCGAAGTCGGCCGCGCGCTCGGGCACCGCGCGGGTCAGCGCCGCGGCGATTGCCGGCGCGATGTCGTCGCGGACGCGGATCGGATCGAGCCAGACATGCGGGTCGTCCACGCCATGCTCGTGGTGCTCGTGCTCGCCCGGCTCGTCGTCAGCCTCGTCGTGGGCTGTGGCGCGGAGCAGGCTGGTCACCTCCATCGCCGTGACCACCTCGGCGCGCGAGCCGGCCAGGGCCGATTTGAGCCAGTCGTCGTAGCCGCTGCCGACGCGGACAATCAGCCGCGCGTCGGCGATCCGCCGCGCCTGCTGCGGCCGCAGATCGAACGTGTGCGGCGTGGCGCCGGGCGGCACCAGGCAATCCACCGTGGCGACGTCGCCGGCCAGCTCGGCGGTCAGGTCGGCGAGCGGGAAGATGGTCGCCATGATGCTCAGCGGCGCCGCGGCAACGGGCGCCGGCGCGGGCGGCTCGGCCCGGCGGCCGCAGGCGACGGCGAGTAACGCCAGGCAGCCGGCGGCCAGGCCGGCGCGCACCTGGTCGGCCCGGCTACGGCTGGGCGGGTGCATCGCCGCCGGCCTCGAGCAGGGTGAGCTCGTCGCGGTTGCCGACGTAGACCTTCTTCGCTTCGCCCATGATCTGCTCGAGCGTCTCGAGCCGGAGCCGCTCACCGACCAGTCGGCCGCTCTGGCGGTACTCGCGCAGCACGCCGGCAAAGCGGCTCGCCTCGCCCCGCGCGGCGGCGACTCGGTCGGCGGCGAAGCTGTTGGCCTCGTCGATCATCCGTTGCGCGGCGGCCTCGGCCTTGGGCACCTCGCTGGCCGCATACTGGCGCGCCTCCTGGATCCGCGTCGCCCGCTCCTCGCGCGCGGTGCTGACCGCATTGAACGCCGCCGCGACCGGGTTGGGCGCGGCCACGCGGGTGAGCTGCACACTGGACACCTGCACTCCGAGGTTGAGCGTCGAGGCATCGGCCACGCGCTGGATGCTCAGCCGCACCGCGTCCTGGATCTTGGTCCGCTCGGTGGTCAGCACGTCGTCGACCGGGTACTTGGCCACTTCCTCGAGCAGCGCTGTGATGGCCGCCCGGCGCAGCACCAGGTCGGTCCCCTCGCTGCCGTAATAGAACTGCCGGGGATCGGTGATCAGATAGGTCACCACCGCCATGACGCGGATCAGGTTGTGGTCGCCCGAGAGCAGCGCCAAGCCCTGGCCGGTGGTCCAGCTCATGTCGTAGCCCTGCTTCTCGCCGCCGGCGGCTGCCAGCTCGCGGACCAGCGAGTCCTCCTGCTCCTCGACTCCGAGCACGGCGTCGGTAGCACTGGTTTCGAGCACGCCGCGGACCACCTCGCCGCGCCGCTCGGCGGCGCTCAGGCCGCCGGCAGGCATGCCGATGGCGACCTGCTGCTGCGTCTGCACCGGCACGCGATGAACCGCGCCGATGGGCCAGGGCATGCGGTAGCGCAGTCCTGGCGCTTCGTGGCGCGAGAGCAGTCGGCCGCAGAAGGTCTCGAGGCCGGCCTCGTTCGGGCCGATGGTGTGGAAGCCCGAGAAGACCCACAGGGCCAGACCGGCGTAGAGCCCGAGCCGCACGGCGCGGCGGACCGAGGCGAACGCCTCCTCGATGTCCTCGCGGGCGAGGTTGTACCAGTGCTCCCAAGACCAGCCGCGGAAGAGTCGCTTCATGTCTGGTCCTACTGCCCGGGCGGGGCGCTGTGCAGCGGCGACAGGATCTCGGCCTGGTCCGACGGGATGTAGAACGTGTCGTCGTCGCCGATGACCTTCTTCATCGCTTCGAGCTTGCGCCAGAAGCGCCAGAAGTCGGGCGCCTGGCGGTAGCTCTGTGAGAAGATCCGGGCCGCTTCGAGCTCGCCCTGGCCACGGATGGAGTCGGCCTGCTCGCGGGCTTCGGCTAGGATGCGGGCCTTCTCGCGGTCGGCCTGCGAGCGGATGATGTCGGCCTCTTTCTGGCCCTCCGCCCGGTACTCCTCGGCCTTCGACTTGCGCTCGGCCCGCATCTTCTGGAAAACCTGCTCCAGCGTCGCCTCGGGGTAGCTCAGGCGCGTCAGGCGGACCGACCGCACGGTGAACCCGTACTGCTGGCGCTCGACCGTGTCGTTGACCGCGCGGAGCACCTGGTCGAGGAGCTGCTCGATCCGCACCTCGGTCGATTCGACGTTGACCAGCTCTTCGAAGTTGAACCGCCCAAAGGCGGCGCCGAGCTCCGAGACGAGGTGCTCGTCGAGCCGCTGCTCGGCCTCTTCGCGGCTGCCGCAGCGCTGGATCAACAGGCTCGGCGAAGTGATCTGCCAGACCGCGAAACACTCGGCCAGCACGTTCTTCTTGTCACTGGTCAGGAACTCGTTGGCGAAGGTGTCATAGACCAACTGGCGGCGGTCGACCCGCTTGACGTGCATGATCGGGAGCGGCAGCTTGACCCCCAGCCCGGCACCCGAGTTGACCCAGACGGGCTTGCCGAAGCGCAGGCAGACCGCCTGCTCTTCTTCGTTCACGGTGTACAGGCAGCTCGAGAGCCAGAGGGCGAGGATGCCCGCCCCGAGCCACCGCAACCGCGCTCTGACGACTTCATTCTGCATCTCGACACCTCACCTCGCGTCCCACGCTCAATGCCCGTGGCCGTCGTCGCCCGCCGCCGGCGCGTTCTCCGCCGCCTCCGCCGCCTCGGCCGCCGCGGCGGCGTCGGCCGCCGGGCCGGCGTTGGCCGGGTCGGGCGGCGGCAGGCCGGGCATCACGCTCGGCACCATCGGTCCGGCGAGGCCGCGCGCGTTGTTCAGCCAGATGTTGGTCCGCGTGCCCGATCGGCCCGGTGGCAGGACGCGCAGCGGCCGGTCGGCCAGCACCTGCTCCTCGGCTTCGATCTGCAGCCGGGCGCGGACCGCCTCGGCATCCTGCGCGGCCGCTTGGAGCATCTGGCGGAACGCCGCCGTGGCGCCCTGCGCCTCGCTGATCCGGGTCAGCTTCTCGGCCTCGGCGTTGTTGACTTCACGCACCGCCTGGCCGCCCGCGGTCTCGACCTTCTTGACTTCCTCGCTCCGGGCCTCGTGGATGTCGCGGTCCATCAGCTCCTGCGCGCTGGCCACCTCGACGAACGCGTCGATCACCTCCACCGGCGGGTGGATGCTGCGGATCATCACGCTGTCGACCAGCACCGACGCATCGAGCGAATCGAGCCGCGTCTGCATCAAGGACCGGGCCAGCTGCTCGAGCTCGCTGCGCCGGCCGACCAGCGCCGCGTCGAGCGTGTTCCGCAAGAACACGCTCTGCATCGCTTCGCGCGCCACGGTTTCGACCAGCCGGGCCGGGTCCTCGATGCCGAACAGGTAACGACTGAGCTGCTCGCGATCGTCGTGCCGCACGCGGTAGGTCGCCGCCAGGTGGACCTCGACCACGTTCTGGTCGCCGAGCATGAACTTCGAGGCCTGGTTGTCGATGGTGAACAGCTCGGCCGCGCCGGTGTCCTCGTCGGGATGCCAGCGCATCTCGGCAAACGGCCGGTTCTCCGCGTGCGGCGCCCAGGTCTGGGCCGTCTTGAACCCGACGGTGACCCGCTGCACGCGGTCAATCGGCTCGATCCGCACATCGCCGAACGGCCACAGCGCATAGACCGCGCCGGGCTCCTTCAGGCCGACAAACCGGCCGAGGAACTTGACCGCACCGACCTCGCCGGGCTTGACCGTCTTGCAGCCGCTGAGCAGGTAGAGCACCAACACCGTGCTCGCGGCGATGCGCTTGGCCTGCCGCAGCTCGGCGGCGGTCAGCGCGTCGTCGTAGCGCAGCAGCCAGCGCACAATCGGCGGCATCTGCTGCGCATACTCGCGCAGCGCGTTGCGCATGCGCACCCAGAACGGGAGCTGCGCGGTCGGGCTGTCTTCTTCGAGACCGACCAGCCGCCGCGTCGCGTCGACGAACAATTGCGCCGCGTCGGCGACCAGCAGCAGGCCGACCAGCCCGGCAAAGAGGCGCTCGGCGGCAAAGCCCATGGCCGCGATGATCACCGCCAGCAGCGCCAGACCGGTGGCGAACATGTCGGTCCGGGCGTGGAACGAGGTGGCGACCAGGCCGGGCGACTCATGCCGCTCACCGATCCGTTCGGTGAACCGGGCCAGGAACTGCATCGCGAAGACGACCACCGCCAGGCCGACCAGCGTGGTGCCGAGCCGCGCCGGCTCGGCGGGCTCGGCGGCGAGGACGCGACTGAACACGAAGTAGGCCACGGCCAGCAGACCGGCGCTGCCGAGCAGGGCGATGATCGCCTCGTAGCGCCGCACGTTCAGCTTGATGCCGCTCTGGTACTGCAGGTATTCGCGCTCGGCCTCGCTGACATCCTCGACCGGCTGCTCATCGGGCGTGTAGAGGATGCCGAGCATGAGCAGGGCGTAGAGCAGGCCGGCCAGCACGTGCCAGGCCGCCGCCCAGACGACGATCATCCCGCTCTGCGCGGCGAGCCAGAACTTGACCACGAAGGCCAACGCGCAGAGACCGACGGCGGTGACCGCGGCAAGCTGCGGTGGGGTCATCCGCTTGACGTCTTCGTCGTAGTACTGCCTCAACAGGAGCTCCGGCCGGCCGGACCCCGCGGGTCCGAGACCACGTTCCGGCCGGAGCTGTCGGCATTACGGCGATGTCGTCAGGGTCACCGCCCCGAGCGCGCGAGCCAGTCGGCCAGCGGCTCGACCGCCGGCTCCGCGGCCTCGGCCGCCGGGCTGAACAGCACCGCCAGCCGCGTCTCGGTCACTCTCTCGGGCAGCACGATGGTCAGCCGCGTAACCCCCTCATTGGCGTTCTGCGGCGGCTCCTGTGCCGCGCTGCGGGCCTCGAAGACCGCCCCGGCCGGCGACAGGATCCGCCCGTGGAGCTGCTTGCCGGCCAGGTTCAGGGTCACCCGCGCTCCGTCGACCGCGCACTCGGCGCGGGTGTGCGCGTGCCACAGCAGCTCGACCGGCTCATCGGCCTCGACTTCGTCGACGATCAGCACATCGCGCCGACCGAGCAGCGCGGCGCCGCGGCGCACCTGCCGGCACATCGGGTAGCCGGCGCTCAGGTCGGCCACCACCTCGGCGCGCTCGGGCGCGCTGCCGAAGGCGACGATGGGCGCCTTGGCCGCCGGGTTCTGGTTCTCGCCGTTGACCTGCAGCGTGTTCTGGCCCTGGGTGTTGAGCCGGTAGTAGTTCCAGCGCTGGTTCCCGAAATAGCCGGGGAGGTTGTAGTTGTCGGTGCCGAGCTCGAAGATCCAACGCTCGCCGAGCGCATCGAGCACGAACGTGCCCAGGTCGAGATGGCTGTGGTTGGCCCGGTTGTCGCCCCCCTTGAGCGCCAGCCAAGTGGTGTCGGGGTCGGCCCACGAGCCGCGCAGGAAGGCCACCTGCACGCCGGTGAACAGCGAATCGAGCGGCACGCCAGCGGCATCGGGATCGTTGCCGTCAGGGCTGAACCAGATCAGGTCGAGCGCATGCCCGCGGCCGAGTTGGCGCTGCTGCCAGGCATAGAGCGGGTTGTCAAACCGCCGGGCCAGCCAGAACATCTCCTCGGCGCCCTCGGCGCCCGAGCCGGCGTCGGCGTAGTTGAACGTCTGCCCGCTGGGACCGACGAAGTGCAGCCGGAAGTCACCCGCGGCGCTGAAGCCGGTGATGTCGGAGAGGCCGAAGTCGCCGCCCAGCGCGGTCTCCATCGCCGCCAGCACGTAGACGTTGTAGCGCGTGGCGTAATGCCAGTAGCCCGGCCCCTCGGCCCAGCCGCCGTCGGGCGCATAGGAGTTCATCGCCCGCGGCAACAGCCGGACCGCTTGGGACAGGATCTCGGCGGCCAGCTCGGGTTCCTCGTCGGCCAACGCCAGCGCGCCGATGCTGTTGCCGCCGTTGCAGACCTGGTTCCAGTTGTGGTTGTTGCGCCCCCACCAGGCCTCGGCCCGGTAGCCCTTGAGCGCCTCGCCGAGGCCCTTGGTCAGCAACGCCTCGCGGATCGCCGCGCGATCATCGCCGAGCAGGGGCTGCAGCCAATCCCAGCCGATCCCGAAGGCGTGGTTCAGCTCGGCCACATCGAGAAAGTGACTCGGGTTCCACTGCGGCCAGGCCGCCGCCGCGGCCAGCTCGGCCACGGCCCGCCGGCCGAACGCCTCATTGCCATCGAGGCGGTAGAGGAAGGCGAGGGTGTAGATCCGGTCGAGCACCGACCGGCTGGCGCCGAGCAGCCGCGGGCCGACGATGCGGTACTCGGTCGGCGGCTCGGCGAGCAGCCGCGCGGCCCGCGCGGTCAGCTCGCGGTGCCACCGCGCCGCCGTCTCGTGTGCCGCGATCTGCTCGCGGAGGCGGGGCAGATCGTCGTCGAGCAGGATCAGCCGGGGATGCCCGGCGCGCAGCGTGCGCAGCGGTTGGTCAAGGTCCATGTCGGCCTCCGGCGCCCCCGCGGCGAGGGCGAGAGCGAGCCACAACCAGCCCATCGTCCACTCCTAGGTCGGGATCTCTCCCGGCCAGAAATCGTAGGGATGATAGTGGAAGATCATCCCATGGAAATTCCAGAAACTGCCAATCACGAAGTCGCCGAGGGTCAGTCCGAGGAAGAAGGGAATGAACCGGCGATAGAGCGACAGCCCGCCGCCGCGGAGCATGAGCCACTTGATCAGCGCGGCCATGAGCAGGCAGGTCCAGAGCTGCTGCATGCCCCAGCTATTGGCGATGGCATAGGCCAACGGGTGGATCGGCCAGCCGATCACCCTCACGCGCACCGCGCCGAGCGCCAGTGCGACGACGAAGCCGAAGCCGCTGGCCCAGAGGTGGACCGCGTCGAACCGCACCGTGCCGGTCAGCCAGCCGGCCAGCCGGCCCCAGCCTTCCTTGCCGAAATCGGTGCCCCAGTTATTGACCCGCGCCGAGGCCGAGCCGAGCTGGTAGTAGAAGGTGGGAAAGACGAGGAAGATGAAATACGGGGCGACCAGGGCGGCGACGATCAGGCCGGTGGTCACCCGCCGCTGCGCCGTGGCCGTGGTCTCGGCCATCTTGTAGGCCTCGAGCTGGTGCGGCATCGGGTGGCTGGCATAGACCCGGTTGAACCACCACAGGCTGGCGAAGCCGGTCAGCGTGTTGGGATGAAACGCCTGCGGCGTGAACAAGCGTGTGAACGCATAGGGCGGCGACATGTTGTGCATGTCGTGGGTCGGAAAGCCGAGTTCGGCGCGGATGCGGGTGATGGTCACCGCGAGCATGAAGTAGAGGATGAAGAAGGCCACCGCCAGCCAGCCGGGCAGGCCGAGCTTGGTGGCGAACCAGGAGAGCGCGGCGATGCCGGCCAGCGCGCACCAGACCGCGCGGCGGTCGGCCCGGTCGTGCTGGTCGACGCCGCCGCGGAAGGTGAGCGAGTGGCGCAGCACGGCGGCGAAGTGCTGGCGGCCGACCCAGACCCCCATGACCAGGATGCCGACGTAGGCGCCCCAGGCCTGGTCGTCGGCCCAGGGATAACCCTGTCCGCGCCAGCCGAAGATCTGCCCGATCACGTGCGCCGCCAGATGCAGCAGGTAGAACAGCACGCACGAGACGCTGAGGTCGAGCGGCATCAGGAACCCGATCCCGATGGCCCAGGGGTAAATCGCCCAGCGGGTGCCGGCGATGGCGTTCCACGGCGGCTGGCTGAACACCCCGGCAAGGCTGTGCCGGCCGATCGGCACGCCGGGCAGCGCCGGGTGCAGCTTGTGCAGCCCGGCGATGGCGCCGAGCAGCACCGAGACGAGGAACCCGCCCCACATCATCCGGTTGGTATAGAACGGCCCCGGCCGGTTGGCCAGCGCCAGCGGGAGCTGTAGCACCGGGTAGCTCAGTCGCTCGTGCTCGATCCAGCGCCGGCGGAGGACCAGGTTGATCGACAGCATGGTCCACAGCAGCACGGTGATGAAGCTGCTCCAGACCACCATCGGCTTGACCCAGCCGCGGAAGTGCTCCCAGACCCAGTAGGTGCTGTTGCCGAGGTAGTAGTCGTCGTAGATCTCGGGCTTGGTGATGAAGGCCCACTCGGGCAGCCGTTCGAGGAACAGCTCGGCCCAGCGGTTCTCGGGCGTGGCGTACTTCCAGGGGTGGGCCAGATAGGTGATTAGGATGCCCTGCATGTTGTGGCTGGCCAGCGCGCCCTGGATGCTGAGCATGGCATAGACCACGATCAGCTCGCCCGCGTCGAGCGCGTGCCGCGGCGCGAAGCGGTGCACCGCTTGGTTGGCCAGCGAGAGCAGGAAGAGCATCACCACGACGTTGAAGAACGGCGCGGCGTAGCTGCCGAAGCAGTAGAAGACGACCTCGATGACGAACTGCCAGGCGGCCAGCAGCGGCATCAGGCAGAGGCCGATGAGGATGGCGCGCCACATCCGTCGCGGGCGGGCTTGATCTGTCGCGAGGTCAGCCACGCGGCGCCGATTCGACACCGGTCCGGCGGCGCCTCTAGATCACGCCCAACTCACGCGCGGCGGTCTCGAACGCCGCGATGCCGACGTCCAGGTCCGCCATGCTGTGCGCGGCGCTGGGCATGACGCGGATCCGAGCCGCACCCTGCGGCACCGTCGGGAAGGCAATCGGCGTGGCGAACACGTCTAGCTCGTACAGCCGCCGGCCGAACGCCTGCGCCAGCGGCGCCTCGCCCAGAATCACCGGCGTGATCGGCGTCTGGGTCAGACCGGTGTCGAACCCCAGCCCACGCAGCCGCGACTGCAGGTAGCGAGCGTTCGACCACAGTCGCTCGACCAGCTCGGTGCTCTCCTCGAGCAGCTCCACGGCGGCCAGGCAGGCGGCCACATCGGCCGGCGTGCTGGCGCTCGAGAAGAGGAACGGCCGCCCGCGCTGGCGCAGCCAATCGATCACCCGCGCAGCGCCGGCAACCACGCCGCCGACGCAGCCGAACGCCTTCGACATCGTGCCGACTTCGAGGTCGACCTGGCCGTGCAGCCCGAAGTGGTCGACGATGCCCCGCCCGCCGCGGCCGAGCACCCCCTCGCCGTGCGCGTCGTCGACCATCGTGACACAGCCGTGCCGCTTGGCCACCGCCACGATGTCGGGCAGCGGCGCGATGTCGCCGTCCATCGAAAAGACGCCGTCGGTAATCACAATGCTGCGCGCGTAGTTGGCCTGGTTCTCCTCGATCACCCGCTCCAAGCCCTCGACGTCGGCGTGGGGATAGGCCTTGATGTCGGCCCGGCTGAGCCGGCAGCCGTCGATGATGCTGGCGTGGTTGAGCTGGTCCGAGTAGATCACGTCGCCGCGGCTGACGACCGCCGGGATGACCGCCAGGTTGGCGTTGAACCCGCCCTGGAAGGTGATCGCCGCGGCGACGCCCTTGAACTCGGCCAGGCGCCGCTCGAGCTCGAGGTGCAGGCTCATCGTGCCGGCGATGGTCCGCACCGCCGCGGGACCGACGCCGAAACGGTCGATCGCCGACTTCGCCGCCTCGACCAGCCGCGGGTGGTTGGCCAAGCCGAGGTAGTTGTTTGAGCAGAAGTTCAGCACGTGCCGGCCGTCGACCTGCAGCCAGGCGCCCTGCGGCGACTCGATGGTCCGGATGGCGGTGAACAACCCCGCCTCGCGCAGCTTGCTCAGCTCGTCGTCGACCCAGGCCAGCGGATCCATCCCGGCTCCTTCAACGCCACGCGGCTGCGGTTTCCACCTCACGCGGCGACCCCCTTCCCGCTGTGGCGATGGAGGTAGGGGCACCGAGGTAGGGCCGCCTCGCCGAGGCGGCCGGCCCGTTCGGCGAACGGGCCCTACCACGCG
>CAYONP010000079.1:0-7125 GCA_964405335.1 uncultured Fimbriimonadaceae bacterium
GTGGAGTTGTTCGGATTCCGAACGCTGTTTGCGGTCCCGCTCGGCAGGCTGGTTCAGGCCGTCGGCGAAGCCGGTCACGGGAGCGTTGGATGATACCACGCGGTGGGAGATGGGCCGTGATCCTGCTCGCCGGTCTGCTGGCCGGGCCGCTCGGCGCGGCCAGTCTGATTCCCGACGGCACGTTCGAGTCGGCCGCGCCGCGCTGGCATCCCACCCGGCCGGGGGCCGCCCGACCCACCTGGCATCGCTCGCTACGGCGCCATGCGAGTCAACTGAGTTGCTCGTCGTCGTCCATCCGCTCAGCCGAGCGCTTGTAGTGCTCTGCCACGTTCCGCAGTGCAGACGCCGCGCGCGGCCACGCGACCTCGACCTGCGCCGCGGCACGTTCGTACTCTTGCTGCATCCGGCGCCACTGCTCACCGCCCTTACCAGTTTCCAGCAGCACGACTCCGAGGCCGTTGATTACGCCGGTCAGGTAGCCCGTCTCCACCTCGCGGCTACCGACCTGCTCCAGCACCTTGCACACTGCCTCGTGCGGCACCTTTGAGCCCGGCAGCGCCGGCACTCGGGCCAGAACTTCGCCGATCGTCAGGTCACCAGTTGTCGCCCGGTCCGCTTCGAAAAGTGCCGTTCGTGCCGCGCTCACCCAGGTCAGCAGGGCATCGGGATCCACAGTGCCATCCTCGGCTCTGCCAGGCACGTCTCGCCACGAGTGCAGCAGCTCTCGTGACGTACGGGCTCTCGCAAGCGCCGTCTCGTCGACCTCCTGGTCTTCCGGGCGTTGGCTCTCGGGCCGGTAGACAGAGCCGACCACTTGGGCAAAGAACGCCGGGTCCGTCGCGAGCAGCTTGTGCAGCCGTGCCGGGCCACGCTCGCTATGGACGAGCAACGGTAGGTAGGCGTATTCCAGCGCCGCGAGCCGTGTCGCGTCGACATCCTGGGCCTGGTCAAGCGCCACGAATAGCGTCGCTATGTCGTATGGCAGATCCGTGTCGCGCTCTGGTGGGCGCTCGTCTTCGGGCGCGCCGCGGCCCGCGCGCTCCAACACCGCGAACAACAGCTCCGCGTCGAATCCCGTGGTGTCGTGCACGGCCGCGCCGGATAGACAGGCCATCGCCGACCAGGGCCGATTCGCCGCGAGCAGTCGGCGCGCTGCGACCTGCGCGGCCTCGCGATCGCCACCCGGTGGCCGGAATCCCACCTCGCGCCAGTAGGTGTCGGCAGCCTCTTGGCCGAAGCCGTCGATCCAGTCCCAGGTCGGCTGCTCGAACGGCAGCGTCGCGAAGATCGCCGCCAGCTGCTCTGAGCTCAAGTCGTCGCGCCGCTCGGCCACCGCCGACTTAGCCCAGTCGGCGCCCTTCGCGGCGAAATAGCCACTCGCGAACAGCCACTCGCCCCGATCGGCACTCGTCATGCAGGCCAGCAGCCGATCGAGTTCCTCCGCCGGCAGGGCGTCGGCTCGCGCCAGCGCCGCACCCACGTCGCCCGGCAGCTCAGCGCGGGCGGCCAGCTCGAGCACCGCCTCGAAGCCTCCGGCCGACCACACCTCCAACGCCGCCTCGCGCTGCCGGTTCCGCTTCCGCTCCGCAACGGTCTCCCAGCCCTCCGTAGCCAGTTCAGGTAGGTCGTAGCTGAATCCGAACAACCAGGCGTGACGAACGACCAGGTCGCGCGGCTGGAGCCGCCCCAATAGCGCCGCGAGGCGGTCTACGTCCGCCATCGGCATGGCCCAGTCCTGCTCTGGGAAGCGCCGATGTTGGTTGATCATCGGTCGCAGCAAACCGCACAGCGCGGCGAGATGCTCGTCGCCAAAAGCACCAGCGTCGAGACCTTCCAGCGCTGTCAGGAACCGGCCACGGTGCTCGCCCGGCAGGTCTGGAAGACGCTTCACCAGGGCCCGCCAGCGCTCGCCGTCGGCGCCCGCGCCCGTCGCCAGCCGGTCAACGATCGCGTCGAGGTACTCGTGGAACTCGGCGACGGTGATCCGGCGCTCCTCCTCACCGGCCCACTCGCGCCAGGTCGGTCGAGCGGTCGGCATGGCCGCGTCGTGGAGGTGCGGCGGCAGGCTGCAGAGGAGCGACCAGCCCACTTCGGGGTGCGCCTCGAAGAGAGCGTCGAGGGCCGCCAGCCGTTGGCGCACATCAGCCGAGGTCGCGGGATACCACGAGAGGAAGATCCCACGCAGGCTGTCTCCAGCGCTGTCTGTCGATTGGCCGATGGACAGCGCGGAGAGATGGCCGAGCGCCAGGGCCGAGTCAGTCAGGTGCTCGGGGCTCCAGGCGAGGATTTCAAGCGCATGGAGCAAGCCGCTTTTCAGCGGGACGCCCATGAAGCCGGTCTCGGCGAGCATCGCCGAGATGGCATCCGGGCTGGCGTCGAGCGCCTGTTGGAGTACGTCGAGGAACACGCGGGGCGCGGCCTCGGCGAGGTCGGGCAGCAATGGAGCGAGGCTGTGCCAAGTGTCAGCGTGGGCGCGCAGTACATCGTTGACGATCAGGAATGCGCGGTCCTGACCCGACCGGCCGCCGGCGCGTGGCACATCCTCTGAGCAGACAGCGAGCAGCGCAACGCCCTGGGCCAGGCCCGGCCGCAGCCCAGCCGACCACGGCAGCGTCCTGCCCAGCAGACTGGCCATGTGTCGTTCGCCGGCGGGGAGATCCAGGGCCGGATCAGGCCGGCCGAGCACCAGTGCCGCGACCTCGCGCCAGCGCTCCGAGACATCGTGGTCGATGTTGGGTCCCAGTAGCGGCCATAGGGCCATCGGCGCGAGCCACCGCCAGACGCTGCCCACGCGCTCCAGCGGCGACAGCGGCTGCCGCCAGAGCTGTATGAGTTGCTCTCGGACCACCTGGTAAGGCTTGCCGGTCAGCCGCTCAACAACCTCGACATCCGCCGGATTGGCGCTGTCCCAGCTCTGCACCAGTAGCAACGGCGAGAGCGCCACGCCCACCTCGCATGTATGCCAGGCCGACGCGGTGCCCACAGGGCCTGGGCCAAGGAGCCAGCGGAGTGCGTGTAGACGGCGGCGCGACTGACCGAGCAGGTGGATCGCTTGGCTGAACGACACTCCCATGCCCTGCAGCGCGACGCGCGACTCCTCTGCTGCGAGCTTCGAAAGCGAAAGAACCGCACCGTTGCTCTGCCTACTGGTGCGGCGGACCGGTCCGGTCTGAGGGACCAGGACGCGATGATCTCCGCATGTCGGAGCATATTCGGCGCCGTCGAACGCCTGCACAAGCAGCAGTCCCTCATGTCTCGCGGTCAGGTACCGCCACGCCTGTTCGGTCTCAACCACGACAGCGCGAGAGAGCCAGGGCTCACGCACGCCTGGCGGCAGTCGCTGCAGCATGGCAGCGACAAAGGCGGTTGCCTGCTCGCGTGAGTCTCCAGCTACGTGCAGCGAACCACTTGGGGCTTGCAGCCACTCCGTCAGACGGTCAGTCCAGTCTCTGGGTTGCGCCTGGTCACGCTCCGTGCTCACAGCCGGCGTGGTCGCATCCGACACCCGGTCCCACCATGCTACGGATCGCGCCAGGACCAGCTCTGGGCTTACAGCCGGCGTGGTCGCGGCCGACCACCGGTCCCACCATTCGAGCAGGCTCCGCGCACCATCTAGAGGCAGGCCCCATCGCTCGCCGAACCAGAGCGCCATGGCCGTGGCACGTTCGTCCTGCAGCCATGTGGCGATTTCCTCCGCGTCGAGGATCCGCACCCGCAGCCACTCGTTCTGCTGCTGCCTTTGCTGTTGCCAGCGACTGACGCCCCTCCAGGTTCGAGCCGTGACGAAGACATAGGCAGCAGACTGACGCACGCCTGCATTCTCGCGGTCCGTGCCTTTCCGGTAATCTTTGAGGGCCTTCGTGTTACTCGTTGGGTGCTCGCAAGTCACCTCCCAGAAGGCTTGGCCGTCCGGCACCCAAGCATTACCGTGTGCGACGCAAGTGATGCCGTCCCAGCCGCGTCGGACTACCTCGTCGTCCGCCGGGAAGTCCACTTGGGTGACGCCGTCCGACGTCGCTAGAACAAGCCCCCGGATGAGACGTGGCAGCTCGCCGGAGGCCCTGCGGGTTTGCTCCTGCGCCCACCGATCGACGGTGCTGGCGGTGATCGACAGGATGTGATCCATAGCGACTGCTCGAATGTTATCCTATCACATCCCGCGTGATGCCGCGACCTGATTGTCCCGCCCCGCGGACCAGCTACGCCGTGCTGACCTGCCTCGACCGACCCGCCGCCGTGCGCCTGAACGGCCGGGCGAGCGACGACTGGTCCTACGACGACCGCGTGCTGACCGTGCCGCTGCCGGGCGGAGGGCCGATGCGGTTGGAGGTCGATGGCGCGCGGTTCGCGGGGCCGCCGGCCGGCTAGATCCACAACCGGCAGAGGTCGTCCACCCGCGCCTCGACGGTCCGCTCGTCGAGCCGGCGGACCCAGTCGCCTCGGCTTAGGTAGCCGTCTACCGAACAGCCTTCCAGCACGCGCGACTCCATCACGTATGGACGCGCGATCAGATACGGCGCGATCTCGGCGCGCCGGCTCAGGGCCTCGGCCACGCGCTGGCGGATCTCGGCGCGGACGACCGCCGTCGGGCGGTGCAGCGCCGCTTCCTCGCCCAGGCCATACTTGGTCACCACGGTGAAGATGCCCGGCACCGCCGCGCGGGCCTCGGCCGCGGCCTTGTCGTCGCCGGCGAGAAAGATGGTCGGCACACCGAGACCGCCGGCCATCGCCGCGCGGCAGCCGAACTCGCCGATCTCCGCGCCGTTGAGCTTGTAGTACTCAACGGTCCGGCTCGAGTAGGTGTGGCGCAGCGGCGCGTCGGGCGTGCCGGCCATGGCGTGCTGGCCGACAAACAACAGCGCGTCGAAGCTCGCATCGAGGCAGGTCGGCGGCCGCAGGCCCTTGCCGCGGGTGATCAGATGTGCCCGCGGGTGGAACTGATCAAGGTCGATGCCGCCAGAGCCGTGGCCGTCCCAGGCGATCACGGTGGCCGTGTCGTCGACGTCGAACACGCCGTCGACGGCGGCGTTGACCTCGGCAGTGAGTTGGCTCATCGCCTGCTGCTTGAGCGGCGTGGTCTCGTCGACCCGCGTCTGCTCCCAGCGGTTGACCAGGCAGGCGCCCTCCAGGTCGGTCAGGATGTAGACCTTCATGCGCGGCTCCGGCGGTCGGTTCGCGCCGCGCGCCGGCGGCCCTGCGCCCGGTGGAATCCCGCGCACCGGAGGCGCGTAGAGTCCACAATGGGGTCAGGAGCGAGCTGATGCGATCGTGGCACTTTGGGTTGTTCGCCGGGCTTGGCGCCCTGCTCTTCGCGATGCCGGCGGCGAGTGGCTTCGGTCTGGTCACCGGCAGCATGGGCGCCGATGCCTTGGCGGCCAAGATCGAGGAGTGGAACAACGACCTCCGCGCCCAGGCGAACGACGCGGCGAACCGGGCCAAGCTGTTTGAGCGGTTGAAGCAGGCGCGCGAGGAGCTGACGCCCATCAAGGACAACAGCACGCGCAGTCTGAGGCAGCTCGAGCAGCGGCTCGAGCAGATGCGCGGCGAGATTGAGGGCGATCCCGCCGGCTGGCCGGCCGAGCAACGCGCCGAGTGGGAGCGAACCCGCGACGCCGTCGAACGGCTTGAGACCGTCGGCGGCACGCTCGAGACGGCGTGGGACAACCTGCGCTGGCTGCAGGGCCGGCAGAATGTCGAGGGCTTCAACCCGTTCGTCAACGAGACGTTCAAGGAGCGCTTTGCCGCGCTCGGCCAACAGGTCGACAGCGCCGCCACGGCGTTCGGCGAGTTCAACGCGCTGTACAACGTCGAGACCGCCGACCGCTCCGACGAGAACAGCCATGTGGTGGTGGTGCCTGCCGGCGTGGTCCGGGCGCGCAACACCTCGGACCAAATGCGGTTTGTCGTCAATGGCGTGACGCTCGAGCCGGGCGAGACGCAGGAGTTCGACATCCGCCTCGGCGACCACCGCGGGCTGACCGTCCGCGCGGTCGGCTTCGACGAGAAGCGGAAGCAGCTTCGCTCGGTCCGCGACCGGCTCGAAGAGGGCGGCGGGCAGGCCCGGCTGATGAACATCGACGCCGAGGCGCTGTACACCATCAAGTACGGCACCGACACGCTGACCACCACGATGACCGCCGTCCGTGAGAGCTATCGCTGGAGCTGGGGCACCAATGTGACCCGCGCGATCGGCGAGCGAAGCCCGTGGGCGCCCGGCGGGCCGGTGATTGTCGAGCCCGAGCTGGACGACAGCGCGCCGGAGCGGCGGCAGGATTCGTTCACCTGGTGGGTGCCCGCCGTCGAAGACGGCAGCGTGACCTTCTCGTTCACCGCCAACGCCACCGTCGAGTGGAAAACCGAGCGCACGCGGGACGGCGCCTCGCTCGGCGTGGTCGACGATACGCTGCTGTCGGACGGGACCCTCGAGGTGGTTGTCTCGACCCGCTAAAATCCGGGGACACACGACCTATTTCCTGGAATCCTGGGACACATAGTCTGTGTCCGGACGGCGAGGCCATCGACCACGAGTCGATGGCCGCACGACCGATCTCCCCATCCAGGGCCCAGGCGCTCGCCGACGGCGCCGCCGAAGCCATGCTCAAGCCGCTGCGCGAGCGTACGCGCACGCGTCGATATCGCGGTTCGGAGGCGCATGTGGCGCGGACGCAGATGACGGAGAGCCGATAGCTCGGTCCGCGTACGGCCGGTCGGCCGAGAGGATAATAGGTCGTGTGTCCCACGATTCTCGCGGTGCGATAATTAGGGGACACACGACCTATTTCCCTGGGACACATAGTCTGTGTCTGGACGGGGGGGCCATCGACCACGAGTCGATGGCCGCACGACCGATCTCCCCATCCAGGGCCTAGGCGCTCGCCGACGGCGCCGCCGCAGCCATGCTCAAGCCGCTGCGCGAGCGTACGCGCACGCGTCGATATCGCGGTTCGGAGGCGCTTGTGGCGCGGGCGCAAATGACGGAGGGCCGATTGCTCGGGCCGCGTGCGGCCGGTCGGCCGAGTGGAAAATAGGTCGTGTGTCCCCCGATTCGAGGTGGTTGTCTCGACCCGCTAGAAAGAGTGCGGTCGCTCGGGCCGAACCCCCGCGGTGGGACGGCGCGATGTGGCA
>CAYONP010000079.1:7225-28883 GCA_964405335.1 uncultured Fimbriimonadaceae bacterium
GAAAGAGTGCGGTCGCTCGGGCCGAACCCCCGCGGTGGGACGGCGCGATGTGGCAGTTGCTCGGCTTGACTTGGTTTCTGCTGGCCGCGGTGGGCGACCCGCCGCGGCCGCTCGACTCGGCGGCGGCGACGGTGCTCGATGACGGCGTCGAGCTGTCGCGCCCGGCCGCCGGCGTGCTGCGGCTAACCCGGCCGAGCCCGCCGCGCGCGGCCATTGCGCTGGGCGAGCTGCCAGTGCCCAACGGCCCGCTCGGCCTGCGCGCCGAGGTCCGCTGCGGCGGGCTGTGGAACCGCGACGCGCAGGTGCGGCTGGCCTGGCTGGCCGAGGACGGTGTCGAGCTCGGTTCGATCGTCACGCCGCCGGTCTACCGCTCGGCCGATTGGACGCCGGTTGTGGCCTATGGCGGGCCGCCCGCGCGGACGGCCCGCGCCATCGTCACCGTCGAGCTGGACGGCGATCCGAACGAGGCGGTCGATCCCCACTCATTCGCCGAGTTCCGCGCCGTCGAGACCTGGGACGCGCCGCCGGTGACCATCTCCGGCCCGCCGCACAATCTGGTCTGGACGCCCGGCCTGCTCGACGCAAGCCTGGCCGTGCGCCTGCCCGAGGGCGCCGCGCTGGCCGCCGAGCTGGTCGACCTCGACGGTGCGGCGGTGCGCACCTGGCCGGCGGCGACGGGCGGCCGGCTGACTATCCAGGCCGACCTGCCGCCCGGCTACTACGAGCTGCGCTGGCAGGCACGCAGCGCCGACGGCCGCCTGCTCCGCGACGGTGCCGAGCCGTTCGCCGTACTTATCGCGGCCGAGCGCCCGGCCGACACGCCGTTCGGCATGGATGCCGGCTTTGCCTGGGGCATCATTCAGCGCGGCGAGGCCGAAGCGCGCGACATGTCCGAGCTGCTCGCCCGCCTGGGCTTGCGCACCGTGCGCGACCGATATAGCGTGCGAGAGACCTACCGCGAGCCGGGCCGGCTCGAGCTCGGCCGATATGTGCAGGCGGCGCGGATCCAACGTGAGGCCGGGCTGCGCGTCTACACCGTCTTCCACGACCTGCCGCCGTTCCTCTCCTCCGCGCCCGACGACCCGGCCGGCTGGCAGGCGCCGGCGGGCGACCTGCGCGAGATCTACCGTTTCTTCACCCTCGCCGCGCAGGCTACCAGCCGCGAGATCACGGCCTGGGAGCTGTGGAACGAGCCCGACATCCCGATGTTCTTCGCCGGCCGGCCCGAGGAGTATGCGGCCATCCTGAAGGCCGGTTACCTTGGCCTGAAGGCCGGCAGTGCTGGCGTCAACGCGCTCTTCTGCTCACCGGCGCACCCGCTCGGCGAGTGGCTCGAGCTGGTCTTCGCCTGCGGCGCGGCCGACTACTACGATACCTTCAACTGGCACACGTACCACCCGTACCACGAGATCCCGTCGCTTGGCGCGACCTTCCGCGACGCCCAGATCGCCCACGGCTACGACGCGCCGATGTGGCTCACCGAGACCGGCTCGGTCGCTGCCGCGACGCTCGATGACGAGCGGCGGCAGGCGGCCGACTACGCCAAGCGCTACGTGCTCGCTGCGCACAGCCGGATCGAGCGCGTGTTCGCCTTCTACTTCCAGGAGTGGCGGCAGCGCGGCGCGCCGGCCTTCGGCATCGTGCGGCCCGACCTCACCCCGCGGCCGGCGCTGGCGGCATTGTCGGCGCTGACCGAGCAGCTCGGCGGCGCAGAGCCGCTCGGCGAGGAGCTGGGCACCGCGCCGGCGCGGGTGATCTGGTTCGACTCGGGCGACGGGCCGGTGGCTGTCGCCTGGAGCGACGAAGCGGCGCCGCTGCCGGAGCACCTCGCCACCGCGTCGGCCGTGTCGATGGTCGGCACGCCGATGGAACCGCCGGACGAGCTCGGCCCGGAGCCGATCTACCTACGCGGCCTGGCACCGCCGGCCGACCTGGTGCCGCCGCCGCCGCGGCCGGCCCGGCGTGCCCGCGATGGCGCGGCCATCGAGCGGCTCGGCGTGATCCTCGACTTCCGGCTCAGCCCGGCCGACGATCCGCCGCTGGGCAGCGCCGAGCGCAAGCTGCCGGTCCGCGTGGCGCCGGGCGACCGAGTGCCGGCCGAGGTCTCGGTCTACAACTTCACCGCGCGCGAGGCGACGGTACGGCTGGCGCTCGAGACACCCGCCGGCTGGCGGCTCGACGCTCTGACCGAGACGGTCAGCGTGCCGCCGGGCGGGCGGGTGCGGCAGGACCCGGTGCTCGCCGTCGGCCGGCTCGAGCCCGGCCGGCAGCGCAGCCTGCTGCGGCTGGCCGGCGAGTCGGCCGGTTACCGCATCGCGCCGGTGGTCATCGCCACTCGGCCGGCCACCGAGCGGATACCGCTCGAGCCGGTGGCGCCCCTCGGCGAGCTGCCCGAGGCGCGTGAGCGCTGGACCGTCGGCCGCAACGAGGCGGTGACCCTGACGCTCAGCTCGCCGCCGCGGCAGGACGAGCGGCTGCGGGTCAACGCGCAGCTCAGCGCGCCGGCGGGCGACCGGTGGGGCTTCGCCAACCTGGCCCTCTCCGTGCGCGAGTCGCTGGTCGCCGGCGATGGGCTGCGCTTCCGCTACCAGTCGCACGAACCGTGGGGAGAGGAGCTGCTGGTCATCCTGTTCGAGCAGGACGGCAGCCAGTACCTCGCCCACGCCGGCCACCTGGCCGACGTTGACGAGCACGCGGTGCGGTTGTTCTGGAGCGACTTCACCCACAACGCGGGCGTCAGCACGGAGGAGAATGATCGGCTCGACCTCGAGCAGGTCGACCGGATCGGGTTCGGCTTCTCGGCGCGCGGCGCGCAGACGGTTGGCGGGTTCGACTTGTGGGACCTAGAGCTGGTGCGTATCGGAGGTGGCGAGTGAGCATCGGTACCGTCTACCTGGTCGGCGCCGGGCCGGGCGATCCGGGCCTGCTCACCGTCCGCGGCCGGCAGTTGCTCGAGTCGTGCGACGTGGTGGTCTTCGATCGCCTGGCCAATCCGGCGCTGCTCCGCCTGGCCCGCCCCGAGGCCGAGCTGATCGATGTCGGCAAGGCGCCGAACCGCGTGGCCTCGACGCAGGAGGAGACCAACCGGCTGCTGGTCGACCTGGCGTTGGCCGGCCGTTCGGTCTGCCGGCTCAAGGGCGGCGACCCGTTCGTCTTCGGCCGCGGCGGCGAGGAGGCGCTGGAGTGCCGCGTCGCCGGCGTGCCGTTCGAGGTGGTGCCCGGCGTGACCAGCGCCATCGCCGCCGCCGCCTATGCCGGCATCCCGGTCACCCACCGCGCCGTGGCGACCAGCTTCGCCGTGATCACCGGGCACGAGGATCCGACCAAGCCGGGCGAGCAGGTCGACTGGGCCGGCATCGCCGGCGGCGCCGAGACACTCGTCTTCTTGATGGGCATCGGCCACCTGCCCGAGATCTCGGCGCGGCTGATTGAGCATGGCCGCGACCCGGCCACCCCCGCCGCCGCCGTGCGCTGGGGCACCCGGCCCGAGCAGCGCACCGTCACCGGCACGCTCGCGACGCTGCCCGCGGCGGTCGCCGCCGCGGGGCTCAAGCCGCCGGCGGCCGTGATTGTCGGCGAGGTAGTGCGGCTGCGCGAGCGGCTCGACTGGTTCGAGTGCCGGCCGCTGCACGGCCGCTGCGTGGTGGTCACCCGCTCGCGCACGCAGGCGAGCGAACTGGTCGGGCGGCTCGAGTCGCTCGGCGCCGAGGTGATTGTGCTGCCGGTGATCGCGATCGAGCCGGTCGATGCCACGGCGCGGATGCGCGAGTTGGTCGCCGCCGGGATGCCCTTCGAGTGGCTGGTGTTCACCAGCACCAACGCGGTCGAGCGATTCGTCGCCGACCTCGACGCGGCCGGTGGCGACGCGCGTCTGCTCGCCGGCTGCCGGCTCGGGGCGGTCGGCGAGGCGACGGCGGCCGCGCTGCGTGCACACTGCCTGCGCGCCGACTATGTGCCCTCGTCGTTCGACGCGTCGACCTTCGCCGCCGAGTTCCCCGCGGCGCGCGGGCCGGTGCTCTTCCCCTGCGGCCGCAAGGCGCGCGACACCGTGCCCGCGGCGCTGGCCGCCCGCGGGCTGACCGTCGAGACGCTGGTGCTCTACGACACCGTCCTCGGCACGGCCGATGCGCAGCTCGTGCGCGAGCGGCTGGCCGGCGGCGCGGTCGACGCGGTGACCTTCACCGCCTCGAGCACGGTGCAGAACTTCCGCGCCCTGCTGCCCGAGGCCGACCTGACCGGCGTCTGCCTCGCCTCGATCGGCCCGCAGACCAGCGCCACGCTGCGCGAGCTGGCGCTGGAGCCGACCGTCGAGGCCGAGCAGAGCAGTCTCGACGGCCTGGTCTCGGCCCTCAGCCGCGCGCTGGAGCAGCGCCAGCGCGCGGGGCGCGACCCGACGGCTTGACATCCCGATCGCCCAACCTCTACGATCGACGCGGAGCCGGCCATCGAGCAGCATCCGCACAGCCCTCGTCGTGACGCCGTGTCGCTCGTGGTGGTCGACGTGCAGGAGCGGCTCGTGCCGGCGATGAGCGAGTTCGACGGCGCGCTGGACAACATGGTCCGGCTGATCGAGGGCTTCCGCCTGCTCGAGCGCCCGGTGCTGGCCACCGAGCAGTACCCACGGGGGCTCGGGCCGACCATCGAGCCGCTGGCCGGTCTGCTGCCCGAGCGGCCCGACAAGCTGGCCTTCAGTTGCTTCGGCTGCGAGCCGTTCGTGGCGGCGCTCGACCCGTCGGCCGACCTGGTGCTGTGCGGCCTGGAGACCCACGTCTGCGTGCTGCAGACGGCGCTGGACGGGCTGGCCCGCGGGCATCGCGTCTGGATCGCCGGCGACGCGGTGGCCTCGCGCACGGTTCGTCGCCGCGAGCTGGCGCTGGCGCAGCTCGCCGCAGCCGGGGCGGTGGTCAGCGCGACCGAGACGCTGCTCTTCCAGCTCGTCGGCGAGGCGGGGAACGACCTGTTCCGCGCGGTCGTCAGGCTGGTGCGATGATCGAGGTGCTGATGCCGCGGTTCGACGCCGACAGCACGCCGGCGACGCTGCTCCGCTGGCTGGCCCGTGAGGGTGAGCAGGTGGCCGAGGGCCAGCCGCTGGCGGTGGTCGAGTGCGACAAGACCACGCTCGAGCTGGAGGCCTTCGCCGCCGGGCGGTTGGTCGAGCGCTGCGTCGCCGCGGGCGAAACGGTGCCGCCGTTCGCCCTGCTGGCGCGCCTCGAGGAGCTGTCATGAAGCTGGTCTGGACCGCGCTGCTCTGCGCCTGCGCCGCCTGCGCCCGGGAGAACGCCGTGCCCGCGCCGACGATCCTCGCCGTCACCGCCGACCGCACCACCGCGCCGGTCTATGAGCGCATCACGCTATCCGTCGACCTGATCGCTGGCTACGACAACCCGTTCGACGCCGATCAGGTGCGGCTCGAGGCGGTGGTCGCGCCGCCCGACGGCGAGGCCTGGACCGTGCCGGGGTTTCTTTACCGCCCGTTCGAACGGCGGCTCGAGAACGGTACCGAACAGCTCAGCCCGGCGGGCGAGCCGGCCTGGCAGGTGCGCCTGTCGCTGTGGCAACCCGGCGAGCACGCGGTCACCGTGCGGCTGACCGACGCCGGCGGAACCGTCTCGGCGCCGCCGGTGACGCTCACCGCCGAGCCCGCCGACGCGCCGGGCTTTGTCCGCCGTTCGGCCGACGACCATCGCTACTTCGTGACCGATCGCGGCGAGACGTTCTTCCTCATCGGCGCCAACGTCTGCTGGGGCAACGCGCCGGGGTCGTTCAGCTACGACACCTGGCTGCCGAAGTATGCCGACGCCGGCTGCAACTGGATCCGGCTCTGGCTGGCCCCCGAGTGGTTCACCTGCGCGCTGCAGACGCGGGCCAGCGGCTGGGAGGGCATCGACCTGGGCAACGCCTGGCGGTTGGATTACCTGGTCGAGCAGTGCGAGCGACTCGGCCTGCGGGCGATGCTCTGCATCGACAGCTTCAACATCCTGCGCTTCCGGGCCAATCAGTACGGTTCGTGGGAAGACTCGCCCTACTTCGCCGCCAACGGCGGTCCGCTGGCCGAGCCGCGTGAGTACTTCACCAACCCGGCCATGCTCGACGCCTATCGCGACCGGCTGCGCTACCTGGTCGCCCGCTGGGGCTACAGCCCGGCGGTGTTTGCCTGGGAGTTCTGGAACGAGGTCGACATCATCGACCAGTTCGAGCCCGAGCCGGTGGCCGCCTGGCACCAGACCATGGCGCGCGAGCTGCGGGCGCTCGATCCGTGGCGGCACCTGATCGGCACCAGCCACGCGCGGACCGCCGGCATCCCCGTGATTGACGCCCTGCCCGAGCTCGAATTCGTGCAGAGCCACAGCTACGGCGCGCGCGACATGGCGGCGCAGTTGACCGCCCACCGCGCCACCAAAGAGGCGGCGCGCGACCGGCCGCACTTCCACGGCGAGTTCGGCATCAGCGGCGACGGCCGGCAGACGCGTGAGGTCGATCCGTCCGGCATCCACCTGCGCAACGGGCTGTTCAGTTCGCTCGGCGGCGAGCAGGCCGGCACGCCGATGACCTGGTGGTGGGACTCGTATGTCGAGCCGCGCAACCTCTATGTGGTGCTGGCCGAGTTCGCCGCCTGGCAGCGCGGGTTCGACCCGGTGGCCCAGCGCGCGAGGCCAGTCGACGCGCGGGTGATCTGGCCTGACGACCGACCCCGGCCGCTCGAGGAGGTGTCCTTCGCACCCGAGGCGGCGAGTTGGGACCCGGCGCCGTTCAACCAGCCGGTGACCGTGCGCATCGCACCCGACGGCACCGTCGAGCAGACGGCGCCGCTGTCGCGCGTGCTGCACGGGGTGGCCAATCACCCGACGCTGCACAATCCGGTCACGTTCGAGTTCGACGCGCCCGAGGCGACGCAGCTCATCGTCTCGGTGCACGGCGTCTCGGGCCACGGCGGCGCCGCGCTCGAGCTCCGCCTCGACGGCGAGGCGAAGCTCAACCGCGACTTCGCCGACGAGACCGACGACACCGAGACGATGCAGCAGTACAACGGCGACTACGCGATTGAGGTGCCCGCCGGCGCGCACTCGGTGACGGTGGAGAATCGCGGTCGCGACTGGTGTTACATCTCGTACCGCCTGCCCCGGCTGGTCCGCCGAGCAGGCCCGCCGGTGCGGGTCTACGGCTTGGTCGGCGAGTCGGCCGGGCGGGTCTGGGTGCAGAACCCGGAGTACACCTGGCCGCGCGCGACGGCCGCCGACTTCGTGCCGACGCGGTTTGACGACCTGACCATGGAGCTGCGCGGCATGCGGCCGGGGCGCTGGACGGCGGTCCACTGGCCGCCGCCGCCGATGTTCCGGCCGGCGGTCTATCCCGTCGGCGACGACGGCGTGCTGCGTTTCGGACTGCCCGAGATCGAACGCGACGCGGCGTTCACCTTGGAGTGGATGGGCGAATGAGCATCAGCCGAGCCCCGCTGGCGCCGCTGCGCTTCGTGCACGGTCTGTTCGCCGTGCCCCGCGCGTTTGGCCTGATTGCCCGCACGCCGCGGCTGCGGGCGCTGGCCGTCGCGCCGAGCATCGTTTCGGCGCTGCTGCTCGGCGGCTGGATCTGGGCCGCCTTCCGCTACGGGCCGCTGCTGGTCGAGCGGTTCTGGCCGGGCAACCTGCCGGGCTGGGTGACCAACCTCGAATGGCTGGTCCAGGTCGCCGCCAGCGCGCTGCTGACGCTGCTCGGCGCGGCGATTGTCTTCTTCGGCGCGCAGATTGTCGCCGATCCGTTTCTCGACCCGCTCAGCGCCGGGGCCGAGGCGGCGCTGGGGGTGACCCACCCGGCCGAGCGCTTCTCCATCACCGGCGCCGTCGGCAGCGTCTTCCGGGTGTTGCGCGATGTCGTCGTCGACCTCTTTTTCTGGGCGCTCTGCCTGGCCGCGGTGATCGCCATCGGCTTCATTCCGCTCATCGGCGCCGTGGCCGCGCCGGTGCTCGGCTGGCTGGTCAATGCCGCCTTTGCCGCGGTCGAGATGAGCGCCGGCGCGCTGTCGCGGCGGGGCTACCACGGCCTCGCGCGGTGGCGGGCGATGAAGCTCGACCGCGCGCGGTTGGTCGGCCTCGGCGTGGCCGTGGTGCTGCTCATGCTCATCCCGCTGGCCCAGCTCCTGGTCTTGCCGGTCGCCGTCGTCGCCGGCGCCATCGCCATTGTTGACGCCGAGAAGTGTGGCCTGATCCCAGCGAGCAATGCCGTCTGAGACCCACACCCTGATTGTCGGCCGCGACGGCGTGGTCACGCTGCCTGACCTGACCGGCGACCTGCTGCCCCTCGCCGCCGCCCTCGGCCGGCCACCGCCCGAGCCGCTGCCGAGCCGACTCGGCGGCCCGCGGCTCGAGCGGGCGCGGCAGGTCCATCTTCCGCTTGCCGCGCCGCTCGAAACGCTCGCGGAGCCGGTCCTGTGGCGCTGGCACGCACGCGGCGCGGCGGCCTATCGGCGCGGCGCGGCCGGCGGCGGGGTGCCGTGGCTGGAAATCAAGCTCGAGCTCGCCCGCCGGCTGCTCGGCCCGCGCTGCCGGCTCTGCGCGCTGGGCTGTCCGGTCGATCGGACGGCGGGCGAACGTGGCCGCTGCGGCCTCGGCGCCGACTGGCCGGTGACGCAGGCGGTGCCGCTGTGGGGCGAAGAGGAGGAGCTCGGCCGGCCCGGCCTGGGCCTGTTCAGCGCCGGCTGCGGCCTGCGCTGCCGCTTCTGCTACAAGCCGGAGAACTTGCGGGCCAATGACGGGTCAGGAGCCACAGGCGTTGATTCACCGTTGACATCCGCGGATGGTGCGACTGGCGGCTTGTCCGCCAGTGCTGTGCTGCAGCTCGTCGGCGGCACTGGCGGGCAAGCCGCCAGTGGCATCGAGGGGCGGCCTTTGGGCCCAATGTCAACGCCTACGCGGTCAGGTGCCAGTGGCACCGAGGGGCGGCCTTTGGGCCCAATGTCAACGCCTACGCGGTCAGGTGCCTGCTCGCTGCGCCGCGGTGCTGCGACCCACCTCCACTTCCTCGGCGGCAATCCCGATGAGAGCCTGCCCGGCATCCTCGCCTGGCTGATCGACCATCCGCCGGAGGTGTCGATCGTCTGGAACACGCACGCCTACCTGACCGCCGCGCAGGTGGCGCTGCTCGAAGGCCTCGTCGACGCGGTCATTGCCGACCTCAAGTTCGGGCCGGGCGAGTGTGATCGGCTGCTCGCCGGCATCCGCGGCTACTGGCCGGCGGCCACCCGCGCTTTGCTCAGCCTGGCGCGCATGGATCTGCGGCTGATTGTCCGCCACGTCGCGGTGCCCGGCCACCTGGCCTGTTGCGCCGCGCCGGCGGCGGCCTGGGCGCGGGCACATCTGCCGCGGGCGCGGGTGCGCGTGCTGGACCAGTACCAGCCGCTCTGGCGGGCGGCCCGCGAGCGCGGGCTGGACGAGGAGGAGCGCGCCGCGGTGGCCAATCTCGGCGACGATCCACCGATGAAAGGACTGCCGACATGAGCCAGCCGACCATCCTGATGGCCATGCCCCGCGAGGCCTACAGCCGCACCTTCCGCGCCAGCGAACAGGCGCGCATGGACGCCCGCTTCCGGGTCATCGAGCCGACCGCCAAGCCGAGCACCGACGAGCTGATTGCCCTGGCTGCCGGCCGGTCGATCGACGCGGTGATCACCGTCTGGGGCGCGCCGGCGTTGCC
Organism: uncultured Fimbriimonadaceae bacterium; assembly: GCA_964405335.1. Taxonomy (GTDB): domain Bacteria; phylum Armatimonadota; class UBA10988; order UBA10988; family UBA10988; genus CAYONP01. The sequence continues at coordinate 16,913 of CAYONP010000079.1, forward strand.
GCGCGAGTTCTGGGAGCAGCACCCCGAGTGCCGCTTCTTCGGCCACATGGCCGGCAGCGTCAAGCACTTCTTCCCCGGCGACACGCCGCGCTACTTAATCGAGCACGAGGTCACGGTCGTCTGCGGGCAGCACGGGCTGGGCATCAACGTCGCCGAGTGCACCATCGGCATGATGATCGCCCTCTGCCGCGGCTTCGGCGACCTGTGGGCGACGACCCGTGCCGGCGGCTGGCGCACCGAGGCCGTGCCGGGCGAGCCGCAGGCGCTGCTCGGCGCCACCGTCGGACTCGTCTCGGCCAGCGAGATCGGCAAGATGGTGGTCGAGATGCTCAGGCCGTTCGGCTGCCGCATTCTGATCCACGATCCGTACCTCTCCGACCACGCCGCCGGCCGGCTTGGCGTCGAGCGAGTCGAGCTGCTCGAGCTGCTGAAGACCGCCGACATCATCTCTCTGCACCACCCGCAGACGCCCGAGACCGACCGAATGATCGGCGCGGCCGAGCTGGCGGCGGTGCGCGACGGCGCGGTGTTCATCAACACCGCGCGGCCCCGCGCGATTGACCCCGACGCGCTGCTGGCCGAGGCCCGCCGCGGTCGGTTCCAGATCGCTCTCGACGTGACCGAGCCCGAGCCGCTGCCGGCCGACCACCCGCTGCGCAGCCTGCCGAACGTCTGGATCACCCCCCACCGCGCCGGCACCGGTCGCTACGGCACCGAGCTGGTCGGCGACATCGTGATGCAGGGCCTCGACCAGCACCTGGCCGGCCGGCCGGTGACGATGCGCTATCCGCTGGAGCGGCTGGAGCGGATGGCGTAGTTGCTGACCGGGCACTTCAGCGGTGCGGCGATCGGTATGGATGGAGACGGGTGTTGACGTTTGCGATGGTGCTGGCAGAGCAACCGCTGTCGCGGGAGGCTGAACACTGGCGGGGCTATCAGGCTAGGATCCGCACGGCCGCCGCGCGCCGGATGGCCGGCGCACCTCCGCTGACCGGCCGCCTCTACGCGCGGGTGGTGTGGATGCAGCTCCGCGATGTGCCGGGCGATGTGGACAACATCCTGAAGCGTCTGCTCGACGGCCTGGAGCAAGTGGTGTTCGAGAACGACCGCGACGTCGCCGAGCTCCTGGTCCAGCGTGTCGGCCTGAGGGAGTGCGAACTCAGCGAAGCGCGATTCGCGTCCGATGTGTTCGATGAGCTCGACCAGCTCGTCGTCGCCGAGGAGCCGCACATTCTGTATGTCGAGGTCGGAGCGAAGGAGCTGCAGCTCGTCGAGTTCGGCCCGATCTAGGAGGCTGTCGCATGGAACTCGCCACCCTCGTCGAGGCGGCCAAGCTGGAGGAGCTGGTGCATCGGTTCGAGGCCGACGGCTATGTCGTAGGGCTCGACCAGCCGGTCGGTGACGCCGTGGCCGACCTGGTCGCGGTCAAGAACGGCCGGCGCGTGGCGGTCGATGTGGTCGCCCGGCCTCATCTGGCAGAGCAACAGGAGGCGCGTCGCGCCTTGCGCCGGGCGACCAAGGAAGCCGGTTTCAACGAGTACCGGATGGTCATCGTCTCGCCGCCGCGGGAACCCGATCTCGAGGTGGATGGGCTTGAGGACCTGCTTCGCGGTCTCTGCGTCGACAGGTTACTCGGAGGCTACGAACGCCGCTCGGCATCGACCCAGATCGAGGCCGTCATTCTTGAGAAGATCGACCGGCTGCACGTTGGCGGAAACCGAGTGCGCATCGCCGGCACCGCGTATTTGGAGCTGGTCCTCCAGGTCGGTGACGCCGCCGGCGACCACGACCTGAAGTCCACCGAGTACGTCCCGATTGCGTTCGACCTGGAGCTGGACGCCTCGGGCGAGGTCAGCGCCGTCCACCGCCTCGAACCAGAGGCCGACGACTAACGCTCCGACCACCGCGCCACATTGCCCAGCACCACCGGGCTGCCCTCGAACACCTCGGACAGGAGCCGGTGGTACCAGGCCTCCTCGGCCGAGCGGAGGCGGGCTTCTGGATGCGCGTGGCGGTAGGCCGCGGCGTCGAAGTCGCTGAGCACGCCGTCCAGCGCCTCGGCCAGCAGGTCGACCGTGCCACTGCCCTCGTCAAATTGCTGCTTGTCGCGCCAGACGATCTCGTCGGGCAGCAGGTCGGCGACGGCCAGGCGGAGCAGGTACTTCTCGATCAGCCGGCCATCGTCGGTGCGGTAGAGCTTCAACGCCGGCGGCAGGCGCAGCGCCAGGTCGACCACGGCGAGGTCGAGGAACGGCACCCGGCCCTCGAGCCCGTGGGCCATGGTCAGCCGGTCGACCCGCTGCAGGTTGATGTTGTGCAGCGCGCCGACTGAGCGGTGCAGTTCGTCGTGCAGCGCCGCGCCCGACAGCGCTCGCTGGTAGCGATAGCCGGCGAACAGCTCGTCGGCCCCCTCGCCGGTCAGCACTACCTTGACCTGCCGCGCGGCCAGCCGCGCGCAGAAGTAGCACGGAATGGCGCTGCGGACCAGATCCTGGTCGAACGACTCGAGGTGGTAGAGGATGGTCGGCAGGTGCTCGATCACCTCGGCCGCGGTGTAGCAGTACTCGTGGTGCTCGGTGCCCAGGTGGTCGGCCACCCGTCGGGCGGCCAGGATGTCGGGCGAGCCCTCGATGCCCACGGCGAAGGTCTGGAGCCGACCCAGCTCGCGCTTGGCCAGGGCGCACAGCGCACTCGAGTCGAGCCCGCCCGAGAGGAACGCGCCGAGCGGCACATCGCTCATCAGCCGCTTGCTGACCGCCTGCTCGAGCGCGGCGCGGACCCGCATCGCCAGCCGGTCCGGGTGGCCGCCGAGCAGCGACCGTGGTCGCAGCCCCCAGTAGCGGCGCAGGCCGTGGCGCGAGTCGTACCAGCAGCCGTTGGGGAACTCCTCGACCGCCACCTCGGGCAGGCCGACGAGCGCCTTCAGCTCCGAAGCGAAGTAGACCGCGTCCCGACCGCGGCCCAGGTAGAGCGGCTTGATGCCGAGGGGATCGCGGGCCAGCAGCAGTCGTTCGTCATCGGCGGCGGCCAGGGCGAACATGCCGTCGAGTTGACCAACCGCCGCGGCACCCTCCTCCTCGAGCAAGTGCAGCACCGTTTCGGTGTCGCTGGCGGTGCCGAAGCGGTGCCGGCCGGACAGGTCGCGGCGCAGCTCACGGTGGTTGTAGACCTCGCCGTTGGCCACGATGACCTGGCGGCCGGTCTCGTTATAAAGCGGCTGATTGCCGCCGGCCGGGTCGATGATGCTCAGTCGCCGATGGCCCAGCACGCCGGCCTCGGCTTGGTGCATCCCCGCCGCATCGGGCCCGCGATGCGCCAGGCGGTCCATCATCCAGGCGGTTCGCTCGCCGTCTGCCTTGCCCCACACGCCGGCAATGCCGCACATCAGTTCGGTCCTTCCGTCGTCAGCCCCAGCTCGGTCAGAAACTCGCCGGCCACCTCGGCCGCCGGCCGCTTGTGCTCGTCGACCGCGTAGTTCAGCCGGGCCATGGTTGCGTCGTCGATCCGTCCGGCCAGGCGCTCGAGCGTCGGGCGCAGCTCGGGGTGAGCCCGCAGCGTCTCGGCGCGGACCACCGGCGCCGCGTGGTACGGCGGGAAGAGCCCGCGATCGTCGGCCAGCACCCGCAGGTCGAACGCCGCGATGCGGCCGTCGGTGCCGAAGGCGCAGATCACATCGACCTCGCCCGCCGCGGCGGCCTGGTACATCAAGCCCGGGTCGAGCATGCGTACCTCGCCGAAGCCGAAGCCATAGACCTGCTGGAACCCGAGATAGCCGTCTTCGCGCTCGATGAACTCGCCGGTGAAGCCGGCCCGCAGCTCCGCGGCCGAGCGGGCCAGGTCGCTGATGCGCGACCAACCACGCCGCTCGGCATCGGCGCCGCGGACGGTGATGGTGTAGGTGTTGTTGAACCCGAACGGCGCCAGCCAGGTGCAGTCGAAGCGCTCGCGGTAGGCCGTGGCCACCATCTCGCGGACCCGCTCGGGGTCGCTCTCGGCCGGCAGCTTGAGCACATCCATCAGGCCCGTGCCGGTGTACTCTGGATAGGCGTCGATCTCGCCGCGCACCAGCGCGCCGTGCAGGATGGTGGTGCCCTCGAGCCCGAACCGCCGGACCACGCGCAGGTCGGTTTCGGACTCGACCAGTTGCGCCAGCAGTTCGCCGAGGATGAGCTGCTCAGTGAAGTTCTTGCTGCCCAGCACGAAGGTCGCCGCGCCACCGTCGGCCGGTGCCGGCTCGGCTCCGCGGGCGAGCAGTGCGGCGGCGAGCAGCACCGCCACCGTCGGGATCAGGCCCCAGGCCGCGGCCCGCGCGGGCGATGGGCGGCGGCCGCTGACCGGGTCGCGCCGCAGGCTGGTCTCGACGCGGCCGATCACGGCATCGAGATAGAGCGCCAGCAGCGCCGCCGGTCCGGCGCCGAGCAGAATCAGAGCGTTGTGATTGCGCTGCAGTCCGCGGAAGATGAACTCGCCCAGCCCGCCGGCGCCGATGAATGCCGCCAGGGTGGCCACACCGACACTGATCACCGTGGCGGTGCGGATGCCGGTGACGATGACCGGCATGGCCAGCGGCAGCTCGACCTGCCAGAAGCGCTGCCGGGCCGTGAAGCCGACGCCGTCGGCGGCCTCGATCAGCTCGCTCGGCACGCCGTCGAGACCGGCGAACGTGTTGCGCACAATCGGCAGCAGGGCGTAGAGCGCCAAGGCGACAATCGCCGGCTTCAGCCCGATGCCGAGTAGCGGCAGCAGCAGCCCGAGCAGCGCCAGACTGGGCACCGTTTGAACCATGCCGACCAGACCCAGCACCGGCGCCCGCACGCGCTCGCTGCGGGTCACCCAGAGCCCGAGCGGCAGGCCGATGGTGATCGCGATGCCGACCGCGACGTAAGTCAGCCACAGGTGCTCGACCAACGCCGCGCCGAGCGCCGTCCGGCGCTCGACCACCAACTGCCAGAAACCGGCGGTCACGCGCCCGCTCCGTGGGCGGCAAGTGCGCGGGCCGGCTTGTCGAACAGCTCGCGGACGAACTCGCTGGCCGGCGCGGCGCGGACCTCGTCAGGCGTGCCGAGCTGCTCGAGCCGGCCGGCGTGCATCACCGCGATGCGGTCGGCCAGCGTCAGCGCCTCGAAGATGTCGTGGGTGACGAAGACAATGGTCTTGCCGAGCCGCTGCTTGAGCCGCAGCACCTCCTGTTGCAGCGCGTCGCGGGTCAGCGCGTCGAGGGCGCCGAACGGCTCGTCCATCAGCAGGTAGTCGGGGTCGGCCGCCAACGCCCGCGCCACGCCAACGCGTTGCTGCTGCCCGCCCGACAGCTCGGCCGGCGCGCGCGCGCCGAACGTGTCGGGGTCGAGCGCGACCAGATCGAGCAGCTCACGCGCCCGGGCGCGGCGCCGCTCGAGCGGCCAGCCCTGCAGCCTCAGCACGACGGTGACGTTGTCGATCACTGACAGATGGGGGAACAGCCCGATGCCCTGGAAGACGTAACCGATCGACCGGCGCAACTCGACCGGGTCGCGCTCGCGGATGTCGACCCCGCCGACGCGGATGAGGCCGCTGGTCGCCTCGATCAGGCGGTTGATCATCTTCAGCGTGGTGGTCTTGCCACAGCCCGAGGTGCCGAGCAGAACCACCGTCTCGCCGGCGGCGACGGTCAACGTCAGGTCGTCGACGGCGACCAGGCGGCCGTCGTCATACGCTTTGGAGACGTGCTGCAGTTCGATCACGGCGGCTCAGTCGCGGCCCAGCTCGAACACGCCGAGCACGCCGTGCGCGGCGCCGAGCCCTTGTTGCAGGCTCTGTTCAAGCATGCGCAGCACATAGCCGAGCTGTGGTTCGATGATGTTGGCCAGCGGATCGCCCATCTCGAACCAGCGCACATTGCGGACCACGTTGCGAATCGTCTCGATCGCCTGCCGCACCGGCTCGGGGTAGCCGTCGTCGGGCGGCTCATCGGCCTCCTCCTCCTCGTGTCGGCCGACGGCCTCGAGGCAGGCGCCGACGACGGTGTTCCAGGCCATCTGATAGCTCTCGAAGAAGGCGTTGATGGCGCTGTGGCCGGGCGCCGGCACGTAGTCGAAGAGCAGCTCGCGCAGGTCGGTGCGGCGGTTGAACTCGTGCAGGCTGCAGACCTGCCGCCGCAACGGCTGGGCATGCTCGTTGAACTCGCCGGTGTCCATGTGCCGGCCGACCAGGATGCTGCGGTCGCGGATCTCCCGCCGCAGCACGCGGATGCCGTTCGCCGCGGCCCGCTCGGTGACGAACTGGTCCAGCTCGGCGCCGCCCCAGAAGCGCAGCGGGAAGGTCTCGACCTCGACCTGGTCGACCACGTCGGGCGGGTAGATGTAGCTCATCGAGTAGCCGCGCAGGTTGTCGCCGCGGTCGGCCGGCTCGTCCCAGTAACGCTGCCACTCGAATGAGTAGCGGCCGACCATGTCGCCGACGAGAATGGCGCTCCGGCCCATGTGCCGGCAGATGCCGTCGAGCAGCCGCCCGAACGACTCGTCGCCGAGGTGCGAGAGCGAGCCGAAGCTGGAGAAGTAGATGTCGTAGGCCGGTTCGTCGGCCACCGGCAGGCCGTCGTTCAAGTCGGCCACGTCAAAGCTGAGCTTCGGCCGGTCCCAGTACTTTTCGCGCGCCTTCTCGACCATCGCCGGGCTGAGGTCGACCCCGTGGTACTCACCGAGCAGCCACTCGGGCATCACCTCGACCTCGCTGTCGGCCAGCGAGACCCCCTCGCGCCGGACGCTGGTCAGGATCTCGTAGCCCTCGCCCGCGCCGCAGCCAAGGTCGAGCACGCGCACGCGCTCGAGGCGCTTCCGCTGATGCGTGACCAGCGCGGACAGGAATCGCTGCAGGGCGTGGCGGTTGATCTGGTCTTCCCAGTACCGCCGGACATTGTCGAACTTGCCGAAGAGACCGCCGTTGTCACGCTCATACGCGCCGGCGGCCACCGCTGATGAGTAGTTTCTCAGTTCTGCGACTTGTGCCATAACACGATCGCCGACCCATCGCGGCGATGCTGGTTCCTCCCTCCACCGGCGGTCCGTGCTCCCCACACCGTGTGTCGCCACGGCCGACCGCCGAGCCGACCCCAACCCTACCCCAGATGCCAACTCTTGGCAACCTATACGGGGTCAGGTCCCGCTTTCACGCGACAAGTAACGCGTCGGCGGCGTGATTGTTACGATGCGCCTGATCTCGGGGTCTGACCCCGTGATCAGGCGAGGGGGATGGTCAGGCACCAGGTGCGGGTGGCCTGGTTGAAGCCGCCTGGGCCGTCGGCAGTGGCGGCGAACAGGTGCGTCGGGCGGCCCGCCTCGATCAGCAACTGCGGCCGCTCGAGGTGGCCCTGGACCGTCTCGCTGCCGTCGTCCCAGCGGACCCGGCGCGAGTAGGCCAGCGGGGGGTCGCTGACCGTCCAGTGCACGCCGTCGGGCGAGGTTGCGTGCACGCCGGCGCCCTTCTCACCACAGATGCCGCCCGCCATGTCCTTGCAGATCAGCTCGAACCCGTCGCCGCCGCGCCAGACGTAGGCGTCCTCGACATGGTCGCCGGTGGCGTCGAAGTTGAGGATCGGCTCGTTGAGCAGGCGCTGGTACTGCCCGTCGAAGTGGTCCGCCCGCGCAACGCCGAGGCGGAGCAGGTCGCGCTCGATGCCGACGGCCTTGTAGACCAGCAGCACGGCGCCACCGTCGAGCACGCAGGGCGCCGGGTTGGTGGTCATCAGCCGGTCCCAGCCGTCGGCCGAGGGCTCGAGCACCGGCCGGTCGCGCCGCGTCCAGGGGCCGTAGACCGACGAGGCGGTGGCCAGGCCGATGCGCTGGTTGAGCCGCGCGGGCGTGGCGTGCAGCGGCCCGGCGAGCGGCGCTTCAGGCGTCGGGCGCGGGTGGTCATAGGTGGTTCCGGTGTAGTACAGCAGATACGTGTCGCCGGAGCGGTGGATGGTCGGGTTGTGGGTCATCTGCCCGTCCCAGAACTCGGGCCCGCGCGGCGGGAGGACGACCTCGGCAAAGGCGTACGGCCCCTCGGGTGTCTCGCTGACGGCGCGGACGACCTCGGAGTTGGTCACCCAGTGGGGTGAGAAGCTGAGCGCCCTCGGCCAGCGCGAGGCGAACAGGTGGTAGCGCCCGTCCTCGCCGCGGATGGCGGAGCCGCACCAGACCCAGAAGTCGTCGAGCGCAAAGCCGCCGTGGCGGGGGGCGGGGAGGAGGCGGTCGATGAAGGGCCGCACGGTTGGCGTGGCCATGGGATCACTCGCTTGCCGGCACCAGGTACGAGGCGGCATCTCCGAATCGCGGGATGCACCGGCAGCCGCGCGATTCGAGCTCGTCGCGGATGGCTCGATCCTCATGGAACCGGGTGTCGCGCGTCGCGAAGGCGGTGTGCGCCGACGTCGGCCGGGTATCGAGATCGTGCAGAATCGCCGCGAGGACGACTGCGTCCGGTGTGGGCAGTGCGAGTCGCTCAGCCAGTCGCAGCGCGGCTTCGAACAACGGACCGTTGACGGCCAGGCACCGGGCGACGGTCAACGCGCGAAGCGCCGTCTCATCAATGCGGCGGAGTTGCTCGCCGGTCCACTCACGCAGGGCAGTCAGGAGTGGTTCGATCGCCGCGGCCGCCGTGGTGTAGTGTGCCGAGCGCGCCAGCTCGCGCGTTACCTCGGCCTGCAGGCGCAGGTGAAGCTCAGCGTAGCCGTTGCCGAGCCGCCGCACCCGCGCATAGGCCTCGGCGAGGCTGAACTCCGGCACGGCCATCTCGAGCACCCCCGACTCGGCGGCGAGCAGCAACGACTCCGCTGACTCGGCCTGCTCCTGCCGCAAGACGATCTCGAGCAGGAAGTTGGTCTCGACGTAGAGCCGGCCGCGCTGCATCAGGCCGGCTGACCAAGGCGCACGCGGCCGCCGCGGAGGACCGGCAGCAGCCCGACCGACGCCAGACCGCGCGCGACGGCCGGGTCAGGCTCGTCGGCGCCGTCGCACAGGCCGTGCAGCCATTCGACCAGAACCATGGCCAGCACCTCCGAGCGAAGCCGCCCGCCGGCTCGGATGCGCGGCTCATACCGCTCCACGACACCGGCCAGCGGGATCGACGCGTCAGGCGTTCCCGGCCTGCCGTCGGCGCGCGGGCGCCAGATGAACGTCCATTCCTGCGAGGCCAACATGAACCAGGCAGCGACGGCGCCGGCGTGGTGCTCGGCAATCTGCTGCGCAGACTGCGCATCCAGCCCCTGGCGGTTCCTCACCCGCACCACCAGCAGTCGGTTGCCCTGCGGGTCCTCGACCGTCATGTCGGCGCTGGATTCCATGGCGCTCCTCTCGACCGGCAGTGTACCGCACCACTCGAACGAACGCCAACCCGCCTCACTCCTCCTCCAACGGCAGTGTGCCCTGCACGTCGTGCAGCTCGGAGTCGTCGTCGTCGGGCTCGGGCGCCGGCGTCGTCTCGTCGCCGTCGTCACCGTCCTCGCGGGCTACCACGCGCACCACCTTGGCCACCGCCGCCACGGCGTCGCCCTCGTCGAGGTTGATCAGCTTAACGCCCATCGCCGCGCGGCCGGTCCGGCTGATCTTGCGGCAGGGGATGCGGATCAGCACCCCGTTGCGGCTGATCAGCAGCAGTTCGTCGTCGTCGTCGACCGATTCGAGGCCGATCACCTCACCGGTCTTCGGCGTCACGCGATAGGTGATAATGCCCAGCCCGCCGCGCGTCTGCAGCCGATAGACCGGCTCGCCGTCCTCATCGATCACCGGCGTGCGCTTGCCATACCCGCCGACGCCGCAGCAGAACAGGTCCTTGTCGGGCTCGATCTTGACCACACCGACGACCTCGTCGCCCGGCCGCAGCTTGATCCCCCGCACGCCCTGCGCCTGGCGGCCCATCGCCCGCACGTCGGACTCGACGAAGCGGATGCTCATCCCCTTGCGGGTGGCGATGATCAGCTCGTCGTCGTCGCCGTGGGTGCGCAGCACCCAGCCCAGCTCGTCGTCGTCGACCAGCCCGATGGCGACCAGGCCGGCGCGGGTGATGTTGCGGAAGTCGGCCAGGTGGCACTTCTTGATCGTCCCCTGGCGGGTGACCATGGTCAGGCAACCCTCGAGGTCCATGGCCTTGACGGGGATGATCGCGGTCACCCGCTCGCCCGTCTGGATGCTGAGCAGGTTCTGCAACGGCGTGCCGCGCGAGTAGCGGCTGGCTTCGGCGATGTCGAACGCGCGCAGCGCGTGGACCCAGCCGCGGTTGGTGAAGAACAGCACATAGTGATGCGTGCTGGCGACGAAGACGTGGACGACCTCGTCCTCCTCTTTCTTGGTCAGCGCCAACAGTCCGCGGCCGCCGCGGCGCTGGGTGCGGTAGGTGTCGACCGGCAGCCGCTTGGCGTAGTTGTCGCGGGTGATGGTGATCACCATGTCTTCTTCGGCGATCAGGTCGGCCACGCTCAGGTCGGCCGCCTCCTCGCTGCGGAGCTGGGTGCGACGGTCGTCGCCGTACTTGTCGGCCAGCGCCTGGGTCTCGTCGCGGACGACGCCCAGTCGCTTCTCCTTGCTGGCCAGCAGCTCGCGGTAATAGGCGATGTCGCGCTGCAGGTTGTCGTACTCATCCTGCAGCTTCTGGCGCTCCAGGCCGGTCAGCGTGCCGAGCGTCATGTCGACGATGGCCTGCGCCTGCCGGGCGGTGAACTCGAACTCGCTCTGCAGATTCTGCCGCGCCTCGGTGCGGTTGTCGCTGCGGCGGATGCAGGCGATGATCTGGTCGATCAGGTCGAGTGCCTTGAGCAGACCCTCGAGGATGTGGGCCCGGTCTTCGGCCTGCTTGAGCAGGAACCGCGTGCGGCGCGTGATCACCCGCTCGCGATGCGCGACGAACTCCTCGACCAGCTCGCGCAGGGTCAGCGTCCGCGGCCGGCCGTCGACCAGGGCGAGGTTCATCACGGGAAAGTTGCAGCGCAGCTCGGTCCGCTTGTAGAGCTGATTGAGCACCACCTCGGGCACGGCGTCGCGCTTCAGCTCGATGACCACCCTCATGCCGTTGCGGTCGGACTCGTCGCGGATCGCGGCGATGCCGTTGATCTTGCCGCCGCGCACCAGGTCGGCAATCTTCTCCTGGAAGCGAGCCTTGTTGACCTGATAAGGCAGTTCGGTGACGACAATCGCCTGCCGGCCGCCGTCCATCGGCTCGAACTGCGCGCGGCCCTGCATGGTCACCGAGCCGCGGCCGGTGGTGTAGGCGTCGCGGATGCCGACGGTGCCGAGGATCATCCCGCGGGTGGGGAAGTCGGGCGCGGGGATGTGCTCCATCAGCTCCTCGACGGTGATGTCGGGGTTGGCGATGTAAGCACAGATGCCCGCGGCGACCTCGCGCAGGTTGTGCGGCGGCAGCTTGCAGGCCATGCCCACGGCGATGCCCTCGTTGCCGTTGCAGAGCAGGTTCGGGTAGGCGCCGGGGAGGACCGTCGGCTCCTGCAGCCGCTCGTCGTAGTTGGGCTTGAAGTCGACTGTGTCCTTGTCGATGTCCTCGAGCATCGCCTCGGCCAGGGCGGTCATGCGCGACTCGGTGTACCGCATCGCCGCGGGGGGATCGCCGTCGACCGAGCCGAAGTTGCCCTGGCCGTCAATCAGCGGGTAGCGCATCGAGAAATCCTGCGCCAGGCGGACCAGCGCGGGATAGACGTTCTGCTCGCCGTGCGGGTGGTAATCGCCCGAGGTCTGGCCGGCCACCTTGGCGCACTTCATCGTCGGGCGATTGCTGCGCAGGTTGAGGTCGGCCATGACCTGCAGAATGCGCCGCTGGACCGGCTTCAGCCCGTCGCGCACGTCGGGCAGCGCGCGCGAGACGATGGTCGACATGGCGTAATCCATGTACGACGCGCTCATCTCGTCGACCAGCGAGATGGACTTGATGCTGCCACCCGGCTCCAGGACTTCGTCGCTCATCGATGCTCCTCACTCAGCGCCGCTCGCTCCTGTAGGGCGGGCTG
>CAYONP010000080.1:0-4338 GCA_964405335.1 uncultured Fimbriimonadaceae bacterium
GGACAGCGATGAAGGGCTGAGAAATGACACAAGATGAGCCGCCGCGGGAAGGGGGAGTCATGGCCAAAGGCACCTGATTCCGTTCGACAGAGACGACAGTGCGACCATCTGACTCCCCCTTCCCGCCGCGGGAAGGGGGTCGGGGGGTTAGGCACCACAACCGACCTCGCCCGACCCTGGCTACTGCAGGTCGTACGCCGAATCATCCTCCGACAGCGCGCCCAGCTCGGGCTCGTTCGGGTCGGGCAGGTGAAGACTGACCGCCGCCTTGGCATGGCCGTCGGCATAGGCCACGTTGGCCGTGCCGTTGTGACGGAAGTGGACCTTGCCGACGAAGAAGAGCGAGTCGCTCGGGGCGCGGAGGAAGTTGTGCGCGGCGATCGGATTGCCCCACCCACCCTCGCTGAACACCGCCGTCTCGGCCGGCGTGGCGATTGCCGCCAGCGCGGCGATGGGGTAACCGGCGAAGACATCGCCGCCGAGGTAGGTGGTGTTGTAGGCATAGCCCGTGTACGCTCGGCCGTAGTTGTCGCCGGAGAACGAGGGACAGGCGTTGATCTGGTGGTTCTTGGTGTACGAGCCGAGCAGGCCGTACTCGTAGTCCGGGTTGGTCCAACTGGTCGACCAGTCGAGGGTGAAGTCCCAGGCGTACTCGTAGGTCCAGGTGGCGTCGAAGTAGTAGGTCGGGCAGACGCGCTCGTCATAGTCGCCGGCATACATCACCCAGGCGGTGCCGAGCTGCTTGGTGTTCGACAGGCAGCTCGTCTGGCGCGCCTTTTCGCGCGCGCGGGCGAAGACGGGGAACAGGATCGCCGCCAGAATGGCGATGATCGCAATCACGACGAGCAACTCGATCAGCGTGAAGGCGCGCAACGTGCGCCGGTGCGTGGCCATGGCTCTCAGCTCCTGTTTCGCGCAGGCCGATAGAGCGAGGGGTGGGCGTGACGTTCCGGGCTTCCGGCGGGGCCGGTTACCGTTGCGCGACAGCCGCGGATTCGCACCGCGTTCCGTCATCGCCGACCGTCTCGGTAGATTGTCGCACCGCGTGCATCGATTCTGCCGCGGCGCAGGGAGGATACCTTGTGGGGCGGGGATGTCAACCGAACGCCGCGCCCGACGGCCAGCCGAACCCCCGCGACACGATGGGCCGTTAGGTCAAGGCGACAAACCGGTACCGCCCGCCCGGCGGCGGCAGTTCGGTCAGCACGCCGTCGCCAGCCAGCATCGCCTCGCGGGTCACCGCCGTATAGGCCGGCACCGCCGTCCGGATCTCGGCCAGGGCGGTCTCCTCGTCGAGCGGCGTCCAGGCCTTGCCGAGCCGAACCGCCAGGCCGCCGGCCAGGCTGTTGAGGATGCTCAGGTCGCTGCGCACGCCGATGATCGGCCGCACCGCCTGCGACGCGTACTGCGCACGACCTTCGAGGTTGACGTAAGTGCCCGACTCCTCGGCAAAGCAGGTCGCCGGCAGCACCACGTCGGCCAGCTCCGCGGTCGCCGTGCGAAACAGCTCGGTGACCACCACGAACCCGGCCGCGCGAAGCGCCTCGGCACGCTGTGCGGCCGCGCTGGCAAGCCGCTCGCCAACCTCGCCGTCGCGGCTCTGGTTAAGCCACTGGTTGCGCACCGCCTGAAACGGATTGCCCGTGTCGGCGACCAGGTCGCTGCCCATGATCAGCAGCGCGCCCGGCTCGGCGGAGAGCAGGCCGTCGAGGTCGAGCCCCGGCGCGTCGAGCGGCGTGTAGCCCGGCCCGCAGTCGGGCCGCAGGCCCATGTCGCTGGCGCCGCGGGTGTTGGCGTTGAGCTGGTGCTCGAGCCAGCCGCCGCGCTCCATGCCCGGCACGCCGAGCATCAGCGCCAGGTTCCAGGCCGCGTCGCGCAGCGCCGTGCCGTCGGGCCGGCCGTCGACCTGACCGCTCACCATCACCAGGTCGTCGGCGCCGACCAGCCGCTCGGCCAGCGCCTCGAGCCGCGCCGGATCGACGCCGGCCCGCTCGGCCGTGTAGCCCGCCCAGGTGCCGTTGAGCTCGCTCCAGCCGGCGGTGTGGGCGCGGATCCTGCCGGTGTTGTGGCGCTTGGTCGAGTGGATCAGGTTGAGCAGCGCGCCGACCACCTCGGCCTCGCGGCCGGGCTCGCAGTCGAGGTTGAACGACGCGGCGAGCCGGGCGTGCTCACTCCGCGCGTTGAGGGTGATCAGCCGCGCGCCACGCCGGCGCACGGCCTTGTAGATGCGCAGCCAAGCAATCGGCAGCTCGTCGAGCGGCTCGCCGACGCAGAAGAAGGTCCGTGCCTGCTCGAGCCGGTCGTAGGTCGGGATCAGCCCGGCCCGCAGCTCGAGATCGAGCGGCCGGGCGGTGGTCAGGTTGGCGCTGCCCATCACCTGCCGGACCAGCTTGCCGAAGGTGTACTGCTCTTCGAGGCTGCAGACGGTCGAGCCGACGCCGCCGACCGGCCGGCCCGCCTCGATCGCGGCGGCCAGGCCGTCGACCGCGGCGGCCAGCGCGTCCTCCCAGGTCGCCGGCTCCAGCTCGCCGGTGGCGCGATTGCGCACCAGCGGCAGGTCGAGCCGTGCCGGGTGGAGGACAAAATCGTAGTCGAAGCGCTCGCGGTCGGCGATCCAGACGTCGTTGACGGCTCGGTTCTCACGCGGCAGCGCGCGGCGGATGACGTTTTCGCGGGTCGACAGGTAGATGCTGCTGCCCTCGGGCCCATACGGCGCGACCGAGGGCATGTCGCTCATCTCCCACGGCCGGCTGCGGAAGCGGAAGGTGGCGCTGGTCAGCGCGCCGACGGGGCAGATGTCACACGTGTTGCCGGCGAAATGGCTGTCGTACTCGCCGTCGAAGGCGGGCGAGATCTCGGTGTGGTAACCGCGGTTGATCAGCTCGATCGTCTTCTCGCCGGCAATCTCGTCGACGAAGCGGGTGCAGCGCGCGCAGTGCACGCAGCGCTCGCGGTCGAGCAGCACGGTGCGCGAGATAGGGATCGGCTTGAGGAACTTGCGCCGCGGCTCGACGGTCCGAGCGACATCGGGCCCGTCGCTGATTGTCTGGTCCTGCAGCATGCACTCGCCGCCCTTGTCGCAGATGGGGCAGTCGAGCGGGTGGTTGACCAGCAGCAGTTCGAGGGTCATCCGCCGAGCCTGCTGGGCCGCCTCGCTGTGGACCTGCACCTGCATGCCGTCCATCACGCGCAGGGTGCAGGTGGCCACATTCGTCCACCGGCCGCGATTCTCGACCTGCGCCATGCACATGCGGCACATGCCGACCGGTTCGAGCCGGTCGTGGTGACAGAAGCGCGGCATGTCGAAGCCGACCACTTCGGTGATCGCGTCGATCAGCAGCATCCCGTCGAGGACGGCGTAATCGACGCCGTCGACGGTTATCGTGACGGTCTTGGTCTCGGTCGTCGTGCCAGCCATCGCAGTGTCCGTTCTCGCCGCGCCGCGTCGGCCCGCGCGGCACGCACCCGCGCCCAGAACGCCTGGTCCAGCGCCGGGCAGAACGCCTGCAGCTCGGCCTGCAGCCGGCGCAGTTTGGCGTGCAGGACCGTGTCGCCGCCGGCCTCGGCGGTCACCCGGTGCGGCCGGACCATAAGATAGCCGAACAGCTCGGCCTTGTCTTCCTCCAGCCCGCTGGTCGAGTAGACCGAGAGAAAGCCGATCTCTCGCGGCGAGGCGTTCTGATCGCCCTGCCCACCATACCGTGACGCGCCGCCGTCGCCATACGCGAACCGCCGGCGGGTCAGCGCCCGCCAGGCCGCGTCCTCTCCGAGCAGCCCGTCGTCGCGCCAGTCGATGATGTGATACAGGTCGTGGTGCAGGCAGCGCTCCTGATACCACCGGTGCTCGCGCCCCAGCCGCACGTCGAGGTAGTAGGTGTTGGTGCCGAACAACGGCACCGCCGCGCGATGCTGACCGGCAAAGGCGAGGCCCTCGCAGAGCACCACCCGCTCGAGCCCGATAGCGGCCACCAGCTCGGGCGGGTAGAACGACCATTCGGCCAGGAAGAGCGGCAAGTAGCGCGCCAGGTCCTCGGCCGATGCGTCGCGCCCGGTCAGCTCGCCCCAGCGGGTTTCGATGGGGAACGGCTCGCCGGCGGTGACCACCTCGAGGCCGTAGCGGGCGGCTAGGGTGGGGAGGTCGGGTGAAGCGAGGAGCAGGGCTAGCAGCACCGCGGGCATGGCCGTCCAGACTGAGCCGCATTGGTTGCGGCTCGCGGCACCATGGTAGCAGATTGCAGACGACGCATGGGCGCCGGTCGCCAACGCGAGGGAGTCGTAGGGGCCGCTGCGCGGCCCATCGTGCTCCTACTACCGAACGTGCCCCAGCTGTAGGCGCCG
>CAYONP010000080.1:4438-28321 GCA_964405335.1 uncultured Fimbriimonadaceae bacterium
TTCCGTTTGGTGGGCCTGGCGCGGCTTCGGACGGGCCGCACAGCGGCCCCTACGGCTGTCGGATGCACCGCGCAAGTCGTAGCGTTCGCTGCGCGGCCCATCGTGCTCCTACTACCGAACGTGCCCCAGCTGTAGGCGCCGCTTCGCGCGGCCCATCATGCACCCATGCGCCAAGGGAGCGCCGTGTGGCCCCGAACGCTGCAGAATCGGCCGAACCCAGGTAGAGGCCTCGCGCCAGAGCACTGAGCAGCCACGTCGGTCCTTCCGTTTGGTGGGCCTGGCGCGGCTTCGGACGGGCCGCACAGCGGCCCCTACGGTTGTCGGATGCACCGCGCAAGTCGTAGCGGCCGCTGCGCGGCCCATCGTGCTCCTACTCCCGAACGTGCCCCGGTTTGTGTGATTAGATCCGCTTATTCGATGGCGTCCAAGTCGAGGCCATCGAACCGGATCGCCGGCCCGTCCGAGCGGCCCCAGTCCCTGTCGTACACGCCTGCGCGCACCCAGCGGCGAAAGGTCGACTGCCGCCAGTCTACCGGCGCCGCAACCAGTTCGTGCCAGACCGGGTTGTAGTGTATGTAGTTCAGGTGCTGGCGCCAGTCCTCCTCGTCGCGAACGAGGTGCTCCCAGAACCGCCGCTGCCAGATCCCTCGGCGGCGCTCGCGAATCTGGGCCGGAGTGCGGCCGGCCTCACCTGCGCCGTCGGCGAGCCGCGCCTTGGTGAAGGTCTTCTTGATCACCGCCCAGCGCCGGGAGAAATCACTGTCGCCATCGGGCAGAGTCCACATCGCGTGTAGGTGGTTTGGGAGGATAACCAGCGCGTCGAGCACAAACGGCCAGCGACCGGCCACCTCGGCGAAAGCCGCCTTCAACGCCGGAAGCGCCCCCGGCACCATCAGAATGGGTCGCCGATCCGCCGTGACCACCGTGAAGAAGTAGGTCCCTCCAGGAACATAGTACCGGCGGTAGTCGGGCATGGTGTGGGTTTGGGCGGTGGCGACCATTCTCCTTCCGCCGCAACCGGCCGCGGAGTCGGCCTCGGATGGGCCGCACAGCGGCCCCTACGGGCTGGCGCTCAGATGGGCCGCACCCTATGCCGACAAGGTCGCCGCCTGCGCCACACCCCCGCCGATCAGCGCCTCGAACTCGTGCCGGAAATGCCGCAGGCCGCCCTGAATCGCCCACGCCGCCGCGATGCCGAGGGGGCAGAAGCTGTTCTTGTCCATCGCGTCGGCTACCTGGTCGAGGATGTCCAGGTCGCTCGAGCGGCCGCGGCCATCGAGCAGGCGACGGAGGATCTTGGCCGCCCACGGGTTGCCCTCGCGGCACGGGGTGCACTTGCCGCAACTCTCGTGTGCGTAGAACTTGGTGATCCGCCAGATCGCCGCGGGAATGCTGGTGGTCTCGTCCATGACAATCACCGCGCCGCTGCCCGGCTGGCTCCCCGCCGCGCGGATCGACTCGAAACTGGTGTCGGTCTCGAGGATCACCTCTTTCGGCAGCATCGGCATGCTCGACCCGCCGGGAATGACCGCCTTCAGGTCGCGCCCGCCGCGGATGCCGCCGCACAGGTCATAGATCAACTCGCGGAACGGCGTGCCGTTCTCGACCTCGTAGATGCCCGGCCGCTCGACGTGGCCGCTGACCGAGAGGATGCGCGGCCCCGGGCTGCCACTGCCGGGGGCCAGGTTGATCGAACGGAACCACTCGGCGCCGTGGCGGACGATGTGCGGCACCGACGAGATGGTCTGCACATTGTTGACAATCGTCGGGCAGCCGTAGAGCCCGGCCACGGCGGGGAACGGCGGCTTCTGCCGCGGCTGGCCCTTGTCGCCCTCGAGCGAGCTGAGCAGCGCCGTCTCTTCGCCGCAGATGTAGGCGCCGGCGCCGCGGTGGACCAGCACCTTCAGCGCGAAGTCGCGCCCGGCCACCCGCTCGCCGAGCAAGCCTGCCGCCTCGGCCTCGGCAATCGCCTCCATCAACCGCTCATACGGCTCGAGGTACTCGCCGCGGATGTAGATGTAGGCCTCGTGGCAGCCGATGGCGTAAGCGGTGCAGATGATGCCCTCGAGCAACTGGTGGCTGAGCCGCTCGATCAGCCGTCGGTCGTGGCAGGTGCCGGGTTCGGACTCGTCGGCGTTGACCACCAGGTAGACCGGCTTGCCGCTGTCCTTGGGCAGAAAGCCCCACTTCACGCCGGTCGGGAACCCGGCCCCGCCGCGGCCGCACAGCCCGCTGGCCTTGACCTCGTCGACCCAGGCGGCCGGCTCGCGGTCGAACAGGAAATCGAGACTCGCATAGCCGCCCTGCTTGCGATAGGCCCGAAGGGTGTGGATCGCCTTGACGCCGTAGTGCTCGAGCAGGACCTTGCGCTCGGCCATGTCAGCCCTCCGCCCGGAGGCGGGCGACCAGCGCCTCGACCGCCTCGGGGGTCAGGTTCTCACAGAAGCGGTAATCGACCTGCAGCGCCGGCGCGTTGGCGCAGGCGCCGATGCACTCCTGCTCACGCAAGGTAAACGCGCCGTCGGCGGTGGTCTGGCCGACCTCGACCTCGAGCAGCCGCTCGAGATGCGCGACGATGTCGTAGCCGCCGCAGAGCAGACAGGAGATGCAGGTGCAGACGTCGATCACGTGCCGGCCGACGGGCTGCTGCTCATACATGGTATAGAAGCTGGCCACGGCGTTGACGTGGACCGGCGCCAGCTCGAGCAGCTCGGCGATTTCGCGCTGCGCCTCGGGCGGCAGCCAGCCCAGCTCGCGCTGGGCAATGAACAGCGCCGGCATGACCGCGCTCTTCTGCTTGCCCTCGGGATACCGCCGCGCGACGGCGAGGATCTCGTCCCGTGCCCCATCCGACAGAACCACCGCGCTGCTCCTAGCGATCGATCTCGCCGAGGATGATGTCGATGCTGCCGATGCAGCCGACCAGATCGGCGATCATCAACCCACGCGACATCGGGTCGAGCGCCTGCAGGTTGATGAAGCTCGGCGCCCGGCAGTGGACCCGCACCGGATGCGCCGAACCGTCGCTGACGACATAAAACCCGATCTCGCCGCGGCCCGACTCGACCGGCACATAGGCCTCGCCCGCCGGCGGCAGGATCCCCTCGGTCCAGATCTTGAAGTGCCGGATGAGCGACTCCATCGACCAGGCCAGCTCCTCTTTCGGCGGCGGCACGTAGTCGCGGTCGTCGCTGTTGACCGGCGCATCGGCCGGCAGCGCGTCGAGCTTGTCCAGCGCCTGCTGGACAATCTTCGCGCTCTCGCGCAGCTCGGCCACGCGGCACAGGTAGCGGTCGTAGATGTCGCCGTGCCGGCCGAGCGGGACGGCGAACTCGAACTCGTCGTACGAGCTGTATGGGCAGGCCCGCCGCACGTCGTAGTTGACTCCGCTGCCACGCAGGTTGGGGCCGGTCAGGCAGTAGTCGATCGCCTGCTCGGCGGAAATCACCCCAACGCCCTGCGTCCGCCGCAGGAAGATCGGGTTGTCGGTCAGCAGCGCTTCATAGTCGTCGATGCGGCGCGGCAGATCGGCGATGAACCGCCGCACGCCGAGCACCGTCTTGCCCTCGCACTCCATGCCGTCATAGAACTCACGGGGCACATCCTGGCGCAGGCCGCCGGGGCGGATGAAGGTGGTCATCAGCCGCACGCCGCTGGCGATCTCGAAGCAGTCGAGGATGGCTTCCCGCTCGCGCAGGCAGTAGAGGAAGACGGTCAGCGCGCCGAGGTCCATGACATGCGTGCCGAGCCAGACCAGGTGCGAGGCGATGCGCTGCAGCTCGACCAGCAGCACGCGCAGGTACTGCCCCTTCGGCGGCGGCTCGATGCCGCACAGCTTCTCGATGCTGAGCACATAGGCCAGGTTGTTCGACAGCGGGCTGAGATAGTCCATGCGGTCGGTACAGGTCACGCCCTGCACGTAGCGCTGGTCCTCGAGTTCCTTCTCGATGCCGGTGTGGAGGTAGCCCATGACCGGCTTGACCCGGGTGACGGTCTCGCCGTCGAGGTCGACGACCAGCCGCAGCACGCCGTGGGTGGAGGGATGCTGCGGGCCCATGTTGACCGTGACGGTATCGGATTCACGCATCTTGGAACCGCTTCCGGTACGGGAGATCGAAGGTCACCGGCTCGTCGCCGATGGCGAAGTCCTTGCGCAGCGGATGACCCTCGAACCCATCCGGGGTGAGGATCCGCTCGAGCTGCGGGTGGCCGGCGAAGGGGATGCCGAACAGGTCGTAGACCTCGCGCTCGAAGTAGTTGGCGCCCTTCCACAGCGGCGTCAGCGAGGGCACCGGCTCGCCCTCGGAGACCAGCACCTTGAGCCGCAGCCGGGCGCAGGTCTCAAGGCAGAAGACGAGGTAGCAGACGGCGAACCGCGGCTCGGCGGTGCCGAGTCGATCGACCGCCGTCAGGTCGACCAACATGCGGTAGCCACGCTCGTCGCGGAGCCAGCCGAGGACCTCGCGCAGGTCGTCGGCGGCAACCTCGACCGAGAGCTCGCCGCGGTGCGGTGGCGCGAAGACCAGTCGCTCGCCGAACTGGGCGGCGAGCGCCTCGCGGGTGCCGACCAGGGCGGGTGAGAGGTTGTCCATCACTGCTCCCAGTCGAAGGCGCCGCGTTTCCACTCGTAGAGGTAGCCGACGCCGAGCAGGGCGATGAAGCAGAGGACGGCAAGGAAGCCGAACAGGCCGAGCCGGCCCGAGGCGGCCGCCCAGGGGTAGAGGAAGACCAGCTCGATGTCGAAGATCAGGAACGACATGGCGGTGACGCTGAACTTGATCGAGACCGGCCCCATCGCCTCTTCGGTGGGTACGATCCCGCACTCGTACGGCGAGAGTTTCTGGGCCGATGGGCGGCGGCGGCCGAGCAGCGACGAGAGCAGCGGCAGCGCCCCGGCCAGGGCACCCACCATCACCGCCAGGGTGACCAACGGCACGTACTCGTTCATCGCCAAGCGTCCACGGCGCGGGCCGAATCATACCCTGACACCGCCAGCGGTGCAACGGGTGCCGACCGGGTCAGGAGGATCTCGGGCAGCTGCAGGGGCGCCGCCAACGGCGCGCACCGGCTCGGCGCCGGCGGGGCACGCGGCACGGCCGGTCACGCCGCTGGCGTGTCCCTACCGCGGGGCGTCGACCGATCGGTCCCGACCACCCGCCCGGCCTCTCGTGCGACCAGCCGAGCCGACGGCGCAGGGCGGTGGCGAATCGTGCCACCAGATTGCGTTGGAGTTTGTCTCATAGCGCGGGGGATGCCGGTCGGCGCCGACCGCGGAGCATCGGACCGTGGCTCGCATCCTGATCATCGATGACGATGTGCAGTACCAAGAGACGCTCGCGGCGGAGTTGACCGCCGCCGGCCACCTGGTCGAGATCGCCGGCGACGGCCGTGACGGGCTCGAGCGTCACCTGCGGGATCCCGCCGATCTGATCGTCTGCGACCTGGTCATGCCCGAGATGGACGGCCTCGAACTGCTCCGCGAGCTGCGCCGCGGCGAGGGCAGCGCGACCATCCTGGTGATCACCAGCGGACGGTACGTGGCCGCCGAGCAGAACGCCGAGGCCGCCGCCTTCCTGGGCGCCAGCCGGGTGATGATGAAGCCATTTCACGGTCGGGAGCTGATCGCCGCCGTGAACGAGTTGCTCGGGCCGGCGGCGGCCAACTAGCCGTCGCTCGCGCCAAGTGCCTCGCTCAGCCGTTGGCAGGCCGCGGCCGCCGAGTCGTAATCGTACTCGGCCACCGCCTCGAGAATCGCGCGGACGAGCGGCTCATGCTCGGTGCCGGCCAGCCGAGCGGCGAGTCGGCGGGCGCGCTCGGTGGCGCTGGTGTCGCCCGCGCGGAGCCGGGCGGCCAGGTCGCCGAGCAGCTCGTCCAGGCCGCCGTCGGCCGCGCTCGAGGTGCGCACCGCCAGTTGCGCGGCGGCGCTCCAGCCGCGGGCGTCGATCGCGGCGATGAGCGGCTCGAGCGCCTCGCCGAGGGCGGTCAGCAGTGGCCCGACTTCGTCGAGGCGGCGGTCGTCGATGGCCGCCTCGAGCCGGCCGGCCGCCTCGCTCAATGCGGTCGCGGCCAGATTGGCGGCCCCGCCGCGGATGGTGTGCGCGGCCCGGGCGGCCACCTCATAGTCGCCGTCGCCGAGCGCCGCCTCCATCCGCGCGACCACCTCGCGCTCAGCCTGCGCGAACTTGCCCAACAGGCGCTGGTAGAGTGCCGTCTTGCCGTTCAGCCGCGACAGCGCCACGGCCGGCTCCAAGCCGGGCAGACCGGCGAACAGCGCCGCCTCGCCGAGCTCGTCGCCGGCGTTCGCCGGCTCGTCGCGAGGGGCAATCCAGCGCGCCAGCGTGGCGTACAGCTCGTCGACGTCGATCGGCTTGGCGACGTAATCGTCCATGCCGGCCGCCAGGCAGCGCTCGCGGTCGCCCTGCACCGCGTTGGCGGTCATGGCGATGATCGGCAGCCGGCCGAGGCCGGGCAGCTCGCGGATCCGCCGGGTCGCCTCGTAGCCATCCACCTCGGGCATCTGGACGTCCATCAGGACCGCCTCGAACGGCGGGTCGAGGCCCGCCTCGAGCGCCTCGCGCACGGCACTCACCGCGGCGGCGCCGTCGACCGCGGCGGAGACCTCGAGTCCGCGATCGGCGAGGATCTCGATGGCCACCTCGCGGTTGACCTCATTGTCCTCGACCAGCAGCACGCGCGCGCCGGGCCAGGTCAGCCGTTCCGTCGGGCCCTCCTCGCCGGCGCGGTCGCGCGGCGCCGCCAGGCCGAGGATGTGAGCCAGGTGGTCGAACAGCGTCGATGGGCTGACCGGCTTGAGCAGCGGCCCGCGCAGGTCGCCGGCGTCGCCCGAGCCGAGCAGCTCCTCGCGACCATAGGCGGTGATCAGCAGCACTTCCGGCGGTCTCGGTAGCTCGAGGGCGCGGATCCGCCGGCCGGCCTCGATCCCGTCGATGCCGGGCAGGCGCCAGTCCATCAGCACCACGTCGAACGGCGGGTCGGCCCGGCGGGCCTCGTCGACGGCCTCCTCGCCGGTGGCCGCGGCGCGGACCTCGAAACCCAGGCCGATGGCCATGGCGACCATGATCGACCGCGCGGTGGCATGGTCGTCGACCACCAGCGCGCGCCGGCCGCGGAAGTTGGTCCCCCGGTCGGCCGCGCGGCGGAGTTCCTCGTCGGCCGGGGCGAAGCGGGCGGTGAAGCTGAACGTGCTGCCGACGCCGAGCCGGCTCTCGACCTGGATCTCGCCGCCCATCATGGCCACCAGTTGCCGCGCGATGGCCAGTCCCAGCCCGCTGCCGCCGTATCGGCGGGTGGTCGAGCTGTCGGCCTGGCTGAAGGCCGAGAAGAGCCGCCGCTGCTGCTCCTCGCTGATCCCGATGCCGGTGTCGCTGACGCTGAAGCGCAGAACGATGCGCTCCGGCTCGTCGCTCGGCACGCGGACGATGCGGATGACCACCTCGCCCCGCTCGGTGAACTTGATCGCGTTGCTGGCCAGGTTGAGCAGCACCTGACTGAGCCGCAGCGGGTCGCCGACCAGGGTCGAGGGCACATCGTGGGCGCAGTCGATCAGCAGTTCCAGCCCGCGCTCGGCGGCGCTGAGACCGAGCAGATTGGCCAGGCCGCGGAGCACCTGTTCGAGCGCGAATGGGACTTGCTCGAGCTCGAGCTGGCCGGCTTCGATCTTCGAGAAGTCGAGCACATCGTTGATGATCCCAAGCAGCGTGTGCGCGGCGTCGTCGATCTTGGTCACGTGCCGCCGCTGATGCTCCTCCAGCCGGCCCTGGCGGAGCAGGTGGGCCATGCCCATGATGGCGTTCATCGGCGTCCGGATCTCGTGCGACATGCTGGCCAGAAAGGCGCTCTTGGCCAGCGACGCCGTGGCCGCCTCGTCGCGCGCGACGGCCAGGTCGGCGTTGGCCTGCTCCAGCGCCGACTGATACTCCTCGCGGCGCATGCTCTCGCGGGCCAACTGCGCGCAAACCAGCGCCGCGACCAGCAGCACCACCGCCGTGACCGCCAGCAGGCCGAGCCCGAGCGGGGCGAGCAGATGGTCGATCGCCGTGCGCGGGAGGAGCGAGAGGATGGTCCACGGACGGTGATCGCCGACCACCCGCACGTCGGCCGGCAGGCCGGCCACTTCGCCCACCGCCCGGGCCGCCTCGCTCAACGCCGAGACGCGCAGGTAGCCGAACCGGCCGACCGGCGTGCCGACGTTGCCCGCCGGGCCGACCAGGCGCTCGGTCAGGCCGGGGTAGGTCGTCTCGAGCCGGTGCGACGCGCGCTCGGGCAGCCTGAAGCCCCACTCGCTCTCGGGCGTCGGCCCGCGCAACCACCAGCCGTCGGCATCGAGCAGCATCAGCCGCTGCAGGTCGGCGCCCGAGGTGTCGACCAGGCGATCGAGCAGGCTCCGGCCGAGGTAGTGGATCAGCACGTAGCCCAGCACTCGCTCGTCCGGGCCACAGACCGGCGCGGCGACGCGGATGACCGGCTTGAGCGGTTCGACCGGCACACCGTCGAGGCGGCAGAGGTCGAGCGACGAAGCATAGAAGTCGCCCGGCCGCAGGGTGCGGATGGCGGCAATCTCCTCGGCGTCGTGGGTGATCTTCCCGGCGCCCGGCTCGGCCGGCGCCGGCCCATCGTCGCCACGAGCCAGGTGCAGCCGGTCGCGCCCGCCGAGATCAAGCAGCCGGAGCCGGTCGTAGTTCGGGCGGTGACGGGCGAAACGGACCAGCTCGGCGGTCAGGCGCTCGCGCGCGGCGGGCGTCTCGGCCGCCAGGAACGAGGCCACGCGGCCGTCCTCGGCGAGGTAGAGCACATCGGTAAAGACCGGGCGGAGCGAGCGACCGATCGCCTCGCCGGCCTGGCGCACGGCGCTCTGCTGCTCGCGCTTGAGCAGCTCGGTGCGCTTGCCGGCCTCGACCACGAAGACCGCCGCGATGAAGCCGAGGACCAAGACCACGAAGGGCAGGTAGTAACCGGCGAACGACCGCGCGAACGAGCGGCCCGACCAGGTCGTGCCGCCGCTGGCGCGGTATCGTTGTCGCTTTCCGGATCCCACCGTCGGGCCGCCTTCCCGTGCAGACGTTGCTCCGCCGCCGGTCACACCATGCTTTGATACTATCTATCGCCCATCGAGCAGTCGCATTAGGCCTGGCATGATAATCCGTCAGCCTGGCGAGGATCCGAACCGGCGGCGGCGAACCGGCCTGAGCGGGGTGGACGCGAGCCGACGGTGATCGAAGCCCTGGTGTCCCTGCCGCCCGGCCGGCGCTGGGCCTGTGCCCTGGCTCTCGTCGCCCTGCTCGTCGGCTGCCGCGGCGCTCGGTATGTCTCGGACCGGCCCCACGACGGCGTCGACATGCCGATCATCCTCGCCCACCTGGCCGACGCCGACCGCGCCGACATCGCCGGCTGGCTGACCGGCCGGTGGGTGCAGCAGAACGCCTATTACCGGCCGCTGACCAGCCTCTCGTTCTGGCTCGACTACCAGCTCTACGGCGAGCGGGCGTTCGGCTGGCGTGTGCACAACCTGCTGCTGGTGGTGCTTACCGCGCTGGTTTTGGCCGGCTTCGTGCGCGAGCAGACCGGCGGCGATCTCGCCGGGCTGCTGGCCGGCATGACCTGCGCCCACGACGAGGTGCTCCATCGCGTGATCTACTTTGTCGCGCCGCGCACCGATGTCCTGGCCGTGCTCTGCCTGCTCGGCGCCGCCCGGCTGGCCTGGCGCTGGGGCCGGCAGCCGTCGCGCGGACGGCTGGCCGGCGCGCTCGGCCTGATGATCGTCGGCTGCCTGAGCAAGGAGCTGGCGCTGGCCGGCGCGCTGCTGCTGCCGGCCGCCGCGGCTTGCGCCGGGGCGCGGGGCCGGCCGGTCGGGCAACTCGCCGGAGCGGCCGCCGCGGTGGCCGTCGGCTTCTGGCTGCTCCGCTGCGCCGCGCTGGGCGACCTGCCCTGGGCGCCGAGCTATGACCGCACGCCGTTCGAGGCGCGCACCGTCTGCCAGGCGTTCGTCACCATGCTGCTGCCGCCGCTCGGCGGGTCGATGTTCTACGCCGGCCTGCGGCCGATCTCGTTCCTGCTGCTGACCACCTGGCTCCAGCTCGGCACCGTCGCGCTGCGGCTGATCGGCTGGGTGGTCGCCTTTCGGCAGGTCGCGCCGCCGGCTTGCTTCTGGCTGCTCTGGATCGCCGGCACGGCCCTGCCCTCGGCGCCGTTCGCGCGGATTGCGGTGCACTACTGGTTCGGCCCCGACCTGGGCCACGCCGCACTGCCCGCGGTGGGTCTGGCCTGGCTCGCCGGCCGCCTGTTCCATCGGGGTCAGATCTCGTTTCCACGCCATCGATTACCGAATCGTCGCGGATCGGTAACTTGATGCTTGAATTCGGGATCTGACCCCCGGTTGACGACGGGCGTCGCCGCGGCTTAGACTGACCGCATGGGCCTGCTCAATCCCCTCGGCCTGCTCTGGCTTGGGCTGATGCTGCCGGTGATTCTGCTCTACCTGCTCCGCCTGCGCCGGCGCGAGCTGACCATCGGCTCGGTGCTCTGGTGGGAGCAGGCGATTGAGGACCTCCAGGCCAACGCACCGTTCCAGCGCCTGCGCCGCAACCTGCTGCTCTACCTGCAGTTGGCGGTCATCCTGCTCGCCGCGCTGGCCGCCGCGCGACCCTACCGCCGCACCGAGGCGCTCGGCGGCGAAAACGTCGTGGCCATCCTCGACGGCTCGGCCAGCATGGCCGCTGTGGAGCGTGCCGGCACGCGGTTCGACCAGGCGCGGCGGCTGGTCGAGGAGATGATCACCGGCCTCGACCGCGGCGAGGAGCTGATGCTCATCCTCGCCGCCGACCGGGCCGAGGTGCTGCACCCGTTTGCGAGCGACCGCCGCTCGCTGCTCGCCGCGCTGCGCGCCGCCCGCCCGATGGACCGCCCGACCGACCTGCGCGACGCGCTGTCGCTGGCCGCCTCGGCCGGCAGGGCCCACGCCGGCGCCGAGGCGGCCCGGGTCTATCTGCTCTCCGACGGTGCCGTGCCCGACGCCGAGAGCCTCAACGTCGATGTCTCGAACCTCGAGTTCGTGCGGCTCGGCGCGCCACTCGAGAACCTCGCGATTACCGCCTTCGACCTCCGCCGGCGGCTGACCGACGAGGGCCAGGAGGTGCTCCTCGCCCTCCGACTGACCGGGGCCGAGGCGGCGCGTGAGGTCGGGCTCGAACTGCGGCTCGACGGCCGCCTGTTCGATGTCCAGACTCACAGCCTGACGCCGGGCGAGACGCGGACCATCGTCCTCGACAACCTGCCGTCCGACGCCGGGCTGCTCGAAGCGCGGCTGGCCGTCGACGATGCGCTGGCCGCCGACAACGTCGCCTACGTCTCGCTCGGTGGCCGGCGACAGGCCGAGGTCTGGCTGCTCGGCGAGAGCAGCCTGTTTCTCGAGAAGGCGCTCCTGCTCTGTGCCGGCGTGAACGTGGTCAAGGCCGGCCCGGCCACCGCCCAGGCGGCCGCGCGCGAGGGCCGGCTGCCGCCCGGTACGGTCCTCGTCTTCGCCGGCTCACCGCCGGCCGAGGCGCTCGACGCGCCGGCGCTCTATCTCGACTGCGCCGGTCCCGGCGCGCCGGTGGTCGCCGGCGGCTCGGTCGATCTGCCGAGCATCGTCGACTGGGACCGCCAGCACCCGGTGACGATCGACGTCGACCTCGGCGAGGTGGCCGTCTCGAAGGCCATGTCGGTCACGCCGCAGCCGTGGGCCACGGTGCTCTGCGAGTCGGCCGAGACGCCGCTGATTGTCGCCGGCGAGCGGGCCGGCGGGCGGCAGGTCTTCGTCGGCTTCGCGTTCGTCGACAGCGACTTTCCGCTCCGGCCCGGCTTCCCCATCTTCATCGCCAACTGCATCGACTGGCTGTCGAGCCGGGCGCAGCTCGCCGAGACACCGACGGTCCGCGCCGGCGACAGCCTGACCGTGCGCCTCGACTCACCCGCCGCCGAAGCCGAGCTGACCGCCCCCGACGGCAACGTCACGCGGGTGCCGCTGAGCGACGGCGTGGCCACGCTAAGCGACCTGCGCCAGGTCGGCGTGCACACGCTCGCCGCCGGTGGGGCCAAGCGCAGCCTGGCGGTCAGTCTGCTCTCGCCGTTCGAGAGCGAGCTGACCCCCGGCGAAGAGCTGCGCATCGGCGCCGCCCGCGTCGCCGCGCCGGTCGGTCGGCGTGAGCGCGAGCGCGAGGTCTGGCCGCCGTTCGTGATCGTCGCCCTCGGCCTGTTGCTGGTCGAGTGGTGGTGGTTCCACCGCCGTGGGTGAGACCCTCGCCATCGCCCTGCCGGCCAACCTGCTGCTCGGCCTGATCGGCCTGGCCGCCGGAGCGCTCGACCGCGCCGGCGCCGCGAGCGGTGCCGTGCTCGGCACGCTCATCTGGCTCGGCCTCGGCCCGGCGGGCTGGGGCCTGCTCGCCCTGTTCGTCGTCGCCGGCAGCGCCATGACGCGCTTCGGCTATGCCGAGAAGCAGGCCCGCGGGCACGCCGAGGAGCGCGGCGGCCGGCGCGGCTGGCGCAACGCCGTGGCCAACGCCGGCGTCGCGGCGGCCTGCTCGTTCGGCGCGCTGCTCGGCGGCGAGGCCTGGCTGGTCGCGGCCATCGGCTCACTGGCCGCGGCGCTGGCCGACACCACGGAATCGGAGCTGGGCAGCATCGTCGGCCGGCGCGCCTACCTGCCACCGCGCTTCGGACCGGCACCGCCGGGCACCGAGGGCGCCGTCTCGCTGGCCGGCTCGGCCTGCGGCCTGGCCGCCGGTCTGGCCCTCGCCGCGGCGGCGGCGGCCGCGGGCCTGGTGCCCTGGCCGCTGGTGTTGCCGCTCGGCCTGGCCGCCTTCGCGGCGACGCTGGTCGAGAGCCTGGTCGCCGCCGGCCGGCGTCTCGACAACCACCTCTTGAACCTGCTCACCACCGCGCTCGGCGCCCTGTTCGCCGCGGCGGCGTGGCTGCTGAGCTAGGCGCGTCAGCGCGCGGCGCGGAGCCGCTCGGCTACCTCCTGGTGGCCATGCTTCTCGGCCCAGGCCAGGGGCTGTGCCCAGGGCGCGGCATCGGGCTCGACCGCAGGCGCGCCGCGCTGCAGCAGCAGGTCGACCAGGCGTTGCTGGCCCCACCGCGCCGCCCAGCCGAGCGGCGTCGAGCCGAGCAGCGTGTCGCGCAGCGTCAGGTCGGCGCCGGCATCGATCAGCATGGCGGCCATCTCGGCCCGCGCCGGCTCGGTATCGGCGGTACTGCCGCGCCAGGCGACGCAGCAATCGTGCAGCGGCACCAGGCCGTGGCGCGAGGGCAGGTTCGGGTTGGCGCCGTGGTCGAGCAGCAGCTTGAGGCAGGGCGGATAGACCGAGTAGTCGGCCGAGGGAAACGGCCGCCAACCGCCATCCTGCCAGAAGCGCAGCGGCTGGACCAGGAGGTACCACCAGCCCGGGTCGTCGGGCGCCAGGCTGAACTTGGGCAGGCAGCAGGCGACGATGTCGGCATAGCCGCCGCAGGCGCCGGCCCAGATCAGGCGGTAGAGGATCGACTGGTCGTCGGTCGAGTCGGCCAGCTCGCGGGCGCCCGCGAGGTCGCCCTCGAGCCCGAGCGTCTCGGGCGACGGCACGGCGCCGGCGGCGCGCAGGAGGGCCTTCATCCGCTCGTCGCGCGCGCTGTAGGCGCAGCTCATCGGATCGCCGCTGGCATAGACCTGGCCGGCCGGGTCGGCGCCGGCGGCGAGGAGCATCTCGGCCATCTCATGCCGGCCGCTGACCGCCGCCCACCAGAGCGGCTGGCCCCAGGTCGGCACCTCCTCGGCCAGTCCGCCGAGGCGGGCGCGCTCGTCGGGGTCGAGCCCGAAGCCGAGCAATAGCGCCAGCGCCTCGGGCTGATTGTGCCGCACCGCGACGCTGAGCAGCCCGCCGTGGAACGAGCTGTTGTTCAGCCGCAGCGACTTCGGATCGTCGGCCTGGAAGCGCCGCAGCGCCTCGAGCTCACCCAGCGCCGCCGCGCCGACCGGGGTCAGCGGCGCCCCGGCCTGGTACAGCATCCGCGCCACCGCCTCGCGGGCCAGCAGCCGCTCGCGCCGCCGGGTGTCGCTGCGCAGCAGCGCGCGGTCCATCGGGGTCAGGCCCTCGGCATCGGGCTTGGCCAGGCCCACCCGCCGCTCGATGATCCAGCCGGCCACCTGTTGGCGCCCGCACTCGGCCGCCAGGTGCAGCACCGAGGCGCCGTCGCGGTCGCACGCCTTGGCCAGCTCCGGGTCGGCGGTGAGCATGGTGATCGCGGCCGCCTCGTCGCCGTCGCGGACCAGGGCGGCGAGCCGGTCCTGGGCCGGCGTGACGGTGATGTTCGGGCAGCTCAGGTCTTCGCGCCGGCGCTGCTCGTCGGCCTCGATGGCGGCGACGATCTCGTCATAGCCGCGGTCGCGGGCGAAGACCATCGCCGTGGTCGCCTCGCGATGCGGCCAGATGCCGCGGTGCGGATTGGCGCCGTGGCGGAGGAGCAGCTCCACCGCCGCCAGCCGGCGGCTGAGCACGGCGAAGTGGATCGGCCGGTGCTCGTCGTTCTCGGCGGTCTCCAGGTCGGCCAGTTCGGGCCGCCGGGCGAGGATCGATTCCATCGCCGCCAGGTCGCCGTCAGCGGCGGCGCGACACAGGCGGCGGACGGTCAGCGAGTCGACCTGCTCCTTCAGCTTCGGCCAACTGGCGAAGCCATACGAGCGGGCCAGTACGAGCTGAGCGTGGCTGAGGCCGAACTCGGCCGACGCAGGGTCGGTGAACCAGCTCTCGACCTCGGCGCGGGCGGCGGCGGCGCCGGCCAGGTAGGCGTCAAGCAGCTCTTTGGCCTGGCGGCGGAGCTGGTCGAGGTCGGGCTGCTCGGGCAGCGTGCGGGTCGGTGCGGGCACGATGAACTCCTTTCGTCGGGCGCCCGGTGTCCGCTTGCTCGGGCCGAAAAGAGATCATCGCTCGCGCATCAACTGCTGGGTGGACGGGTGGACTCAGTCCTTCCCGCGGACTCGGCGGCGTCCCGTACGCCGACCTCAGGGTGAGTCTGGGGCGGGCCGATGTCAACGCCGAATCACCCGCGGCGGGTCGCCCACGACCACGAGGTCCAGCAGGCCGTCGCGCAGCGCCTGCTCGGCGCGCGAGAGCTCGGCCTCCTCGCCCGGCCCGACGAGATCGAGAGGGTTGACCTGCCCGAGCGCCAGCCAGCGGTCGGCCGCGCCGGGATTGGCCGACACCAGGCCGCGCTCGCCGCGGGCGATGGCCGCGCGGAGCAACGGCTCGGCACGGTCGCCGGCCGCTGCCTGTTCGCGCGTCGTCTCGGCCGTATCGACGGCCAAGCGCGCCAGTGTGACACTCGAGATGGTCAACTGGACCAGGAGCAGCGTGGCCAGCCGCCGGCGCCGCTTGGCCGTCAGTCGCTCGCCGGCGGCGGCGAGGCAGAAGGCGGCGGCGGTCAGCGTTTCGAACAGGTAGTTCCAGCCCGCGCCCCAGTTGCAGGCCACCACCGCCAGCAGCGCCAGGCTCGACCAGAACCAGACCTGGAGCGGCCGCAGCGTGCGGCGATCGTCCGGCGCCAGCCACGACCAGGCGAAGTAGAGCGCGAGCATCAGCGGGCCGGTGGTGAAGACCAGCCGCGAGAGCACCTCGGCGCCGCGGGCGAGATCCGTCGCCGGCCGCAGCAGATTGGCCAGATAAGCCCCGCCCGAGGCCGACTGCGCGGCCAGCAGCAGGCCGCCGGCAACGATGAGCAGCCCGCCGGCGAACCCGCCGGCGCGTCGCCGGTCGGTCCGCGCCAGCCACCAGAGCGCGGCGATGGGTGCCGCGGCGGCGGTCGCCTTGACCCCCAGCGCCAGCCCGCACAGCCCGCCGGCGAGCAGCGCCGTGGCCCCGCCGCGGCCGCGCCAGGCGAGCATCAGGCCGGCTGTGGTCAGGGCGAGCATGAACGGATCGACGACCATCTGGCAGCCGTAGCCGACAAAGGTGCGGCTGGTCAGCAGCGCGATGGCCACGGCCGGCCGCCAGGCGCGTGAGGTCGAGCCGTCGGTCGCGCGGAGCAGGAGAGTCGCGACGACGGCCAGCGCGACCATCGACAAGAGCCGCCCGGCAAGGTAAAATCCAGGGCTGTCGGCTGGAGTCAACCTGATCAGGGTGAGGTAGACCGGACCGTATGGGTTGAGCACGTGCGGATAGCCGCCGGGCGGGGTCCAGAGCGGCGTGCCGGACTGGTGAAGCGCGGCCAGCTCGCGGTACTGCACTTCGCCCCACGAGGTGGCCGTCGTTCGGGTCAGTTGCCACAGCCAGAAGACGAGCAGAGTGCCGATGAGCAGACCGCCGCAGGTGAGCACCGCGCGGAGTGAGACGGACGGCAGATCGCGTTGGCCGGCGGCGCGGGTCATGGGCCGGCAGTTTGGCCCGCCGGCGGCCGAGACCTCTTCGGCTCGAAACCCGCGAGTCCGGTGGATGTCAGACAGGCCGGAGGCAGTCGTCGATGGCGAACAGACGTGCGCACGCCGAGGTCGAGCCACCGCATGACGACTTGCGGCCGTGGCTCGATCAGCTCCACGAGGGCGATTGCCTCGAACTCATGCCGCAGTTGCCCGCGGAGTCGGTCGACCTGGTCTTCGCCGACCCGCCCTACAACCTGCAGCTTCGGCAAAGCCTGATCCGGCCGAACCTCTCGGTGGTCGACCCCTGCAACGACGCGTGGGACCAGTTCGACAGCTTCGCCGCCTATGACGAGTTCACCCGCCGGTGGCTGCGCGAGTGCCGACGGGTGCTGAAGAGCACCGGCACGCTGTGGGTGATCGGCAGCTATCACAACATCTTCCGCGTCGGCCGGCTGCTCCAGGATGAGGGCTTCTGGATGCTCAACGATGTGGTCTGGGTGAAGGCCAATCCGATGCCCAACTTCGCCGGCGTGCGGCTGACCAACGCCCATGAGACCCTGATCTGGTGCAAGAAGAGCGAGAGCAGCACCAACTACTGCTTCAACTACCAGCAGCTCAAGCAGCTCAACGGCGGCAAGCAGATGCGCAGCGACTGGTACTTCCCGGTCTGCAACGGCCGCGAGCGCCTGCGCGACGCCGACGGCAACAAGATCCACCCCACCCAGAAGCCCCTCGCTCTGCTCGAGCGCATTGTGCTGGCCACCAGCCGGCCGGGCCAGGTGGTGCTCGACCCGTTTGCCGGCGTGGGCACCACCGCTGTAGCGGCGGCACGGCATGGGCGGCACTATGTCGCGATCGAGCGCGAGCCGGTCTATATCGAGGCCGCCCGCCGGCGGCTGCTCTTCGAGCCGACCGGAGAGACTTGCGCCGCCGGATGACGCGATGCCGTCGTACCTGGCTTGGTTGCTCGCCGCCAACACCGTCGGCTGGCTGGGCTTCTGGCTCCTGACCCTCGCCCTCAACCGCCGCACGCCCTGCCTGCGGGCCGACTCCTTCCCGCCGCCGACGGCCCGACCACTGGTCAGCATCCTGGTCCCCGCGCGCAACGAGGCCGAACGCTCGCTCGAACCGAGCCTGCGCTCGATGCTCGCAGTCGACTGGGAGCCACTCGAGGTCATCGCCGTCGACGACCGCTCGACCGACGAGACGCGCTCGATCCTCGAACGGCTGGCGGCAGAGGATCCGCGACTGACGGTGATCGCCGGCGTCGAGCCGCCCGACGGCTGGGTCGGCAAGGTCCATGCCCTGTGTCAGGCGCAGGCCGTCGCCCGCGGTGAGTGGCTGCTCGGCACCGATGCCGACATGCTGTTCGCGCCGGCGGCCGTCACCGCGGCGCTGGCCGCGGCCGAGGCGCTCGGCGCCGACCTGGTCACGCTCCTGCCGGCGATCACCACCCGCGACCTGGGCGTGCGGCTGGTGCTGCCGGTGACCTTGTGGATGATCCTGCAGAGCTACTCGCCGGCGATGACCAACAACCCGCGCGACCGGCGGGCGCTGGGCTCGGGCGGGTTCTTGATGATCCGCCGCGCGGCGCTCGAGGCGGCCGGCGGTTACGCGGCGGTGGCCCACGACGTGGGCGACGACGTCGGGTTGACCGCGGCGGTCAAGCGCGCCGGCTTTCGCACCTGGTGCGCCGACGGCGCCACGCTGGTCGCCACGCCGATGTACGGCAATCTGCGCGAGCTGTTCGCCGGCTTTGCCAAGAGCGCCTGGCGCGGGCTCGAGTGCCGCTGGTGGTTTGCGGCGGCCGTGATTCCGCTGCAACTGCTCGGCGGCGGGTTGCTGCCGCTGTTCGCGCTAGTTCTGGCCGCCTGCGCGCTGGCCGACCCTGCCTGGTGGCCGGCCTGCGGCGCGGCGCTGGCGGCCTGGGCGGCCATGGCGCTCTGCTTTGAGCCGGCCTTCGCGCGTTATGGCCTGGCTCGCTGGCACGCGCTCAGCGCGCCGTTCGGGTTTGCCTTCATGGCCGCGGTGCTGGCCGAATCGACCCGGCGCGGACTGCTTGGCCGGCCCATCGAGTGGCGCGGCCGGCCGGTGCCGCCGGGCGGTGGTCGTGCTACCATGGGCCGCGAAAGGCGCGCGGCGGCCGATGATTGAGATCACCCGCGAGCGACACCCCGAGTGGATCTGGCCGCGGGCCGACAGCCACATCGTGCTCAGCGCCGACGGCTCGCCCGAGGCGTTCAAGGTCTTCGTCGAGCCGGGCGGCAGCTTCTCGCCGGGGCTGGCCAGCTATGGCGTCAGCCTGTGGCTCTACCTGCCCGACACCGGCGAGCTGATCGCACCCGAGCGCCTGCCCCGCGACCGCATCCGTGACCGGCTGCTCGGCGGCATCCTGCCGGTCTACCGCAGCCGCTGGCGGGCCGGCGCCCTCGAGGTCGACCTGCGGCTCGCCGTCGAGCCCTGCCCCGACGAGCGGCAGCCGGCGGTCGCGCTCTGGGCGCGCTTGACCCTTCGCGGCGAGGCGCCCTGTGTAGCCCACGCCTACCTGGTCTGCCGCTCGCTCGGCCCGGCCGGCGGGCCGGTGCGACGGATCGCCTGGTCACCCGACCTGCGCGGCCTGCTGGTCAACGATCGGGTCGCGCTGCTCAGCGAACAGCCGGTCGACCAGGCCGGCTGCTGCACCCTCGCCGACGAGCCGGGCGACCTCTCGCTGACCCTGCTGCGCGGCCGCATGCCGGTCCGCCAGGCGGCCGAGGACTCGCACGGTTACGCCGCCGGCGTGCTCTCCTATCTGGTTCATCTCGCGCCGGGCGAGGCCTGGGAATGCGGCTGGACCGCGCCGGTCCTGCCCGGCCAGCCGCTCCCCGGCCCGGCGCTCCGCGCGGCGCTGGCGGTGCCGGCGCGCGAGCGCATCGACACTGTCGCCGACGACTGGCGCGAACGCCTGGTGCGCTGCGGCATCCAGTGCCCCGACGGCCGGCTGGCCGAGGCGTTCAACGCCTGCCTGACCCACCTGACCATGGCCGCGGTCGCCGGCGAGCCGCGCGTCGCCACCGTCTGCTACCCCCTCTTCTGGGTCCGCGACGGCGTCTACCAGATCCGCGCGCTCGATGCCGGTGGGCTGCACGCCCGGGCCCGCGCCGGACTGGCGGCGCTCGAGGCCCAACCCTGGGGCGGTGGCTTCGGCGCCGAGGCCGATGCGCCCGGCCAGGCGCTCTGGGCGCTCGACCAGCACCACCGCCTGACCCGCGACGACGACTGGCTCGAGCAGCGCGCCGAGTTCGTGCTCGACCGCGCCGACTGGATCCACCGGATGCGGTCGGCCAGCGAGCCGATCCACGTCGCCTCTTCCTCCATCCTGCCGCGCACCCGCCTGCATCGTGACGGCGACCTGCTCTGCGAGCCGGCCCGCGACGGGCTGATCGTCGGCCGCATGGATTGGCACCGGCCGCTCTGGTGGGTCAACGCCTGGTCGCTCTGCGGCCTGCGCGCCGCCGCGCGGATGCTCACCATCGTCGACCGGCTCGAGCCGGCCGAGGCCTGCCGGGCCGAGGCCGACGCGCTGGCCGCCGCGCTCGACACTCAGCTCGACCTGTTCGGAGGCAACGAGCGCGACCCGGCCTGCGCCGTCTGGCCGACCGGCGCGCGCGCGGCGGACGACCCGGACGTCGCCGACGCCTTCGCCCGCTGGTGGCGCGAGCATCGCTTCGACGAGCTCGGCCGCTACCGCCCCGAGCCGCGCTGGCGCTACTTCGAGCTGGCCCAGGCGCACGGTCTGTTGCTGCTCGGCGACCGCGACGCGGCGCTGCTGACGCTCGAGCACTTCTTCCGCAGCCAGGATGCGCCCGGCCTCTATGCCTGGGCCGAGGGCGACGAGACCGGCGACCCATCGGGCGACTGGCGGCTCATCCGCGGCTGGTGGCCGACCGGCAAGATCGTCCCGCACGGCTGGTGCGCCGCCGAGATGGCCCTGCTGCTGCGCGACATGTTCGTCTTCGAGCGCGACGACACGCTGGTCATCGGTGCCGGCGTGCGGCCCGAGTGGATGGCCGCCGGCGACGATCTGGTCGGCATCACCGCCGCGCCGACCTGGTTCGGCCCGGTCACTTGGCGGCTGCTCCACGCCGGCCACGCGCGGCGCTGGCAGCTCAGCCTCTGCTGCGACCCACCGCCGCCCGGCGGTTACCGCCTGCGCCTGCCGCTGCCGCCCCAGGCCGCCGTCGAACTCGACGGCGCAGGCATCCGCGAGGAGGACGGCGACTGGCCCGTGCCGCCGGTCGGGCCTGACATCAACCTGATCATCGACCTACCCTAGATTCAGGCCGCGGAACCGCACCGCCCGGCGCCGCGGTTCTGTCGCCGGTGGGGCCGGAGAGCAGCATGGCGTACAACCAGCGGTTGGTCGAGAAGAAGGAGCGCATCGCCCGCGAGCGCGCGTGGCAGTCGGCCGACGGCCTGGCCGGCCGCGGCGTCGACCGCCTGCCGCCCGGCCAGCACCGGGTCCGCGACGACCAGTTCCCGGTGCTCGACCTGGGCATCCACCCACCGTTCGACCCGGCCACCTGGCGGTTCGAGCTCGCCGGCGAGCTAGAGCGGCCGGCCGCCTGGAGCTGGGACGAGTTCCGCGCGCTGCCGACGGTCACGGTCACCCGCGACTTCCATTGCGTGACGACGTGGAGCAAGTACGACGTGACCTGGCGCGGCGTCTCGGTCCGCTGGCTGGCCACTGAGTACGGGGTCAAGCCGACGGCGAGGCACCTGATCATGCACTGCGCCGACCTCGGCTACACCACCAACGTGCCGCTCGAGGACGCGCTGCGGGATGACGTGATCCTGGCCTATGAACTGGAGGGCGAGCCGCTGCCGATTGAGCACGGTGGCCCGATGCGGCTGATCGTGCCGCACCTCTACGGTTGGAAGAGCGCGAAATGGCTCCGCCGGCTGGAGTTCAGCGCGGTCGACCGGCCGGGCTTCTGGGAGCAGCGGGGGTATCACAACTACGGTGATCCCTGGCGCGAGGAGCGGTTTGGCTAGGGCGCGGCGGGTACAATGGCTGCGAGCTTGCCATGAATGAGCATTTCGAGCGCGATCCGGAGGTGATGGGCGGCAAGCTCTGCCTGGCCGGCACGCGGGTGACGGTGCGGGCGGTCGAGCTGCTGCTCGAGCAGGGCTTGAGCGACGCCGAGATCGCCGGTGAGCTGCCGGTGACCCGCGAGCAGGTGCGAGCGGTCGGGTCGGAGCACCAACAGCGCCAGGAGCGACGCCGTCGCGTGCTGAATGCCCTGGCCGAAGCGAGCTGGACCCCGCCGTCGGGTGCTCCGGATGCTGTCGAGCTGTTGCGCGCCGATCGCGACCGGTGAGCGCGGCAGCCAGATGCGCTTGAGGGTGCTGACCGCCGGACCTCAGCCATCGTCCGATATGCTGTGATTGCCCGTCACGTCATGTGCTATGATCCACCGCAGGAGGTGACGCTCAATGGCACTGCTTTCAGCCCGCGGCGACCTCGCCTCCGAGATGACGCCGCTTGAGCCAGACATAGACGACGTCTCGCGGTTGGAGGACGAAGAGGCGGAGACGCATGTTCGTTATGATGTGACATCCTACGGTGTCGATTTCGACGTTGACGGCATTGTCAAGCGGCTCCAGCAGGGCGACATTTACGTTCCGCATTTCCAGCGCGACTTCGTCTGGCAGCAGCCACAGGCTTCCAGGTTCATCGAGTCGCTCTTGCTCGGTCTGCCCGTGCCCGGCGTGTTTCTCTATCGCGACGCGGCCGAAAACAGGCTGTCTATCATTGATGGTCTTCAGCGCATGAGAACACTCAAGGCTTATGTTGAGAATGACTTCCGAGGTCGGCCGTTTATGCTCAAGGGCGTCGACAAGGAGTTTGAGGGCAAGCGCTACTTGCAGCTTGACGATGCCGACCGGCGTAGGCTTAACGACTCAGTGATTCACGCTACGGTGATCCGTCAGGATGCTCCAGTCGAGGAGGTCAGCAGCAGCATCTACCTGATCTTCGAGCGGCTGAACACCGGTGGGACGCCGCTCAGCCAACAGGAGATCCGCTCGTGCGTCCTGCACGGGAAGTTCGATGAAGCCCTGGCGCAGCTTGCTGCATCGGATGAGTGGAGGAGCTTGATCAGGACGCCGGGGACACGCGGGCGCGACCAGGAATTACTGCTGCGGTTTTTTGCGCTTTACTACGACATCGCTAGATATGAGAAACCACTCAAACTATTCCTGACCGGATTCATGGCCAGGAACAGACAGCTGCAACTTCTCGGCCATGAGACGCTGGGGCAGTTGATGCGGACTACGGTTGGGACCGTGCTCAACGGCCTTGGCACTGATGCTCTCCGGCCCGTGCGGAACTTCAACGCCGCTCTGGCCGATGCGCTGCTGGTGGCTACGGCGCGGCGGCTCGAAAACGGCAGCATCACGGATGACGGACAGTACCGCCGGGCTTACGAGGTCCTGGCCCGCGACAAGGACTTCGAGAAGGCGTACACGTCTTCCACCACCGATCCTGAAAACCTGAGGCGACGCATCGACATGGCGACCGAGGCGTTCAGCGCAGTCGAGTGAGGCAGGGCCGCCTGAATGTGGAGAGACGCGCAGAGCCTGAAGGCCAAGATCGACAGGGTGTTCGTCTATGCCTCGACAGCAGAGGACGAGCTCAAAGCGGAGCTCGCTCGCTATGCCTGTATACTGGCCTCCGGTCTGATCGAGGTCTCCTGTCGGGCCTCGTTGAGCGAGTACGCCCGCTCTCGCTCGGATCAGACGGTCACTCAGTATGTGGGGAGACAGCTGGCCAGCTTCGCGAATCCGAAGGTTGGCAAGATCTATGAACTGCTGTCGTCCTTCGACCCAGTACTCGAGGAGAGCGTCCGCGCAAAGGTCGATGACGAAATTGAGGGCTGTGTCAACAGCATCGTGGCCAACCGTAACAACTTCGCCCACGGCGGTGGCGGAGGGCTGAGCCTTGGAACGATGAAGAAGTACTACGATGGCTCGCTGCGTATGCTCAAGGCGATCGATCAGGCGTGCGGTAGCAGGACGCGGTAGGCCCGGCAGCCAAAGCGCTCAGCAACGTCGGTTGAGCTGCCCCCCCTACGCCGCCCGCATCATCCGGCACGCCGCGACGAATCGTTCCGGCTCATCGGGCGTGAAGCGCAGGTGTCGGAACATCCCCGTGCGACGGTGCAGTGCCACGTGCTCGCACTGATCGGCCATGTCCAGCTTGAGCGCCAACGCCTGGTGCCACGGCCGGCCCCGCCACAGGTCGCCGACCACCAGCGGCGGGCGCACCTCGACGCCGTCGAGCTCGGCCGCCGGCACCACCATCTTGCCCAGCCAGGTGACCAGCACCACCCGGTCGCGATAGACCAGGTAGCGGTGCCACAACCCGCGCCACGAGCGCTCGGAGCAGTAGAGCAGCTCGCCCATCGCCGTCTCCGGTCCCTCGCTCCACCCAACACCGCGGCGCCGGGGCCGGTTTC
>CAYONP010000081.1:0-28289 GCA_964405335.1 uncultured Fimbriimonadaceae bacterium
CGCGCTCGGCCCTGACTCCCCATTCCCGCCGCGGGAAGGGGGTCGGGGGGTTAGGCCGCATGGCAGGCTCATCCCGCCCTACGATTGCCCGCCGCGATCGGCTATACTGCGCCTCTGAACCAGAGGACACTCGCCATGCTGTGGTTGCCCGCCGCCCTGCTGCAAGCCTCGCTGACCCCGCCCGCCACGCGCGCCGATGACCTGGTCGACCAGGTCCACGGCGTGCCGGTGCCGGACCCGTATCGGTGGCTCGAGGACCAGAACGCGCCCGAGACGCGCGCCTGGATCGACCAGCAGAACGCCTATGCGCGCACCTGGCTCGACGAGATCCCGTTCCGCGAACCGCTGCGCGAGCGGCTCGAGGAGCTGATGCGCCGCGACGTGATCAGCTCACCGACCATCCGCGGCGAGCGCTACTTCTTGTGGAAACGCAGCGCCGACCAGGAGCTGATGGTCCTCTACCTGCGCCAGGGCGCCGACGGCGAGGACGAGGTGCTGCTCGACCCGCACACGATGAGCGACGACCTGACCACCAGCGTGACCACCATGGGGCTCAGCCTCGACGGCTCGCTGCTGGCTTACGGCATTCGCCGCGGCGGTGAGGACGAGGTCGAGCTCCACTTCCTCGACATCGACACGCGCGAGGAGCTGCCGCTGGTCATGCCCAAGGACCGCTACACCGGCCTCGCCATGCTGCCCGACAAGAGCGGCTTCTACTACGGCATCTACGGCGGCTCGGCGCCGCGCGTCTACTACCGCGACCTGGCCGCCGAGTCCGAGCCGGTCGAGGTTTTCGGCGAGGGCTACGGCGAGGGCGTCCTGCTCAACGCCTCGCTGAGCGAGAACGGCCGCTGGCTGCTGGTCCACATCTGGTACGGCTCGGCGGCGAAGAAGAACGAGCTGTACCTCAAGGACCTGACCGGCGACGGGCCGTTCCAGACCATCGTGAAGGACGTCGAGGCGCGGTTCGACGCCTCGGTGGCCGACGACACGATGTACATCCACAGCAACTTCGAGGCGCCGAACTGGCGGCTCTACCGTGCCGCCTGCACCGCGCCGGCGCGCGAGAACTGGGTCGAGGTGCTGCCCGAGCGCGACTACCCGCTCGAAGGCGTCAGCCTGGTCGGCGGGCACCTGGCGGCCAGCTACCTCGAAAACGTCGTCTCGCGGATCGAGGTGTTCACGCCCGCCGGCGAGCTGGTGCGCACCATCACCGGCCCGACGCTCGGCTCGCTGAGCGGACTGGGCGGCCGTTGGTCGCAGCCGACGGCGTTCTACTCGTTCAGCAGCTACCACGTGCCGGGGACCATCTACCAGCACGAGGTGGCCTCCGGCGAGGAGTCGGTCTGGTGGCAGGCCGACGTGCCGATCGACCCCGACAGCCTCGAGGTGCGGCAGGTCTGGTACCCCTCGCGCGACGGCACGCGCGTGCCGATGTTCCTCTGCCATCGCAAGGGCCTCGAGCCCGATGGCGAGCGGCC
Organism: uncultured Fimbriimonadaceae bacterium; assembly: GCA_964405335.1. GTDB lineage: Bacteria > Armatimonadota > UBA10988 > UBA10988 > UBA10988 > CAYONP01. The sequence continues at coordinate 1,482 of CAYONP010000081.1, forward strand.
GGTCTACCTGACCGCCTACGGTGGCTTCAACGCCTCGCTGACGCCGGGTTTCAGCGCCAACGCGGCGATCTGGGCGGCGGCCGGCGGCATCTTCGCCCAGCCGAACCTGCGCGGTGGCGGCGAGTTCGGCGAGGCCTGGCACGAGGCCGGCATGCGCGAGCACAAGCAGAACGTCTTCGACGACTTCATCTCGGCGGCCGAGTACCTGATTGCCGAAGGCTGGACCAAGCCCGACCGATTGGCCATCGCCGGGGGCAGCAACGGCGGGCTGCTGGTCGGCGCGGCGCTGACCCAGCGGCCCGACCTCTACCGCGCCGTGCTTTGCACCTATCCGCTGCTCGACATGGTGCGTTACCACCAGTTCCTCGTCGCCCACTTCTGGGTGCCCGAGTATGGTTCGTCCGAGAACGCCGACGAGTTCGCCTACCTGCACGCCTACTCGCCCTACCACCGCGTCGTCGCGGGGCGTGATTATCCCGCGACGATGTTCATGACCGGCGATGCCGACACGCGGGTCGATCCGCTCCACGCCCGCAAGATGGCGGCGCTGCTGCAGCGGGCACAGGGCGCGGCGCGGCCGGTGATTCTGCACTACGAGACCAAGGCCGGCCATTCGGGCGGCAAGCCGCTGGCCAAGATCATCGACGACCAGGTCGACTCCCTCGGCTTCCTGATGTGGCAGGTGGGCATGGACATACCGGGACGCTAACCGGTTTCAAACGACCGGTTGTCGACTCAGCGCCGCGGGCGGAGCACCGGCGGGCGCAGCGACGAGTCGGGCTGCGGCGCGCCATAGCCCACCGGCGGCGAGCTGCTCGCCTGCAGGCCGGGCTCGCCGGCAAACGACGCGACGGCCTGGTACGAGAGCTTCGAGTTGTAAGCCAGCCGGGCGCTGAACGAGCCGTCGCGAGCGGTCCGCACGACTTCGAACGCGCCGGTGCCGGCGCCGGCGTAGAGCACCGCCCCGTTGCTGCTGGTGACGCTGATCACCACGCCCAGCCCGGGCCGCCGGGCCGAGACCCGGCCGGTGAACAGGGCCTGCGTACCGTCGAGCTTGACGGCCAGGCTGGTCGTCGTGCGGACCGTCGTCTCGACGTGCACCGGCAGCTCACCCAGGCGGATGAAGCTGTCGCCGTAATCGACCCAGCCGACCAGCGTCGGGCGGGTCAGGGTGCCCGGCTTCAGGCTCTCGGGCGGGCGCAGCGAGAGCTCGAAGCGCGCGGTTTCGAGCGGTGCCAGGGCCTGGTGCGTGCGCTGCTGGCGCACCTCCCAGTCGCCGGGCAGGCGGTCCGGCGTGGCGGCGAAGATCAGCTTCCGCTGCCGGCCGTCGAGGTTGATCACCTCGAGCGGCACGGTCACCGGAGCGTAGGGGCTGCCCTGCGAGGTCTGGTACGAGACGATGGCCTCGCCGGCGAGCTGATTGAGCGGATTCAGATCGTCCTGCCCCCCGCCGAGGTAGAGCGGGTCGAGCCAGGCGATGATGGTGAACGGCCCGCCCTTGGGCTCAAAGCCGTCGATCGTCTGGATCACCTGGCCGCCGGCCGGCACGCTGGCAATGCGGAAGCTGCGGTCATCGCCGAGGCCGAGCAGGCGGTTCGGGTGCTCCCAGTCGAAGTCGATCAGGCTCGGCCGCTCGATCACCAGGCAGTGACCATCGACCTGCTGCGCGTCGACGTTGCCGCGATTGCGGACCCGGATCTGGAGGCGGTGCGGCACGCGGCCGACCTCGGGCGGACCGGGCACGCGCGGCCCGCCGGGGAAGAGCTGCACCCAGGGCACGGTCAGGTTGATGAACGGGAAATCGCCGCACTGGTCGGGCACCGTATCGCCGGGCCGGTTGCCGAACCGGAAGGTGCCGAAGCCGTTGGCCGGGCTGTCGATCCAGATGTCCGGGCTCTCGCCCAGCGGCGTGCCGGGGTCGAGGAACAGGTCGGGTTTCTCCACCCGCCGCCACATCACCCGCACCGGCCGGCGGCCGTTCTGCACCGGTTGCGCCTCGACCTGAATCCAAGCCGAGTCGCGCCGGTAGCGCCGGCCTGGCGACCAGACGCCGTCGGCCAGCCGGCGGCCGGTCGCCTGCGGTTCGACGATGAACGGCCCGGCCGGCCGGCGCTCGGTGACCAGACTGATCAGCACCCCGTCGGCATAGTCGCCCCGCCCGCCGCTGTCGCGGTCGACGACGACGTTCCGGAGCCAGGTGTCGAGGTTCTCGGGCGTGCTGCTGTGGGGCTCGCGCGCCTCGAGGTGCAGCCCGCGGAAGAGCCCGATCGGCTCACCGTTCGGCGCCACCGGACCGAAGCTGAGCCGGACCAGCTCGGCCACCTCGGCCGGCGCGCCGCGGGACTCGTGCGGCCGGGCAAGCTCGATCGTGCGGTTAACGTCGTTGAGCAGCGGCGGGCCGATGGTCACTACCCGCTGCGACGGCAGCCAGCCGAAGCGCAGCCGCGTGTAGCTGTCCATGTGTTGGAGAATCTGGGCACCCATCAGCGACCACTGCTCGACAAAGTCATCCTGATCGGGCTGCCGATACTCGTTGTACAGGTCGCTCTGGCCGAGCAGGTGGCCCAGTTCGTGCAGCGTGGTCAGCACCGGCGCGCCGCCGGCGCCGTTGGCGACCACCTTCCGCAGCACTTCGCCCGCTGCGTCGCCGTCGTTGACCCGCTCGGGCGTGGTGAGGGCGGTGGCCGGGTCGAAGGCGCGGGTGTCGTCGCCGCGCAGCTCGGGAATGACCGCACCCGAAACCTGCACGAACCGGTTGGTGCGGGGGTTGAGCACCCGCCAGCCGGCGCCGGTGGCCACCGCCCGGCCGCGGCGAGCGGTGTAGAGCAGCAGGTAGGGCGTTTCGTCCCAGTCGATTTCGCCATCGCCGAAAGCGACGGCGGTGGGCAACTCGTCGAACACCTGGTAGCTCCAGTTGTTCGTGCCCGCCATGGCGGTGCCGAGCGGCCCGGGGACGTCCCAGTTCTCTCCAGCCTCGGGCGGCACATCGTTGGGCAGGCCCAGGACACCGCCGACCGGCACGAACTCGAAGCTCACCGCCCCGCCGCTGGCCAGCTCGTAGTAGGCGTTGGCGAAGCGGTTGAGCAGCCGGCACCACTCGTCGGCGGCGACCTGCACGTCGGGTCCGTCGCGATACTGCGCGACGACGACGGCGACTCGTTGGCCATGGCCGATCGGCCCAGGCGCACCGACCGCGGCCCACCACAGGCAGATGAACGCGCTGAGACCCATCGTGGCCCCTCCGCACGCCGAGATCGGGACACGCCGGCAGGCCGCCGGCGCAAGCGCATTGTGTGGCGGGCCGGGGGCGCAGTAAACAGAGAGGTCGCCGCCGACGTCAAGCGAACCGTCTAGGCCGTCTGGGAGGCACCTGTGGCTCCGCTCGCTCGACCCGCCGAGCCCGCCTGCGTGCTCGCGCTGCTCCTGCTCTGCGCCGTCGCCGCCGGCGCGGCCGGGCCCGACTCGCCGATCTGGCAGGCCTACGACCGCGCCCAGCGGTTCGGCTCGTCACAGCTCGACAGCCTGGTCCGCAACGCCCGCGTCGAGGCCAACTGGAGCGACGACGGGAACAGCTTCTGGTATCGCCGACTGACCGCCGACGGCGCTGAGTTCATCCGCATCGACGCGCTCACCGGCGCGCGCGAGCCGGCGTTCGACCATGCCGCCCTGGCCGACGCGCTGTCGGCCGCCAGCGGGCAGACCTACCTGCCCGAACGACTGCCGTTCCGCCGGTTCGACCTCGAGCAGGGCAAGCTGCGGTTCGCCGTCGGCAGCCGCGAGTGGTTGTTCGACCCGATCGCCGGCACCTGCGCAGAGCCCGAACCGCCTGGTGTGTTCGGTCCGCCACAAGCGACCGAGGAGCCGCCGGCCGAGGAGCCCGAGGGCGAGGGCCGCGGCCGCCGCCTGGTCTCGCCCGACGGCGTCTGGACCGTGGTGCCCGACGAGCACAACCTGAAGCTGCGCGACGCCGCCGACCACGAGACGCCGCTGACCACCGACGGCGCCGACGACGGCTACTACACCTTCCGCGGCTGGGCGCCCGACTCGTCGACGCTGGTCATCGCCAAGACCGTGCCGGGCGACCGGCTCGACATGTTCACCGTCGAATCGGCGCCCAGCGAGGGCGTGCGGCCGGTGCTCCACCGCTACCGCTACGACCTGCCCGGCGACCGGCTCGATGTCACCACCCTGTTCGTCTATCCGCTTGAGCGCCGCGAGCTGCTGCCGGTCGATCACCCGCCGATCGACTGGTGGGCCTCGAACCAGCCTTACTGGCTGCCCGACGGCCACACCTTCTGCTACGACCAGACCGACCGCGGCTTCCAGCGCCGCCGGCTGTTCGCCGTCGATGCGCGAACCGGTGCGACGCGCGTGGTGGTCGATGAGCAGACCAACACCTTCCTGCCGCCCGACAAGGGCTGGTACCGGTTCATCGGCGACGGCCGCGAGCTGCTCTGGATGTCCGAGCGTGACGGCTGGTGCCACCTCTACCGCTACGACACAGCCAGCGGTGAGGTGCTCAACCAAGTCACCCACGGCGAGTGGGTCGTCCGCGGGGTTGAAGAGGTCGACGAGGAGGCCGGCACCCTGCGCTTCACCGGCAGCGGACGCGAGCCGGGCGATCCATACCTGCTGCACCACTACCGGGTTAATCTCGACGGCAGCGGATTCACCCCGCTGACCGCTGGCGAGGGCCAGCACCGGCTGCAGTTCTCGCCCGACCGGCGGTTCTACCTCGATGTCTTCTCACGGGTCGATCTGGCGCCGGTGACCGAGCTGCGCCGCACCAGCGACGGCGCGCTGATCTGCGCGGTCGAGCAGGCCGACGCGGCCGACCTGCTGGCCACCGGCTGGCGCTGGCCCGAACCGTTCGTGGCCAAGGGGCGCGACGGCGTGACCGACATCTGGGGGGTCGTCTACCGGCCGACGACGCTTGACGAGACGCAGCGCTACCCGGTGATCGAGAACATCTACGCCGGCCCGCAGGGCAACTTCGCGCCGAAGACGTTCGGCGTCGCCGGCGAACTGCAGGCGACCGCCGAGCTGGGTTTCATCGTGGTCATGATCGACGGCATGGGCACCAGCGGGCGCTCGAAGGCGTTCCACGATGTGGCCTGGCACAACCTCGGCGACAGCGGTTTTCCCGATCGGATCGCCTGGCTCCAGGCCGCGGCGGCGAAGTACCCCTACCTTGACCTGAGCCGCGTCGGCATCTGGGGCCACTCGGCCGGCGGCTACAACGCGGCGCGGGCGCTGATTGCCCACCCGGAGTTCTACACGGTCGCCGTGGCGCAGGCGGGCAACCATGACCACCGGACCGACAAGGTGTGGTGGAACGAGCTGTGGATGGGCTACCCGGTCGGTCCGCACTACGAGGAGCAGAGCAACATCGCCAACGCAGACAAGCTGGAGGGGCACCTGCTGCTGATCCACGGCGAGCTCGACGACAACGTCAATCCGTCGGCCTCCACGCTGCAGTTCGCCAACGCGCTGATTGCCGCCGACAAGGACTTCGATCTGCTCATCCTACCGGGCAACGGCCACGGCTTCCGCGGCACCTATGCGACGCGGCGGCGCTGGAACCACTTCGTCGAACACCTCCTCGGCGTCGATCCGCCGGCCGGCTACCGGCTCGGCGGCGTGGCCGGCAGCGAGTGCGAGATCATCATCCGCAACCGGTTGGCCGAAGCGGTGGGGATCTACTGGATCAGCGGCGACGGGCAGGCGAGGAAATACCACGATCTGGCTGCCGGAGCGGAGATCCGCCAGCACACCTACTACGGACACGAGTGGGAGGCGCGGATCGGTGAGCGACCGGTGAGCTGGTTCAGCGCCGCGCCCGACGGGCTCGCGTGGGAGGTCGGCGGGCCGTAGGCGGACTCGCTCTACACCCGTAGCGGCGCATCGCAATGCGCCGAGATGGCCGCCCGCGTCAGGCGATGATCTCGCGCAGCGGCGCGGCGAAGCCGGGCAGCAGTCCGTCGCAGGTGAGGGTGTCGTCGAGACCGAGCACTTTGGTCGGCAGCGGTTCGGGCAGGTGCACCTCAATCACCTGCTGCGCCGGCCAGACCACCCAGACCACCTGCACACCGGCGGCCAGGTAGTCGCTCACCTTGGCCATCACGTCTGCTTTGCGATCGGTCGGCGAGACCACCTCGACGGCCAGGTCCGGATACGTTGGGATGATGCCGGCCGGCAGCCGATCGAGCCGATCGGCGCTGATGTAGGCCGCGTCGGGCACGCGCACCGTGTCCGGGTTGCGGGCGATCAGCCAGCCGCCATCGGCGCCGGTGACGTGGCCGCGGCAGTGGGCCCGAGCATAGGCGTGCAATCGGGCCGCGACGGTCACGGCCAGCCCCGAATGCACCCCTCCCGCAGGCGCCGTGTCGATCACCTCCCCGCAGACCAACTCAAGCCGCCGCCCATCGTCGGGCAGTGCGGCGAACTCCTCGGCGCCGAGCCGCCGGGTGCGCTCGAGGACCTCGCTCATCGCGCCTCCTCCGCCGCCGGGAGACCGGCGAAGACCACGTCCAGCGGCAGCTCGAAGCCGGGGAGCAGATCGTCGCAGGAGAGGGTCTCGTCGCCGCGCAGGCGGGTGATGTCGGTGGCGCTGCGGAAGACCTGGACTTCGCGCGTTTCGGGCCAGACCACCCAGACCACCCGCACGCCGGCCTGGAGCCACATACCGGCCTTGGCCAGCATCTCGGCGGGCGGGTCATTGGGCGAGACCACCTCAATGACTAGGTCGGGCACCACCTCGGAGAAGGTGGGCGGCAGGCCGGCCGCGGGGAGCCGCGCCGCAGACCAGTAGACGCCGTCGGGAATGCGCACGGTGTCGGGATCGCGCTCGAGCCAGCAGGCGGCGTCGGCACCGCCGACAGCGCCGAGGGCGCGATCTTCGACGAACACGGCCAGTCGCGCCGCCAGCCGAAGGGCGACCACCGTGTGCGCCATCCCGGTCCCAGCCATCTCGACTACCTCCCCATGCACCAGTTCCAGCCGCCGCCCGTCGTCGGGCAGGGCGGCGAACTCCTCGGCCGTCACCCACCGCGTCTCGGTCATCACCTCCGCCATGTCGTCCTCCGCCTAGGCTAGAAGCTCGGCCACCGGCACCGCGAAGCCGGGGAGCAGCGCCTCGCAGGTCAACGTGTCGTGCTCGCCGAGGGTCACTGTCTTCTCGCCGAGGGTAAACACCTCGATTTCGCGCCGTGCGGGCCAGACCACCCAGACCACCTGCACGCCAGCACCGAGCCACAAGCCCACCTTCTGCACCACCTGGCCGTGCCGATCGCTCGATGAGACCACCTCGGCAACCAGATCGGGAACAACCTCGGGGAACGCCTGAACCGGCTCGGGCAGCTTCTCGTGCCGGGTGAAGGCCGCGTCGGGGGACAGCAGCGTGTCGGGATTGCGCTCGATGAGGTAACCGCCGTCCGCGCCGGTGACCCGACCGATTTGGCGGCCCTTGACGAAGGATCTCAGCTCTGCGGCGATGTTCACGCCGATCTCGCTGTGTGCCTCAAACGCCGGTGCCGTCTCGACCACCTCCCCGCGCACGAGCTCGAGCCACCGGTCGCCGCGAGCCAGCTCGGCGAACTCCTCGGCGGTCACGAGCCTGGTCGCCACGGTTGCCTCGGCCATCGTCGCTCTCCACTCCACTCAGCGAGCCGCTTGGCACGCCGGGTTCCCCAACGCTACCACACCCGCGGCACCAGGCGCCGGGTGCCGGCGGCGTAGGCCGTCCACTCGTCGCCGAACTCACCGGCCAAGAGGGCCTCTTCGTAGCTGATCCGCCAGCACAGCATCACCGCCGTGCCAAAGCCGACCAGCAGTCCGGGCCACGAGCGATGCAGCAGCGCCAGGCCCACGGTGTCGAGAATCAGGCCCAGGTAGCGCGGGTGACGGATCCAGCGATAGGCGCCGGTGGTGACCAGCGTGTGGCCCTCCTGGATGGTCACCCAAGGGCTGAAGTTGCGGCCCAGGCAGTAGGGCGCCCAGATCGCCAGCGCGCCACCGGTGAGGTTGAGCACCAGCCCGAGCCAGCGCCAGGCCTCGCCGCCGAATTGCCACAGCTCGCGCCGGTCGCACCAGGCGGGGACAAGCTGCGCCACGAGCAGGATCGCGACGCCGACGGTGAGCACCGGGAAGCGGCCGTGGCGCGGGCTCTCGTTGACCAGCCGGTCGGCCCGACCGCGGCTGAGCAGCCGTGAGGGCAGGAGCAGCGGCGTGACCAGAGCCATCGCCAGCCACCCAACCGCGGCGATCAGCCGCGGCGGCGCGGCGAGGAAGGCGGCCAGGTCGTCGTAGCCCCAGCCAACGGTGCGCAGCCCGAGCAGCGCCACGGCGGCCGCGGCGGCCAGCGCCAGGTAGCGCAGCGGAGTCAGTCGCTGGGGCTCGCTCACGGCGCGGCGGCCGGCTCGGCAAAGAGCGGTGCCAGCGGCAGCGCGAGGCCGGGGAGCAGGTCGCCGCCGGTGAGCGTGTCGCCGGCGCCGAGCGAGACCGGGTCGGCGTCGTCGCGATAGACCTGCACCGTTCGCGATTCGGGCCAGACCACCCAGACCACCTGCACGCCGGCGGCGAGCCACATGGCAACCTTGCGGTAGACGTCGGTGCGTTTGTCGTTCGGCGAGACGACCTCGACCACCAGGTCGGGCGGCGCCGTCGCGAAGCGCTCCAGGTTGCCGGCGGACAGCCGATCGCCGGACCAGTAGGCCACATCGGGGAAGCGGACCGAGTCGGGGTCTTGCGCCACCTGGCAGCCGACTTCGGCGGTCACCGCGCCGAGCCGATGGTCATCGACGAAGCCGCCGAGCCAGCGGATCATCCGTGCGACAATCAGTGCATGACGCGGATTGGGTCCGGACACTTCCACCACCTCCCCCCGCACCAGCTCGAGCCGCCGACCGTCGTCGGGAAGGGCCTGGAACTCGGCCGCGGTGATCGGTCGCGTCGCCTCGATGGTCTCGCCCATGATCAGCCCTCCACCGCCGGCAGGCCGGCAAAGACGGCGGCCAGCGGCAGCGCAAAGCCGGGCAGCAGTTCGTCGCCGGAGAGCGTGTCGCTGGCGCCGAGCACTCGCAGATCGGCGTCACTGCGGTAGACATGAACCGTGGCCGACGCCGGCCAGACCACCCAGACCACCTGCACGCCGGCGGCGAGCCACATGGCAACCTTACGGTAGACGTCGGTGCGTTTGTCGTTCGGCGAGACGACCTCGACCACCAGGTCGGGGACAGCCTCGGCGAAAGAGGTCGGCAGTGGGCCGGCCGACAGGCGCGCGGTCGACCAAAAGACGGCGTCAGGAATCAGCACGGTGTCGGGATCGCGCTCGAGCCAGCAGCCTGCGTCGGCTCCTCCGACGACGCCGAGGCCGTGTTGGCGAACGTGGACCGACAGCTCGCTGCCCAGCGTCATGGCAACCACCGTGTGCTCCATCCCAGTGCCGGCCATCTCCACCACCTCCCCCCGCACCAGCTCAAGCCGCCGGCCGTCATCGGGCAGGGCTTGGAACTCCGCCGCGGTGATCAGGCGGCTGGCCGTCGCTGTCTCGGCCATGGTCGTCTCCCGTTACCTCTCATCGTAATGCCCGGCGATGCCGGTTCCCTACCGCCGCCGGGGCGTTGTTCACGCAATCCGCTCGTCTGGTGGCGCGGCAAGCCACTCTCTGAGCGACCATCCCACTCTCCGGCAATGGCTGCTGATGCCATCCGCCTCCCCAACGAGGAGCACCCAGGGCGGGCCATCCGCTCCGTGGCCCGGAGGATGAGCCAGCGCCGCAGACTGATCGTCGTCAATCGATGATGCGAGATCCAGTGCATGTTCTTTTGTCTCACACCAGTTGATCGCAACCATACTGGCTTGTTTGACGGCCTCTGAACACAGCAGCATGTAGCGGTCGGGAGGGCACACGCTCGGCAGGAACACCCGCACTAGACCGTCCACCGGGCGCGCGTTCGGCGAGCGGTCATCGATCTCGCGCGCCGCGTCTGTGAGAACCTGTTCTCTTGAGCGATAGTCAAGCGGCCAACCGCCAAGCACCGACTTCACCGGTAGTTCAAGGGCTAGTGTGTCCCACTGGCCTCCTGAGTAGTTCTTGAACCAGGTGATGTCCAGTAGACCTGAACGACTAGCGAGGCTGAGCATGTGCGCCATCCGGCAGGTGACGGCGTAGCCCACTGGTGGCACCGCGACCTCGAGGAGCACGAGATCGCCGCGCCGCTGCAAGTCGGCAACGCACACTCCCCGGGCCAGACGGGGCACACTCGATGAGTCGGCAAGGTACATGTAAAAGCGCAGCCGGCGCGGCAGTTCCTGTTCGTGCGTGTCCGCCGAGAACCGCCGGAGTTCGCAGCCTATCGGTGAGTCCACGAACTCCTCTGGGGCAGCGGCAAGCGCCATGACTGCCAGCTCCTTGAGGATCGCCAACGGTCGGAATCGAACCGAGACAACGCGACGCCGTTCGCCCTTGGCAAGAGGTCGGCAGGCCAGTTGGTCAGTCCAATCACGGAAGTGGTTGCAGTAGTAGCGTCCCATCCTCGCGTTGCAGTCCTCGCAGAGCGATGGGAAGGCGATGCCGTCGTCGACAGTGCCGAACGGCCTGTCTAGCACTAAGTCGTCCAGGGAATGCACCTGCATCCGCCCGCGGTTGCCGGTCGATTTGGGCGGCGTGTGCTCCCTCGTCATCTGACTTTCGGCGCCGCAGAGTCGACAGCGCGCGTGAGGCTGTGCCATGTCTTTCCCGACTACAACCAGAACACCGAACGGCCTACAGGATTGGTTCCCTACCGCCGCCGGCGCCCGCGACCGCCGCGGCGCCGCTCGGGGCCCGCGGCGCGGGGGGCGCTCACGCCGGCCAGCTTCGCCGCCGCTTCGAGCCCGGCGGCGCGCAGGGCCTCGTCGCCGACTGCCGCGCGCAACTTCTGCAACTGGTCACGCAACTGCGCCGCGCGCTCGAAGTCCAGCTCCGTCGCGGCCTGCTTCATCTCGCGCTCAACCGCCGCGGCCAGCACCTCGGCCGGCGCGTCGAGCTCCAGCTCCAGGTCGGCCGGTAGCTCCAGCCGCAGGCCCTCCTCGGCCGGCGCCGCCTCCTCCTCGGGCAGCTCCTCGGGCCGAATCACGTCGCGGATCGCCTTCCGGATCGACTCCGGCGTGATGCCGTGCTCGGCGTTGTAGGCCAACTGCTTCTCGCGCCGCCGGTTGGTCTCCTCGATCGCCGCCTGCATCGCCGGGGTCACCTCGTCGGCATACATGATCACCCGCCCGGCAACGTTCCGGGCGGCCCGGCCGATCATCTGGATCAGCGCCGTCTCGCTGCGCAGAAAGCCCGTGTTGTCGGCGTCGAGGATGGCAATCAGCGCCACCTCGGGCAGGTCGAGCCCCTCGCGCAGCAGGTTGATGCCGACCATCACATCGACCTTGCCCGTCCGCAAGTCGCGCAGCAGCGACGAACGATCGAGCGTGTCGACCTGCGCGTGGAGCCAGTGGGCGTTGACCCGCAGATTCTCGAGATAGGCCGCCAGATCTTCGGCCTGGCGCTGGGTCAGGGTCAGGGTCAGCACCCGCTCGCCGCGATCGATGCAGTCGCGAATCTCGCGGTAGAGGTCGTCGATCTGGCCGCGCGTCGGGCGGATGGTGATCTGCGGATCGACCAAGCCAGTCGGCCGCACCACCAAGTCGACCACCGTCGGAGCGCGCTCCAACTCGTACCGGCCCGGCGTCGCGCTCGAGTAGATCGTCTGCGGCTGGCGCTGGCTGAACTCCTCGAAGCTGAGCGGCCGGTTGTCGAACGCGCTGGGCAGCCGGAACCCGAATTCGACCAGGTTCTGCTTGCGGCTCCGGTCGCCGTGCACCTGCGCCCCGACCTGTGACACACCGATGTGGCTCTCGTCGATCACCAGCATGAAGTCGCTGGGGAAGAAATCGAGCAGCGTGAACGGCGGCTCGCCGGGCGGGCGTCCGTCGAGCCAGCGCGAGTAGTTCTCAATCCCGTTGCAGCTCCCCACCTCGCGGATCATCTCCAGGTCGTACCGCGTGCGCTGCTCGATCCGCTGCGCCTCGAGCCAGCGCTCGCGCTCGCGGAAATAGTCGATCCGCTCGCCCAGCTCGGCCTCGATGCCCACCAGCGCGTCGTCGAGCTTCTCCTCGTCGGTCATGTAGTGGTCGGCGGGAAACAGGGTCAGCTCCGCCTCGTCACCGGTGATCTCGCCGGTGGTCGGGTCGAGCAGCCGGATCCGCTCGACCTGGTCGTCGAACAGCTCGACCCGCACCACCGCGCCGCCGGCCGCCGGGCAGATCTCGATCACGTCGCCCCGCACCCGGAACTGCCCGCGGGCCAGGCTCAGCGGCGTCCGGCGATAGTGCATCTCGACCAGCCGCGTGAGCGCCGCCTCGCGGTCGAGCTTCGCCCCGGCGCGGAGAAACAGGCTCGTGTTCTGGTAGTTGTCCGGCCGGCCGATGCCGTAGATGCATGAGACGCTGGCGACGACAATCACATCGCGCCGGGTCGACAGCGCGGCGGTCGCCTCGTGCCGCAGGCGGTCGATCTCGTCGTTGCGGCTGGTTTCCTTCTCGATGTAAGTGTCCGACTGGACGATGTACGCCTCGGGCTGATAATAGTCGTAGTAACTGACGAAATAGCAGACCGAGTTGTGGGGAAAGAACTCGCGGAACTCAGCGCAGAGCTGCTCGGCGAGGGTCTTGTTCGGCGCCAGGACGAGCGTCGGCCGCTGCACGGCTGCGATCACACAGCTCAGCACGTAGGTTTTGCCGGTGCCGGTGGCCCCACGCAGGACCACATCGCGCTCGCCGCGTTCGAGCGCGGCAACCAGGCCGGCAATCGCCTCGGGCTGGTCGCCGCGGGGGATGAACTCGCTGACCAGGCTGAATCCGGCGGGGGTGGGCATGGGCGAGGCTCCGGCTCCATCATAGCACCCGCCGCGCGCCTCACCCCTCCGGCGCTTCCCACAGAAACAGGTGGTTGCCCAGCCCATCGCGCAGGTCCACCCCACGCATGGTGCCCGGCTCGCCGGTCACCTGGTCGACATCGGCGCCGGCGGCCTTCAGGCGGGCCACCTCGGCCTCCAGATCATCAACCTGCAACGACAGCCGCGGCGCCGGCAGGGCTTCGGTCGCCAGGCCTTCATCTTGCCACACCTCGCGCTGCATCAGGCCGAACTGCACGCCGGCGATGTCGAACTCGGCGAAGCCCCAGTCGTAGCGGCCCTTGAGCCTGATGCCGAGCACCTCGCTGTACCACCGCACCGCGGCGTCGAAGTCGTGGCTGAAGTAGAGCACCTCGCACAGCTTGAGGGCCATCGGCGGCTCCGCCGGCCGGTTCGACACCGCGCGTGTGCATCCTGCCCTCCGCCCTCGACGGCCGCATACTGCAAAAGGCGAGACGGGCACCTCACCGGGCTGGTCGCCGGCGGCCGCCGCTCGCGCACGGGAGTTACCGATGTCCGTCTGTCTGCTCGCGCTCGCCTGCCTGCTCGCCGCCCCGCCTTACCAGGACCCTGCCGGCCTGTTCAGCCTCGGCCCCGTGCCCGCCGGCTGGCAGGTCGAGGTCAGCGACGGCGACGGCGGACTGCGCATGACCATCCTCGCCGACGGACTCGGTCCCGCCGTGGCGGTGATCACCCTGCCGCTGCAACAGGAAGTGCCGGCCAACCAGAGCGAGGCCGAGGCGACCGGCATGATCGAGTCGATCCTGCAGATCGCCACCAGCCGGGTGCTGAACAAGCAGTTCGCCACCGAAGCGCTGGCCGGCCGGCAGGTGGTGCGCTGCGATTACGTCGCCGAGGTCGAGGGCCAGGGCGTGCGCCAGGGCACGGCGGTGGCCTTCTTCAACGGCCGAACCGCCTATCTCGGCATCGCCGGCGGGCCGCGCGACGACGCGGCGGCACAGCAGGCGGCCGCGCGCTACCTGGCCACGCTCCGGCTGCCCGGCGAGGCTGCCGCGCCGGCGCCGGGCGGCGGGCTGTTCGACGCGGCGACGCTGCGCGGCGTGGCCGGCGGCGTCGAGGGGCGCGACGACCCGAACCGTGTGCTGGCCGAGGGCGAGCCGCCGCTGACGGTCGCCTCGGTACGCAACTTCTGCGACTACGTCGGCGCGCTGTTCAGCCTGAAGTTCACCGCCGCCGAGTTCGAGCTGACCAAGGCGCGGTTCATCGAGTACTACGGCAAGGCCGACGCCGAGGGCCGGCAGATCATTGCCCTCGGCGGCGCGGCGCTGCTCGAACAACTGCCCCGAGCCAGCGAGCAGGAGATTGCCGAGACGCGGCAACAGATGGCCGCCCAGTTCGCCGCCGGCGCCGAGATGGGTATCGAATGGGCCGCGGCGATGCACGAGGCCATCACGCGGCGACAGACGTCGGTCGCCCGGACCACCGCCAAACCGCCGGCCGAGGCGATGCAGTCGAGCCAGCAGCAGCAGGTCGATCAGGACTTCAGCCAGGCCGACCTGACCGCGGCGGTCGAGCTGATCTACTTCATGTGGGTGGCCACCGGTCACGACCCGAACGCCGCCACGCCCGAGGTGGTCGCGCAGCTCCAGAACGCGCTGGTGCAGAACTTCGGCCGGTTCGACGCCGAGTTTCAGGCCGTGCTGTGCAACGCCGAGCGGGTCTATGCCGCGGTTCGCGCCGCCTGGGACCAGGCCGACCAAGGCACCCGCGCGCAACTCGTGCAGGAGTTCGGCCAGGCGCTGGTCGGCCTCGGCTTGGTCGAGGGCGGCGGCGGTGCAGGTGGCGGTGGCGACGCCTGGTCCGACGTCAACCCCGACGAGGTCCGCTCGGGCCTGGTCATGAACACCTGCTGGAACCTGGCGCAGCGCAGCACGGGCGGCTGGTGACACCGGTTCGGCGGTCCTACTGCGCCGGGGCGTTGAGCACGATGCCGTGACGCACCGTGGCCTCGTTGCCGGCCGTGTCGCGGACGCGGATCTCGAGCGTGTGCTGGCCGGGCGTCAGGCGCCCGGTGCGCAGGCGGATGGTCTCCGCGTCACTGTCGAACAGGCCGTCGTCGGCCACCGCCGGCCGCCAGCCGTCAGTGCCGAAACGCCACTCGGCGCCGGCCAGCGCGATGTTGTCGCGGGCGGTGAAGGTCGCCTCGACCCGTCCGGCGACGAGCCGGAAGCCGTCGGGCGGCGGAAGCTGGATCTCCGGCGCGGTGTTGTCGATCACGAACGGATCGGACAGCCGCTCGCCGGTCAGCGGCAGATCGGGGTTGAACACCCCATCGTCGGCGATGATCCGAAGCTGGTAGCGGCCGTCCTCGTGCTCCGCGGTCTTCAGCGGCACCTTGCCGGCGCCGGCCGGCACCTCGATGGCCAGCGGCTTCCAGGTCTCGGTGCCGACGCGGCGGAGCAGCACCGTGACCAGCGGCTGATCGCCGTTGGCGTCGGTGATCTTCCAGCTCACCTCCTGGTCGCCGCGCCAGGCGGTGCCGAGCTGCGGCTGCTCGAGCTGAACCAGCGGCGCCTGGTTCAGCGCGGCGTAATGAAAGCGCAGCCAGTCCAGAATCGGCGAGCGGCCCTCGGCCGCGGTCAGCCGCACGCGGTACTGCAGGTACCGGCCGGCCGGGCTGTGGACCCGCCGCGTGGCGGCGATCCAGCCGCTCCAGTCGTCGCCCGGCTGCGGCGTGTTGCCGGTCCGGGTCTCGAGCTCGACCGCCGCGCCGTCGGGCAGGCGCGAGCCGATTTCGACCGCGCCCCAGCCGCTGACCAGTTGGGCGTCGAGGATCTTCGACTCATAGGCCCCTGTGTCGCCGTGCGGCACGCGCAGGCGATGGACCGCCGCCGGCGCCGAGGTGACCGCCAGCAGATCGCCGCCGTCGCGCACCAACGCGCTGATGGCAACCGAATCGGTGGCAAACAGCCGCCGCCCCTCGCCGGCCTCGGGCTGGAGCATCCAGAGCGACGCCTGGTTCGGCGACTGGGCCGCCCGGACCGAGGCGAGCAGCCCGGCCTCGGTCACCTGCAGGCCGAGGATCGCCGGCCCGCCGAGCGCCGGGGTGAGCCGGTGCTGGCCGTTCGGCTGCAACATGCCGACCTGCCCGCCGGAGCCGTAGTAAAGCGTGCCGTCGTCGGCCACGGCGAGGGCGGTGACCTCATCGGCGGCGCGCACCGGCTGGCTCACCCGGCCGTCGGCCAGTGCCAAGATCCGGCCGTTCGGCGAGCCGCCGGCATAGACCGCGCCGTCGCTGCCGAGGGCCAGGCAGAGAATGTGACCGCCGCCCTGCCAGAGCGGCGTCAGCGCGCCGTCGACCAACCGCCAGACGCCCGCCGGCTCGCCGGTGGCGACCAGCACGCCCTCATCGGTCGGTAGTATCTGCCACACATAGGCGGCGCCCGTCTCGACCACTGTCTCGGCCCCGCCGGCGGTGAGCTTGCGCACCAGCCCGTCGGGAGCGGTGGCGAACCAGACCTCGTCACCCACCGCGGCGACGGTGGTGAGCACCGGCTGGTCGCCTTTCCAGGCGACCTCGAGCGCACCGTCGCGGAGCCGGAAGAGCTGGCCGTTGTTGGCCGTGGCGAGGTAGAGGCTGCCGTCGGCGGCCCGCGCCGCCCCGCCGACGATCGGCTCGGGCAGGACGGCGACCTGCTCGCCGCTGACGCTGAGCACCAGCGCGCCGTCGGGGTCGACCGCGGTGCCGTCGAGCGTGCCGCCGGAGAAATCGGCCGGGCTGTTCTGCACCCAGATCCGCGGGTCGCGGCTGTTCACCGTCGCCGGCGGCTTGGGCTGCTCGCCCTGCGGCGCGGCGGCCGGCGACTCGGCCGGAGCCGACTCGCCCGACGTGGCACGGCCCGGCGGCTGGTCGGTGTTGCGCCGCAGGCGGTTGGCCGCCAGGTCGAGCGGGAAGTCGACCAGCGGCACCGCCTCGGCGGCCCAGGCGGGCGGGGCAAAGAGTGACTCGGCGGCGCCGGCCAGGCGGGTGACCGGCAGGCCGGGCAGGATCTCGACCGCCTTCTGCTCGGCGCCGTTGCCGGCGCCCTCGGCCGCGCCGGGCGCGGCGATGGTCAGCGGCGCGCTGGCGCCGTTGAGAATGACCAGGTCCAGTGGCTCCTCGACCCGCACCTCGGCGAATCCGACAGACAGGTCGGTGGTGCCGGCCTGGCCCTGCAGCCCGGCGAAGTTCGCCGGCGGGTTCGGGTAGCGATACCCGCGCAGGCTCAGATCGTTGGTCATCAACGCCAGCTTGGCGACAATCGTGCGGTTGCGCGTGTCGAGCCCGCGGAACTGCTCGACGAGCTGATCGGTGTTGTCCGCCGGCGGCACCAGCAGTTTGAGCTGGCCATTCATCCCCGGCTCACCCAGCCCGCCGGCGATGGCCACCCGGGTCTTGCCCGGCAAGGCCTCCTCGGGCACCGGGATGAGCAGCGTGCGGCGGAAGATCTCGCCATCGGCGCGGCGGCGGATGTCGAGCTCGACCCGCAGCGTGTCGCCCGGCTCGACGGTTGCCTGGTCGATGTAGGCGCGGTCGATCACCGCACTGGTGTCCTCGCGGGTGACCTCGACATCCATCTCGACGGCGGCCAGGCTCAGCCGGCCGTAGGGGTTGTTCAGCGCCACCTGCGCCGCGCCCAGCAGGTCGGCGATGACCGCCTGCTCGACACTGCCCTCGAGCGTCGCCACCTCCTCGCGCAGAAGCGGCTCATAGCCGGCCAGCTCGACCCGCGTGCGGGTGACGACCGTCGAGCGTGGCAGGACACCGAGCCAGTCGGCCACCACGCCCTGCGGGATCGCCAAGGCCATGTTCGGCGCCAGCAGCTCGTCATCGGCGATGCGGCAGTTGACCGTCTTGGTCTGCCCCCGGTCGAGGTCGCGGATGGTCAGCCGGAACGGGATCGTCTCCGGTTCGCGACCGACCTCGGCGACGATGCCCCAGTGGCCGTCCTCGGTCAGCGTGCCGATCACGTCGAGCGCCGCCGTTACTTTGCTCGAGGCCTGCCGGCTGGCCCAGATATCGACCACATAGGCGCCGGTCAGCGGCAGCGAGACGCGATTGCGCTGGAACATCGGGTGGCCGAAGGCGAGGATGCGGTCGCCCACCCGGGCGGTCACCGTGCCGGTGCTCACCGCGGTCACGTCGCCCGAGACCAGCGCCACGCCGACCGCGCTGCCCGGCTGCAGGTCGACCAGGCCGTCGCGCTGCCCGCCGGTCGGCCCGGCGACGCTGACCAGCCCATACGGGGCCAGCACCGAGCCGACCGCCTGCACCCCGCGCGGCCCCAGCCCACTGAGCACCATTGGAGTCATCAGCGGCTCGGCGACCAGGGTCGCCGGCCCGGCGGAGTAGCCGTCGGGCGCCGGCCGATCGAGAATCTCGACGCTCGAGCGGACGGCACCGCCGATCTCGACCGGCCGGCGCAGCGCGACGGTGCGGCGGGCCAGGCGGGTCGGCGGCAGCGGATGCTCCGACGCGTCGAGCACGCGCAGCATGTTCTCGATGGGCGTCAAGAAGGCGACATTCTCGGTCGGCATGGCGAAGCCATAGGCGACCGCGCCGACCAGCTTCTCGTCGATATAGACCGGGCTGCCCGACATGCCCTTGACCACGCCGGTGTTGCGGTCGGCGACCGGGCCGCTGGTGATCTTGATCATGATCCAGTCGCCGTCGAGGTCGGCCTTCGGCAAGATGTCGATCACTTCGATGTCGAAGCGCGACACGGCGGTGCCGCGGAAGACCGACAGGCCGTAGCCGGTCATGCCCGGCTTGACCTCGCTGACCGGCAGGATCGGGTAGGGAAACTCGGCCGCGGCCGCGACGCCGAGCGTCAGGGCGCAGACCAGCAGGGGCAGCCGAAAAGTGCGCATCAACCGCTTCATCCTCGCCGCCGTGGCGGCGTGCTTGTTCAACCATCGGCGCGGCGGAGGAATTCACGCAGCTCCTCCGCACTCGGCAGCGCCGGGATCGCCCCGAGTCGCCGGCAGGCCAGCGCGCCCGCGGCGCAGGCCCGCCGCACCAGCTCGGCCAGCGCCCCGGCCGGCTCCGGCACCGCCTCCGTGGCGATCCCCGCCAGCATTGCGGCGACGAAGGCGTCGCCGGCGCCGAGGGTGTCGACCACTTCGACCGCGAAGCCGGGCACGCTCAGCCGCGTGCCGGCCGTGGCGGCCACCGCGCCGTCGGCGCCGCGGGTGATCACCGCCAGCCGGGCGCCGCCGGCGAGCAGCCGGTCGAGCGCCTGGTCGAGGTCGCTGGTGCCGCAGACGACCGTCAACTCCTCATCGGCGACCTTGACCAGATCGGCCAGCGGCAGCGCCGCGCGGACCTCGGCGGCGCCGCGCTCGGCGTCTGGCCAGAGCGCCGGCCGCCAGTTCGGGTCATAAGAAATGGTGACGCCGGCGGCGCGCGCGCGTTTCACAATCGCCCAGGTTGATTCACGCGCCGGCTCGGCCGACAGGCTGACACTGCCGAAGTGGAGCAGCCGCGCGCCCTCGACCAGCCGCTCGGGCACCGCCGCGGCGGCGAGCTGCGCGTCGGCCCCCGGGTTGCGCCAGAAGGCAATCTCCTTGCGCCCATCCGAGCGCGTGGCGACAAAGGCCAGGGTGGTGCGCGCGGGGCTGCGCTGCAAGCCCGACGCATCGACGCCCTGGTCGCGCAGCACCGCCGCCAGGTCGTCACCGAACGGGTCGTCGCCGACACAGCCGACAAAGGCGGCGGGCAGCCCGAGCCTGGCCAGCCCGACAGCGACGTTGGCCGGCGCGCCGCCTGGCGCGCGGACGAACTCGCGCGCGGCCGCCAAGCCGACGTCGGCGGCGGGCGAGACCAGGTCGCAGAGCAGCTCGCCGACGCAGACCACGGGCCGAGCGGGCATGGCGGCCTCCGCCCGGCGGTTCGGGTGGCCCGTGGCGCCTCCTGCCGCCGGCCCAGTAACACGTCGGTGAACCCGACCGGGTTTGGTTCGTCAGGAGGCGGACGATAACCAGCAGAGGATCGGCCGACCGGCCTGGAACCAACGCGGCGGTCGGGTCGTTATCGAGCAAGCCGCCGCAACGGGCGGCGACCGAGGTGCATCATGCGCGGCGGCGGGCGACGGGTCCTGGTCTGCGGAGCCGCCGGCCTGCTCGGGCAGGCCGTGCGGTCGGTCTGCGCCGCCGATGAGCGGCTCGAGACCATTGCCACCACGCGGGCCGAGCTCGACCTGACCGACGCCGCCGCGGTGCGCCGGCGGCTGGCCGAATGGCAGCCGGCGGTGGTGATCAACTGCGCCGGCTACACCGACGTCGACGGCGCCGAGCGCGAGCCCGAGCTGGCCGATCTGGCCAATCGCCGGCTGGCCGAAGTGCTGGCCGCCGAGACGGCACGGGCCGGCGCGGCGTTGGTACAGGTCAGCACCGACCACGTGTTCGACGGTCGCGCGGCACGGCCCTACCGGCCCGACGATCCGGCTCGGCCGGTGAATGTCTACGGCGCCAGCAAGCTGGCCGGCGAGGAGGCGGTGCGGCGGCGTCAGCCGCGGGCCTGGATTGTCCGCACCAGCGGGCTGTTCGGCCCGGGCGGGCGGAACTTCGTCGATGCGATTGCCGACCGTGCGCTGCGCGGCGCACCACTCCGCGTGGTGGCCGACCAGATCTGCGGCCGGACCCATACCGCGGACCTAGCGGTGGCGCTGGCCGAGTTGGCCGCGGGCTCGGCGCCATATGGCACGTACCACCTGACCAACGGCGGCGCGTCGAGCTGGTATGCGTTTGCCTGTCAGATCGTCGCCCGGCTGGGTGTAACGACCACGGTCGGGGCGGTGACTTCGGCCGAATACGGGGCGCCGGCGGCGCGGCCGGCCTATTCGGAGTTGGACTGCGACGCCTGGCGATCGAGCGGCCTGCGGCCGCTGCGACCGCTCGACGACGCCTTGGCGGACTACTTGCGCCGCCGCGCGATGCCGCCCGGTGTGGGCGACGAGGAGACGGACGATGCGTGACAACGTCACGATCATGAGGGCGGACCTCGACCTCGAGTTCTTTCGGCAGTTGCTCGAGGACGAGCGGGACCGCCTGCTCGCCATCGAACGCGAGCTGATCGAGAACTCGCGCCAGGCCAAGGACTCGATGGAGGGCTTCTCGGACAGCGACGACGTCCCGGCCGACATCGCCGCGCAGGCGTC
Source organism: uncultured Fimbriimonadaceae bacterium (assembly GCA_964405335.1). Taxonomy (GTDB): domain Bacteria; phylum Armatimonadota; class UBA10988; order UBA10988; family UBA10988; genus CAYONP01. The sequence continues at coordinate 22,582 of CAYONP010000081.1, forward strand.
GGAGCGCGAGAAGGACCAGATTCTCAGCGTCAGCGTGCAGAACACCCTGTCGCAAATCGAACTCGCCCTCGAGCGGATCGACGACGGCACCTATGGGATCTGCGAGATCTCCGGCGAACCGATCCCCGAGGCGCGGCTGGAGCGCATCCCGTGGGCATCGACCACCGTCGAGTACCAGAAGATGCTCGAAGAGGGATGACCAGCGGCCGCTGGTTCGTCGCCGTCGCCCTCGTCTGGCTGGCGCTCGACCAGCTCACCAAAGCTCTGGTCGTCCGCTCGTTCGGCCAGCCGGGCAGCCCGCACCTGGTGCTGCTGCCCGGCTGGCTCGATCTCTGCTACACGCTCAACCCGGGCGCCGCCTTCGGCCTGCTCAACCACGTCGCCTGGTCGCGCTGGCTGTTCAGCCTGGTCGCCGCCGGCGCGCTGCTGGCCATGATCGTCTGGCGCCGCGGACTGCTCGCCCTGCCCGCCGTCGAGCGCTTCGGCCTCGCTCTCGTCGCCGGCGGGGCCGCCGGCAACCTGGTCGACCGACTCGTCCGCGACGGACTGGTAGTCGACTTCATCCACTTCTACATCGAACGCACCGGCTTCGTCTGGCCCGACTTCAACGTCGCCGACATCGGCGTCACCGTGGGCATGTTCATCTACATCACTCACGCGCTCATTCACGACGCCAAGCAGCCGCCCCAACCCGCCCCGCATGAGCCCTGACACCCGGCGTTTCGTCGTCCCGCCCGACGCCGCAGGCCAGCGACTCGACCAGTTCCTCAGCGCCGCCGCCGAGCTGCCCCGCTCGCGTGTCAAAGCCGCCGTCGACGCCGGCCTGGTCACCCTCGACGGCGCCGCGACCAAAGCCGGACAGCGCCTGCGCGGGGGCGAAGCGATCGACTTCCGACCGCTCCCGCCCGAGCCGCCCGACGCGCTGCCCGAGCCGATCCCGCTCGACCTCGTCTACGAAGACGACGACCTGCTGGTGGTCAACAAGCCGGCCGGCATGGTCACCCACCCGGCCCGCGGCAACTTCACCGGCACGCTGGTCAACGCCCTGCTCGCCCACGGCGGCGGGCTCAGCAGCGTCGCCGGCGCGCCGCGGCCCGGCATCGTCCACCGCCTCGACAAAGAGACCAGCGGACTGCTCGTGGTGGCCAAACACGACGCCGCGCACCGCCACCTGGCCGCGCAGATCCAAGCCCGCACCGCCACCCGCCTCTATCTCGCCTTGACGAGAGGAGAGCCTGATTTTGTTGAGACGGTCGTCGATGCGCCGCTGGGCCGGCACCCGACGCGGCGGCTCGAGATGGCCGTGCGCGACGACGGCCGGCCGGCGCGGACGCACCTTCGCGTGCGCGAACGCTTTGCCGTCGCGGCGCTGCTCGAGGCCCGGCTCGAGACCGGCCGGACGCACCAGGTCCGCGTCCACTGCGCGCAGATCGGCTATCCGCTGCTCGGCGACCGGGTCTACGGCCTGCGCCGCGCGGCGCGGTTCGGGCCGCTGCCCGAGCCGGTCGAGGCAGCGGTGGCCGGGCTGGCGGGCCAGGCCTTGCACGCCGCCGAGCTGAGCTTCGACCACCCCGCCGACGGCCGCGCCATGCACTTTGCCGCGCCGCCGCCGCCGGCCTTCACGGCGTTGCTGGACGCCTTGCGCGACCTCTGAGCAGCGGCGCCAACTCGCTGCGCAGGTCGGCCGGCAGCGCCGCGTAGAGCCGCGCCCGCGCGCGCCGCAGCCGGCGGTGGAGGGTGGCCCGGTCAAGGCTCGGCGCCCGCGCGGCCCCGGCCGGCCCGACCCCCGCGGCGGCCCCCAACTGCTCGCGAGCGGCCGCGGCCCGGCGCCCGCCCGCGGCGGCCACGGCCGTGGCCAACGCCGCGGCGCAGACCTGCTCTTCCGGCGTCGGCTGACCGGCCGCCAGGCTCGCGGCCAGCGTCGTCACCTCGCCCGACTCGAGCCTACGCGGCTGATCGAGCGAGGTGAGCGGCCCGAGCGCCTCGGCCTCGCGGCGCCGCGAGCGGTTGCGCGTCCCGGCCAGGCTCCGCGCCCGTGCCCGCAGCCAGGCGACCGGCTCGCTCGCGCCGGGCCCGGCGCCCGCGGCAACGCCGGCCAGCAACTCGGCAAACAGGTCGTCGGCCTCGTCGTCGTCCCCCGTGCGCGCCCGCAGCAAGCGCAGCAGCGACTCGCGCTCGGCCCAGGCCACACGGACTACCGCCTCCACTCGCCCATGGTTCATTGCATGATACTCCCAACTTCACGAGGAACCGGGTGGCGGAACGGTAGCAGCCCCGGGCCGGGTCTGTCAAGTGATAATGAGGGGTTGATCGTGAGAAGTCTGTGTTCTTGAAGGAATCAGTTGACAGCATGGGCGGATGATCTCATGATCTTGGTGGAGAGGGGTGATGGCGAACGAACCGGCGGCGGGCGAGGTGCATGTCGGGCACAATGTGGCGGCGCTGCAGCGGCAGCTCGGCGTCTCGGACGAGGCGCTGCGCGAGGTGCTGGGCCTCAGTTACAACCGGCTCTGGGACCTCAAGCGCCGCGACTGGGCGCAGAAGAAGACCGTCGAGGCGGTGGCCGCGGCGCTGAGCGAGCTGGCCGGCGTCGAGGTGACCGTCGAGCAGGTGCTGACCGGCCGGCTGCGCCCCGAGCAGTTTGCCGCCCGGGCCGTGGCGGCGTTTGTGCAGCGCGCCAGCGAGCTGGCCGGCGGGCCGACCGACGAACGCCCGGCCGGTGGCGGCATCCGCCTGCCGCGGCTGCACCTCGGTGCGTTGCCGGCCGGTCCCGCGCAGGCGTTCGAGGCGGGTGACCCGACGACGGTGATTCGCTCCGACACGGGAGATTTCGTCGTCACCGCCGACGGCGACTGCATGTTACCGACCATCGGCGACGGCGACGAGCTGGTCTGCGTCTGGACCGAGCAGGCGGCCAGCGGCGAACTGGCGGTGGTCAGCTATGCCGACGACAACGGCGAATGGCAGACCGGCATCAAACGCATCGGCCGCGAGGGTGAACGGCTGCTCCTGATCTGCGATAATCGCAGCGCCGACTCGTTCGGCCGGCGGATCTACCCCGACATCCGGCCGGCCGAGTTGCGCATCCACGGCTTGGTGGTCGGTCTCTGGCGTCCGCTGCGCCGGCCGGCAGGATGAGGCCGGCCGGGCGCGTATAGGCGATCGCCGCCGGCGGCCGGCGCGGCGCAGGACCGGTGAGGAGCATGTCATGGCGACCTGTCCGATCGGCATCCAACCGATCATCTTCGGCAAGCGGACGATGACCGACCCGCTCGGCGTTCTCGACGAGATTCGCGACTGCGGCTACGACGGCGTCGAGGCGCCGGCCAGCTACTTCGAGCGGTTCGGCGCCTTCGAGGTCAAGCAGTGGTTCTGCGACCGAGCCCTGGTGGTCCCGGCCACCCACGCCGGCTACGGGCAGATCGTCAACCCGAGCCAGCTCGACAAGCTGATGGACTTTCTCGAGTCGTTCGGCGGCCGTTACCTGATCTGCTCGGGCACCGCCGGCCAGACGCCCGAGGGGTACGACGAATCGGCCCGGGCGTTCAACCTCGCCGGCGCCTGGTGCCAGGAACGTGGGCTGCAGTTCCTGTACCACCACCATGCCTGGGAGTTCGACACCCTGAGCGACGGCAGCCGCGGGATCGACCGCCTGATGGACGGCACCGACCCGGCCCTGGTCGGCCTCAACATCGACGTCTACTGGGCCCACATCGGCGGCGAGAACCCGTCGGAGTTCATCCGCCGCTACGGCACGCGGACCGAGTACTACCACTTCAAGGACGGCGGCCGCGACGCCGAGGGCAAACCGACCTTCTGCGAACTCGGCGCCGGCGAGGTCGACCTGGCCGCCGCCGCCGCGACCGCGATCGACCACGGCGCGCGGTGGATCACCTACGAACAGGACCGGACCGACAAGCCGACGGCCGAGTCGCTCAGCGAGAGCCGCGACCACCTGCGCAGCCTAGGGCTCTGAACTCGGGGTCAGGTCTCAAGACCAAGCACGTTGTAACGAGCCAGGGCGTAGACGGTAACAACCTGCGCGGAATCGAGACCTGACCCCGGGCCGTTGACGTTTGCGGGTGGCGTCGTTAGACTCGATTCGCCCGCGCTTGGAGGCTTCGCATGGAACAGGGCATGGTCCAGACCAGTTTTCCCGGCGCCGCCGCGGCCGCGCTCTACATCCTCTTCGGCCTGACCGTGCTGAGCGTTGTGATCTACCTCCAGAAGCGCGGCGGCGGCGAGAACCACGCCGAGAGTTGAGCTAACTCGGCAGATACCCCTCATACAACGGATGCGCCGCGCACAACGCCGCCACCCGCGCGCGAACCCGCTCGGTGACCGACTCATCGCCCAGGTGGTCGAGCACGTCGGCCATCAGGCCGGCTACCTCGCCGCAGGCCTCGCGGCCAAAACCACGCGTCGTGATCGCCGGGGTGCCGAGCCGGATGCCGCTGGTCACGAATGGGCTCCGCTCGTCGAACGGGATGACGTTCTTGTTGACGCAGATGCCCGCCGCTTCGAGCGCGTTGGCCGCGTCGCGGCCGGTGATGTCCTGCGCGGTCAGGTCGACCAGCATCAGGTGGTTGTCGGTCCCGCCGCTGCACAGCCGGTAGCCGCGCTGCTGCAGCACCTCGGCCATGCGCGCCGCGTTGGCCACCACGTCGGCGGCGTACCGCCGGTAGGCCGGTGTCGCCGCCTCGGCCAGCATCACCGCCTTGGCCGCGATGCTGTGCATGAACGGCCCGCCCTGCTGGCCGGGAAAGACGGCGCGGTCGATCTCCTTGGCATACTGCTCGCGGCAGAGGATCATGCCGCCGCGCGGGCCGCGGAGCGTTTTGTGCGTGGTGAAGGTGACCACGTCGCACAGCGGCGTCGCGTCGGGATGCGCGCCGCCGGCAATCAGCCCCATCACGTGCGCCATGTCGGCCAGCAGATAGGCGCCGACCGAGTCGGCAATCGCGCGAAACCGCTCGACCTCGAACCAACGCGGGTACGCGCTGGCACCGAAGACAATCATCCGCGGCCTGGTCTCGGTCGCCAGCCGGGCCACCTCGTCCATGTCGATCCGGCCGGTCTCTCGGCCGACGCCGTAGTGCGTGATGCGGTAGAGCTTGCCGCTGACGTTGAGCCCCATGCCGTGGGTCAGGTGCCCGCCATGGTTGAGTTCCAGGCTGAGAATGCCGTCGCCCGGCTCGAGCAACGCCTGATAAACGGCGGTGTTCGCCTGCGCGCCGGCGTGCGGCTGAGCGTTGACATGCCCGCAGCCGAAGAGCGCCTTGGCGCGGTCGATGACCAACTGCTCGATCGCGTCCATGTTGGCGCAGCCGTTGTAGTACCGTTTGGTTGGATACCCTTCGGCGTATTTGTTGCAAAAGACACTGCCCTGTGCGGCAAGGACCGCTTCGCTGGCGTAGTTCTCGCTGGCGATCAGGACGAGGGTCTCTTGCTGGCGCTCGACCTCGTCGCGCAGGATGGCGGCGGCCTGCGGGTCGGTGGCGAAGAGGGCGTCGGTGGGGCTCGGCGTGCGGGTGGTGATCATCTCGGTGCTCCGTCGGCAAGAGCTCGCGAAGCCCAGGCGAACGGCTCGCGTGGCCCCCGGCGGCGCTTCCCCGTGGTTGAATCCACGCCTCGCCAGTCGCGCACGAAGGGGGGCGGATTTCCGCCACGCCGATTATAGGCGGGCGCCGACCGGGCGTCAACGCCGC
>CAYONP010000082.1:0-27957 GCA_964405335.1 uncultured Fimbriimonadaceae bacterium
TCGGACGCCGCACGGCCGGGTCCCAAGGTGTACAGCGGTTGGGGTGCACCACAGTTCCTCCACTCACACGGCAACTGCCTCCACCGCCATCCAACAAACCATCTGCACCTGACCCTCCTCGATCGGCGGCAACGGCTCCGGCTGGCAGAACGGCTGCAAGCCCAGCTCTTTGGCCCCAACCTAGTGTCTGTCCACAGTGATTATCGCTCATAGAACCGGCTCAGCTTGGTGCGCGCGTCGGCGGTCGTGAACGTCCAGGTGATCACCGCCTGCGCCTCGTTCCGTTGGCCTTCCCACAGCGCCACTTCGGCCGCCACCGTCGCCTGGCTGCTCAGCCGCCGCTTCAGACTCTGCCGTTTCAGGACCCCTATCTCGATCTCAGCCATGTTCAGCCAACTGGCGTGCTTCGGCGTGTAGTGCCACTCGAACCGCTGTGTCAGGCGCCTCGCCTCCGCCGCCGGCAGGGTCGCGTACAGCGCCGCCGGCGAGTGGGTGTTCAGGTTGTCTGTGACCAGCCGGATCACCGCCGCCTCGGGATACCACTCGTCCGCCAAACGTTGCAGGTAGCGAGCGAAGTCCGGCGCCGTCCGACGAGCCGTGACCTCCACCTGCCGCCGGCCCGCCAGCGGCTCGGTCGCGATGAACAGATTACAGGTCCCCTCTCGATGGTACTCGTAGTCCACGCGCCGGTCCCGCGCGGGCGTTGCTGGCAGCGGCTCCCGTACGTCGCTCAGCAGCTGGTAGGACAACTCATCGACGCAGACTACCGGCCGCGCCGGGTCGTAAGGCTCCGCGTACAGGTCCAGCACATCCTCCATGTGCCACAGGTACTCCGGCGTCACCGACGCGATGCACCACTGCTTGTGCCGCCCCGGATGGAGCCCCTTTTTTTCAACACCCGCCGCACCGTCTCGCCCGAGATCTCTTCCACCACCCCCAGTTCCACCAACCGGTCGGCCAGCAGTTCTTCCTCGACCCGTTGCTCGGCGCGGATGCTGATCTTGTGGATCACGCCGATCAACAGGTCGAGGAGGTCGTCGGTGATCTCGCCAAGCCGCCGATCGCAAAAGGCCGCCAGGAGGGTGTAACGAAGCGGCGCGGCATGGGCCCGCAGTTCGCGGGGCGGCTCGGCCGCTGCCCGCTGGCGCAGCCGGACCACCAGGCGTGGCGACACGCCGTCGAACAGCCCGCTGGGCAAGCCCAGGTCGCGGATCGTCCGTAGCTTAGCGACCTCACCGAGCAGGCTGTCCAGGCTGATCCGCCCGGGGTCGGCCTTGAGGGTGGCCAGCGGCGACCACTCCTCGGCCGCCGGCTCCGCAAAGGGCGCATCGGACAGGTCTACCAAGGCATCCAGCGCCTGCCGCGTGGTCGCGGACAACTGGTCAGCCACCGCCTCGGCCAGCCGTGCCTGGGCGAGATGCACCGCCGATCGCACCAGCCGCTCGACGCGGTCCGGCGAGGGCGGCTCCAGGCGACGAGCACGGCACTGTTCATCGACCAAGGTGGCGAGGCACTCGAACGAGGCATAGTGGACTTCGTCAAAAGGTGGCCGCTCGTCTGCAGTTGGCGTTGTTGAGTCTTGGTCGGCGTGGCGTGGCCCGCCGCCGCCGGTAGGGAGGCGTGGCTGCCTTGCGCACCGCCAGCGCCGGTCGGAGCTTGGCGCAGGCCTACCGCACGGCCGATTCGTCAGTGTCGCGGTGCAGGCGGCGCGTCGCCCGGGCCGCGGCTTGACGGACCGCGAGGTTCTCGTCCTCGAGGAGGCCGACAATGATCGCGAGGCCGCCGGCCGGTAGAACCTCGCCGCCGAACGCGGCCACCAGCTCCGCGCCCGTCGCTCGGAGCACCGGCGATGGCGCCTGCAGGTACGGCATCAGGTGCTCGGCGACCGCCGGCCGCGCCGGCGGTCCGAGAGCCCCGAGGGCGCGTAGCGACGCCCGGCGCTCCCAGGCGTTGGCCGCTCGGAGGCCGGCGAGCAACCGAGCGGCGATGGCCATGCCGCCGGCCGGCGCCGCGACCAACGAGTCGATCGCCGCCAGGCGCACGGCGCTCTCGGGGTCGGCCAACAGGCGTGTCAGCAGGACCTGGCGCTGGTCGGCCGAGACTGCCGCCGAGCGCGCCAGCAGCGCGGCGCAGCGGCGTGAGGTGAGGTCGCCGGCGGACAGATCATCACACCGCTCGGCGAGCTGGTCGACCAGGTCGGGTGCGTCGCAGCCGGCCAGATAGCCGGCGGCGGCCAGCCTCGCCTCGGCGCGGCCGGACTCGAGTTGCTCGAGCGCCACGGCCGCCGCCGCCGGGTCGCACCGCCCCACGCCGCCGAGGGCCGTAAGTGCCGCGGCGGGGAGGGCGGAATCGGACGCGTGCAGTTGGGCGAGCACGCGATCGAGCAGTTCCGAGGTCAGCGCCCTGGGCGCCAGACCAGCCACCAGCCGGAGCGCGGCGAGTTGGCGGGGCGTATCGGCGTCGACCGCGAGCCAGCGACCCGCGAGTTCGGCTACGTCGGCGCCGAGCAGGCCGGCCGGCAACTCGGCTAAGACTTCCGCGGCGGCCATCTGGACGGCTCGCTCGGGGTGGTTGAGCAGGCGGATCAGCCGCGCGCCCAGATCGGCCGGCGCGATGCCATGCACCAGCTCAATCAGCGCCTCGGCAGCATCCTCGCGCGCCTGCCACCGACCCGTCTCGAGCTGGGCCAGCAGCCGCTCGATACCGTCGTCGGGGGCGTCGGTCCCCGGTCCGTCGAGGCGCGCGAGGGTCCTGCTCGCGACCTGGCGGGCATCCTGATCGGACTCCTCGGCCAGCCGTCGCAACGCCCCGAGCGCCTCGTCGTCGACCTGCCGCGGATCGAACTCGGCCAGGAGCGCGGCGGCGGCCATCCGGTCGGCGAGGTGCGGCGAGGCTAGGCGCTGCCGAACCAGCGTTGCGACATCCGGACAGCAGACAAGCGCCGCTGGCATTGCCGCGCCGATCGGCTCGTAGGCCGCCTGCGTGCCCGCGGCGCAGACCGCCAGCCAGGTCTCCACCAGCTCCGCAGCGGCGGCGAGGCAAGCCTCGGGTAGGTGGCCCTGTGCCTCGGGCAGCGCGCGCACCAGCGCGGCCAACCGGCGTCGGAGGGGATCCGCCCCGCATTGGAGGTCGGGCAGCATGCCCTCGAGATAACGCCGCGCCTGGCTGGCCTCCGCGAGGCAGGCCAGGCCACCGGCCAGCACGTCCGGCCAGGGGCTGCGTGGCAGGCGGTCCAGGATCCGATGCATCGGGCGCGGGTCGCCGTCGAGCCAGCGCCGGCCGGCGTGCGTCCCGGCCAGGTAGGCGAGCAGCCGCGGGTCGCCGAAGCTCAGCGCGGCGCGTCCACCGCCGGACTGCACCAGCAGCCCCACCTGCAGCAGCTCCTGCAGCAGGTACGAGCTCTGCTGCCGCGGGCCGAGCCGAACGAGTTCCTCGGCGCTGATCGCCAGCGGCGGCGGGAGCAGCGCGTGGAGCTCCGAGAGCCGGGTCAGCAGCCAATCACGCTCGTGTCGAGCGGTGCTGCGGTGCACGGCGACGATGGCCCAGGCCAGGCCGCCGAGGGCCGGCAGCCAATCGGCGCAGCGTGGAGGGCTGGTGAACAGCTCCTCGAGTAGCGCCTGATGCCACCTCCCGGCGCCGCCGACATCGGCTTGGCCGTGGTCGGCGAGCCAGACGACCAGGCGCGCCGCCAGCGGCGTGCGAACATCGTGCCGAATCGGTCGCGAGCCGACCAGCGCTCGGACCTGGCGAGGCGTCAGCGGCGCGATGACGGCGGTCGGCTCGTGCGGCATCAGACTCCGCAGGAACGCGCCGTCCGCGCCGGTCACCACGAGCTTCGTGCGCCAGCTCCGGAGCACACCCAACGCATCGCGAACCGGCTTGCGGTCTGGCGTGCGGTCGAGGTCATCCAGCAACAGCCAGCCGCGTCCCTGGTCGATCGCCATCGCGATATGGGCCGCCACGCAAGTGCCCACACCGCGGGCCTCGAGCATGGCTTGCACGCGCCGCCGCAGCCAGCCGGCCACATCCGCACCGGGGGGCCCCGGTTCGGCGAACAGCTCGGTCGCGGGGAGATGGACCGGGAGCGCCCACTCGTCCCACGGCCGGTCGCCGGTCGCGGCCAGCTCAGCGGACAGGCGCCGCAGCAAGGTGGTCTTGCCGGCGCCGAACTCCCCGATCAACACCAGCCGCCGCCGCGACTCGGAACGGAGCTGCTCGGTCAGCATGCCCCAGGTGGCCGATGCGGTTCGCGGGGAGTTGGTGGTCGACTCCACGGCGGGCTGCTCCGCCAGCAGCGTCAGCTCCACGGAGACGGGCCGCTCGCCGGCGCCCGGCGCCCGGCTCCGGTCGGCGGCCAGGAGCGTATCGAGGTACTCGCGCACGCCGCGCGCGAGGGTCGTCGCCTGGGCGGTGGCCGCGGCGAGGTCCGGGAGCGGCAAGCAGACCAACCCGGCGGCGGCCAAAGCGTCGGCCTCCGAGGCGGCGAGCTGATGCCCGACTGCCAGCACGAGCCGCCGGAAGCCCTCGTGGGCGGCAGCCTGACCCTTGGCGTACTCGTGGCCGACGGTGACCAGCGCGTCCGACTCGTCGACGCCCGCGGTGACCGCTAGATCGTCGTCGAGTGGTAGTCCGCGCGCCAGGAGATCGAACGCCACGGTCAGCACGGCGCCGGCGGAATCGCCGTCCATCGGCATCAGTTGCCGCTCGGCCGGCAGGGCCAGCCGGACCTGAACCGTCACCGGATGACGCCGCCAGGCGGCCTCCAGACACTCGTGGAAGGCCACGCCGAAGGGCAGGAGAGCGGTCTCGGGATGGAGCGACAGCTCCGGCACGTCGCCGGCCTTGCGCGCGAGCTCGAGGTAGGCGACAAAGCCCTCGCCACGCCCGAAGGCCAGCACTGGGACGCGCAAGCGGCCGAGGATCGCATGGTCGGGCCGGGCCAGCCAGTAGTCCAACCAGGCGCGCATCACACCGGGGCCGCAGGCCGCACGGCATCGTTGCAGCGCCGGCGATGTCTGCTCGGCGAGTGCCTCCTGAGGGTCATCGAGCCAAGCCGCCAACACAGACTGGATCCGGCCTGGCATCGACTCGAGGCCGGCGGCCACGGTCGCCGTGTCGAGCATCAACCCGAGGCTCTTGGCGACCCGGGCCGCGTCGATTCGGACGCCGTGGTACTCGTCGCGATAGAACCGCGCCAGGTGGGTTTCGATCCGCTCGCCCGCCGCCAGCCGGCACCCGTGCGCCAGCGCGTCGATGGACGCCGGGCCCTTCGCCACGGCCGCGCGCAGCCCGCGTCGCAGCAGGCCGGTCGGCCCGGCGAGCCAGTCCCATTTGGCCCAGTCGCCCGCGTCGAAAGCCGCCAGGGCGGCGAGGCAGTCGTCGAACGGCGCGCCTGCCGAAGCCATGCTAGAGCGGGCGGAGCAGCACGGCGCAGGTCGGGCCGAGCTCGGCCGCCAGGGCGGCGAACCGGCCCAGATTCTCGCGCGCCATGCAGCAGCCGTCGGCCTGCTGGTGCAGCGTCATCGTCACCGGCGGACGTCCCTCAGCGCCGGCGAGCTCCACCTCGAAGCGCCGTCCCGCCAGGGCCGGATCGTCCACCTCGAGACCGAGCACCAGGTCGCCGGCGCCGGTCTCCCGCAGCGTGATGGTCACGCCGGTAGCGGCATCCTCCGCGCGGTGCTGGAACGGCGCCGTGGTGACCGGGGCGGTGGCGCCGATGGCTGCCGGCAGGCGAACAAGCTGCGGTTGCAGGTCGGCCAGCCGTGTGGGCAGGGCGCTGGTCGCGCGCCAGGCCGAGGCCAGGCTCTGCAGCATCCGGGACTGCAGGAGCAGGCTGCATCGCGGGCAGGTCGCGCGTTCGGCGTGGGCGGCAATCGAGGCGCTGAAGGCCGACCGGCCGGCGAGGTGGCGCGTCAGCTCGAGCGCCGACGGGCAGTCGGCCCGCCAGGCCATCTCGAGGACCTTCTGGCAGAAGCCGCAGTCGCGCAGGTGCTCCAGCTCATCGGGCTCGAAGCCCGCGACGAGGCCCTGGACCATGCGCGCCAGTCCGGGGCAGGCCGCCGACTGCTGCGGATGCTGGGCCGGCGCGTCGGCGGCGTCGCGCCGCAGCGTCGCGCGCAGTACTCTCTCGAGCCCCTGGTCCGCCATCGACGTCTCCCGGGCGCGACCGCCGCCGGGCGGGGCGCTCCTGTGATCTCTACGTCCGGCGCCCGAATCTCTTACCGCTGGCCGCCGGAGCGCAGGATCAGCTTCGAGTCCGACCACTCCAGCAGCACCATCCAGCCATCGTCCAGGGCCTCGTCGCGGGGCGCTTCTCGCAGACCGAGAAGCGCCAGCTCGTCGCGCAGGCGCGCCCGGGCGCGGCTCAGCCGCGTGTTGGCGGCGACCACCGTCAGCTCGAGCACGGTCGCCAGCTCATGGCCGTTGAGGTCGGGGCCCAGGCGCAGCAGCAGCACCTCGCGGTCTCGCTCGCCGAGCTTGGTCAGGGCCTGATGAACGAGCTCCCGGACGGCCGTCACACAGGCCGCCTCCTCGGGTGTCGGGTCGCCCGAGGCGATCGTGTCCGAGACATCGCCGGCGTCGTCATCGGCCAGCGGTGTTTGGATGGGAACCTGGCGCGACGAGCGGTCGAGGAAGTCGTGCCGGGTGTGGCGGGCGATGGTGAACAGCCAGGTGCGGAGGCTGCCGCGGTCCTCGGCGAACAGCCCGCGCTGCGTGCGCTTGGTGCGGGCCGCGAGGAGCAGCGTCTCGACGGCCAGATCGTCCGCGTCGCGGCCGACCAGCGGCCGGAACCAGGCCACGAGCATGCCGTAGTAACGCACCGTCAGCCGGTCGAAGGCGTCTCTGTCACAAGCGTAGTACTCGCGCATCAGGCGTTCGTCAGGAGCCTCCACGAGCGTCTCCCCCGTCCTCGCGTGCCACGTATTGCGCCCCTGCGGCGCGCCACCTGCCGGCGCGCCGTCAGGGGAAGCAGCGGCGCCGCCGAGCCACCAACCAGGCCGCGGCGCGCGGCAGGCGCAGGCTCCGCCGACCACCGGGGCACACCGCGGATGGTTGCTCAGCGACGGTCAGATCGAACCAGCCGCTGCCGGTCAGCGGCTGAGGACAGGCCGCCAGGGCCGCCTTCAGACCGCTCCCGCCGACCAGACAGAACGTCACGCGGGCGCCGTCGCCGGCAGGACGCGGCCGGTTGCAGACCGCCCGCATCGCCGCCAGGAGCTCGCCCGACAGACCGGCCGCGGCGGTGAGGCGGTCGGCGTTGGTCAGCACCACGCGGACATCCGTCGCCAGGCCGTCGGCGATCCGCCGCAGCGCCTGCTGCCAGCGGAACAGCCGGCCGCCTCGGGCAGCCCGCCAGTGCGCCAGCGCCGCGTCATCCCCGCCGACCGACGCCGCGATCTTCAGCAACAGCGTCTCGAGCCAGTCATCGGGCGAGACGAGCGCCGCCTGGTCGGCCAGATCGACTTCCACCTGCCGGCCCGAGTTGCTCAGCGCCGCTTTGACGGCGGCGTGGTAGCCGGACGAGCCGAACACGAAGCAGAGCCGGCCTGCCGCCATCTGCCGGCGGAGCCGCCGCTGCCAATCGGCTGTGGTCTCGCCCCCGGTCAGCATCGGGTCCCTCCGAATCTGATCCTACGGCCGGCGGCTCGGCTTGCTTACAGCTCGCCGCTCACCTGCCGGCCGAGAGGAGCGGCGGCGACGGGCACGAAGCACGGTGTTGATTCTGCAGGCGAGGTGGGCGACGTGGCCGGCGACCGAACTGCACAAGGTGCCGCTGCCGGATCGGGGATCGGCCTGACGGCGCTGGTTGGCTGTCGCCGGTCGGCGGCCGATCGCGACCTGTTGACCGACCTCGCCACGCAGCTCGAAGCGGCCGGCGTGCCCGCCGTCGACCTCGTCAACACGCCCACCCTCGCCCACCTGGCCGCGCTGAGCGCCGTCAGGCAGGTGGTCGTGCTGCTGACGCCGGCGGCGGCCGACAGCGAGCTAGTCGGGTACCTCCTCGAACTACTCCTCAAGTCGTTGCCGGCACCGCGCCTCGTCGTCGTGAGCTGCGCCGAGACGGCCCTGCCCGGCGCGTTCGGAGCCATCCAGCTGTGGGGCCGTGTGCAGTGGGACGGTGGCGCGGCGGCGGAGCTGGCGCGCGCCGTGGTGGCGGCGCTGACGCCAGACAGCCCCGGCGGCGTGGGCCACCACAGCGGCGGCGGCGTGCCGATCGGGTCGCCCTACTATGTCGAGCGGGCGACCGACCGCGCGATGGGCGTGGCGGTCGAGCAGCGCGAGAGCATCGTGCTGGTCAGCGGGCCGCGGCAGATCGGGAAGACCTCGCTGCTGGCGCGCGGGCTGGACCTTGCCCGACGCCTCGGCCAGGCCGCCGCCTACACCGACTTCCAGTCACTCAACGTCGACGATCTGGCCAGCCTGGAGAGCTTCTATTGCAGCGTCGCCGACCTGCTGGCCGACGCGCTGGAGGTCGACGGGGTGCTGGCGGCGGAGTGGGAGCCGCGGCGGAGCCCGAACCTCAACTTCGAGCGGTTCCTGAAGCGGCGGCTGTTGCGATCCATCGATCGTCACCTGGTCTGGGCCATAGACGAGGCCGACCGCCTGTTCCGGACCGCCTTCGGCTCCGAGGTGTTCGCGCTGTTCCGCTCGTGGCACAACGCGCGGGCCCTCGACCCAACCGGACCGTGGCACCAGTTAACGCTGTTGATCGGCTACGCCAGCGACGCCAGCCAGCTCATCCTGGACCATAACCAGTCGCCGTTCAACGTCGGCCACCGCATCCCGCTCGATGACTTCGGCGCCGAGCAATGGGTCGAGCTCAACGCCCGGTTCGGCGGCCCGCTAGGCGAGGGCGAGTTGGAGCGGCTGGTCAGGCTGATCGGCGGCGTGCCGGTGCTCTGGCACGACGGGCTGCGGTGGCTGGTCGAGCAGGGCTGCGACCTGGACCGGCTGCTGGCGCTGGCCGAGGACGAGCAAGGCCCGTACGGCGCGCATCTGGTGCGCCTCCTGGCCGCGGTTCGGGCCGAGGCGGCGCTCGAGGCGGCCGTGCGGGCGATGCTGGCGCAGCGCCCACCCGCCGAGCCGGACGGCCTGCACCTGCTGCTGCGAGCCGGCCTGGTGCGGCCCGACGGCGCCGCCGGCCTGCGCTGGCGATGCGAGCTGTACCGGCGCTACCTGGCGGAGAATCTGCTGTAAGCGTTGCGTCATCCGCACCGTAGAACCGCCCAGGCGGCAGCGCGGAGCGCGTCCGATGACTTCGTCGTTCTTCGTGACCGGTGGCACCATGGCGCAGGGGGCACCCTCGTACGTGGTGCGCGAAGCCGACCTCCAGCTCGCCGACCGGCTCCGCGAGGGCGAGTTCTGCTACGTCCTGACCTCCCGTCAGATGGGCAAGAGCTCGCTGATGATCCGGACCGCGGCCCAACTAGCGAGCGAGGGCCACGCCGTCGTGATCGTCGATCTCACCTCGCTGGGCCAGAACGTCACCGTCGAGCAGTGGTACGATGGCCTGCTGGCCATCTTCGGCGAGCAACTGGGCTGTGAGGACGCGCTCGAGGACTACTGGCTCGACCAAGAGCGTGTGCCGCCGCTGCGTCGCTGGTCGGAGGCCATCGGCGAGATGGTGCTGCCCCGGCTCGGCCAGCGCCGACTGACCGTGTTCGTCGACGAAGTCGACATCGTCCGCAGCCTGCCGTTCCCGGCCGACGAGTTCTTCGCCGCCATCCGGGCCTTCTACAACACGCGCACCACCGACCTGGAGATCGCTCGCCTCAGCTTCTGCCTGCTCGGCGTGGCCGCGCCGTCGGACCTGATTGAGGATCCCCGCCTGACGCCGTTCAACATCGGCCAGCGCATCGAGCTGACCGATTTCAGCCTCGACGAGGCCGCCCAACTCGGCGCCGGCTTCGCCGACGAGACCGCCCGCAGCCGGCTGGTCCGCCGCGTCTACCACTGGACGCACGGCCATCCCTACCTCACGCAGCGGCTCTGCCAGGCGGTCGTCGAGCAACAGGCCGCGTCCCCCGCCGACGTCGATCGACTGGTTCACCGCCTGTTCCTCGACAGCCGCTCGATGGAGCGCGACGACAATCTGCACTTCGTCAGCGACCGGCTGCTCTCGGCGGGCGACGACCCGGCGCCGCTGCTCGGGCTGTATCGGCGGGTGCGGCGGGGGCTTCGCACGCGATATGAGGCAGCCAATCCGTTGGTCACCAAGCTGCTGCTCTCGGGCGTGGTTCGCGAGCGTGGCGGACGGCTGGCCTGCCGGAATCGGATTTACGCGAGGGCTTTCAGCCTGGGGTGGATTCGCGCCAATCTCGCGGCGCCGTCGTGGCGGCTCGTGTTGAGGTACGTGCTGGTCGGGATGGCGATCATGGCGCCGGCCGTGCTGGCTCTGACCCACGCGAACGGGACGGTCGCCAAGCAAGAACGCAACAGTCGTCGCACCGTCGCCTTGCTCGAGGCAGAGCGCGGGATCGGCCTCCTCAACAACACGCAACTGACCGGCCTCTGGCGACTGGCCCGGGCCTGTCGGAGCGTGGACGACCAACCCACCGTGGCTGGCTGGTACAAGCGCATTTGGGCCGGCTGGGAGCCGGCCGTCACCGGCCGCCTGGTGCAGGTGGTCGGCCAGGACGGCTATGTCTACGGCGTCGCCTTCGGGCCCGAGAACCGGCTCGTCGCCACCTGCGGGACTAACGGCACCGCCCGCGTCTGGCGCGTCGACACCGGCCGGCCGGTCACGCCGCCGCTCCAGCACTCGGGGTTCGTCCGCGAGGTCGCCTTCAGCCCCGACGGTCGGCGCGTCGCCACCATCTGCGACCGCGGCCGCGAGACGCCCCCGGCCGCCCGCGTGTGGGACATCGCCACCGGGCAGCCCGTCACGCCGCCGCTCACCCACAGCGACGGCGAGAACGAGCTGTGGAGCGTCGCCTACAGCACCGACGGCCGGCTCGTCGCCAGTGCCTGTGCCAACGACGGCGGGACGATCCGGATCTGGGACGTCGAGCGCGGCGAGCTGCGTTTCCCGGCAATTGAGGCCAACGGCGCCACCGCGATCCGGCTCTCTCCGAGTGGCCGGTGGCTTGGCGCGACGTGCGCCAACGGTGGGGTGCTGCTCATCGATCCCACTTCCGGTACGGTCCATACGCTCCCAGGGCAGGCCGGTTCGGGGGCGGAGGTCGTCGCCTTCAGTGCCGATGGTCGCGTGATCGCCGCCGGTGGCAACCACGCCGCCCGGGCCTGGTTGGTCGAGACTCAGCAGGCGCTCGGGCCGCCGATCAAGTTCCCGGAGGACTCGGGCGCGCTGCGCGGCGTCGGCCTCAGCTCCGATGGCTCGCGGCTGGCGCTCTCGCACCTCGGCGGCTTGGCGGGGGTCTACGACACCGCCACCGGCCGGCCGGTAGGTGAGACGATCCGGCATGCCAACGACGTCTGGCGGATCGAGTTCACGCCGGACGACCGCCTGGTGGTGACGACCTCACGCGACGGCACGGCCTGCTGCTGGGATGCGGCCACCGGCCACCGGGTTGGTCTCCCGCTCGCCTCGGTTGGCGAGGTGCTGTTCGGCGACCTGTCGCCGGACGGACGCCTGCTCATCACCTCGGCCGCCGACGGCAATGCGCGCATCTGGCGCGTGCCGGAGCCAACCGAGTATCCGACCATCCCGATCGGACGACCGGTCCAGCGGACCGCCTACCGCCCCGATGGCTCGCTGGTCGTGGCCAGTGGCGACATGGCAACCGGCCTGCAGGTCGCGCGTTGGTCCGCCGCTCCGTTGCATCAGCTCGCCGCGACGCCCCTGGTTGGCGAGCGAATCCTGGGCCTGAGTACCACCGGGCGCTATGTCGTCGTCGGGGGCCCCGGCGACGAGACCGAGCTGACGGTCTACGACGTCGACCGCGGTTCGCCCGTCGGTCCGTCGTTCCACGTCGGCGGCCGGTGCGACCGTGCCGCCGTCGCTGATGACGGCACCATGCTCGTCGCGCAGTGTCGCCAACCCAACCTCGCCCAGGCGTTCCGCCTACCGGCCGGTGAACGCTACGGCCCGGTGCTCGAGGTCACCGGCGGCGTGCGCCAGATCCTGCTCAGCCCCGACGGCTCTCGCGTCGACATCAGCGGCAAGGCCGGTCAGATCCACGTCTGGCGCACTTCCGACTGGCAACCACTGTTCACGGAGCTGCCGGCCCACCAGCATGAGGCCGAGGAGGTGTGCTTCAGCCTCGACAACGCCCTCCTGGCAACTACCGGTCGCGATGCTCGAGTCAACATCTGGCAAACGACGGATCCGCCGACGCTGCTGAGCAGCCTGGTCCACCAGAATGACGTCGGCGGCGTTGGGCTGACACCGGACAAGGGCTACGTGGTGACCACCGGCGGCGGCGAGAATCCCTGGCTGTGGGAGCCACACACGGGCCAGGCCTGCGGCCCTGCCGAGCGGCTCGGTGGCTGGAAGCTGGCGGTCCGTAGCGACGGCGGACAGGCGGCAGTGTGCCGAGGCAACGACGTCGTCCTGCTACCCATTCCGACGGACTTGCCCGATGTGGAGACGATCGAGCGACGCACTGAGTTGGCGCTCGGGTTCACGCTCGGCCCCGGCGACGCGCCGAAGTCGATCTCGTGGCGCGAGTGGCAAGAGCTTTGGAGACAGCTCCAGCGCGAGGGGGAATCATGAGACGACGTGGGTTTACGTTGATCGAGCTGCTGCTGGTGATCGCGATCCTCGCCATCCTGGCGGCCATCCTGTTTCCGGTCTTCATCGGCGCGAAGCGCAAGGCGCAACAGGCAGGCTGCGCCGCAAACTTCAAGCAGATCGGGCTGACGGTCCTGCAGTATGTGCAGGACTACGACGAGCGCTTCCCACACAATTACTCGCTGCTGGCGCCGCCCGGCTCGATCGTCGGCAACGGCAGCTCGATGACACGGAACCTGATGCCATACCTGAGCGACCGGCGGCTGCTCTACTGCCCCGGCGCCGAGCTCGCTTACGGCGCCGTCTTCCGGATGAACGGTGGTTGGGACCACGACGCCACCGACACCACGCGCTGGAACGGGTACCTGACGCGCGGTCTGCCGCTAGCGGCCGTGCCCTATCCCACGACCACCGTGCTCTGCCATGACACCCGGGCGCATAGCTGGGTCCAGCTCGAGGAATGGAGCGGGACCTGCACCTTCCACTACGGCCTGTTCCCGCACGACTCGTGGAAGGGCGCGCCGGAGGGCCGGAGCGACATGCGATTCGGCGAGATGCGCCACCACGGCGGGGCCAACTTCGCCATGACCGACGGCCACGTGAAGTGGTTCACGCCCGAGCAGGTCAAGACCACGGCGCCATACGACGGTGCCGACCCGCAGGGCCCGACCAACGCGCCGCCCTTCTACAACCCGCCGAATGACGGCGAGAATCCCTGGTATCGGCCATGAAACGTCACGGCTTCACCCTCATCGAGCTGCTAGTCGTGATCGCCATCATCGCGATCCTGGCGGCCATCCTCTTCCCCGCCTTCGTCAAAGCGCGAGAGAAGGCTCGGCAGTCGGCCTGCGTCTCGAACCTCAAGCAGCAGGGCTTGGCGATCCTATGCTACTCCGGCGACTGGGATGGCTGCTGGCCGCAGCTGATGGTCGGCCATGTCAACGGCGCCGGCGACCCGCCGCTGATGGTGTTCTGGACCGGCGAACTCCAGCCGTATCTGCGCTCCACCAACGTGTTCGACTGCAAGTCCTCCCAGCGGGACGCCTGCGTCTACACCGAGATCGGCATCCGGCCGGCCGACTGCGCGACCAAGATGGGTTCGTACCTGGCCAACGGCGCCTATGTCGGTAACTGGCGCGCACCAGGAAAACCGCCACGGGATCCGTTCGGCAACCACGCGTACGGTTCCCACCCTTGGGACGCCACCTTCGTCCATCCGGGGCACGAGTCCCTTGTCGCGGATCCCACGCGCACCCTCGCCGTGGTTGATGGCTGGAGCCCTGACTGGCCCTGGTTCTCGTCGGCCCGGGACAACCCCAGTCCCTACGATCCCTTCGTACAGAGCGACATCGTGACGCTCCGCACCGAAGAGCACCCGCCCTGGTTCATCTACGGCACTGCCGACGGGACAGGTCGGATCATCGGTCGCCATCTGGACCGCGCGAACACGCTCTTTTGTGACGGCCACGCAAAAGGCATGGCCCTGGCCGAGCTGCTCAAGCGCGGTACCAACGGGTACTACGTGTACCTCACGTGCGAGGACGATGGTCCGTGACCAGACATCGGCCAGCAGCGGCGTAAGCGATCTGCGGTTACCACCGTATCGACAGGCATCGGGCAGAGCGTCCCAGGCGCCGCCCGGTGGAGGCGCAGGGGAAACCGTCTCAGCCGTCGCGCCGAGACCCGTGGCATCGTCGACGACGCCGGCTGATCGAGGGCGCGTGGTCGTTGTGGCCCGGCAGGGCTCCAGCGGCCACGCGCTCGTCGTTTGGGGCGCCGCCCGACCGTCCACCGCCACGCCATCGGCTGCAAGCGTCTCGCGCCACGGCCGTATCCCCCGACAGCGGTCGGGCGTCGGGCGATCTCCGCCTCCTCCGTCCCGACCGCGGGAGAACAGGCATGCGAACCATTGCTCAACACGTGCCTTGCGGCTGGATGCTGCTCGTCGTGGCCGCGCTGCTGGTCGGTTGCGGGCGCCGCCCCGCCGAACCTGCGCCCGAGACCTTCCTCGACGTGGCCGCCGCGCCGACGCCCGCGCCAACGCCCGTGGTGGCCCGCCCCGCCGAGCGGGCGACCGCCCTGCGCGACGCCCTGCAGGTCGAGCTGGCCCGGTTCGACACCCTGCCGGCCCCGGCTGCGCCACAGCCAAGCGACTCGCCGGCCGCCCGCGCCGAGTTCGATGTCGAGACCGCGGTGGCGCAGAATCTGTGCACCGTGCGCGGCGACGGAAGCTCCTCGCTCGACCGGCTCAGCGTCACCATCCGGCGCGGGCCGCGCACGCCGGATGCGCTGACTGTTCAGATCCCCGCCGGCACGGTCTTCTTCGCCAGCGGCGGCGCGCAGAACCTGGTCACGACACGCGACGCGACGGCGCGCCTCTACGCCGGCGAAGAGGAGACCTATCTGACCATCGACGCGGCCTGCCTGGACAAGGACAAGGACGTCCCCGCCGATGGAGACGGGTTCTCGATTCAGCCGGGGCGCGCGATTCATGCCCAAGACGAGGTGCGGCGGATCATCGGCGCAGGCGACGACGCCGACCCGATGGCCCGGCAGATGGCCATCTGGATTGTGCGATCCAACCCGTGGAGTGAGTGGGATCTTCCGTACATCACCACCGGCTACGATCTCGGGGTGGACGAACAGGCCCAGCGTCAGCGGATCGATGGCGCGCGCCAGATCCTCCGCGTCGCGGGCCTCAACCCACGCAGCTATCGGGTCTTCCAGTAGCCACAGGCGACGCCGTGACGCGGATGGCAGTGCCTCCAAGGAGAGTTCGCATGGATACGTTGCTGGAGCAAGGCGGGCGAGGCGTTCTGTGGGTGGCTTGCACCCTCGTCGGCGGCACGATGCTGGTTGGTGGTGACCAGACCTACAACCACGCGACCGCCCCGGTCACCCTCGTGATCAACGGACAGACGCTGTTCAGCGGCCCGGCCGACTTCCGGAACGACCGCCTGATGCTGCCGGTCGAGACCCTCAGCGCGGCCGGCTGCCGAGCCTACGTCGACGACCAGTCCGGTGTGCTGGTGCTCTCGGCCGAAGGCGCCAACGTGGCGGTCATGGCCGATCAGCCGCGGCTGCTGGTGTTCGCCTCCGACCTGCCGCCCGACCAGTGGTCGCCGAGCGCCAAGGGGCCGTTCCTCGACCCAGAGGTGCCGCTCTACGTGGCGCAGGACGGTTCGATGGCCACCGCGCCGATGCTCATCGACGGGCAGGTGCTGGTGCCGATCCGGATGCTCTACGGCGCCCTCGACGTGGACCCGCGGACCGGGGTGACGTGGGACTCCGCGACCCGCACGGTGACCATCGCGGCGCCGGGCTGGACGCCGAGCCAGAGCGCGCACCCGCTCGCCTTCCACGCGCCGCAGTTCCTGGTCGACGAACTGCGCCGCGGCGTGGAGTCGCAGCTCTGAAGACGGTGCGCCGCCGTCCGGGCACCACCCGGACGGCGGCACCGCACGGCGGGCCGGCGGCGAGCCGGATCCGGCGTCGTGGGGGAGACTCATGGGCAAGTTGAGACTGTTCGGCGACCGGAAGCGCCCGGATCCGGGCGAAGGCAATCCTGATCGATGCGGGGGGCAGGCCCCCGACCGCTGGCCGCTGGACTATGCCCATGTGCTGTACCTGGATGTGGTGGGTTACTCGACGCGGAGCATCGGCGAGCAGAGCCGCGTCGTCCGGCAGTTGCAGGACCTGGTCCGAGCCTGCCCGGCCTACACCGCCGCCCGCGGAGACAAAGCGGTGCTGAGCCTGCCAGCCGGCGACGGCCTGGCGCTGGTCTTCTTCGGCAACCCGGAAAGGCCGGCCCGCTGCGCCATCGAGCTGACGTCAGCGCTCGCCGAGCATCCCGAGATGCAGCTCCGGATGGGCGTTCACAGCGGGCCTGTCAGCCGCCTCAAGAACATCAACGCTCATCCCGATGTGGCCGGCAGCGGGATCAACCTGGCGCAGCGCGTCATGGCCTGCGGCGACGCCGGCCACATCCTGCTCTCCGGCACCTACGCCAGGTCGCTCCGCGATATCGGCACCTGGAGCGATCATCTGCACGACCTCTGCCCGGTGCTGGTCAAGCACGAGGAGGTGGTCGAGCTGGTCAACTTCTTCGGCAGCGGCGTGGGCAACCCGACGACGCCGCAGTCGGTGGTGCAGCAGGTGACGGCGACGCGGCCCGACCCGCCGCTGGCGCGCGTCGCGCTGCTCCACGCCTGGCACGTAGCGACCGATGAGCGCCTCGTGGCCGAGCTGGAGCGGCGCCTCGAGGCCGACGGCGTGAGCGTCTTCCTGGACCATCGGCTGGTCGGCGGCGCCGCGTGGTCGCAACGGCTCGAGGCCGAGCTGACCGCCGCCGACGCGGTGATCGTGCTGCTGTCCGAGCAGGCGGTGCACGACGAGATGCTGGCCTACGAGTTGGAGATCTGCCACCAGGCGCGCGGGACGACCGGTCGGCCCCGCCTGCTGCCGGTCCGCGTCGATTACGATGGCCTGCTGCCGGAGCCTCTGGCCTCGATGCTCGATCAGCTGCCACAGGCTCAGTGGCACGGCGATGACGTGACGGAGGTGCACGCCTGGTTGAGCGAGGCGCTCCGGCCCGGCGGCCGGCATGCAGCGCCCGCGCCGGTGCTCGGCCTGTCGCATCTGCCCGCCGAGGCGCAGGAGAGCGTCGGCGGCGCCGTGCCGCTCAACTCGCCGTATTACCTCGAGCGGGACGCCGACTGCCGACTCGAGCAGGCCGTCGGGCGGCGCGACAGCATCGTGCTGATCAAGGGCGCCCGGCAGATTGGCAAGACCTCGCTGATGTCGCGGGGCATCCAGCAGGCCCGGCGCGATGGCGCGGTCGTGGCGGTCACCGACCTCCAGAAGCTGAACGCCAACCAGTTCAAGTCGATCTCCGACTTCTACCAAGCGATCGGCGGACTGATCGCCGAGCAGCTCGACCTCGAGCACTGGCCCGAGGACGAGTGGAACGACCGGCGCGCGCCGAACCTCAACTTCGAGCTGTACCTGCGGCGCCGCGTGCTCGGCGCCAGCGACCGGCCGCTGGTCTGGGCCATCGACGAGGCCGACCGGCTATTCACCTGCTCCTTCGGCAGCGACGTCTTCGGGCTGATCCGCTCGTGGCACAACGAGCGCTCGCTCGACCCGCACGGCCCGTGGGGCCGGATCAGTCTGATCATCACCTACGCGACCGAGGCCAGCCTGTTCATCACCGACGCGAACCAGTCGCCGTTCAACGTCGGCACGCCGATTGGGCTGGCCGACTTCACGGCGAGCCAGGTGGGCGAGCTCAACACGCGGTGCGGCGGACCGCTGGCCGACGAGGATGAGCTGGCGCGGTTCATGAACTTGGTGGGCGGGCATCCCTACCTGGTCCGGCGTGGGCTGCTGGAGATGGCCCGGCAGCAGACGGACATCGGCCACTTCGAGTCGATCGTGCTGCTGCCCGACGGCCCCTTCCACGACCACCTGCGGCGGATGCTGGCCCTGCTCTGCCGCGACGCGGCGCTGACGGAGACGGTGCGTGGCATCCTGCGCGGCGGCCCGTGTGACAAGCCGCTGGCGTTCTTCCGCCTGCGAGCCGCCGGGCTCATGGTCGGCAGCCACAGCTCCGAGCCGACGCTCCGCTGCAGGCTCTACCGCGACTACCTGCGGCAGCACTTGTTGTAGGTCCCGTCGCCGATGTCTCAGCATGCGCACAGCGCGTCCGGATCCAGCAGCAGAGCCACACGGTTGAGACTGTTATAGCACGATCCGGCATGCGAAGATCGTGATTCACCTGCCCGTCGAGCACCGAGTGATGTGTGACGCGCTGGGAGGCGCGAAGTCCGATTGGTGCTTCCCCTACCCCGGCCTCGCCAACATCCGCTCCGCGGTCACCTCCGCCGGCAGCTCCGGCCAGAGGCGTCGGAAGCGGTTGACCAGGCCGAGCCCGTCGAGCTGGGTGCGCCAGCGCCACCAGGCGGCGCGTAGGACCTCGCACTGCTCGCGGGCGACGTGTCTCCCCCGCTCGGCCTCCTCGGCTCGTCTGAGCGCATCCTGGTGTGCTACGCGCTCGCGCTCCAGCTCGGAGCGCAGGCGGTCCCGCTCGATCGTCAGCTCGGCGACACGGGCGCGTGACTCGACGAGCGCCTCCTGCCACGCCACCGCCTCCTCCGACCGTCTGGCCGCGGCGGTTGGCGGCGCCTGGTGGCGGTTGGCGGCGCCGTCTGGCGGCACCTGGTGGCGGCGGTTGGCGGCGGTTGGCGCTAAGCGATCTTCGAGTGCCGCCGAAAGGGCGTCAAGGTCAGCCGTCGAGAGTAGACAGACACGCCCGCCGTGGGCTGCTCGAATCCGCTCTCCGGGAACGTCGGCTGTCCGTTGCAGACGCCGCAGAGCATCCACGCTGATGCCCAGCTCTGCGGCAGCCTCCTGCCGCGTCAGGCGCTCGGCGGCGGTTGGCGGTTGGCGCTCGTCACTGCCTGGCGGCGCCAGGCGGCGGTTGGCGCCGTTCGTCGTGGTTTCCATACCGCGTCAGAGTCCCCCCAACGGCCGAGGGTCTTGGACCGGGCGGGCCACGAACTGCTCACCGTCCCGCCCTCCACTTTGCTCGGCCCTCCAGCGCCCGCTTCACCATCGCCGGCGTCCAGTCGGTACCCAACTCGCCAGCCACGTGGGCGAAGAGACGGTCGTACTTGTGGGCCTCCTGAGCCGAGGTGTAGGTCAGGTCGTAGCAGTGCCGGCAGCCGAAGTAGCGGCCACCCGGCGGGAGGTAGAGCTTGGCCACCCGGCGCCCGCAGAGCTGGCCGTTCCGGATGAGCGGACAGCGGAACCACCAGCGCCGGCCGCCGAACCGGCAAGGCGTCCAGGTCAGCTCGATCGGCTCCTCGATCTGCTCCGACTCGCCTTGTCGAGGTGTGGTGCGGTAGCGCAGCGCCAGACGTCTCTCGCCGTCCCTGGTCATGGCACAACAGCCGATCGATCCCTCTTCGCGGTTGCCGTGACGCCAAGTCAGGGAATACCGCACGGCGCCCTCCTCGGGGAACTGGCCGAGGAGGCTTCGGTCCGCGGCCAAGACCAAACACTGCTCGACCGTGGTCTTGGTGTTGAAGGTCGGAAGCCTGCCGCTCCCCGGTCCGCCCATGCTGCTCTCCGGTTTCTCCCAAAATGATCTCGCGCAGTGTGCACTTCCAGCGCTTTTTTTCGCCTTTGCTCCACGGCCCTTTTCTACCAAACGAACCCGTCCTACTCGGCCTCGATCACCGTCAGGGAGCCGCGTTGCGCCTGCATGGCCCGCAGCTCCCCGAGCGTCTTGGCGAGCGCCCGGCGGAGGTGCGCTTCATAGCGGGAAAACCGCTCTAGATCCTCCTCGTTGGGCAGAATCCGGGACCGTTGAAGCCGTTCGACGGCTTTTTCGGCCCGTTCCAGGGCGGCCTCTGCCCGTTTGCGACCCCGCCTCGCCCGTTCCAGAGCCTGGAGCACCAGGTCCGCCAACGTGACTTCGGCCACGTCGGCCACATCCTCGGCCACCGCGTGCAACAGCTCCAGCGTCCAGTCTCGGAAGCTGCCATCCTCCAGGTTCTCGCTGGTCAGCGGTGGCGGCAGGGCGAAGCTCGCGGGATCGGTCAAGTCCAGGTCGCCGACCTCGTCCGCCATGATGAACAGCACGGCCTCGGCCCGCCCCTTGCCAAGATCCTCCGCCCGCAGGTCGGCGAAACCCTCCAGGTCGCGGATGAGCTGGGCCTTTCGTGCCACCTCTTCGCACAGCCCTTCGATGCTGCTGAAGTGGCTGGTCTTGGCCCAATCATCCTCCGCCGTCTCCTGCAGCAGGCTCACCGCCTCGCGCTCGGCGCGGGCCACGCGGCCGAGCCGCCAGGTCAGCAAGGCCACGTCCTGGGCCAGCACCGCTTCGAGGTAGGTCGCGGGCTCGACGCTCTCCACCACCGCGGCCAGGTGGCGTTTCCAGTCCTCCTCGCGCTCCAGTCCGGGAACCACGAAGAGAGACGAGCGGAGGCCGTGCTTCAGGGCGTTGAGGGCCGAGCGCTTCCGGCCCGCCGGCGCCTTCGTCTCGGCCGAGACGAGGGCGTTCGGCGGGTTGGCGGCGATCGGTTTCGGGTTGGTGCTCACGGGCGTTCTCCGTTATCGAAGTGTCTGCTAATGGCCCTTTGCGGACTCAACCAGCCCCGCCGGCAACCGCTACGCAACATCCGGCTGGAACTCCCGCGGCTCGTCGGGTAGACTAAGAGACAGGCAGGTATGCGCGGGAACAACCTCAGGTCGTCCGACCGGACGGCAGCCCTGATGGGTGGGATCCTGAGGCCCGGGACCTGCTTCATTTTTGCCCGTAGACCTCCCGCACCCAGCCGAGTTCGGGCGCCGTCTGGAGCCGACTCTCCACCTCGCCGGGCCAGAACTTGAGGCCGTAACCGAGATACCGCCCGCGGCGGTGGTAGACCCGCGGCTGGAGCATCCGGGCGTAGCGCTCTTCCGTGTAGCCGTACGGCGACGGCTCCACCGCCTTGAAGAAGCTGCTCGCCACCGCGTCGGCAAGCTGCAGCCCCATCCGCTTACCCGAGGTGTAGGCCGTCACCTGGTGCGGGCGTACCACCGTCCAGTCGATGGTCACCCCGCGCGCAGCGGCCTGGTCCTCCAGCAGGCCGAGGTAGCCGCGCAGCTCGGTGTAGGCCATGCCGGAACGGTTCGAGAAGACGACCTCGGCGCTCCCGTCGCCGGTCTCGTCCGCACGGCGCGCGTCGCGGCAGAGCCACGAGACCCGCTCCAGCAGCAGACGGACCGCGTAGAAGTAGAGCCGATACCCCTCCTCGAACTTCTCCGGCTCCTGCAGGTCGGGCTTGCTGATCAGCACCGAGACCACCCGCAGCTTCGCCCGCGCGATCCGGTCGACAAAGGGCACCCGATGCTCGTGGCGCAGGTCGCGGAAGTGGAGCGGCTTCTTCGGCGGCCGGTCGAGCAGGGCCCGTACCTCGTCGACCAGCTTGACCGTTTCCAGGTCGGAGCCCGCCCGTGTCACGACGGCCGAGAGGACGAACCAGCGCGAACTCCCGCCGCCGTCGAACTGGAAACCCTCGTCGCCCGACTCGTCCACGTAGACGTAGAACGAAGCTGCCACACACCTGCTCCCGCTCGACCGGCTCTCGGTCCTCTACCCGTCTACTCACGCTCCTCGACCGAACACCCTCTGGGCGAAACGAAGTCAGGGGCGAAGGGGTCGTCATCCCCTTCGCCGGGGTGGGCCGCCTGGGCCGCCCCTGGGCCGGGGGGTGGACCGGCACCTACGCCGCTCTGGGAGCTGTGTGGACCGGGCGGGCCGGCACTTTCTCGGAAATTCTCGCGGAGAGTTTCTTGGGGAAAATATCCAGTGACCGGCGGCCCTCCCGGTCCAAGCCGCTCTGGGAGCGGATCGAGTGCCGGCCCACTGGACCGGCACTCGGCACCATCGAGGTCGAGTTCGGCTTGGCGCGTGAGGCGGATGCCGTCAAATCCGCGTCGTTTCTGCGCGCCGATGCGCCGGCGGGCAGAAACTGGCCCGTGGCTGGCGAGGTGGTCGGCGAACTGGTTCTGCGTCAACGTCATCCGTTCGGCGGCTTGGTCGCACCACTCACGGAAGTCGCGGAACAGCTCCTCCGTCGGCGTGAACCAGTTGTGGGTGGGATCGATCGCGCAGTGCTCGTCGAGCCAGTCGGCCAGCGGGTCCATCGCGGCCTGGTAGCTCCCGGTGGCCTCCTCGACCGCCGAGCAGGTGTCCAGCCCCTCGCTCTGCCACGCGAGACAGCCCCGGACACACCAGGCCAGCACCGCATCGGCACACTGCTCGCGCAGCCGGCGTTTGAGGTCGCGGTCAACGCGCTCGGGTGGTACCTGGTGGACTAGCGGAATCACACGCATCCGCCGCCAGACGGCCGAATCGTCGTGCGCTACCTTCGGCCGGTCGTTGGCCGCCAGCCAGAGCGTGAACTGCGGCCGCCACGAGACTGGGTTACGGTACATCGCGCGAGCGCTGATCGTCTCGCCGCCGGTGAGCCATTTGAGAAGCTCGGCCTCGAAGTCTCGCCGACCACTTGCCTCGACCGCCACGGCCAGCCGTCGCCCCTGGAGCTTCGCGATCTCGGGGCGGGCATCAGACCCGCCACGGCTTCGCAGCAGCGCGGCGAAGTCGAGGGAGTCGGCGTAGTCGCCGAGCAGGGACCGCAGTGTGTCCAGGAAGGTGCTTTTGCCGGTCCGCGCCGGCCCGTAGGTGAAGAACAGCACTTCCTCGTTCGGGTCGCCGGTCAGGGTGTAGCCGGCCGCCCGTTGCAGGTAGGCGGTCAGCTCGGCGTCGCCGCCGGTGGCATCAGCGAGGAAGCGGTTCCACTCCTCGGCGGCCGGCCCGAAGTCGGCGTCGGGGTGATACTCGGCTTCGACGCGTCGGGTAACCAGGTCCGACGGGTTGTGAGGCCGCAGGTCGCCGGTCCGCAGGTCAATCACCCCGTTGCGGCAGTTGAGTAGGTTCGGGTCCGCGTCCAACGCCGTAGATGTGACGGCGAGATCGGGGCGGGCCACGTAGAGGGCGGCGTCTAGCTTCTGGCGCGTGGCCGAGGTCACTGCCCACTTGGCCAGGGCGCTACGCTGCTCCTCGGGTGCGTTATGCGCTTCGCGCAGGATGCTCCTCGCGGTCGCCTTGGCGCAAGCGAGGGCCTGCTCACCGGTGTCCTGGGCCCAGCGGCTGCCGTCGTAGTAGAGCCACGTCTGCCAGTCCTTGCACCAGCGCAGGCGGTCGCCGTAGAGGGCCACCAGGCGTTCGGCGTTGCCGATGTCGTCGCTGCGGAAGCGACCCGGCTCACAGCAGCGACGGTCCTGCGCGAACGGTTCATCGGCAGGTTCAGGTTCGAGCCCGTCGGCCGCCACATCGGCCGCGTGCCCATGCCGCCAGCCCGGCTTGAGAAACTCCGGGTCGCCGTCGGTGCGTGCCCACTCCACCAGCGCCGCCACGGTTAGGCCGCCGTCCGGAGTGAACGAGCGCCACTTCGTCTCGCAGACTTCCTCGCCGTCGAACTTGGTGCTCTGTCGGCTCCAGGCGATCCACTCCGGCAGCAGATCGTCTCCGACACTCTGCAGGGCCATGCCCACCTCGCACCAGGTCTGGTAGTCGTCAGCGCGGCTTGGTCTCAGTCGGTCCAGCGCGAGAAGCGCCACCTCGCGGTCGGAGAGGCGCTCACCAGGGGGGCTGACGGTGGCGGTGGCCGCTTGGCTTGGATGGACCGTCTGTGGCTTCGCCGACCGCGTGGCGGGCACCAGGGCGCGCAAGGCGGCCATCTGGTGGCGCGGGCCGTCCTTTGCCAGGACGCGGCAGAGGAGCGGCCGGTCTGGGCGCTTGACGTTGTAGGCGCCCACCATCCTGACCACGCGCGTTCCCGCGTCGGAGGCGGCCGGGTCGGCTAGGCGGTACCCGGCGCTGGTGTTGACCGCGGCGATCAGATCTTTGTTCAGGCGCTTGCACGCAGCCACGTCACGCGCGGCGACATCGTCCTCCAGGATGAACAGTGCATAGTGCCCATACCCAGACCGCCAGACCGCCGTCGGCGCCAGGCCGAGAGCCTGCAGGTGACGCTGCAGTTCGGCCCTGTGCTCCTCCAGCAGGCCGGCGAGCTCTTCGTCGCCTAGCTGGTGCAGATGCGCCTTGGCCGCGTCCGTGTCGGGGAAGTCGGCGCTCCGGGTGGTGGTCAACCAGTCGCAGGCGTCGGCGTCGCAGGTGAGCCACAGGACGCGCCGGCAGGTGGCGGCCTTGCGTGTATCAGGCGGGTCGTGTAGGCCGCTGGTGACGTAGAGGTTTGGAAACGCGGCCTCGCCGCAGTAGTGCCGGGCCGCGTCGGCCAGCTCGGCCGCGGTGGCCGCGAAGGTGGCTGCGAACCCGTTCACGGCCAGGCCGTCGACATCGGCGCCGACCGCGCTCTTCCCGTCGGAGAACACCTGGAACGTCAAGGCGGCGTCGGCTGGCAGGCCAAGCCACCGTGCCAGCTTTGCGGCGGCGTCGGCGATCTTCGGGTAGGGGGTAGGGGCGTTAGCCATCAGCCACCCTCCAGACGACCGCCTCGGCCTCAGCGGCCAGCTTCAGACGTGTGAGCATGGCGGGGCTCCTCCCCGCCCGCGGTCACCGGTGACCAGGCGTCGCGCGCCGTGGTACAATGGGGGTGTCGCTTCCCGTGTACCACGGTTTCGGCGCCCTGGCCCTAGCGGCCGGGGCGTCGTCATTTCGGGGCCGCGTCGCCGGCGGTCTGTAGCAGCCCATCGACCACGCGGTCCAACAATCCACCGGGGCTCAGGGCGCGTTCAAGTCGGCTCAGCTCATCGACGCGGGCGCCGATGCGCTCGCCGAGCGCCGTCTGCGTCAGGCCGAGCTGGCGCCGTAGCCCACCGCCCGCCAACCGCCGCACGTCCAGCGTGGTTGTCACCACCGGAACAGCACTCATGGTTCATTCCTCCGCAACTACCCGCTCTGTCGGAACGGGCGTTCGTGTTGACAAGAGGACGCCACGGGGCTTACGCTGTCCGGGAGTTTAGCCAAAACCCGGCAAGGGCAAGTCCCTTGACGCCTGCGACAAGCCCGCCTGCCAGCGGGCTTTCGCTTTGTTCCTATCTCAGGATTTCGCCGATCCTACCCCTCGAAACCCCGCTCGTCAAGCTCGACAGCGGGGTTTTGGTGAAACACATCACGGGGACTCTCGCGTTACATTCTCCCTCCTCCGCGGCGCCGTGGAGTTCAACCTGGCGCCGGGGGTTTTTCGGTGCGCTGCGGTGCGGCAGGCGCTGTTGCAGGTCCTCCGCGGGCGCAGGCCGGTGGTCAAAACCCATCGGTCGCAGTGGGTGCACTTCCGCAGGTGTGCCCACCCCTGCAGGAGGCCCCAGAGTTGCACCACCGGGAGGTCGTTGTAGTCGAACCAGAAGCCGATGGAGTCGCCCTCCGGCGGAGCGAAGTTCAGGTGCAAATGGTCCTGTTCTGCGGCGTAGCTGAGCAGGTACCGCACGACCGGCCACTCGTCGGCCGACGGTTCTCGGATGGTGCGATGCGCTTTGTTGTCTGACCAAGCGCCCTGATTTGCCTCGAAGAGCAGGTCTGCGGCGTGCTCCAAAAGGCGCCACTTGGTGGCCTGTTCCTCGGCCCAATAGGGCCAGGGCATGGTCATCTCGGGCCGGGTGAGCCAGTCGACGCGAGGTTCGCAGTAGATTCGCCGGCCGCCGTCTCGGGTCTCGTAGCGCGTCCAATCCCAGACCACGGGCAGACGAGCCGGTTGGCTCGCCACCGTCTTCGACGCTTCGCGCAGAGCGGCGGCAATGCGTGCTTCGAGGGTCTCTTCCGACCGGGGAATGAGTTGCCGCCAGTTGGCGCGCGATTGCAGGCACGTGGCGACCCAGGTGGCTTGTTGCGGTGTCGCCTCTCGCGCGACGTTCAGGACCAGGTTGGTCAGGTTCACGCGCAGGTAGAACTCGTCGCCGTGCTTGCGCAACCAGTGCTTAAGCAGGTATGAAGTGGCTTCCTCGGCTTCTTCGACGAGCATCGGAGGATCTTCGTTGCCCCAATGCGGCTCGCGCCAGAGCTGCGCGGTGCGGTCCCAGAACAGCGCCATACCGGTGAACGCGGCTACCGCTCGATCGGGGTGGGGGGATAGCGGCACCGATTCAGTTCGCCAATACCGAGGCCACGGCCAGAGCGGGGGATCTGTGGCCACGAAGCCGTAGGCCGGATGAGCGGCCGGCAGGGGCGGTTTCTGTTGTACGGCCGTTTGCCGCCCGGTTGAGGTGACTATCAGCACCTCCCCCCTGGCTGCCCCCACCAGACACTCGACACCTGAGCTGGCCTCCGCGTACTGAGTGATACCGGGCCAGTAGGCTTCCATTGCCGCCTGATGCTCCAGGGGGCGTAGGGCCTCTCTGCGGTCTTCGTAGGCCAGATCCATTCGCTCCGCAAGCTCGTGTTGCAAGGCGGCCAAGCCGTCGGCGCCGAGGTTGTCATCGCAGGCGATGCCCCACTCCCGCAGTTGCCGAACCAGCGAGGCCCGATTCCAGGTCACCCTTCGACTCCCGGCAATCGCCCTTGCGCCCTGGCCTGATACTCCTCCTCTAGTGCAGCCAGCCCCCGCAGGACGGCGAGACGCAACACGTCGGAGCGAGTGACTCGGCCGACGGTGGCCAGCTCGGGCGCGTCGGCGATCTTCGGCACCAGCGCCTCCAGCCGTGCGACGTGGGCGTGGGGGAGGCGAAGCGTCAGGTGGGCCAGGTCGCGCGCGGTGGGCATGGTGCCTCCCTCTCCGGCCAGGAACTCGGCCGTCCTCTGCGAGCGCAACTCCGGATAGCGCGTCACCAGATCACGGGCCTCGGCCTTGGCGCGGGCCAGGGCCAGGTCCTCCACATCGCCGGCGGGGCGGCGCCTCACGCGGCCACCTCGGCGGTCAACAGGGCCTTCACCTGCTGCGGGTGCCACGGCCGGCCGCTGCGGGGCAACATGCCGTCAGCGGCCAGCGCCTCACCGATCTTCCGCAAGCTCAAGCCCTCCGCGTGCCACCGGAGCGCAGCGGCAATCATCGCCTGCTCGGCGGCCTCCGGCACCAAGTGGATTCCATCGGGGGCCAGATGCCAACCGTACGGGATGTCGCCGACACGCTCCCCCTTAGCCTTCTTGTGCTGCAGCGCCGCCGAAGTGCGCTCGGCAATCTGGTCTCGCTCGAACTCCGCCAAGACGGCCAACATGCGGAAGACCATCTTGCCGGCGGCCGTGGTGGTGTCGATGCGCTCGGACAGGCTCACCAGGTCGGCGCCCGCCTTGTCGAGCCGTTCGCTCATACCAATCGCGTCCTTGGTTGACCGGGCCAACCGCGAGAGGCTGTAGACCACGAGGGGGGCCTTCTCGCGGCAGGCGGTGTCCAGGGCGGCCTGCAAGCCGGGGCGATTGTCGGCGCGGCACCCGGACAAGCCGGCGTCCACGTGAACGGCCACCAGCTCCGCGCCGTTCAAGTCAGCCCACGCCCGGAGCTTGGCCTCCTGCGTCTCCAGCGAGACGCCCTCGGAGGCTTGGTCTTCGGTCGAAACCCGGCAGTAGCCCACGGCCTTCATTGTGTTCCTCGCGTGCCACTATTAGAGCACACAGAGAACACGTTGTCAAGGGATGGGGCGGAAAACTGTCAAGCGCCGTGCCCCGTTTGACGGCACGGCGGGTCGGCGAGGTTTGGCGGGTGCTGTTTGCGCTGAACCCCTCCATTTGTACACCTAAGGCCCATCGGCTCGTGCGGCGTAGT